>NZ_LAVA02000008.1 GCF_000974985.2 Streptomyces mangrovisoli | reverse complement strand
TCCCTTTCCGGCGGTTCCGACTCTATCAGACTCTTTCGGCGTCCGATTCCCTGTCGGCGGGCTTGTCTTCCCGGCCTCTCGGCCGTTCCGACGAGTGAGACTTTAGCGGATTCCCGGCCCCCGCGCTAATCGGCGGCCTGCGTCCTTTCGAACGCGGATTCCTCATTTCGCAAATACACACGCCAATAAAACGACGGCAGCCGGATCGACAGCAGTCGGTGTAGAGGAGGTGGTGCGGAATGGCTGTCCGGGGCCGACCGGAGTCGGTGCTCACGTCGGACAACTCGGAGAACACTACGGATCGGCGTGGGGTGTGTCAACCTCCGGCGGAAGGACCCCCTCCGGGCGTACCGTGGACCGCATGACGACGCGTACGTGCACCCAACTGTGGTGGGCCGCCTGACGGCGGCCGTAGTCACGTATGCACCAGACGGCCGCCGCTTCGGCGGCCGTTCGCGTATCCCCCTCCAGCTTCCGGGGCCGGCCGCCGGGACGGCGGCCACGACGTGGAGGTGGAAGAGACATGACGCGAGTCTTCAGCGGGGTCAAGCCGACCGGGCATCTGACGCTGGGGAACTACCTGGGCGCGATGCGGCAGTGGGCCGAGGTGGACCAGCACCGCTCGGACGCCGTCTTCTGCGTGGTCGACCTGCACGGCATGACCGTGGACCACGATCCGGCGCGGTTGCGCAGGCTCACCCGGCAGACGGCCACGCTGCTGCTCGCGGCGGGGCTGGATCCGCGGTTGTGCACGGTGTTCGTGCAGTCCCATGTCGACGAGCACGCCCGGTTGTCGTACGTCCTGGAGTGTGTGGCCACCGACGGCGAGATGCGGCGGATGATCCAGTACAAGGAGAAGGCCGCGCGGGAGCGGGAGCGGGGCGGCAGCGTCCGGCTGTCGTTGCTGACGTATCCGGTGCTGATGGCGGCGGACATCCTGGCGTACGGCGCCGGGGAGGTGCCCGTCGGCGACGACCAGGCCCAGCACGTGGAGCTGGCGCGGGACCTCGCGGTGCGGTTCAACCAGCGCTACGGCCACACCTTCGTGGTGCCGCGGGCCACGCTGCCGACGGTGGCGGCGCGGGTGATGAACCTCCAGGAGCCGGCTTCGAAGATGGGGAAGTCGGACGACTCCGGGCCGGGCATCGTCTATCTGCTCGACGAGCCGGACGCGGTGCGCAAGAAGGTCATGCGGGCCGTCACCGACAGCGCGGGCGAGGTCGTGTACGACCGGGCCGGGCGGCCCGGGGTGACCAATCTGCTGGAGATCCTCGCCGCGTGCACGGGCGCGGACCCGGAGCGGCTGAGCGCGGACTACTCGTCGTACGGCGCTCTGAAGAAAGACACGGCGGACGCCGTCGTGGACGTGCTGCGGCCGCTCCAGGAACGCCATCGGGCGCTGTGCGCCGATCCGGCCTATGTGGACGGGGTGCTGCGCGAGGGTGCCGCGCGGGCCCGGGGCATGGCCCGGCCGACCGTCGACGCCGCCTACCGGGCGATCGGGCTGCTGCCCGCCGTGGCCGAGGAGCCCGCACCCGCCGAGGTGCCGGCGCCCGGCGGGGAGGTGGCGGGCGCGGTCCGGTAGGCGCGCGGACCCCCGGTGGGGACGGGCCTCACCGGGGGCGGCCGACTCAGTCCTTCTTGCCGGTGGCCAGCTCGCGGCTGCGGTCGCGGGCGGCCTCCAGCGCGGCGATGAGGGCGGCGCGCACGCCGTGGTTCTCCAGTTCGCGGATGGCGTTGATGGTGGTGCCCGCGGGCGAGGTGACGTTCTCGCGGAGCTTGACCGGGTGCTCGCCGCTGTCGCGGAGCATGGTGGCGGCGCCGATCGCGGACTGGACGATCAGGTCGTGGGCCTTGTCGCGGGGCAGGCCGAGCAGGATGCCCGCGTCGGTCATGGCCTCGACGAGATAGAAGAAGTACGCCGGTCCCGAGCCGGAGAGCGCGGTGCACGCGTCCTGCTGCGACTCCGGGACGAGGAGCGTCTTGCCGACCGCGCCGAAGATCGACTCGGCGGTGGTGACGTGCTCGGCGGTGGCGTGGGTGCCGGCCGAGATGACGGACATGGCCTCGTCGACCAGGGCGGGGGTGTTCGTCATGACGCGGACGACCGGGGTGCCCGCGGCGAGCCGCTCCTCGAAGAACGAGGTGGGGATGCCGGCGGCTCCGCTGATGACCAGGCGGTCGGCCGGGATGTGCGGCGCGAGCTCGTCGAGCAGGGCGCCCATGTCCTGCGGCTTGACCGTGAGGATCAGGGTGTCGGCGTTCTTGGCGGCCTCGGCGTTGGTGACCGGGGTGACGCCGTGCCGCGCGCGGAGCTCCTCGGCCCGCTCGGGGCGGCGCGCGGTGACGAGGAGGTCGGCGGGGGCCCAGCCGCCCCTGATCATCCCGCTGAGCAGGGCTTCGCCGATCTTGCCGGTGCCGAGAACTGCCACTTTCTGGGTCATGCGGTTCAGTCTGGCACCGGCGCGCGGGGGCCGGGGGGAGGTGTCCGGCTGGCGGGACGTGGGACGGCGGGCGGGCAGGGAACGGCCGGCGGGCTTGGGACGGTCGGCGGGCCGGCGGTTCCGGGGGCCGCGGGTTCAGGGGGTGCGACGGCGCAGGGTCGCGGCGCCGAGGCCGAGGACCAGCAGCGCGGAACCGGCCACGATCAGCACGTCCCGGACGAAGACCGCCGTCATGTCCGTGTGCTTGAGCACCTCGTTCATGCCGTCGACGGCGTACGACATCGGCAGCACGTCGGAGATGGCCTCCAGGACCGGGTGCATGTTGCTGCGGGGGGTGAACAGGCCGCACAGCAGCAGCTGCGGGAAGATCACCGCGGGCATGAACTGGACGGCCTGGAACTCCGAGGCGGCGAACGCCGAGACGAAGAGGCCGAGCGCGGTGCCGAGCAGCGCGTCGAGCAGCGCCACCAGGAGCAGCAGCCACGGGGAGCCCAGCACGTCGAGGCCGAGGGCCCACACCGCGAGGCCGGTCGCGAGCGCCGACTGGATGACCGCGAGGGTGCCGAAGGCGAGGGCGTAGCCGGCGATGAGGTCGCCCTTGCCGAGCGGCATGGCGAGCAGCCGCTCCAGGGTGCCGGAGGTGCGTTCGCGCAGCGTGGCGATGGACGTCACCAGGAACATCGTGATCAGCGGGAAGATGCCGAGCAGCGAGGCGCCGATGTTGTCGAAGGTGTGCGGGCTGCCGTCGAAGACGTACCGGAGCAGGACCAGCAGCAGGCAGGGGACCACGATCAGCAGCGCGATGGTGCGCGGGTCGTGGCGCAGCTGGCGCAGTACGCGGGCCGCGGTGGCGGTGGTGCGGGAGAGGGTGAGCGCGCCGCCGGGCGGGGTGGGAACGGCGGGTGCGGCCGGGGTGGGCGCGGTGGTGGTCATCGGGTCGTCGTCTCCTTGGCGCGGGACGCGGCGGCCGCCTCGTCCACCAGGTGCAGGAAGGCCGCCTCGACGGTGCCGGCGGGGGTGAGGGCGCGCAGGGCGTCCGGGGTGTCTCCCCCGGCCTCCGGCCGGGAGGTGCCCCCAGCGAGGAACAGGCCCTCCCGCATGAGGAGCAGGCGGTGGCAGCGCTCGGCCTCGTCCATGACGTGGGAGGAGACGAGCAGGGTGACCCCGCGGTCGGCGGCGATGTCGTGGAAGAGGTTCCAGAGGTCGCGGCGGAGCACGGGGTCCAGGCCGACGGTGGGTTCGTCGAGGACGAGCAGGTCGGGCGCGCCGAGCAGGGCGACCGCGAGGGAGACCCGGTTGCGCTGGCCGCCGGAGAGGTTCCCGGCGAGGGCGTGGGTGTGGCTGGTGAGGTCGACGTCCTCGATGACCCGGGTGACGTCGGCCCGGCGGTGGTCGGCGAGGGCGCGGCCGGGGTGCAGGATCGCGGCGAAGTACTCCAGGTTCTGACGCACGGTCAGGTCGTCGTAGACCGACGGGGCCTGGGTGACGTAGCCGATCCGGGTGCGCAGGCTCGCGTCGCCCGCGGGGCTGCCGAGGACCTCCAGGGTGCCGCCGACGTTCGCCTGGGTGCCGACGATCGCTCGCATCAGGGTCGTCTTGCCGCAGCCGGAGGGTCCGAGGAGGCCGGTGATCCGGCCGCGCGGGACGGTGAAGTCGAGGCCCTTCAGGACCTGACGGCTGCCGCGGACCACGGTGAGTCCGGCGGCGTGGACGGCCGGGGGGCTGTCCGCGGACAGTGAATTCATCATGCGATGAATACTGCTCGGGCGGGGGTGGGGCGTCAAGGGCCGACCGGGGTCGGGATCACGTGGGTCGGCGTGGGTGCGTGGGCCTGGGGGCGGCTGGGGCTGAACGCCCTAGGACCTGACGATCGGCGGGGGCTGAACGCCCAAGGACCTGACGACCGGCGGGGGCTGCACACCCGAGGACCTGGCGACCCGCCCTGGGGGCGCGGGAACCGCGCGGCCGGCCGCGACGTGCCCGCAGGGGGAACAGGCTCGGTGCGCGGCCGCGGGTCGGTGGGACCTGCTCGCGCAGTTCCCCGCGCCCCGGAGGGGGCTGGGGGTCAGGGGGCGAGGGCCACGAGGAGTTGTACGTCGTACATCTCCTCGACCATGCCGTCGGGGAAGACCTCGCGGACGTGCTCGCGCTCCTCGGCGAGGAACGCGGTCCGCTCCGCCTCCTCCTGGATCAGGAACATGGAATGGCTGCCGATGTTCGCGAGGTGCGTGTCGATCGGCACGGTGCGGCTCCACCGGACGGTGCGGCGGACGAAGTCGAGCAGGCCCGTCGGGTCGGCGAGCGCGACGCGGGCCCCGCTCCCGTTCTTCTCGACGGCCGGGTTGGCGCCGAAGCGGCGGCCGATACGGTCCGCCTGCGCCGCGGTCCACGGCACCCCGCGCGCGTCGGTGTTCCACCACAGGGCCAGCGCCCCGCCGGGCCGCAGCACGCGCAGCGCCTCGGGCGCGGAGCGGGCGGGCTCGGTCCAGTGCCAGGCCTGGGCGTAGGTGATGAGGTCGGCGCTGGCGTCGGCGAGGGGCAGCGCGTCGCCGACGCCGCGGACCACCGGCACGGTGGGGAGCATGCGCCGGAACTCGGCCGCCATGCCCTCGCCGGGCTCCACGGCGACGACGTCGGCACCCCGCGCGTGCAGCAGCCCCGTGGCGATCCCGGTCCCCGCGCCCACGTCGACCACCCGGGCTCCGGCGAGCGGCCGGCCGGCGAGCTCCTCCACCGCGTCGAGGAGGGCCGGCGGGTAGGAGGGGCGGTTCGCGGCGTACTGGGCCGCCGCGGCGTTGAAGGAGTGGGCGCGGGCGCTGTGGGACGGCTGCGGAGTCGTGGTCATGAGGCCATGGTGGCCCCGGGGGCTGTGCACGGCGGGGGATTTTGCCGGGGCTTCGGCCCGGCGGAGCCTTTGGCGGTCAGGCGCGGCGGCGCTTCTTCGAGGGGTTGCCGGTGCGGCGGGAGGCGCGGCGGGCGTGCTCGGCGCGGGCGGTCTCGTACTCGCTGCGGTACAGCCCCTCGCCAGGGGCCTCGGTCAGGGAGCGGACGAAGTACGCGGCAAGCGAGCCGACGAATCCGATGGCCAGCAGGCCGCGCAGGGACGACTGGCGCTCGGGGTCCGGGTGCTTGCGGAAGCTCTCCCAGGTGTGGCCGAACGCGAGCGCGCTGCAGATCGCGAACATGCCGACGACCAGTACGGAGACGAAGGTGCCGATGTCGGCGATCTCCAGGCCCTGGTACGCGAAGCGCAGCACCAGGCAGGACACGACGACGGCGACCAGCGCGCCCGCGGCCACGCCGGCCCGGCGGAGGGCGTAGCCGTTGTCGCGCTCGACCCAGGTGGTGCCGAAGAAGCGGAGGGGCTCGGGGCGGGGGCCGCGCGTGCCCGGGGGGTCGTCCGGGGTGCCGTGTTCGTCGCTCACCCGTCGATTATGGCTGGCCGGGTCCGCGGGCCCGGTCCCCGGCCAGAAGGAACGGGGCTCCCGGCCCAGGTCCGAGTGCGGGCCCGTCTCAGCTGGTCGCGCAGTTCCCCGCGCTCCTTCCGGGGCGCACAGCCCGAAGCCCCTGGAAGGGGCGCGGGGAACTGCGCGAACAACCACGACGGAGCCGCGGCCCCCGAACCACCGACACCCACCACCCCCGGCCGGGCCGGGACCGGGACCGGGACCGGGGCCGGGACCGGGCCCCGTGGTCCCGGTCCCGGACGGGACGGCGAACCGCCGGACGGCTAACCGCAGCGGCTCGCCACGTAGCCGTCGCTCCCCGTGTGCACATACGCGTCGGAGACGAACTCGCCGTTGCCGATGTTGTCCCAGATGTTCGAGGTGCCGTAGTAGCCGGCGACGCTCGTGCCCGGCGTCTGGCAGTAGATCGGCACCGAGGCGCCCTCGGCCAGCGTGCGCACCAGGCTGTAGCTGGTGCCGGGGCCGCTGCGCACGTTCAGGCGGACGCCCGGCGCCACCGCGTAGTAGTGCAGCGTGGTGGCCGCGACGAGCGCCTCCGGCTCGGCGCCTTCCCCGGCTTCCTCCACCGCTTCCGCACGGTCGACAGACATGATGACCCTCCCCCGTCGAACCCCATGACGTTCATGGGGTTCCGTTGATTCCCATAAAAGATGCCACGAAACACCCCTCCACGATTCGCACGTGAGTGCCAGCAAGTCGCCTCTGTCTCGTACGCACCATCGACTAGGCTCCGAGCGTCGCGCGCGCGGACGAACAGCACGGGGGTGGTCCCATGGCGCCACGCAGGAACACCGGAGCGGGCGCGGAAGCGGACCTTCCCGAGTACGCCGGTCACTACCGTCTCGAGTCCTGCCTCGGCGCGGGCGGGATGGGCGTCGTCCATCTGGCGCGGAGCACGTCGGGCCGGCAGCTCGCGGTGAAGGTCGTGCACGCCGAGTTCGCCCGCGATCCCGAGTTCAGGGGCCGTTTCCGGCAGGAGGTGGCGGCCGCGCGGCGGGTCAGCGGGGCGTTCACCGCGTCCGTCGTGGACGCCGACCCGGAGGCCGAACGGCCGTGGATGGCAACGCTGTTCATTCCCGGCCCGACCCTCTCCGACCATGTGAAGCGGAACGGTCCGATGGCGCCCGCGCAGGTGCGCCGGCTGATGGCCGGGCTGGCCGAGGCGCTGCGCGACATCCACCGCGTGGGCGTGGTGCACCGCGATCTCAAGCCCAGCAACGTGCTGCTCGCCGAGGACGGTCCGAAGGTCATCGACTTCGGCATCTCCCGGCCCGCGGACAGCGAACTGCGCACGGAGACCGGCAAGTTGATCGGCACTCCGCCCTTCATGGCGCCCGAGCAGTTCCGGCGGCCGCGGGAGGTGGGGCCCGCCGCGGACATCTTCGCGCTCGGCTCCGTCCTGGTCCACGCGGCCACCGGACGCGGCCCGTTCGACTCCGACAGCCCCTATGTCGTCGCCTACCAGGTCGTGCACGACGACCCGGACCTGACGGGCGTACCGGACGATCTCGCGTCGCTGGTGGAGCGCTGCCTCGCCAAGGAGCCGGAGGACCGGCCCACTCCGGACGAGCTGATGCGTGAACTGCGCTCCGTGTCGGCGTCGTACGACACCCAGGCCTTCATCCCCGCCCAGCGCACGGACGAGCCGGGGGCCGGTGCCGCCGCGGCGCGGACGGACGAGGCGGAGGGCGTGGAACCGGCCGCCGACGCACCCGGAGCGCGGCCCGCGGGCCGGCGGCTGCGGCGCCGACTGGGCGTCGCCGCCGGGGTGTTCGGGCTGCTGGCGGGCGGCGGACTGGCCTCGATGGCCTGGTCCGACCAGGCCGGCGGCGGCAACGGCACGGCCAGAACCACCGGCTCCCCCGCCACGGCCGCCGCGTTCCGCGCCTGGGCGGTCAAGCCCGTCACCGGCTCGGGCGGCGCGCCCGAATGCTCCGCCGGGGCAGGCAGGTTGCTGTGCGCGCGCCCCGGCGTGGTCTTCGCCGTCGACCCCTCGGACGGCTCCCTGCTGTGGCGCCGCGCCGTCGCCACGACCCGCTGGAGCGGACCGCCCGTCCTGGCCGGTGGCCTCGTCCAGCCGCCGTCGGACCACGGCCGCAGCCTCCAGGCCCTCGACCCGGCCACCGGCAAGCCCGCCTGGCAGCGGACGTTCTCCGCCTACAGCGGGGTGCTGCGGGCCGGGGACACCCTGGTGCTCACCGGCACCGACGGGACGGCGACCGGGGTGGACGCCGCCACCGGACGCACCAAGTGGCACCGGCGCGTCCCCGGCCAGGGCACGGCCGGCTTCACCGCCTTCGCCGGGGACGACGACCACGCCTATACGACGACCGTGTCCGCCGACGGCTCGACCACGCGGGTCGTCGCGGTGGACGCGGACACCGGCGCGGTCGCCTGGGACGCGCGGCTGAAGGGCACGCTGCGGCCGGTCGCCGCCCAGGACGGATCGGTGTTCTTCCTGTCCCTGAGCTCGACCTACGGCTACGCGGACGCCGTCGTCCGCTACCGGCCCGGCTCCGCCGCCACCCGCCGGGTCGCGCTGCCGGTGCCGCGCGAGGATCCGCAGGCCACCGTGGCCGGGCATGTCGTCCATGTGCTGGGCGCCGCGGGCTCGCTGGACGCGATCGACATGGACAGCGGCAAGCGGATGTGGCACCTGGAGACGTCCGTCAGCCGCGGTTCGCTGCCGGTGGCCGACGCCGAGCACGTGTACGTCAGCGCCGCGGACGGCCGGCTGCTCGCGGTCGACGCGCGCTCGGGCCGGCTGGTCGGGCAGACCCCCGCCCGTATCGGCGGGGCCGCCGACCGGGTGCCCGCGGTGCTGCCCGAGCCGGTCGTCCTCGGCCGCCGGGTCTGCGCGACGGCGCCGGACGGCACGGTGTTCACGGTGGACGGGCGGGACCCGGCGGGCTGGTGAGCCGCCGAGCCTCCCGGGCCTCCCGGGCCTCCCGGTCGCCGACGGCCAAGGGTGTTCGCGCAGTTCCCCGCGCCCCTGAGAGTCTGCCTGCGGCTCCGTCGTGGCTGGTCGCGCAGTTCCCCGCGCCCCTTCCAGGGGCGCCTCGGCAGCCGCGCCCCACAAGGGCGCGGGGAACTGCGCGAGCAACCCCCACCGGACCGCGGGCACACTCTCAGGGGCGCGGGGAACTGTGCGAACGGCACCTCCCAATTCCCCTTCGCTCGCGGCCGGATACGGCGAAGGGGCCGCCCCCACTCGGGAGACGGCCCCTTTCCGGGCGTATCAGCCCAGCTTGCTCACGTCGCGCACCGCGCCCTTGTCCGCGCTGGTCGCCATCGCCGCGTAGGCCCTGAGCGCCGCCGAGACCTTGCGCTCGCGCTTCTTCGGCGCGTACACCCCGCCGAGCGCCTGCTCGCGGCGGGCCAGCTCGGCCTCGTCGACCAGCAGCTCGATGGTGCGGCCGGGGATGTCGATGCGGATGCGGTCGCCGTCCTCGACGAGGGCGATCGTGCCGCCGGACGCCGCCTCGGGCGAGGCGTGGCCGATGGACAGGCCCGAGGTGCCGCCGGAGAAGCGGCCGTCGGTGATCAGCGCGCAGGTCTTGCCGAGGCCCCGGCCCTTGAGGAAGGACGTCGGGTAGAGCATCTCCTGCATACCGGGGCCGCCCTTGGGGCCCTCGTAGCGGATGACGACGACGTCGCCGTGCGTGATCTGCTTGTTGAGGATCTTCTCGACGGCCTCCTCCTGCGACTCGCAGACGACCGCGGGACCCTCGAAGGTCCAGATCGACTCGTCGACGCCGGCCGTCTTCACGACACAGCCGTCGACCGCGAGGTTGCCCCGCAGGACCGCGAGGCCGCCGTCCTTGGAGTAGGCGTGCTCGGCGCTGCGGATGCAGCCTTCCTCGGCGTCCTCGTCCAGCGCCTCCCAGCGCTCGGACTGGGAGAACGCCTCGGCGGAGCGGACGCAGCCGGGGGCCGCGTGCCACAGCTCGACGGCCTCGGGGGACGGGGAGCCGCCACGCACGTCCCAGGTCTTCAGCCAGTCCGACAGGGACGGGCTGTGGACCGCGTGCACGTCCTCGTTGAGCAGGCCCGCGCGGTGCAGCTCACCGAGCAGGGCGGGGATGCCGCCGGCCCGGTGCACGTCCTCCATGTAGTACGTGCGGGTCTTGGCGACGTTCGGGGCGACCTTCGCGAGGCAGGGGACCCGGCGCGAGACCGCGTCGATCTCCTCCAGGCCGAAGGTGACGCCCGCCTCCTGGGCCGCCGCCAGCAGGTGCAGGATCGTGTTGGTGGAGCCGCCCATGGCGATGTCGAGCGCCATGGCGTTCTCGAAGGCCGCGAAGGTGGCGACGTTGCGCGGCAGGACCGTCTCGTCGTCCTGCTCGTAGTAGCGGCGGGTGATGTCCATGACCGTGCGGGCCGCGTCGACGTAGAGCCGCTTGCGGGCCGTGTGGGTGGCGAGAACCGAGCCGTTGCCGGGCAGGGACAGGCCGATCGCCTCGGTCAGGCAGTTCATCGAGTTCGCGGTGAACATGCCGGAACAGCTGCCGCAGGTCGGGCAGGCGTTCTCCTCGATCCGCTGGATGTCCTCGTCCGAGATCTTGTCGTTCACGGCGTCGGAGATCGCGTCGACCAGGTCGAGGGTGCGGACCGTGCCGTCGACGAGGGTCGCCCGGCCGGACTCCATCGGGCCGCCGGAGACGAAGACCGTCGGGATGTTGAGGCGCAGCGCCGCCATCAGCATCCCGGGCGTGATCTTGTCGCAGTTGGAGATGCAGACCAGGGCGTCGGCGCAGTGCGCCTCCACCATGTACTCCACCGAGTCGGCGATCAGGTCGCGGGAGGGCAGGCTGTAGAGCATCCCGCCGTGGCCCATCGCGATGCCGTCGTCGACGGCGATCGTGTTGAACTCGCGCGGGATGCCGCCCGCCTCGGTGATCGCCTCGCTGACGATCCGGCCGACCGGCTGGAGGTGCGTGTGGCCCGGCACGAACTCGGTGAAGCTGTTGGCCACCGCGATGATGGGCTTACGGCCGATGTCCGCACCCGGTACACCGGAGGCGCGCATAAGGGCGCGGGCGCCCGCCATGTTGCGGCCGTGGGTGACTGTGCGGGACCTCAGCTCGGGCATCGTCGCTCGCTCCTTCAGAGACACTGCGATCAGAGATTTCTGATGGCACCGAGCGTACGCCGGTCATCCAGGGGGCGGGACGGAGTGTCCGGAATGCGGGATGCGTGTCTCGGAGGAGGGGGGCCCGCGAGGCCTCGCCGGCAGCTGCAGAGGGGCGTCCGCGGGACCTCGCCGGCACCTGTGGAGGGGCGACCGCGGGACCTCGCCGGCACACCGCGGGTCCTCGCAGGCACCTGCGGCGGCCCGCGCTACGGCCCCGTCAGATGCCCCTGCACCACCGGCGCCACCCGGCGCACGATCTGCTCCACGTCGGCCGAGGCGAGCGGCTCCACCTTGATCACGTAGCGGAGCATCGCGCACCCCACCAGCTGGGCGGCCGCGAGCTCGGCGCGCAGTTCCGCGTCCGGCAGGTCGAGCCGGCCGGCCACGCGGCGCATGACCTGGCTGACGACGAGCCGGCGGAAGACGGCCGCGGCGGCCTCGTTGTTGACCGCCGAGCGCACGATCGCGAGGAGCGGGGCCCGGGTCACCGGGTTCTCCCAGATGCCGAAGATGAAGCGGGTGAGCCGCTCGCCGACCTCGGCGAAGGGGACCTCGGCGAGCGCCTCGGCGTTCAGCGCGGGCGCGAAGGCCAGCTCGACGGCCGCCTCGAAGACCTGGTCCTTGGTGCCGAAGTAGTGGTGCACGAGCGCCGAGTCCACCCCGGCCGCCTTGGCGATGCCCCGCACGGACGTCTTCTCGTAGCCGCGTTCGGAGAATTCCTCGCGGGCCGCGGCCAGGATGCGGTCGCGGGTGTCGGCGGACTCCGCGCCCGGCGGGCGTCCCCGCCGCCGGGCCGGGGCCCCGGTCACGGCCGGGGCACCTTCGCCGCGGAGGCCAGGTGCAGCCGGGTGAAGGCCAGGGCCTCGGCGAGGTCGGCCTCCCGCTCGGCGCTGGACATGGCGCGGCGGGTGTTGACCTCGATGACGACATGGCCGTCGAAGCCGGTGAGCGCGAGCCGCTCCAGCAGCTCCGCGCAGGGCTGGGTGCCGCGGCCGGGCACGAGGTGCTCGTCCTTGTTGGAGCCGTTGCCGTCGGCCAGGTGTACGTGTCCGAGGCGGTCGCCCATGCGGTCGATCATCTCGGTGGCGTCGGTGCGGGCGGTCGCCGTGTGGCTGAGGTCGATCGTGAAGTGCCGGTAGTCGTCCTTGGTGACGTCCCAGTCGGGGGCGTAGGCGAGCATCTCGCGGTCGCGGTAGCGCCAGGGGTACATGTTCTCCACGGCGAACCGCACGTCCGTCTCGTTCGCCATCCGCCAGATCCCGCCAACGAAGTCGCGCGCGTACTGGCGCTGCCAGCGGAACGGCGGGTGGACGACGACGGTGCTCGCGCCGAGCTTCTCCGCGGCCGCGCGGGCGCGCTGGAGCTTGACCCACGGGTCGGTCGACCACACCCGCTGCGTGATCAGCAGGCAGGGCGCGTGCACGGCCAGGATCGGGACGCGGTGGTAGTCGGAGAGGCGGCGCAGGGCCTCGATGTCCTGGCTGACGGGGTCGGTCCACACCATGACCTCGACGCCGTCGTACCCGAGGCGCGCGGCGATCTCGAAGGCCGTCGCCGTGGACTCCGGGTACACGGAGGCCGTCGACAAGGCGACCTTCGCATCCGGGATGCGGACGACGTCCCTTGGTTCTGCCACGCAGGACAGGTTACGGGGTGCGAACACCTTGATGCGGGGTCGCTCTTCGCCGTTGTGAGTTTCCCCATGGGCGGGGACCGGGTCCCCGTGTCACGGCCACCCCCGCGTCCACGCCCTCTGCCCCCGCGCCCCGCCTTGGGCACGTCCGCCACGCCGGTCCCGTGCGGTCCGGTCCTACGTCCGCCACGCCGGTCCCGTGCGGTCCGGTCCTACGTCCGCCACGCCGACCCCCTGCGGTCCGGCCTTACGTCCGCTACGCCGACCCCATGTGGTCCAGCCTGCGCAGGATCACGCCCTCACGCAGTGCCCAGGGACAGATCTCCAGGTTCTCCACGCCGAACAGGTCCATCGCGCCCTCGGCGACCAGGGCGCCCGCGAGGAGCTGGCCGGAGCGGCCCTCGGAGACCCCGGGGAGCTCGGCGCACTGGTCGGCCGTCATGGAGGCCAGCCGCGGCACCCACGCCTCCAGGGACTCCCGCTTCAGCTCGCGCTGCACATAGAGGCCGTCGGCCGAGCGGGCCGCCCCGGCGATCCGGGCCAGCTGCTTGAACGTCTTGGAGGTGGCGACCACGTGGTCGGGGGCGCCGAACCGCGCGAACTCCCCGACCGTGCGGGCGATCTGCGCCCGGACATGGCGGCGCAGCGCGCGGATGTCGTCCGCTGCGGGCGGATCGGCGGGCAGCCAGCCCGCGGTGAGCCGGCCCGCGCCGAGCGGCAGCGACACCGCCGCGTCGGGCTCCTCGTCGATGCCGTACGCGATCTCCAGGGAGCCCCCGCCGATGTCGAGGACCAGGAGCTTGCCGGCCGACCAGCCGAACCAGCGGCGGACCGCGAGGAAGGTGAGCCGGGCCTCCTCGGCGCCGGTGAGGACCTGGAGCTCGACCCCGGTCTCGGCCTTCACCCGGGCCAGGACGTCGTCGGCGTTGCTGGCCTCGCGGACGGCGGAGGTCGCGAACGTCAGCAGGTCCTCGACGCCCTTGTCCTCCGCGGCCTGGAGCGCGTCCTTGATGACGCCGATCAGTTTGTCGACCCCTTCGGGCCCGATGGCCCCGCCCTCGTCGAGGAGCTGGGCAAGGCGCAGATCCGCCTTGTGCGAATGCGCGGGCAGCGGGCGTGCGCCCGGGTGGGCATCCACCACCAGCAGATGCACCGTGTTCGAACCCACGTCGAGGACACCGAGTCTCATGTACGGAACGCTACTGCCACCTGGGCGTTTCTCAGTGCCCCGAGCAGTGCCTGAAGGGCCTTCGGGCGACTTACCCTGGACGGGTGCCAAAGACGAAAAAGGCGAAGACCGACAAAGCTGCCAATTCTGCCGACGGTCCTTCGCGGGTGAAGCCGCCGAGGCAGTCGAAGCGGGCCGGGCAGGACCGCGTGGCCGACGAGAAGGGACTGGACTTCCCCCGCGCGTGGGTGGAGTTCCCTGATCCGGCGGACGACGAGCAGGTCTTCCGGTGCGATCTGACATGGCTGACCTCTCGCTGGAACTGCATCTTCGGCAGCGGCTGCCAGGGCATCAAGGAGGGCCGGGCGGCCGACGGCTGCTGCACGCTGGGGGCGCACTTCTCCGAGGAGGACGACGAGAAGCGGGTGGCCGGACATGTCGCGCGGCTCACCCCGGAGATCTGGCAGCACCACGACGAGGGCCTGGCGAACGGCTGGGTCTCGGAGGACGAGGACGGCGACCGGCAGACCCGGCCGTTCCAGGGCAGCTGCATCTTCCAGAACCGGCCCGGCTTCGCGGGCGGCGCGGGCTGCTCGCTGCACATCCTCGCCCTGAAGGAGGGGCGCGAGCCGCTGGAGACCAAGCCGGACGTCTGCTGGCAGCTGCCGATCCGGCGGACGTACGACTGGATCGACCGGCCCGACGACACCCGCGTGCTCCAGATCTCCATCGGGGAGTACGACCGCAGAGGCTGGGGTCCGGGCGGCCACGACCTGCACTGGTGGTGCACCTCGGCGACCTCCGCGCACGGCGCGGGCGACCCGGTGTACGTCTCCTACCGGGCGGAGCTGACCGAGCTGATGGGCAAGGAGGGCTACGACCTCCTGGTCGGCCTCTGCGAGCAGCGGCTGGCCGCGCAGCTGCCTCTGGTGGCCCCGCATCCCGCGGATCCCGTCGGCTGAGCCGACCGGGCGGCGGGGCGGGCGTATGGGCCCGTCCGGCCGTGCCGCCGTACCGCCTCGCGCGCCCATGGGACTACGGGCGGGGCGGGGCCGCCGGGCGGCCCGAACCGGACGGCCGGACCGAAGCAGGTGCCCGTACCGGACCGGGCGACGGCGCCTAGCCGTCATGACCGCCGTGGTGGCCGCCGCCGTTCCCACCGCCGCCGCCACCGCCACCACCGCCTCCTTCGTCTCCTTCTTCCCCGCCGTCTCCGTCGTCGGACGGGGACGGCGGGTCCTGGGAGCCGGAGCCGGCCGAGGTGCTCGGTGTGGGGTCCGGGTCGGAGGGCGGGGGCGACGACGGGGATGCGCTGGACGTGCCGCCCGAGGCCGCCGGGGCCGTCGGTGTGGGGTCCGGGTCGGCCGAGCCGCCGGGCCGGGACGCGGTGGGCGTGGGCACCGGGCCGTGACCGTCGATCGTGACGACGGCGCCCGCGGGCGAGACCGCCACCCGCGCGCTCCAGGCGCCGGACGGCTCGCGCAACGGGTCGACCTGCACCTGGATCGTCACCGACCGGCCCGGTTCCAGGGTTCCCGAGGTCCGGCTGAGCCGGAGCCAGGAGGCGGGGGTCACCGCCGACCAGCGCACCGGGTCGGGCCCGGACGCGGTCAGGGTGATGAGCGTGGTCGTCCCGCTGTTGCTCGCCTTCACCGCGAGCCGCTCGGCCCCCTTGCCCGCCCCGGCCACGCTGACGACCTCCACGGACACGCCCGGCCTCGCGCCCTTGCCGGAGGCGTGGCCGCCCGGCGGGGTGCCGGCGTTCCCGGCGTTCTGGTAGCCGTCGCCGGCCGCCGCGCCGGAGCCGCGCTCCTCGCCGACGCTGGCCGCGCGGCCGTCGCCGCCGTCGCCCGCGGGCTCCCCCCGGTAGGCCGCCCACAGCGCGAGCACCGGGGCCGCCACGACGGTGGCCACGACGGTCGTGGTCACGGCCCGCGCGCGGATGCGGTCGCGCCGGGCCGCACGGTCCTTGGGGTCCATGGGGAAGCCCCGCCGGTCGAAGCGCGGGACGGCGGCGCCCCGCGCGCGCGGGTGGTGCGTCGGCGCACCGCACAGGGCCGCGCGGGGCGCCTCGAGCACGGGCAGCAGGTCGGGCGTGACGGTGGCGCCGGGCCAGCGGCCGGGCACCGCGCGCTCGGCGGTACGGCGGCAGCGCGGGCAGTCGTCGACATGCCGGACCAGTTCGCGCCGGACCGCCGCGCTGAGCACGAGCTGGGGGTCGCCGGTGAGCCGGGCCACGCCGGGACAGGCGCCGGTCTCGACGACGGCGAGCGCGGCCCGGGTGCGCTCCACCTCGCAGGCGGCGGAGGAGAGCAGCTCCCGCGCGGCCGGGGTCTCCAGGCCGAGGACGGCGGCGACCTCGGCGGCGTCGAGGTGATGGCGGACGGCCAGTTCGAGCGCCTCGCGCTGCTCGGGGGTGGTGCCCGCGGCCTCGGGCCAGGCGAGCAGGGCCAGTTCGCGGCGGCGCTGCTCCTGGACCTCCGGGGCCGGCGCCGGGACACCGTCCTGCGTCCCGTCGGCGTCGGGGCGGCCGGCCGCGTGCGTGCCCTGGCGCCGCTGCCGGGCCTCGGCGAGCTTGCGCAGGCACGCCCAGCGGGCCAGCGCGTACAGCCAGGCGCGGCGCCGGCCCGGGCCGACCGGGCCGCGGTGGCCGCGCCGCTCGGCGACGGCGAGGACGTCGGCCAGGGCCGCGGTGGCCGCGTCGTGATCGCAGAGCACGGACATGCAGTACGTGAACAGGCCGTCCAGATAGGGCTCGTAGCGCGCGGGGGGCCGCTGCGCCCGCGCGTGCGCCGTGGCAGCGTCGCGCGCTTCCCGGTGCGCCCGGTGTGCGCCGGTGGTGCGGGTCGAGGTCTCCGGACTGCTGCTCATCACCCGTGCGACCGTAGGCGCCGCCGGACGACCCGTTCCTCACCCTTGAGCACATTTAATCCGTACGGGTGAAACGATCCCTCATAAGGGGACAGGAAACCGTCATCCCATGGCTCGCCCATGACGGGGTGTGTCGAAACGGGGGCGCGTACGGGGACCGCGGCAGGGGTGGCGGGGGCGCGCGCGGGGGCCGTGGCACGGGTGGCGGGGACCCGCGCCGGTGGGGCGAAGGGCCCGGTCCGCATCCGTCCGGGGCCGCGTTGTCGGTGCGGGCGGTTACGGTTTCCGCATGGCCACCCGTACGAAGACCACCAAGGACCGCCCGTCCTACCGCTGCACGGAGTGCGGCTGGCAGACGGCCAAGTGGCTCGGCCGCTGCCCCGAGTGCCAGGCCTGGGGCACGATCGACGAGTACGGCACGCCCGCGGTCCGCACCACCGCCCCGGGCCGCGTCACCACCTCCGCGGTGCCCATCGGCCAGGTCGACGGCCGCACCGCCACCGCCCGCACCACCGGCGTGCCGGAGCTGGACCGGGTGCTCGGCGGCGGGCTGGTGCCCGGCGCGGTCGTGCTGCTCGCGGGCGAACCCGGCGTCGGCAAGTCCACCCTCCTGCTCGACGTGGCCGCGAAGTCGGCGAGCGAGGAGCACCGCACCCTCTACGTCACGGGCGAGGAGTCGGCGAGCCAGGTCCGGCTGCGCGCGGACCGCATCAAGGCGCTGGACGACAACCTGTATCTCGCCGCCGAGACCGACCTGGCGGCCGTGCTCGGGCACTTGGACGCGGTCAAGCCGTCGCTGCTGATCCTGGACTCGGTGCAGACCGTCGCCTCCCCGGAGATCGACGGCGCGCCCGGCGGCATGGCGCAGGTCCGGGAGGTCGCGGGCGCCCTGATCCGTGCCTCCAAGGAGCGCGGCATGTCCACGTTGCTGGTGGGCCATGTCACCAAGGACGGCGCCATCGCGGGTCCCCGGCTGCTGGAGCACCTGGTGGACGTCGTGCTCCACTTCGAGGGTGACCGGCACGCGCGCCTGCGCCTGGTCCGCGGTGTCAAGAACCGCTACGGCGCGACGGACGAGGTCGGCTGCTTCGAGCTGCACGACGAGGGCATCACGGGCCTCACCGACCCGAGCGGACTCTTCCTGACCCGGCGTGACGAACCGGTCCCCGGGACCTGTCTGACGGTCACGCTGGAGGGCCGCCGCCCCCTGGTCGCCGAGGTGCAGGCGCTGACCGTCGACTCGCAGATCCCCTCGCCCCGGCGCACCACGTCGGGCCTGGAGACCTCCCGTGTCTCGATGATGCTCGCGGTGCTGGAGCAGCGCGGCCGCATCAGCGCGCTCGGCAAGCGGGACATCTACTCCGCGACGGTGGGCGGGGTGAAGCTCTCCGAGCCCGCCGCCGACCTCGCGATCGCCCTGGCCCTGGCGTCCGCGGCGAGCGACGTCCCGCTGCCGAAGAACCTCGTCGCGATCGGCGAGGTGGGCCTCGCGGGCGAGGTCAGGCGGGTCACCGGCGTGCAGCGCAGACTCTCGGAGGCGCACCGGCTGGGCTTCACGCACGCGCTCGTACCGGGCGATCCGGGCAAGGTGCCGGCCGGCATGAAGGTCCTCGAAGTGGCGGACATAGGGGACGCGCTGCGGGTCCTGCCGCGCTCCCGCCGCCGAGAGGCCCCACGGGAGGAGGAGGACCGCCGGTAGACTTTGCCCTGGTCTCGCCCGTCCGTACGAACCGAGTGCGCGCGGCGGGAGCGCCCCAGTACCTGCGACCGGAGGAATGCAGTGGCAGCCAACGACCGGGCATCGGCTCCCGGAAAGTCCGGCGGGAGTGCCGGTTCCGAGGGCCTGATGCGCGCCTCGCTGAGCGCCGTGGCACCGGGTACGGCGCTCCGTGACGGCCTGGAGCGGGTGGTCCGCGGCAACACCGGCGGGCTGATCGTGCTGGGCTCCGACAAGACCGTCGAGTCGATGTGCACCGGCGGGTTCGTGCTGGATGTCGAGTTCACGGCGACCCGGCTGCGCGAGCTGTGCAAGCTGGACGGCGGGATGGTGCTCTCCTCGGACCTGTCGAAGATCCTGCGCGCGGGCGTGCAGTTCGTGCCGGACGCCACCATCCCGACCGAGGAGACGGGCACCCGGCACCGCACCGCCGACCGGGTCAGCAAGCAGGTCGGCTTCCCGGTGGTGTCGGTCTCCCAGTCGATGCGCCTGATCGCGCTCTACGTCGGCGGCAACCGGCGCGTCCTGGAGGACTCGGCGGCGATCCTGTCCCGCGCCAACCAGGCCCTCGCCACCCTGGAGCGCTACAAGCTCCGCCTCGACGAGGTCGCGGGGACGCTGTCGGCGCTGGAGATCGAGGACCTGGTCACGGTCCGCGACGTCTCGGCGGTGGCGCAGCGCCTGGAGATGGTGCGCCGGATCGCCACCGAGATCGCCGAGTACGTGGTGGAGCTGGGCACCGACGGCCGTCTTCTGGCGCTCCAGCTGGACGAGTTGATCGCGGGCGTGGAGCCGGAGCGGGAACTGGTGGTGCGGGACTACGTGCCCGAGCCCACCGCGAAGCGCTCCCGCACGGTCGACGAGGCGCTGTACGAGCTGGACGCCCTCTCCCACGCCGAGCTGCTCGAACTCGCCACGGTGGCGCGGGCGCTGGGCTACACGGGCTCGCCCGAGGCGCTCGACTCCGCGGTCTCGCCGCGCGGCTTCCGGCTGCTGGCGAAGGTGCCGCGGCTGCCCGGCGCGATCATCGACCGGCTGGTCGAGCACTTCGGCGGGCTCCAGAAGCTGCTCGCCGCGAGCGTCGACGACCTCCAGACGGTGGACGGCGTCGGCGAGGCCCGCGCCCGCAGCGTCCGCGAGGGCCTGTCACGGCTCGCCGAGTCGTCGATCCTCGAACGGTACGTCTAGTGCTGTGACCTTTCCGGTCGCAGCACTGGGGACCCGTCCACCAAAGACACGTCCGGGAGTACGGCACGGGGTGCGCCCAGGGGGACGTCCACGGGCACTCCGCCCGGCGGGGCACGTGTCCGGGAATGGCCGTTCCGCCTGACGGTGCCCCTCTCGGTTGGCTACTGTCCTCCGCGTGGACGCACGTTCGAAGGAGTCCTTCCGGTTCTGCGTGCTGGGTCCGCCGCGCGCCTGGCGGCACGGCACCGAGCTGGCGCTGGGACCGCCCCAGCAGCGCGCCGTCCTCGCCCTGCTGCTGCTGCGCCGCGGCCGGGCGGTCGGCGTCGGTGAACTCGTGGACGGGATCTGGGGCGCCGAACCGCCGGCGGCAGCGGTCTCCGTGCTGCGCACCTACGTCTCCCGGCTGCGCAGACTCCTCGAACCGGAGCGGCCCGCCGGGGAGGCGCCCCGGCTCGTGGTGTCCCTGGGCGACGGCTACGCCCTGCGCGGCGACCACATCGTCAGCGACCTCGACCGGTTCGAGGACCTGGTGGCCCGCGCCGAGGCCCGGCACGCCGCGGGCGACGGCCCGGACGCCGTACAACTGCTGGGCAGCGCTCTGGAGTTGTGGGACGGAGTGCCGCTCGCCGGGGTGCCGGGGCCGCGTGCGGAGGTCGAGCGGCGGCAGCTGGCCGAGCGGCGGACGGCCGTCCTGGAGGCGCGGCTGCGCATCGAGGTCGGCCTCGGCCTGCACGAGCGGGCACTGCCCGAACTGACCGCCCTGTACGCGGCGCATCCGCTGCGCGAGTCGCTCTGCGAACTGCTCCTCACCGCCCTGTACCGCGGCGGCCGCCGGGCCGAGGCGCTCGACGTGTACGACCGCACGCGCCGCACCCTCGCCGACGAACTCGGCATCGAACCCGGCCCACGGCTGCGCGCGCTGCACGCGGGGCTGCTCGCGGACGGCCCCGGGCCCGCCGACGCGGGCACGGGCGGTCGCCCGGCCGGGTCGGACGGCGGCGTACGCGCCCCTCACCCGGACGTGGAGGACGAAGCAGGCCGCGCCCACCCGGAGTTCGACGAAACCACCGTCACCGACACCGGCCCCGGAGACGTCACCGACACCGGCCCCGGAGCCGACGGCCGGGACACGCACACCGGCCAGGAACCGCACCCGGGCCCCCAGCACGTCGTACGGCCGAGTCAACTGCCCACCGACCTGGCGACGTTCACCGGACGCCGGACCCAACTCGACTGCTTCGCCGCACTGCTGCCGCACCGGGAACAGCCGCAGGCCACGGTGATCGGCCTGATCAGCGGGATGGCCGGGGCAGGAAAGACGACCCTCGCGGTGCACTGGGCGCACCGCATCGCGCACCGGTTCCCCGACGGCAGCCTCTACGTCGACCTCCGCGGCTACGGCCCGTCGGCGGCCCGGACGGAGCCCGGCGAGGCGATCGGCACGTTCCTCGTCGCGCTCGGGGTCGCCCCGCAGGAGGTCCCCGAGGGACTCGACGCGCAGGCCGCCCTCTTCCGCAGCGTGCTGGCCGGCCGCCGCGTCCTGATCGTGCTGGACAACGCGGTGGACACCGAGCAGGTCGGGCCGCTGCTGCCCGCCGCCCCCGGCTGTCTCGTCATCGTCACCAGCCGCAGCCGGCTGAGCGGTCTGGTGGCCCGGCACGGCGCCCGGCCGCTGACGCTCGGCCCGCTCTCCGCCGAGGAGTCCCTCGAACTGCTGGCCAGACGGCTGGGCGGGGCGCGCGTCGACGCCGAGCCCGAAGCGGCGCGGGCCATCGTCGGACTCTGCGCCCGGCTGCCGCTGGCGCTGTCGATCGTCGCGGCGCGCGCCGCGCTGCACCCCGGCTTCCGGCTCGCCGACATCGCCGCGGAGCTGCGCCAGGACCACGGGAGCCTGGACGCCTTCTCCGGCGGCGACCTCGGCACCGACGCCCGCGCCGTCTTCTCCTGGTCGCACCGCGGCCTGTCGCCCGAGGCCGCGGTCCTCTTCCGGCGGCTCGCCCTGCATCCGGGCCCCGACATCACCACCGACGCGGCCGCCGCCCTGGCCGATCTGGCGCCGCGCCGGGTGCGCACGGTGCTGACCGAGCTGACCGGGGCGAGTCTGCTCATCGAGCGGGCACCGGGCCGGTTCGTCTTCCACGACCTGCTGCGCGCGTACGCGACGGAACTCGTCGAGGCCGAGGACGACGCACCGGCCCGCGCCGCGGCGCTGCTCAGGATGCACGACCACTTCCTGCTCAGCGCGCATCACGCCTCCGTCGTCCTGGACCCGTTCCGCGAGGTGATCCCCCTGCCGACGGGCACAACGGACGCGGCGCCGCTGCGGTTCAGCGACCGCGCGCGGGCGACCGCGTGGCTGCGCACCGAGCGGTACGTGCTGCGCGAGATCGTCGGCCACGCCGCCGCCCACGGTTTCGACGCCCACGCCTGGCGCACCGCCGCCGCCCTGGACGTCTACTTCAACCGGCTCGGCTACTGGCACGACCTGCTGGAGATCAACACCGCGGCGCTGCGGTCGGCCCGCACGCTGGGCTCCGTGACCGGGCAGGCGTACTCCCTGTGCGGGCTGGGGGTGGCCCACTCCCAGCTCAACCACGCGGCGCAGGCGCGGGACCACCTCGAACAGGGCCTGGAGCTGTTCCGCGCGGCGGGCCACGCGAGCGGCCAGGCCCGCGCCCATCGCGGGCTCGCCTACCTGTGCAACCGGACGGACCTGCGCGACGCCGCGCTCGACCACTACGCGCGCGCCGTCGAGCTGTACCGGTCCGAGGGCGACGTCAGCGGCGAGGCCGGCGTGCTGAACCAGGTGGCGTGGACGTACATCCTGATCGGCGAGCACGAGCAGGCGCTGCGGCGCTGCACGGAGGCCGTCCTGCTCTACCACGAGCAGGGCGACCCCTACGGGGAGGCGTCGACGCAGGACACCCTCGGCTACGCCCTGCACCACCTCGCCCGGTACCCGGAGGCGATCGAACGCTTCGAGCTGTCGGCGCGGCTGTTCCACGGGATCGGCGACCGCTTCCTCGAAGCGGACGTGCTGAGCCATCTCGCCGACGCCCACCTCGCCACCGGCGACCGCGACGCCGCGCGTACGGCCCTGGCGACCGCGCTGGCCCGGCTGGAGGAACTCGCCCACGCGGAGGCGGACGTGGTACGGCGCCGGCTGCGCGAACTGGACGGGGAGGCCGAACCATCCCCGTGACATGGGGTGTTCAGCTCACCCCGTTGTCCTCCAGCGCCGTTCTGAGGCTGCGCAGGGCGTAGTACACCCTGGACTTCACCGTGCCCTGCGGGACGCCGAGCACCTCGGCCGCCTGCTGCGTGGTGCGGTCCGCGAAGATCGTCGCCCGGAGCGCCTCGCGGTGCGCCGGGGTCAGCGACCGCAGGGCGTCGCGCACCACCATCGACGACAGCATCCGTTCGATGTCGTCGGCCTCGGCGCACAGGTCGCTCAGCCAGGAGTTGCCGCCGATCTCCGCCGGCCGGGCCGCCCGGGTGCGGTGCGCGTCGATGACGAGGTTGCGGGCGACCCGGAACATCCAGGGGCGTATCGCCATCCCCTCGCCGTCGGCCAGGGTCTGCTTGTTCCAGCAGCGCAGCAGCGTCTCCTGGAGGATGTCCTCCGTGCGGTGGGTGTCCCCGCCCAGCATCCGCAGCACGTACGAGTAGAGCGCCGGGCCGTGCTCCAGGTAGAGGTCGCGCAGCGCCCGCTCCTCGGGGGAGACGGCGCAGGCCGATCCGATGACGGTCACGTTCATGGTGTGCTCCTGCTCCTCGGGGTGACCCGGCCCCGGTGCACGGACCGGGGCCGGGTCTCCTGGAGCTCGGAGTGTCGCGACGGGCGATGCATGTTCGTTTGACAGGTGGTCCACGCGCCGATGGACAACCGGTCCACGCGGTGACGACGGCGATATACGCGCAGGCCGTGCCGCGTGCGGGGACAGGTCGGACGTGGACCGCCTCCAGGTCGGGGACAGGTCAGACGTGGACCGCCTCCAGTTCGTCGACCCGCCTGCGGACCCGCCCGGCGAGCTCGCCGTGGACCGGCGGCAGCGCGCCGCGCCCGTCCAACTGGTCCCACATGTGCAGCAGTTCGCGCCCGTGCACGGCGGCCGCGCGGTCGTCGTCGAGCCACTGCCAGGCGGCCGCCGCCCGTGCCACCTCCTCCGCCGCCCGCCGGTCCCCGGCTCGGCACCGGATCCGGGCCACGGCCAGGGCCAGCACCACGGCCTCCCGGTGGTCGCCGCGCAGGTGCGCGATGTACGCCTCCACGGCCCGCGCCTCCACGGCGTGCGGATCGTCGGCGCCGGCCTCGTCGGTCAGGCTCTCGCGCAGCTCGGTCGCGAGCGCGTGCGCCTCGTCGAGCAGGCCGGCGACCGCGAGTTCGTTGATACGGCCGATCCGCGCGGCCAGTTCGGAGGGGAGGACCACGGGGGGTGTCTGCGGGACCGCGAGGGGGGCGGTGGCGGCGCGGGCAGCGGCGGTGGCGCGGGCCACGGCGGTGGCGACGGCCGTCGTCGTGGACGTCGTGGGAAGGACGCGGCTGGAGCCGTCCGGGGACACCTCCAGGACGAAGTGGCCCGTCTCGGGGCCCTCGTTCACCGTCGCCTCGACCGTCTCGTCCCGTGCGACGGCGTACCGCTGGAGCTGGTCCAGCACCGCCTCGTGCACGGACTGGCCCGTCGCGGGGACGAGGGGCGAGCCGTCGATCGCGGCGGATCCCTCGTCGGAGATGAGCACCTCGTAGCGGGTCATGGCGGTCCTCCTCATGGGGTGGGGGTCGGGGAGAGGGACTCGGTGGGTACGGCGGTGGGCAGGGAGGTCTGGATACCGGTGGGCGTGGCGGTGCCCGACGGAATGGCCGCGACCCCCGCGTACTTGGCGAACTGGGCGCGGACGGCGGCGACATAGCCCTGTGCCTCGGCCGTCTTCGGCACGCCCTTGGCCGCGCGGACGGCGTCCATCCCGACGTCGTAAGCGGCCAGGGCGAGGTCCAGGACGCTGCCCGTGGCCTCGTTGGCGTCGATCATCTGCTGCGCCTGGCCCGCCAGATCGCAGAGGTAGCGGCCCTGGGCCATGATCGAGTCCTTCGCGTCGAGCGCGGAGGTCTTGCCGTTGCCGTCGTCGTCCTTGCCGTACTGCGTGAAGACGTCGGGCAGCAGTTGCGAGATGCCCTGCCGGCCGTCGGCGCCGACCAGGGAGGCGTTGAAGCCGGACGCCTTCTCGATCTGGGACGCGATCACGATCGGGCCGACGGCGCTGCAGATCGCGCCGGCCTTCTGGATCGGGTCCACCAGGTCCTCGGGGACCGTCGAGGTGTCGAGGTCGCCCTGCCCGTCGCCCTGGAACACCGCCAGCACCGAACTGGCGTCGCTCGGGCCCGGGATGTCGCCGCCGCCCCCGCCGCCGCCGAAGATGCTGTGGAAGAGCAGGTAGATCGCGATGAGCGGGGCCAGCAGCACGCCGAACCCGCAGAAGACGATGACGATGACGGTCCCGCCGGCCAGGCCGAGCGGGAAGAGCAGGCAGCCGGCGCCGCCGGCGGCGACCGCTGTGTTCCTGACCGCCTTCGAGCCGCCCCCGTCGTCCTGCTGGGCCGGTGCCCGCGAGGGTCCGCCGCCCTTCTCTCCCAGATCCACGCCCATGGGTGTCCGCCTTCTTCCCCTCACCTTGAACCGCCGTGCCGGGACGGCCCGTTGTGCTGTCCGACGGGCTCGGGAGATCGAAACGGGTCCTGGAACGAACTAGTTCAAATCAGTGGAAACCAAATTGAGTCAGAGCAGCGGACATTCGAGGCAAGAGGGGGGCGGGGCGGCCATGGGAACGCCTTCGGTGACGCCGTCGGGCCGGACGGGGGGCTGGGAGCGGGGGCCGAAACCCCCCGGGACCGCGCCGGCACCTGCCGAGACCCCGGCCACCGCCCCGAACCCGGGCTCGGCCCAAGACCCGGCACCGGCGGCGAGCCCGGCAGCGGGTCCGGCAGCGGCACCAGGGTCCGCGGTCGCGGCACCTGCACCGGCACCCGCAGCTCCGCGGACGGCGGTCGCCACCCCGGCGGCTCCGCACACGGCGGTCGCAGCACCGGCAGCACCGCAGACCGCGGTCGCGGCACCGGCACCGGCACCGGCAGCGGCTGCGGCCCCGGCGCCCGCTCCCGCTCCCGCCCGGACCACCCCCCGGCGCTCCGCCCCGCAGTCCCGGAGCCGGCTGTCCGCCGCCCCCGCGCCCGGACCGGGCTGGGGCGAGCCGCGCCGGACCGGGCCGGTGCGGGGCCGGTCGCGGGACGAGGTCGGCTGGGTCATGGCACACGGCGGCGCCGGGGTCACCTCGCTGGTCGAGGTGCTCGGCGGCACGGACGTCGGGGTCCGCTGGCCGGACCCGGCGCGGGGCGAGCCGCGGCGGGTCGTGCTCGTCGGGCGGACCAGCGCCCGCGGACTGCGCTCCGTGTCCCAGGCGCTCGGCGCGCTGCACGACGGCCGCGCCCCGCAGGGACTCGACCTGCTCGCCGTGGTCCTCGTCGCCGACGCCCCCGGCCGGCTGCCGCTCGCCCTGCTGCGCCGCATCCGCGTGCTGCGGTCGGCCGCGCCGGTGCGTCGGGTGCCGTGGATACCGGCCTGGCGCACCGGCACCACCCCGAAGACGCTGCCCCGCCAGCTCGACCGGCTCGCCGAACTGGTCGGCACCGAGCGGCACACGGGGGCCGGGTCATGACCACTCCCCTGTCCGGCCTCCGGCTCCTGGCCGACACCTACACCCCGCCCGAGGGCGCGCACACGATCATCAACACCCTCGCCTGGTGCGCCTCGGCGGGCGGTGTCTTCGGACTGCTGGTCGTCGGCATCAACATGGCCGTCCAGCTCAACCGCGGCGAACCGGGCGAGGGCGGCGCGCACTTCCGCGGCATCTTCTTCGTCGCCCTGGCCTGCCTGGTCGCCACGACGGCGGGACCGCTCGTGTCGTTCCTCGGCGATCTGTCCCTGCTCGGCGGGCCGCCGTAGACCGAGCGCCCCCACCGACCCTCCTCACTCCCGCCCACGCGGGGCACCGAATCCACGGAGATCCCCATGTCCTCATTGCTGTTCGAAGCCCACAACATCCTCGCCGCGGCCGCCCCCACCGGCGGGGCCAACGTCCCCCAGCCCGTGAGCGACGCACCGGACGAGCTGACCGGCAAGGTCGACACCGTCCTCGGCATCGTCGCCTGGGCGGGCACCGCGGCCGGCGTGCTCGGCGTGCTGGTCACCGGCGCGATGATGGCCGTCTCCCTCAAGCGCGGCGAGAGCTCGGAGCACATGAGCCGGCTCGGCATGGTGCTCGGCGGCTGCGTGCTGGTCGCGACCGCCGGTCCGCTGGTCAGCTTCGTCTTCGCGTGAGCCGGCGGACGGTCGAGATGCTCATGCGAAGGCAGCGACGGACCGAGGAGTCCGGGCCGTACTGGAAACAGCGCAACTGGCAGCTGTCGGCGGGGTTCCTCGGCGCCGTGGTGCTCGTGGGCGGGTTCGTCGCGCTGACGACCGATCACGGCGGCACGGCCACGACGGCCGCCGACGGCCCGCTGACCGTCAGCTCCGTGGGGCCGGACGGCCGGCCCGCGGGCTGCCGCACCGACGACGCCGCCGGCGGCGCGCTGCCCACGTCCGCGCCGAAGGACCTCACCTGGCGGACGCTGGGTGTCACCCGGATACCGGTCTCCGCGTCGGCGGGGCCGACCAGGACCACCGGTCCCGTGCGCTGGTGCTACGCGCACACGGCCCTCGGGGCCGCGCTGGCGGCCACCGTGATCCCCTCCCAGATGAGCGGGTCGCACTGGAAGACCGTCAGCCGGCAGCAGGTGGTGGCCGGGCACGGACGCGACCTGTTCGAGTTCCAGCGCGCGACCGTCCAGAACGTCGACAACGCCCAGCAGAGCGCCGGCACGTCCGTCGGCTCGTACGCGGGCTTCGCGGTGACGTCGTACACGAGCCGCGCGGCCGATGTCAGCCTGCTGATCCGGACCGGGCAGGGCTACGCGGAGACCACCATCGTCCTCGACTGGACCGGCGGTGACTGGAAGGTCCGTCCCGACAGCGAGGGTTCCCTGCACACCCCGGTGACGGCGGTCCAGGGCAACCCGTCCGGCTATGTCCTGTGGGGGGCTTGAGATGGCCTGCGGTTCCACCGGAAGCCCGGTCCTCGACCTGGTGAAGGGCTTCTTCGACTTCCTGGGCGACCCGATCGGCACCATCGTCGAACTGATCGCGAACACCATCCTCGCGGGCGCCATCGCGGTGTTCGGGGCCCTGACCACGTCGGTCCCGACCCTGACCGGCACCGCCACGGCGAAGAACGTCGGCAGCCAGACGCAGTGGCTGGTGGTCTATCTCGCGGTCGGCTCGCTGCTTTTCGCCGCGGCGCGCATGGCCGTCGAGCGGCGCAGCAACGCCGGCGTCACCGCCCTGAAGGGCATCCTGCGGGTCGTCCTGGTCTCGGGCGGGGCGGCGACCGTCGTCACGGCGGCCGCCGCCGTCGCCGACGACTACTCCACGTACCTGTTCAACGCGGGCGCCACCAACGTGCTGAACAACGTCGGCGTCTGTTCGAGCGGCTCCGACATCGACCACTTCCTGCTGCTGGTCCTCGCCTTCCTGCTGCTGATCGGCGGCATCATCCAGACGATCCTCATGTACATCCGGCTCGGCGTGATGATCCTGCTGCTCGGCACCCTGCCGCTGGCGGCGGCCGCGTCGATGACCGACTGGGGCGGCGGCTGGTGGCGCAAGCACATCGGCTGGATGATCGCCTGGCTGCTGTACAAGCCGGCGGCCGGTCTGGTGCTGTACGCGGGCTCGGAGATGATCACGTCGAGCGGTGACAGCAAGTACGGCGGCAACGCGGTCAACGAACGCATCGCCGGTATCGGCGTGATGCTGCTGTCCGCGGTGGCGCTGCCCGCGCTGCTGAAGCTCGTGGTGCCCGCGACCGCCGCGCTCGGCGGTGCGTCCGCGTACGGCAGCGGGGCGCAGGCCGTGGGCGGCGCCCTCGCCACCGGCGCCCGGTCGCTCGGCGGAGGCAGCGGCGGAGGCAGCGGCGGCGGGTCGGGGTCCGGCGGCAGGCCGGGGCCGAGCGGCGCGTCCGGCGGCTCCGGGTCGGCGGGGGCGAACGGCTCCGGCGGCTCCAGCGGGGCCGCGTCGGGAGGCGCGAGGGGCGCGGGTGCCGGAGCGGGTGCCGGGGCCGGACGGGCGGCGGCAGCGGCCGGCGGACCGGCCGGCGCGGCGGTCGCCGCGGCGGTGACCGCCGCCCAGGTGCTCGGCAGGGCCGCCTCGGGCTCCCTGGACGGCGCCGACGGCGACCAGGGCCACAACCCGAGCAGCGGCGGCTCGCACCGCTGACCCCCACGACCGGGCGGCGCGGTGCCCGCGCGCACCGCCGCCCCGTGACCGGGCGGCGAGGGGCCTGAGGGTGCTCCTCGCCGCCCCCTGGACGGGCCGCCGGATTCCCGCTCCCCCCGCGGAGTCCGGCGGCCCTCCCCACTTCCCCGGGAAACCCCGTCCCGGCTCCGTACAACCGCCGCCCCAGGCCGTACGACCGGCACGTCAAGCAGTACAACCGCCGTCTCAGGAAGGGAATCCGGACCCCCATGTCCACGGAAGCCGTCACCCGTCCCACCTACGGAAACTGGCGCCGGCCACGGCGGCCGGGGCTCGGGCCGCTCGGGCTCGTCGGAACGTTCGGTGTGTTCGGCGGGCTCGTCGTCACCCTGCTCGCGTCGCTGATCTCGCTGTACGCGGCGCTGGTCGTGTTCGTCCCGGTCGTCGTGGCGCTGACCCCGCTCGCGATCCGCACCCAGGACGGCCGCAACGTCTACCAGTTGCTCGCCCTGCGCATCGGCTGGCGCAACCGGAAGGCCAAGGGCGCGCACCTGTACGTCTCGGGGCCGCTGTCCGCCCGGCCCGGCGGCCGGTTCCGGCCGCCGGGCCTGCTCAACAAGGTCACGGCCATCGAGGGCCGCGACGCCTACGACCGGCCCTTCGGCGTCCTGCACCACCCGGCCCGCAACCTGTACACGATCGTGCTGGGCTGCGACCCCGACGGCGGCTCCCTGGTCGACCCCGACCAGGTCGACGTGTGGGTGGCGCTGTGGGGCGAGTGGCTGGCCCGGCTGGCGCACGAACCCGGCCTGCGCGGCGCCTCGTTGATCGTGGAGACCGCCCCCGACCCCGGCACCGCCCTCGCCCACGAGGTGCTGCCCCGCATCCGCCCGGACGCGCCGCCCGCCGCCCGCGCGGTGATGGAGGAGGTCGTCGAGCGCTATCCGACCGCCTCCTCGGAGATGCACACCTACGTCACCCTCACCTACGGGATGCCGCCGGGCCAGAAGCGCCGCAAGGAGGACGTCATCACCGACCTCGCGATCCGCATCCCGGGCCTGCTCAGCGGGCTGATCGCGGCGGGCGGCGGGGCCGCCTACCCGCTCTCCGCCGAGCGGATCGCCGAGGTCGTCCGGGTCGCCTACGACCCCGCGGTCGCCGCCGACGTCCTCGACGCCCGCGCCCAGTACGGCGGTACGGGCCTGGAGTGGGAGGACGCCGGACCGGCCGCCGCCGTGGAGACCGTCGGCAGCTACCAGCACGACTCCGGGGTCTCCCGGACCTGGCTGCTCACCCTGGCGCCGCGCGGCACCGTCCGGTCCTCGGTGCTTCGGGGCCTGCTGGAGGTGACCCCGGGCACCCGGCGCAAGCGGGTGGCGCTGGTCTACCGGCCCATCGACCCGGCCACCTCCGCGCGGATCGTCGAGGCGGACCGGCGCGCCGCGCAGTTCATGGCGACCTCGGGGCGCGGCATGGTGCAGGCGCGGGCCGCATCCGAGATGCGCGCGGCCGAGCAGACCGCGGTGGAGGAGGCCTCGGGCGCAGGTCTCGTGGAGTTCTCGCTGATGGTCACGGTCACCGTCGACGACATGAGTCAACTGGCCGACGCCACCGTCGCCGTACGGAATCTGACCGCGGCCTCGCGGGTCCTGATGCGGCCCGCGGACCGGATGCAGGCGGCCGCGTTCACCTGCACGCTGCCCGCGGGGATCCTCCCGTGGGAGCAGACCCTGATCCCGCACGAACTTCAGGAGGCGCTGTGAGCCGCCGGAGCGAGGAGAAGAGGGCCGAACGCGCGGACCGGCTCGCCGAGGAGGCGGCCTGGCGGGCGGGGTCCGACGGGCGGCCGGCCGCGTTCGATCCGTCGTGGACGGGGACGACGGCCGGGTCCGGTGCGGGGAAGTCCGAGAAGGGGGCCGAGGGGAGGTCCGCCGCCCGGAAGGAGAAGCCGTCCCGGCCCAGGAAGGAGCTCTACGTCCCGCCCCGCGGCTGGTACGGCCCCGGTGGCGGCCGTGTCGGCTACATGGATCCGCCGACCATGTGGCGGGCCACCACCGTGCAGGCGTGCGGCATGTGGCCGTTCACCGCCGGTTCGGGCTCGCCGATGACCGGAGTGCCACTCGGGCAGCACCTGTTCACCGGCGCCACCGTCTGCGGCGACCCGCTGAACTGGTTCACCCGCGCCCGCTACATCTCCAACCCGTCCCTGTTCATGCTCGGGATGCCGGGCCTCGGCAAGTCCACCCTCGTCAACCGGATGCTGATCGGGCTGAGCGCGACCGGCGTCGTCCCCCTGGTCCTCGGCGACCTCAAGCCCGACTACGCCGACACCGTGCGCGCCCTCGGCGGCCAGGTGATCTCCATCGGGCGCGGCCGGGGCGGCATCAACGTGCTGGACCCGGGCGCGATGGGCGCGGCGGCGGTACGGATCGGTGGCGAGGCGGGCGAGGTCCTCAAGGCCGAGACGCACGGCCGGGTGCTGAACATGGTGGCCGCGCTGGTGACCATCGTGCGCGGCCGGCCGATGGACGACCACGAGCAGTCCGTGCTCTCCGCGGTCCTGCACCACCTGCGCGAACGCTCCGTCCCGGGCCGGCCGGCGCTCCTGCCCGACCTGCTGCGGGTGCTCACCGAGGGCCCCGACCGGGTGCGCGCGGTCACCCTGGACCGCGGGGACGACACCCGCTACCGGGACGCGGTCGACCCGCTGCACCGCTCCCTGCTCGGCATCCTCGACGGCCCGCTCGGCGGCACCTTCGCCTCCGAGACCTCGACCCGCATCGACCCGGACGCGCCCGCCGTGTGCATCGACATCTCCGGCATCGGCGAGGCCGACACCCAGCTGACCGCCGCCGCGATGCTCGCCGCCTGGTCCGACGGGCTCGGCACGGTGGCCGCCTCGCACGCCCTCGCGGACGCCGGCCTCGCGCCCCGGCGGTGGTTCTTCACCGTGCTGGACGAGCTGTGGCGCCCGCTGCGGGCGGCCTCCGGCATCGTCGACCGGATCGACGCGCTCACCCGCCTCAACCGCTCGCTCGGCCTCGGCGACGCCAAGATCACCCACACCCTGAAGGACGCCGAGGCGCTCGGCACCGACTCCGACCGGGCCAAGGCCCGCGGCTTCGTCGAGCGGGCCGGGATGGTGGTGTGCGCGGGGCTGCCGAAGGCCGAGATGGAGGAGCTGGGCAAGGTGGTGGGCCTGTCCCGGCGCGAGATCGAGCTGGTGTCGTCGTGGTCGTCGCCGCCCGGCTGGGGCGTCACCGGCGAGCACGAGGAACCGCCGGGCCGGGGCCGCTTCCTCATCAAGGTCGGCGGCCGGCCCGGCATCCCCATCAAGGTGGCCATCACCGACGCCGAGCGCGAACTGCACAACACCAACACCCGCTGGACGCCCGACGAGAGCGCCGTCGAGCAGTCCGTCGCGCGTGCCGCCGCGCAGGTGGCGCGCACCGCCCAGGCGGGGCCCGAGGCGCTGCCCGGGAGGTGGACCGCGTGACGGGCAGATCCCCCTCGACCGGTGGTGTGCACGACCTCGCGCCCTGGGCGATCGCGGCCCTCGCGGGGGCCTCCCTCGCCGTGTTCACCGTCGGCTGGGCCGGCGGCACCCTCGGCGCCGGGGTCAGCGGCCACGGCTGGCACACCCCGCCGTTCGCGCTGTCCACGGCCACGCGGCTGACCGGGGAGGGGCCCGGTGCCGTCTGGCCGGGCACCCCGGCGGCCGCGGTCTACGGCGGGATGATCGCGCTCCTCGCCGTGATCGCGCTGCCCGCGGCACTCGTCGTACGGCTGCTCGTGGAGCGCGCGGGCCGCACCAAGGGCTTGGCCGGGCGGCGGGAGCTGGCGGGCATGTGCCCCAAGGGCATCGAGGCCCGCGCCCGCGAACTGCGGCCGAGCCTCGAGGGACGGGAGCGGCTCCATCCGGACGAGACCGGCAACCTGCTCGGCGACCTCGACCCCAAGGGGCCCGAGCTGCGCAGCAGCCACGAGGACGTCGAACTCGACCTGATGGCGCCGCGGGCCGGCAAGTCCACCGGCATCGCGGTGCCGCGCGTGCTGCGCGCCCAGGGTGCCGTCCTGCTCACCTCCAACAAGTCCGACGTGTACGCCGTGACCCGCGCCGAGCGGGCGAAGGCGGGCCGGGTGTGGACGTTCGACCCGCAGGGCATCGCCCACACCGAGCGCGCCATGTGGTGGAACCTGCTGGGCGACTGCGAGACCATCGAGGGCGCCCGCCGGCTGGCCGGGCACTTCGTCGCGTCCGTCAACGACGACGCCGCGAAGAAGGACTTCTGGATCTCGGCCGCGCAGAACACCCTCACCGCGCTGTTCCTGGCCGCGGCCCGTCGCGGGGCCTCGGTCGCGGACCTGCTGGGCTGGCTCGCCGACCCCGCCGACCGCACCCCGGTCGACCTGCTGCGCGACGCCGGACTCATGGCGATGGCCGAGCAGTTGCAGGGCACGGTGCGCGGCGCCGTGGAGACCAGGGACGGCATCTACGAGACCGCCCGGCAGACCGTGTCCTGCCTGCTCGACCCGGAGATCCTCGCCTGGGTGACCCCCGACCCGTACCTGCCCGAGTTCCGCCCCGACCGGCACGTGGTCGGCACGGACACCCTCTACCTGCTGTCCAAGGACGGCGGCGGCTCGGCGGCCGGGGTCATCGCGGGCCTCGCGGACGCGACGATGCGGGCCGGTGTGGTGGCGGCCGAACGCATGGGCGGCCGTCTCGACCCGCCGCTGACCGCGGTCCTCGACGAAGCCGCCAACGTGTGCCGGATCTCCGATCTCCCCGATCTGTACTCGCACTTCGGCTCCCGCGGCATCAACGTCGTGACGCTGCTCCAGAGTTACCGGCAGGGCGCCCGGGTGTGGGGCGAGGTGGGGATGGACGCCCTGTGGAGCGCGGCAACCGTCAAACTGCTCGGCGCGGGCTTGGACGACGCCGACTTCGTGCAGAAGATCTCGACCCTGGTCGGCCAGCACGACGTGAAGACGCCCAGCCTCTCCCGCAGCAAGGAGGGCACCTCGCGCTCGTACTCCTACCGCCAGGAGTCGATCCTGCCGCCGGACAGGATCCGCGCCCTGCCCAAGGGCACCGCGCTGCTGCTGGCCACCGGTGTCCGTCCGGCGCTGATCCGGCTGCGCCCCTGGTACAAGGAGCCCGGCGCCGACACCATCTCCGCGCAGGCGAAGGCGGAGTCGGAGGCCATCACGGCACGGGCCGCGGCGCGCGCGGTGGGCGGTGTGCGGCTGGAGAAGCGGAGCCGCTGGGAACGGGACGCCGCGCCAGCGTGACGGTGCGCAGCAGCAGTTCGGCGGGGCCGTAGCGCGTTCTGGACAACAGGAAGTGACTCACCGCGAGTTGCAGCGAGTAGAGGAGCAGGCACCCCGCCGTCACGGCGGCGGTGCCTGCTCGGTCGTAGCGCCCGAGGCCGTACCCGGTGAAGACCAGGGCGAGGACGAGCGACTGGGTGAGGTAGTGGGTCAGGGCGGTCCGCCCGGCCGCGGCGAGCACTCCGGCCGCCCGTCCGCGCACCAGGAGCAGCAGCCCGCAGGCGTACGACGCCGTCAGCGCGGGCGCGGTGAGCACGTCCACGGCGTGCCCGACCAGGAACCAGCGACTGTCCAGCGGCCCGTTCGCGCAGCAGGCGGTCACCACACCGCCGGCCAGGCCGACCGGCAGCAGCCGTACGGCGGCCCGGCGCAGCCACCGGGCGTCGTGGCCGCGCCGTTCCACCAGCCGCGTCTTCGCCGCCGCGAGCCCGGTCAGGAAGGCGGCCAGCATGTCGGGGGCGTACGTCAGGTCCGCGCGGAGCATGGCCGGCAGTTCCCGCAGATGGACGCCGAGCACCGACAGGACGCCGCCGCGGTAGGCGGCGACGGTGCGGGCGGCGTAGGGCGCGTACCGGGCGGGGGTGACCGGCTCGGTGGCGGCGACGGTCAGCAGCCCGTACCCCAGCAGCAGCACGGACAGGGTGAGGACCAGGGTCGCCGCGAGGCGCAGGGCGGTGCGCGGGGCGAGGTCGCGCAGCCCGTACAGGGCCAGCGCGAGGGCCGCGTACGTCATCAGGATGTCGCCGGGGTAGAGCAGCACGGCGTGCAGCAGCCCCAGCCCGAACAGCCCGAGGGTGCGCCGCAGATGACGCGGCGCGAACGCGGCGCCCACGCGGTGGGCGGAGCGCCGCTGGAGCACGAAGCTGTAGCCGAACAGGAAGGAGAAGAGCAGGTAGAACTTGCCGGAGACCAGCGCGGTCACCGCCCAGGCGACCGCCCGGTCGAGCGGGGAGGCGGTGGGGCCGCCGCCGAGCGAGGTGTACGGGCTCGCCATCATCTGGGCGTTGACCAGCAGGATGCCGAGGAGGGCGAAGCCGCGGAGCGTGTCGAGTTCACGGACCCGGCCGGGCTCGGGCCGGGTCACGGCGACACCACCACGACCGCCGTGCCGAAGGCGAGGGTCGAGGACACGAACCAGCCGAACGACGGGGCAAGGAGGTGCCGCAGCGTCCACAGCCGGGCCGCCGCGGGCCGCGACCGCACGTAGACCACGGGGACGGTGCGGCCGATCGGCGGCAGCCCGCACAGCGCCCCGTACGCCCCCGGATCGAGGACCCGGTCCCGCCCCAGGTGATCCGACCAGGCGACCAGCCCGCCGTGCCGCCGGTCCGCCGCGGCCCGCGCGGTGACGGTCCCCGTCACGCGCAGCCCGCGCGCCCACAGCCGTACGGCCGTCAGGACCGCGCGGACGGCGAGCAGCAGAAAGCCGGAGCCCGCCCCCGTGCACAGGGCGAGCAGCACCAATTCGGCTTCCATCCGGTCTCCTTGTCGTTCGCGGGCCCTGTCGTGCGGGCCCTGTCGTGCGCGGGCGCTTGTGGCGAGTGGGCGCGGTCCGCCACGACAGGTCACAACGGCCCTCGGTCCAGACCGGTTCACACCGCCCGCGAGGGCTTGAACCGCCGCGCGCCGCACCCCCGTTGTGCGGTCGAAGCCGTCACCACGTCGGCTGCGAAGGGAGCTTCGGACGGCATGAGACGGTCCCCCCGCGCACACGGACACGGCCACCGGACGGCGGCGGCCCTCACCCTGCTGTGCGCCCTGACGGCGACGACCCAGTCGCCCGCGCTCGCGGCGCCCGACCCGGGCCCCACCACCCTCGAAGGGGTGCGGGCCCGGCTGGACACGCTGTACCACCAGGCCGAGGTCGCCACCGAGAAGTACGACGCCGCCGACGAGAAGGCCCGCGCGCAGCAGAAGAAGGTCGACTCCCTGAACGGCAGGGCACGGCGGGCGGGACGGCGGGAGGCGTCCATGAAGCAGCTCCTCGGCGCCGCGGCACGGGCCCAGTACCGCGGCGGCGGGCTGCCCGCCGAGGTGCAGTTCGCCCTCTCCCCGCACCCCGAGCACGCGCTGGACGACGCCGCGTTGACCCAGCAGGCGCAGCAGGCCACGCAGCAGCGGCTGAAGGCCCTCGACGCGGCCCGCAAGGACCTGCGCGAGCGCACCGACGAGGCCACCGCCGAACTGAAGGACCTGCGGGCCAGCCGTCGCGCCATGGACAGGAACCGCGACACGATCGAGAAGCGCATCGACGCGGCCCGCGCGCTGGAGGCGCGGCTCCGGAAGAAGGAGCGGCAGCGGCTCGCCGCGCTGGAGAAGCGGGCCGCCGACAAGTCCCAGGCGCAGTGGGTCGGCACCGGCGTCCTCGACCAGGCCGGCACCAAGGGCAGCGCGGCCGGCCGGAAGGCCATCGCCTACGCCATGGAGCAGTTGGGCAAGCCCTACGTCTGGGGCGCTGAGGGCCCCGACTCCTTCGACTGCTCCGGCCTCACCTCCCAGGCCTGGCTGCACGCGGGCGTCGTCATCCCCCGCACCTCCGAGGAGCAGTGGGCCCGGCTGCCGCACGTGCCGGTCGCGCGGATGCGCCCCGGCGACCTCGTCATCTACTTCTCCGACGCCAGCCACGTCGCCCTCTACATAGGCGACGGCAAGATCGTCTCCGCGCCACGCCCGGGGCGGTTCGTGTACGTGTCCCCGGCGGGGTCGATGGAGATCCTGGGGGTGGTGCGGCCGGACGCGTGAGCGGTGGCGCGCTCCGGGCCGTGCGCGCACGGCGCGGCGCCCCGGCCGGACGGGTGCCGTCCGGCCGGGGCGCCTGGGTGAACGGGCCCTGTCCCGCTACCGCTTCTTCTTGACGCTGCCGGTGGTCGCGCCGGCGCCGCCGGCACCCGGAGGCTTCCTGTTGCCGCCGAAGAAGAACGCGTTCAGGTGCGGATGATCCTTCTTGTTGACCTTCTTGCCCGCCTTCTTGGCGGACTCCTGCGGCCCGGCCGGCTGCTGGGCGTCCGAGGTCCTCCGCGGCGGGGAGTCGCCGGTGTGGGCGTTGACCCGGGTCAGGTCGGCGCCCTCGTCACCGTAGGACCTGGCGGAACGGGTGCTCGGGGTCGAACCGCTCGTGCGTGTCCTGACTGGCGGGTTGAAACTCGTGGTGTCGGCGACGGGCGGCGGCGGGTAGGCGAAGTCCTGCCCCTGGGCGCCGTCGTCGACGTAGTCGTCCCCGGGGCCGTCGTCGAGGTACTGGTCCTGGGTGCCGTCGCCGAAGTACTGGTCCTGAGGACCACCGGCGAAACTCTCGTCGCCCGGGCTGTAGTCTCCGCCGTCACCCGCCGGGAAGCTGAACGAGTCGAAGGCGTCGGAGAGCGCCTGCATGCCCGGGGCGTAGGTCTCCGAGATCGGGGGCAGGGTGGTGGGGGCCATGGTGCTGTCGAAGTAGCCGGACGCCGACACGGGCGGCTGTCCGCCGAACGACGGCGCGTAGGGGCCGGCGTCCGTCATGTACTGGCCGACACTGGACGGCATACCCCCGCCGTGGCCGAGCCCGGTCGAGGAACCCGCCACGGCGGAACCCACCCGGGACAGGCCCGGCGTCCCGGCGACGCTGGAGCCCCGGCGGCCCGGGAAGATGGAGTCGGTGTCGCTCCCCCGCTGCTGCTGCTCGGCTTCGATCGCCTCCAGCCTCGACATCAGCGACGCCGCCGAACCCCTGCGCCCGGACGCGGATCCCTGCCGCGACCCCTGCCCCTGTCCCTGTCCCGACGTGTTGGTCTGGATCCTGGACAGGTTCGCGGGGCTCTCGGTGAGGTCGGGTCCGGGGCCGTCCGGGTGGGACAGGACGAACTCGACGTCTTCCCCGGTGTTCGACCACCTGCGGCGGAAGTTGTCGAGGGTGGTCTGCACGCCCGCGCGGTTGCGCTCGATCGCGCGGGCGACGTTCTGGGTGACGAACTCCCGCTGCTGACGGGCGACATACGAATCGGTTCGCGTCACCGCGGGCAGGTGGTCGAACTCCTGCTGCGACCGCACGTCGTAGTGGCCGACCTGCTCCAGCAGGCCGGTGTCCGAGTTCCTGCGGATCACGTTGACGTGCAGATGGTCGACCTCACCCCGCTCGATCAGGTCGTTGAGCGCCGGCCACTCCACCGAGCGCAGGACACAGCTCTCCGGCAGCCCTTCGAACACCGTGACCTGCGGGGTTCCCCGCGTCCCCCGCGCGAACTCCGGCGCCATGTCGCCCCAGAGCTCCCACAGCGACGGCGACCACTGGCCGCGCGCGGAGTCGAAGCCGTAGGTCAGCTGGTCGAACACGCCGGCGCCGGCGCCCTGTTCCAAGGACTGACCCAGCTGTTCCGCCGGACGCGAGGTCGACTTCACCCAGAAGGCCGTGTTCTCCGCGGACGACGCCGCCACGTCCCGCCGGGCCTGCGCCAGGTCCGCCGGATCGGCACCGCGGTTCCGCGTGGCCCAGTCGGCGGGGACACGCAGGGCGTCCACCGCCCGGAACGCCTCCATGAGTTCGGCACGCGCGGCGACCGACGCGGCCCGGTTCTGCCAGCCGGAGTTCGCGGGATTGTGTCCCGCGCGGATCCATTCGCCCTCCTGCCTCATCACGTCGACGAAGTTGAGATACGCCTCCCGGACCCGGTCGTCGGTGCCCAGCACCGCCTGCCACCGGTCGATGCGGTCCAGACCCCTCTGTGCATCGCGTTCGAATTTTCGATCGTTCCATGCCATCGGGTCTTCCTCCTTGCCTCGTGGGTTGACGCCGGTGCTTCACCACCGACGCGCTGTGGGGCGCGTCGCCCCTGGCCGGGGTGGCGCCGGGACCTGGCGCCGGGACCCGGCAGGGGGCCGGCCGCGGCCTAGCGCCGGGGCGCCGGACGAGCCCCCCGGTTGCCGCCGGGCGGCTGCGGGGCCCTCGCGGGGAGCCGGTCCTGGCCGGGGCTCCGCGCGGAACGCGGGGCCTGGCCCGTCGTCTGCGGCCGATGGAGCTCGGCCTGCGATCCGAGGGGGTTCGCGGGGGGCGGGGTCGCGGCGGGCAGGGG
>NZ_LAVA02000079.1 GCF_000974985.2 Streptomyces mangrovisoli | reverse complement strand
GTCCTGACCGGTGGCCGGCGGCGCGTCCGGGAACCGCGCGGAGGCCGCGGGCGGGGGCGGCTGCGTGACGTGCGGCGCGAAGGGCCGGGGGCCGGGGAAGCGGGGCGGGGTGGGACCGGTGGAGGACGCGGGCGCCCCGGACTCGGGCGCCCGCTCGCCGGGGGCCACGGGGACGCCTGCGGCGGGGCGCGCGGGAGCCGAGGCCTCCGGTCGCGCGGACGGGGCGGACGCCTCCGGTCGCGCGGGCGGCGAGGTCGCGGGCTTGCCCGGCGCGGACTGCACGGACCCGGGCTTCCCGAACGTGGGCTGCGCGGACGCGGGCTGCGCGGACGCGGGTTTCCCGGACGCGGACCCGGGCTGGGCGGCGCCTGAGGCCGGGGCCTCGGCGCGCGGCGTCGGGCCCTGCGGGCGCGCGGGCTGCCCGGACTCCGCGATGCGCGGGGACGAGGACTCGGCACCGGGCGTCTGCGGGCGCCCGGACTCTTCGCTGCCCGAGGCGCGTACGGCCTCGGCGCCCGGAAGCTGTCCCGGCGCACGGTCGGACCAGCTCAGCCCCCCGACCGGAGCGTCGGCACGCGGCGCCTGCCCCGGCGACGGCGTGGGGGGTACGGCACCCGAGGCGGACACCCCGGCGCGCGGTGAACGCCCCTGCGGCGGCACAGGCTGACCGGAGGACGCGGCGTCCGAAGACCGACCCGGGGCACGCTCGGGCCTGCTCGCCCCGGCGGCGGGAGCGTCGGGGCGCGGCGCCTGCCCCGGCGACGGCGCGGGCGGTACGGCACCCGAAGCGGTCGCCTCGCCGCCCGGAAGCCGGTCCGGACCATGCTCGGACCAGCCGACGCCGGAGGCCGGCGCCTCGGCGCGCGGCGACCGGCCCTGCGGGAGCACGGGCTGCGCGGTGGGTGCGGGGTCCGGAAGCCGACCGGCGGCAAGCCCGGACCAGCTCGCCCCGGCGGCCGGAGCGTCGGCGCGCGGTGCCTGCGGGGGCACGGGCTGCCCGGTGGCCGCGCCGTCCGGAAGGCGACCAGCGGCAAGATCCGCCCAACTCGCCCCGGCGGCCGGGGCCTCGGCGTGCGGGGGCCGGCCCTGCGGATGTACGGGCCGCATGGCGCTCGCGGCGGACGCCTCGGCGCCCGGCCGCTGTCCCTGCGGGTGCGCGGGCTGTGTGGTGCCCAGGGCGGGGGTCTCGGCGCGCGGAAGCTGCTGCCGCGGGCCCGCCGCGGACCGGCCGGCGTCCGGCGCCAGGCCCTCGGGGCGTACCGGCTGCTGCCCGAGAGCGGGTGCCGGGCCCTCGAGGCGTGCGGGCGGGGTGGCCGCTCCCGCGCCGGACCGCTTCGCGTGGGCCGCGCCGCCGCGAGCCGGGGTGTTGGCCGGGGTGCCCCCCGGCGCCGCGTCCGACCGGGACCACGCGTCGAAGCGGCGGGGGTAAGCGTTCCGCGTGGGGTCGGCGGGCGCGTCCTGCCCGCCCGAGGCCTGCGTCCGCGAGACGGCCGGGCCGTGCACGCCCGCCGTACCGTTCGAGGCCGTCGTGTTGTTCGAGGCCATCGCGTCGTTCGCGCCCGCCGGGCCGTTCGAGGCCGCCGGGCCGTTCGAGGCCGCCGTGGCGTTCGAGGCCGCCGTACCGTTCGAAGTCGTCGTATTGTTCGCGCCCGCCGAGCCGTTGGCGATCTGTGCGCCGCCCGGAGTCCTCGTGCCGTTCGCACCGGACGCGTCGCCCGGGGTCGTCGTGCCGTTCGCGCCCGGCGCGCCGCCGAAGAAGGGCGAGGGGTTGCCGGCCTCGGGGCCGACCGGGGCCGTCGGGTCGTGGTCCGCGGTGGGTCCGTGCGGGGCGGACGGGGGCTGCGGAGGGACCGGGGCGCGTCGCGCTTCCGTGCTCATGCACCCCCCGTTTCCTCGTGCCCAGGGCCGTTCCGCGTCCTCGGGCGTGGTCCTTGTCGCCCGGCCCGGTGCGGACGCGTTCGTCCCGGGCACAGCCATACCCGCGCGGACGGGACGCCATCCCGGACGCGGTCGTTCGACCGGTGCCGATCCGCCGCACGTGCGCGTCACTCTACGGGTTGGCCGCGCTCGAACGGGAACCAGTCCACGAGGCCGAGGCATCTGCCCGGAACGTCCCTCTACCCTGCGGTAATCCTGTCTGGCAGGCTTCGTTCATGACTGCGCGCTCCACCGACCGGGCCCGTTACGACCGGGCCACCGCCCACCTCGACGCGCCCTGCGCCATCGTCGATCTGGACGCCTTCGAGGCCAACGCCGACGACCTCGTCCGCCGCGCCGGCGGCAAGCCGATCCGCGTCGCCAGCAAGTCCGTACGCTGCCGGACCCTGCTGGAACGCGTACTCGCGCGTGACGGCTTCGCGGGCCTGATGTCCTTCACGCTCGCCGAGTCCCTGTGGCTGGCCCGCTCGGGCTTCGACGACGTACTGCTCGCCTATCCCTCGGCCGACCGCGCGGCCTACGCCGAACTCGCCGGCGACCCCAAGCTGGCCGCCGCCGTCACCGTCATGGTCGACGACGTCGCCCAGCTCGATCTGATCGAGGGCGCCCGCGGCGGCGGCCGTGAGGTGATCCGGGTCTGTCTGGAGCTGGACACCTCGCTGCGGATGCTGGGCGGCCGGGTGCGGGTCGGCGCGCTGCGCTCCCCGCTGCACTCCCCCGCCCAGCTCGCCGAGCTGGCGCGGGCGGTGACCCGGCGGCCGGGCTTCAGGCTGGTCGGGATCATGGGGTACGAGGGCCATGTCGCCGGGGTCGGCGACGCGGTCGCCGGGCGCCCGCTGCGCTCGCGCGCGATCCGGCTGATGCAGGCCACCGCCCGCCGTGAGCTGGCCGAGCGGCGCGCCGAGGCGGTGCGGGCGGTCCGGGCCGTGGCACCCGACCTGGAGTTCGTCAACGGCGGCGGCACGGGCAGCGTGCAGCACACGGCCGCCGAGGACGCGGTCACCGAGATCGCGGCCGGCTCCGGTCTGTACGTGCCGCGCCTGTTCGACAACTACACGTCCTTCAGCGGCCGTCCGGCCGCCCTGTTCGCCATGCCCGTGGTGCGGCGGCCCGGCGTGGGCGTGGTGACGGTGCTCGGCGGCGGCTACCCGGCGTCCGGCGCGGCCGGCCCGGACCGGCTGCCGGTCCCCTACCTTCCGGAGGGGCTGCGCTACGACCCCCAGGAGGGCCCCGGCGAGGTGCAGACCCCGCTGCTCGGCTCGCCCGCGGACGACCTGCTGATCGGCGACAAGGTGTGGTTCCGGCACGCGAAGGCCGGCGAGCTGTGCGAGCGGTTCGACGTGCTGCACCTGGTGCGCGGCGAAGCGGTCACGGAGACCGTGCCGACGTACCGGGGCGAGGGTCTGACCTTCCTCTGACCGACGGCGGCACTCCTGACGGGGCCCGCCGGCCGGGGGGCCGGCTCAGCCCGTCGGCCGTATCCCCTTCGTGATGCGGTCCATCTCCGTCAGGGCCGGGCCGTCCGGGCCCGCGTCGAACACGTAGCGGACGACGACCGCCGTCCGCGATCCCGTCCGGGACCGGAACGCCAGTGACTGGACGTAGCCGCCCGGCCCGTCGGCCGTCCGTATCCGCCAGCGCACGTAGTAGCCGGCCGCGCCCGCGACGGTGACCGGGCCGCTCGCGACGACCTGGTGGGACTCCAGCCCGCCGTAGGGGCGCCGGCCGAGCGGGTCGCGGTCGTACGCCTCCTCGGCCGCGGCCGGGACGTCCTGGGTGGCGAGCGTCCGCACGGAGGTCGCGCCGCTCGCCGTGGCGGTCCGGGAGATCACCAGGCCGTGGTGGCACGGGCCCGGGTCGCCGGGGCAGTCGTAGACCCCGTCGGTGGTCATGACGGCGTCCGGCTCCGTCACGTCCTGCGCCGGGACCCAGCCGTGGAGCAGCGGCAGCGTGATGCCGTTCAGCTCGTCCACGACGTACGACGGCGTGGGCGCGGGGGATCCCGGCGGCGCGGTGGGGCGCGACGGACCGGAGGTCGGCCGGGACGGCGGGCGGGAGGCGGGCGCGGGCGACGCGGAGTGCGGCGACGGCCGCGCGGTCGGCGACCTGGGCGGGGCGGACGAGCGTGTGGCCGAGGGCGCGGGGGTGGCGGACGGTGGCGCCGTCGGCGGGGCCGAACCCGCGCCGTCGGCCCGCGGATCGCCGTTCGGCGCGCGCCCGCCCTGGCCGAGGGCGCTCACCCCGGTGACGATCGCGACCACCAGGACGGCGCAGGCGGACACCAGCGCCACGGCCTTGGCCCGGCCCGGTCCCTCGGGCACCGGAGGCGGCTGCTGCCAGGGCGCCTGCGGGGTGCGCCGGTGCTCGGTCCAGTCGGCGCCGTCCCACCAGCGCTCCTGGTGGGCGGCCGCCGGATCGCGGTACCAGCCGGGCGGGGTCGTCATGCTCACCCCGGCACTGTAGGACCGGGCCCGGCGCCGCGTACACGGGGTGCGGGTGCCGAACGGGGGGCGCCCCGGGGCGGGTTACAGCGGGGTGACGTACGCGCCGGAGATCCCGCCGTCGACGAGGAAGTCGGTGGCGTTGACGAAGGAGGAGTCGTCGCTGGCGAGGAAGGCGACGGCGGCGGCGATCTCCTCCGCCTCGGCGAACCGGCCGACGGGGATGTGGACCAGGCGGCGCGCGGCGCGCTCGGGGTCCTTGGCGAACAGCTCCTGGAGCAGCGGGGTGTTGACCGGTCCGGGGCACAGGGCGTTGACGCGGATGCCCTCGCGGGCGAACTGCACCCCCAGTTCGCGGGACATGGCGAGCACGCCGCCCTTGGAGGCGGTGTAGGAGATCTGGGAGGTGGCGGCGCCCATCCGGGCCACGAAGGAAGCCGTGTTGATGACGGACCCCCTGCCCTGGCGGCGCATGTAGGGGATGGCCGCCTTGCAGCACAGGTACACGGAGGTGAGGTTGACCTCCTGGACGCGCTTCCAGGCCTCCAGGCCGGTGTCCAGGATGGAGTCGTCGTCGGGCGGGGAGATGCCCGCGTTGTTGAAGGCGATGTCGACGCTGCCGTAGGTGTCGTAGGCGCTCTTGAACAGCGCTTCGACCTGCTCGGGGTCGGTGACGTCGACCTTGACGAAGAGTCCGCCGACGTCGTCGGCGACGGCCTTGCCGCTGGTCTCGTCGATGTCGCCGCAGACGACGTGGGCGCCCTCGGCGGCGAGCCGGCGCGCGGTGGCGAGGCCGATGCCGCTGCCGGCTCCGGTGATGACGGCGGTGCGGCCGACGAGGCGGCGGCAGATGTTCTCCTGTGCCTGGGTCACAGTGCGGGGCCCTCCGTGCTGATGAAGACGTTCTTGGTCTCGGTGAAGGCGGTCAGGGCGTCCGGTCCCAGTTCGCGTCCGACGCCGGACTGCTTGAACCCGCCGAACGGGGTCCAGTAGCGCACGCTGGAGTGGGAGTTGACGGACAGGTTGCCGGCCCGGACGGCGCGGGAGACGCGCAGGGCGCGGCCGAGGTCCCGGGTCCACAGGGAGCCGGCGAGGCCGTAGGGGGTGTCGTTGGCGAGGCGGATCGCGTCCTGCTCGTCGGTGAACGGCAGCAGGACGGCGACGGGGCCGAAGATCTCCTCGCGGGCGGCCGGGGAGTCGGCGCGCTCGGCGGTGAGCACGGTCGGCGGGAACCAGAAGCCGGGTCCGTCGGGGGCGCCGCCGCGCAGCCCGGGGGCGTCGTCGGGCACCAACGCCCGGACCCGGTGCAGCTGTTGACGACTGATCAGCGGGCCCATCTGGGTCTTGTCGTCGGCCGGGTCGCCCACCACCACGGCGGCCAGCGCGTCGGCGAGCAGGTCGCGCACCTCGTCGAGGACCGTCTGCTGGACGAGGATGCGGGTGCGGGCACAGCAGTCCTGGCCGGAGTTGTCGAGGAAGGAGAACGGGTCGACGGCCGCCGCGAGATCGGCGTCCGCGAAGACGATGTTCGGGCTCTTGCCGCCGAGTTCGAGGGTGACCGGCTTGATGTGCCGGGCGGCGCGGGCCATGACCTCACGGCCGGTGCGGGTGGACCCGGTGAACACGATCTTCGCGATGTCCGGGTGGTCGGTGAGCGCGCGTCCGGTGACCGCGCCGTGGCCGGGGAGCACCTGGAAGAGGTGCTCGGGCAGGCCCGCCTCCAGGGCGAGTTCGGCGAGGCGCAGGGCGGTGAGGGGGGTGGTCTCGGCGGGTTTGAGCACGACGGCGTTGCCCGCCGCGAGCGCCGGGAAGGAGCCCCAGGCGGCGATGGGCATGGGGAAGTTCCAGGGGGCGATCACGCCGACCACGCCGAGGGGTTCGTGGAAGGTGACGTCCCAGCCGCCGGGCACGGGGATCTGCGCACCGAGGAGGCGCTCGGCGCCGCCGGCCGCGTACAGCAGCAGGTCGCGGGCGTTGCCCGCCTCCCAGCGGGCGTTGCCGAGCAGATGCCCGGCCTCGCGGACCTCCAGCAGGGCGAGTTCGTCGAGGTGCGCGTCGACGGTGTCGGCGAAGCGGCGCAGCAGCCGGGCCCGGTCGGCGGGTGCGGCGGCGGCCCAGGCGCGCTGGGCGGCGACGGCCCGTACGACGGCGCGGTCCACGTCGTGCGCGTCGGCGGCGGGGACGGTGGCGACGACCTCTTCGGTGGCGGGGTTGAGGACGGTCAACTCGTCGCCCACTGCCGGGACTTGCTGGTCGTTCAGGTCGGACAAGGCGTGCCCTTTCACATGCGTTCGAAGGAGCGGCGCAGCTCCCAGTCGGTGACCGCGGCGTCGTAGGCGTCGAGCTCGACGCGCGCCATGTTGCGGTAGTGGGCGACGACTTCGTCCCCGAAAGCGGCCCGCGCGATGGCGCTGTTCTCCCAGAGTTCGGCGGCCTCGCGCAGGGTGGTGGGCACGTGCTCGTACGCGGCGGTGTAGGCGTTTCCCGGGCAGGGCTCGGGCAGTTCGAGCTTCTGCTCGATGCCGTGCAGGCCGGCCGCGACCAGGGCGGCGACCGCGAGGTGGGGGTTGACGTCGCCGCCGGGCAGCCGGTTCTCGAAGCGCAGGGAGCGGCCGTGGCCCACGACGCGCAGCGCGCAGGTGCGGTTGTCGTGGCCCCAGGCGACGGCGGTCGGGGCGAAGGAGCCCGGCTGGAACCGCTTGTAGGAGTTGATGTTGGGGGCGTAGAGGAGGGAGAACTCGCGCAGCGCGGCGAGTTGTCCGGCGAGGAAGTGGCGCATGACGTCGGACATGCCGTCCCGGCGGGCGACGGCGGCCATGGCGTTGTTGCCGTCGGCGTCGGCGAGCGAGAGGTGGATGTGACAGGAGTTGCCCTCGCGCTCGTTGTACTTCGCCATGAAGGTCAGCGACACGCCTTCCTGGGCGGCGATCTCCTTGGCGCCGGTCTTGTAGATCGCGTGCTGGTCGCAGGTGACGAGGGCCTCGTCGTAGCGGAAGGCGATCTCGTGCTGGCCGGGGTTGCACTCGCCCTTGGCGGACTCGACGGTGAGGCCGGCGGCGGCCATGTCGTTGCGGATGCGGCGCAGCAGGGGTTCGATGCGGCCGGTGCCGAGGACGGAGTAGTCGATGTTGTACTGGTTGGCCGGGGTCAGGCCGCGGTAGTTCGCGTCCCAGGCCTGCTCGTAGGTGTCGCGGAAGACGATGAACTCCAGCTCGGTGCCGACCTGGGCGGTGTAGCCGAGGTCGGCGAGGCGCGCGAGCTGGCGGCGGAGGATCTGGCGGGGCGCGGCGGCGACCGGGGAGCCGTCGTTCCAGGCGAGGTCGGCGACGAGCAGCGCGCTGCCGGGGTGCCAGGGCAGGCGGCGCAGCGTGGACAGGTCGGGGTGCATGGCGAAGTCGCCGTAGCCGCGGTCCCAGGAGGACATGGCGTAGCCGTCGACGGTGTTCATGTCGGCGTCGACGGCGAGCAGGTAGTTGCAGCCCTCGGTGCCGTGGTGGAGGACCTCGTCGAGGAAGAATCTCGCGGCGAACCGCTTGCCCTGGAGCCGGCCTTGCATGTCGGGGAAGGCGAGGACGACAGTGTCGATCTCACCGCTCGCGACGAGGGTGCGCAGTTCCTCGACGGCGAGCGGGGGTGTGCGGTCTGCCACGGGAGAGCCTCCTTCGGCTTCCTTCTCCAGCCGGGAGCCATAAGGTATTGCCGCGAACCATTGCTTGGGAAGGGGGTGCGACCTCATGTCGCCGGACACGGACGGCTCTCTGGAGGACCGGCTGACGCCGGTGCTGCGGCCGGTGCGGGCGGGCAACGGCTTCGAGGAGGCCCTCGAACAGATCCTCCAGGTCGTACGGCTCGGGCTGGTGCCGGGCGGCGACCGGCTGCCGGCCGAGCGGGAGCTGGCGGAGCGGCTGGGGATCAGCCGGGTGACGCTGCGCGAGGTGCTCAAGGTGCTCCAGGACCAGGGGCTGGTGGAGTCCCGGCGCGGCCGGTACGGCGGCACGTTCGTGCTGCCGCGGGCCGACGGCGGCGGCGAGGACGAGCTGCGGCGCCGGGTGGCGGCGGTCGACATCGAGGACGTGCTGCGCTTCCGTGAGGTCCTGGAGGTGGGGGCGGCGGGGCTGTGCGCCGCGCACGGCCTGGGCGGCGAGCGGGCGGCGCGGCTGCGGGAGGCGCTGGCCCGCACGCACGACGCGCCGCTGGCCGACTACCGGCGTCTGGACACTCTGCTCCATCTCACCCTCGCCGAGCTCGCCGGCTCGCCGACGCTGACGGCGCAGTACGCGGCGGTCCGGGCGACGGTCAACGACCTGCTCGACTGCATCCCGCTGCTGGTGCGCAACCTGGAGCACTCGCAGCGCCAGCACACCGCGCTGGTCGAGGCGGTGCTGGACGGGGACGCGGACGGGGCGCGGGAGATGATGCGCGAGCACTGCGCGGGCACGGCGGCCCTGCTGCGGGGGTTCCTCGCGTGAGCGCACCGGGAAGGGTGCAAAGGTCCGGGCCGAGTCCATTGGCCGTGCCGTGGCGTACGTGGGGAAGGGGCGAGGGATGACCGCAAGGCCGCTGATCGGCGTCAGCACCTATCTGGAGGCCGACGCGCGCTGGAGGGTGTGGGAGCTGGAGGCGGCGCTGCTGCCTGCGGGGTATCCGCGGCTGGTGCAGCGCGCGGGCGGCCTGGCGGCGATGCTGCCGCCGGACGCGCCCGAGCACGCGGCGGCGGCCGTGGCCCGGCTGGACGGCCTGGTGATCGCGGGCGGCCCGGACGTGGATCCGGCCCGCTACGGCGCCGCGCGCGACCCGCGCACGGGGCCGCCCGCGCTCGCCCGGGACGCGTGGGAACTCGCCCTGATCGAGGCGGCGTCGGCGGCGCGGGTGCCGCTGCTGGGGATCTGCCGGGGGATGCAGCTGCTGAACGTCGCGCTCGGCGGGACGCTGGTGCAGCACGTCGACGGGCACGCGGAGGTCGAGGGGGCGTTCGGGCGGCACGCCGTGAAGCCGGTGCCGGGGACCCGGTACGCGGCGGTGGTCCCGGAGGAGACGGTGGTCCCGACCTATCACCACCAGGCGGTGGACCGCCTCGGCGCGGGCCTGATCCCGTCGGCCCACGCGACGGACGGCACGATCGAGGCCGTGGAGCCGGCGGATGCCGCCGCCGGCTGGGTCCTCGGGGTCCAGTGGCATCCGGAGATGGGCGAGGACGTCCGCGTCATGCGAGCGCTGGTGACCGCGTCGGCTCGCTGACCCCACACCTGCGGCCCGGTGGGGGCTGGTCGCGCAGTTCCCCGCGCCCCTGAAAACGCCGGGCCGAAGCCCCCCTCAAGGGGCGCGGGAAACTGCGCGACCGGCCACGACACACCCGCAAAATGCCCGACCGCGGCCCGGTGGCACCTGAGCGCGCAGTTCCCCGCGCCCCTAAAAGCACCTGGCCGAAGCCCCCCAAGGGGCGCGAGGAACTGCGCGACAAGCCACGACGCACCCGCATCGGAGGCACCACGGCACGCCCTTCAGGGGCGCGAGGAACTGCGCGACAAGCCACGACGCGCCCCCATCGGAGGCACCATGGCACGCCCTTCAGGGGCGCGAGGAACTGCGCGACAAGCCACGACGCGCCCGCACCGGAGGCGCCACGGCACGCCCTTCAGGGGCGCGAGGAACTGCGCGACCGGCCACGACGCGCCCGCACGGGGGCACCACGGACAGAGCCCGGCCGCAGGCCCGTGGTCAGCCCCGCGTCAAGGTCAGGAGGTCGCGGGCCGGGCCCGTCGGGCGGTGGCCCGTGGGCCAGACCGCTCGCAGGGCCCGCGCCAGCGACACGCTCTCGACCGGAATCCGGACCAGCCGCCGCAGCGACAGCTCCTCGCCGACCGCGAGCTCGCTCAGCACCGCCGGCCCCGCACCGCTCACCGCCGACGCCTTGACCGCCGTGGTCGACGACAACTCGATCAGGGGCCGGGCCAGGCCGCCGAGCGCCGCGTCGAGGACCTGCCGGGTGCCCGAGCCCTTCTCCCGCAGGATCAGCGGCGTCGCGGCCAGCTCGTCCGGCGACAGGGCCTGCCTGCGCCGGGCCCAGGGGTGGTCGGGGGAGGTCACCACGATCAGGTGGTCGTGGGCGATGACCACGAAGTCCAGGCCCGGCGGCACGGACAGGCCCTCCACGAAGCCGAGGTCCGCCTCGTCGGCCAGCAGCCGCTCGGCGACCGCCGCAGAGTTCCCGGCGAGCAGGGACACCGCCGTGTCGGGGCGCTGCGCGCGCAGCGCGAGCAGCCAGCCCGGCAGCAGGTACTCGGCGATCGTCATGCTCGCCGCGACCCGCAGCCGCGAGTCCCGCCGGTCCCGCAGCGCCTGCGCGCCGATGTCGAACGCCTCGGCCGCCTCCACCACCCGCCGCGCCCAGTCCGTCACCAGCGCGCCCGCGTCCGTCAGCCGGGAGCCGCGCGGCGACCGGTCGACCAGGGCCACGCCCAGCTGCCGTTCCATGGAGCGGATCCGGCTGCTGGCCGCGGGCTGGGTGATGCCCACCTCGCGCGCCGCCGCGCCGAGGCTGCCCAGCCGCGCCACGGCCAGCAGCAGCTCCAGCGCCCCGAGGTCCGGCACCCGGTGCGCCAGGGCCCCGCCGCTCCCCCGGTCCCCACGGTCCTGTCCGCCACTCGCTCCGCTCATAAACCCAGTTTATGTGGCCATAGGAACGCGCTCCCTGGTGGCCGCCCCACGCCGGCGCGACCGTGGACGCATGGTCACCGCAGCCCAGCCCCTCGCCCTGCCGTCCGCGCGCCCGCCCGGCGCCGTCGTCACCGCCGTACGCCATCTCGGGCCCAACTGGTACGCCGCCGTCATGGGCACCGCCATCGTCGCCACGGCCGGCGCCGGCCTCCCGGTCGAGGTACCGGGCCTGCGCACCGCCTGCACCGCGGTGTGGGCCCTGTCGCTGGCGCTGCTCGTGGTGCTGCTCGCGGCCCGCGCGCTGCACTGGCGCCACCACCGGGACCAGGCCCGCGCCCATCTGCTGGACCCGGCGGTCGCCCCGTTCTACGGCTGCCTGTCGATGGCCCTGCTGGCCGTGGGCGGCGGCACCGTGGTCGTCGGGGCGGACTGGATCGGAACGCCGGCGGCGGTCGCGCTGGACGCGGTGCTGTTCACCGCGGGCACGGCGATCGGGCTCGCCGCCATCGTCGCCGTGCCGTATCTGATGGCCGTACGGCATCGGATCGAGCCCGGTCAGGCGAGCCCGACGTGGCTGCTGCCGCTGGTCGCGCCCATGGTGTCCGCGGCGCTCGGCCCGCTGCTGGTGCCGCATCTGCCGGCGGGCCAGCCCGGCGAGACGCTGCTGCTGGCGTGCGTCGCGATGTTCGGGATGAGCCTGCTCGCGACGCTGGTGATGCTGCCGGTGCTGTTCGGGCGGCTGCTCACCGGCGGCCCGCTGCCCCTCGCGCTCGCCCCGACGATGTTCCTGGTGCTCGGCCCGCTCGGGCAGTCCACCACGGCGGCCGGCAAGTTCGCGGACTTCGCCGAGGGCGTCGTCCCGGAGCCGTACGCGCACGGACTCGCGGTGTTCGGCGTGCTCTACGGCGTCCCGGTGATCGGCTTCGCGCTGATGTGGCTCGCCCTCGCCGTCGCGTACGTCGTGCGGGCCCGGCGCCAGGGCATGACGTTCGCGATGACCTGGTGGGCGTTCACCTTCCCGGTCGGCACCTGCGTCACCGGCGCGGAGGCGCTCGCCCGGCACACCGGTCTTGCCGCGTTCGAGTGGCTCGCGGTCGCCCTGTACGCGGTGCTGGTCACGGCGTGGGCGACGGTGTCCGTGCTCACCGCCCGGGGACTGGCCGCCGGAGCGCTGCTCGCAGCGCCTCGCCCAGCACCCGTGGTGCCTCGCTGAGCGAGGGGCCGTACCAGGTCAGATGGCGTCCGCCGACCAGCGCGCAGGGCAGCCCGTCGAACGCCTCCGGGCCGTCGTCCGCCGTGAACCGGTAGGGCTCGTCCGGGAGCACCACCAGGCCGGGGGCGGCGGCGAGCAGCTCGGGCAGGGGCACGGCCGGATAGCGCTCCGGATGGTCGCGGAAGACGTGGTCCACACCCAGGCGGGCCAGGAGGTCGCCCGCGAAGGTGTCCCGGCCCAGCACCATCCACGGGCGGCGCCACACCGGCACGACGGCGCGCACGCGCGGTGCGAGGACCGGGGGGCGCTCCCAGGCCGCCTGCGCCGTGTCCAGCCAGCGCGGGCGGCCGCGCGCGCCGCACGCCGTGAGCACCCGGTCGAGTTCGGTGAACGCCTCCGGCAGCTCGCGCACCCGCGTCAGCAGCACCTCGATGCCCGCGTCGCGCAGGGCGGCGAGGTCGGGTGCGCGGTTCTCCTCCTCGTTGGCGATCACCAGGTCGGGACGGAGGGCGCGGATCCGCTCGACGGCGGGGTTCTTGGTGCCGCCGACGCGGGTGACGGACAGCTCCGGCGGGCGGCTGCACCAGTCGGTGGCGCCGACCAGCACCCCGGGCAGGGTCACGGCCACCGCCTCGGTCAGCGACGGCACCAGGCTGACCGCGCGCACCGGCGCGACCCGCCCCGCGCCGCCCGCGGGCCTCGGCGCGGGCCGTCCCGCACCGCCCGCGGGCATCAGCGCGACCGGTCCTGGACCGCCTCGATGTGCTCCGCGACCGCCACCACGATGATCCGGGTGTCCGGCACGGTGGCCCGCCAGCGGTGCCGCACCCCGCCGGTCAGATACAGCGTGTCGCCCCGCCCGAGCCGGTACGCGCGGCCCTCCGCCTCGACCTCGACCGCGCCGTCGGCGACGTACATCAGCTCGTCGTTGCGGTGCTGGAACTCGCGGCCCTCGTCGTGGTCGCCGGTGTACTCGGAGGCGTGCAGCTGGTGGTGGCCGCGGACCAGGGAGCGGACCCGGCGCTCGAAGTCCGGCTCGGTGCCGTCGGCGCGCACGAGGTCGACGCTGCACGCCGGGTCGGCCGCCGCGAGGAGCTCCACGGCGGTGGTGCGCAGCGCGTCGGCGACCTTCTCCAGGCTGCTGCGGCTGGGGCGCGCCTTGTCGTTCTCGATCTGGCTGAGGAAGGGCACGGACAGGCCGCTGCGTTCGGCGACGGCCGCGAGGGTGAGCTCCAGGGCCCGGCGCCGCCGTCGCACGGCAGCGCCCACCCGAAGGGGCTGGTGTTCCTTGTGGTCGCCCATGGGCCCGGTTCCCTCCTTCACCCGTCCGTCCGCCGCCGGCGTGCCGTGCGGAGCGCGCAGTGCTCCTGATGAGTTCTCTGCACCCTACGCATGTTCGGCAAACCGTTTCATGCGCCCGTCACATCGATGTCACACGGCACCGGTGTCACCGTCACGGTTCTCGCCAGCGGAGCGGCCGCCTCAGACGGAGCGCGTAGGCGCCGGTGACGGGCGCGCGGGGGGCGTGAGCGGCGGCGCCGCGGCCCGCAGCAGGTGATCCGCGACCATGGCCGCCAGGCTCAGGGCGGGACGTAGCGCTGCGTGGTTGTCCGGATCCCGCCCGTGGCGGTCCGGGGAAACCAGGAGGGGCGGGCCGCGCCGCACGGTCAGGAGACGTACGGTACGGCCCGCCCCTCGGGCGGCGGTCCGGGAGTGTCAGGTCACCCGGCCGCCTGGTCCTTGCTTCCCCGTTCGACGGGTGCCCATGTGTCGACGAGGCCGGGATGCTGTCCGAGCCAGGTCTTCACGGCCTGCTGCTCCTGTCCCTTGCCTGCCTTCTGGATCTGCGCCTCCAGGCCGGTGAGCTGCTTCTCCGTCATGGAGAAGTGCTTCAGCCAGCTCGCGACCTGCGGGTCGTCCTGGGCGAAGCCCTTGCGGGCGACGGTGTGCACGCCGTCTCCCTTGCCCCAGGCGCCCTTGGGGTCCTTCAGCTTCTTCAGCTTGTAGTCGCTGTACGCCCAGTGCGGCGACCACAGCGTGACGACGACCGGCTGCTTCCTGGCGTAGTCCCGCTTGAGCTCGGCCAGCATCGCGGGCGTCGAGCCGTCGACGACCTGGTACGAGCCGTCGAGGCCGTACTCCTTGAGGACCTTGTCCTTGAGCAGCCCCATCATTCCGGCGCTGGGCTCGATGCCGACGATCTTGCCGCCGAACTCGGAGGCGTGCGCCTTGAGGTCCGCGAGCGAGTCGACGTCCTTCACGTAGGACGGGACGGTCAGCTCCAGGGAGGTGCGCTGGTACCAGCTGCCGAGGTCGTCGAGCTGCTTGCCGTACTTCTTCCAGTACTCGGCGTGGGTGGTCGGCAGCCACGCGTCGGTCTGGAAGTCCAGCTGCCCGGTGGCCACGCCCGTGTAGAGCGGGCCGGCGGCGTACTGGGTGGTGGTGACCTTGTAGCCGCGCTCCTCGAGGATCTCCTTCCACAGGTAGGTGGAGGCGATGCCCTCGTCCCACGGGATGTAGCCGATCTTGATCTCCTTGCCCTTGCCGACGTCGTCCTTGGCGGCCGCGGCGGTGCCGGTGGAGGAGCCGAAGATGCCGAGGCCGCCCGCGACGAGGGCCAGCACGATCGCGCCGACGGCGGCGACCACGGGCCGGGGGCGGTACGTCAGCGTGGTCCGCGGGGCGCGGGCGGCGGCGCGGCGCCCGAGCGGGGAGAGCTGGGTGCCGAGCGCGCTCGTGACGCGGTCCAGGTAGATCGCGAGGACGACGATGCCGACGCCCGCCTCGAAGCCGTAGCCGATGTCGAGCTGTCCGATGGCCTCGTTGACGGCGCCGCCGAGTCCGCCGGTGCCGACCATGCCGGCGATGACGACCATCGACAGGCCGAGCATGATGACCTGGTTGACGCCCGCCATGATCGTCGGCAGCGCGAGCGGCAGCTGGACGCGGAGCAGGGTGTCGCGCGGCCGGGTGCCGAACGCCTCCGCGGCCTCGACCAGTTCGGCGTCGACCTGGCGGATGCCCAGCTCGGTCATGCGCACGCCCGGGGCGAGCGCGAAGACGAGCGTGGCGACGACTCCGGCCGCGGTGCCGAGGCCGAAGAAGAGGATCGCCGGGATCAGCAGCACCATCGACGGCATGGTCTGGAGCAGGTCCAGGGCCGGCCGCACGGCAGAGCTGACCGCCTTGGAGCGGGCGGCGAGGATGCCGAGCGGGATGGAGATCGCGAGGGCGACGACGGTGGCGACGAGCACCAGCGCGAGCGTCGACATCGCCTGGTCCCACAGGGCGAGGGAGTCGATGAGGGCGAACCCGGCGAAGGCGAGGACGCCCGCGGCGAGGCCGCGCAGCCACCACGCGAGCACCGCGAGGATGCCGGCCAGCAGCAGCGGGGCGGGGGCGGTGAGGACCGCGTCGATGCCGTCGTACATACCCTCCACGACCGCGCGGACCGCGTCGAACAGCCAGGACATGTGGGCGACCAGCCAGTTGACGCCGGAGTCGACCCAGTCGCCGAGGTGGAGCCTAGGCACGGGCGGTCACCTCCTTCGCGTCCGCGGCCGGTCCCCGGTCGGGCGACCGCCTCGCGTCGGGCACCCGCCGCGCGCCGTCGCAGGCCGCCGGGCGGTCCGGCTCGTCGCCGAGGAAGGCGACCAGACGGCCGCGCGGTACGACGCCCACGAGGGTGCCGTCACCGTCGAGCACGGCGACGGGGTGCCCGGTGCGGGCGCTGATCGCGCAGAGCTCGGCGACCGGGGTGTCCGGGGCGGCGGTCTCGCAGCCGCAGTCGGCCTCGTCGCCGCGGACCTCGGGGTCCATGACGGCGCCCGCGGTCAGCACGCGGGAGCGGTCGACGTCCTGCGTGAAGGAGGCGACGTAGTCGTCGGCGGGGCGCAGCAGGATGTCCTCGGCGGTGCCGTTCTGCACGATGCGCCCGTCGCGCATGACGGCGATGCGGTCGCCCAGGCGCATGGCCTCGTTGAGGTCGTGGGTGATGAACACGATCGTCTTCTTCAGGGTCCGCTGGAGTTCCAGCAGCTGGTCCTGCATGTCGCGGCGGATCAGCGGGTCGAGCGCGCTGAAGGACTCGTCCATCAGCAGCAGGTCGGCGTCGGTGGCGAGCGCGCGGGCGAGGCCCACGCGCTGCTGCATGCCGCCGGACAGCTCGTCGGGCCAGGAGTCCTCCCAGCCGGCCAGGCCGCACAGGGCGAGCGCCTCGTCGGCGCGGCGCTCGCGCTCGGCGCGGGGCACGCCCTGCACTTCCAGGCCGTACGCGGCGTTGTCGCGGACGCTGCGGTGCGGGAACAGGGCGAAGTGCTGGAACACCATGCTGATCTTGCGGGAGCGGACCTCGCGCAGCTCGCGCTCGTCGAGCGCGGTGAGGTCGCGGCCGTCGAAGCGGACCTGCCCGGCGGTGGGCTCCAGCAGGCCGTTGAGCATCCGCAGCAGGGTCGACTTGCCGGAGCCGGACAGGCCCATGACGACGAAGATCCGGCCCGCTTCCACGGTGAAGGACGCGTCGATCACGGCCGCGGTGGTCCCCTCGGCGCGCAGCTCCTTGCGGTCGGCTCCCTGGCGCAGCCGGTCGACGGCGGCTTCGGGTCGTCTGCCGAACACCTTGAACAGATGGTCGGCCTCTAGGCTCGCGGACACGCTCACCCTCTCGTCTTGACATCGAAGGACAGAGCCCGCGCCTGCCCTTCGACCCAAGGCGCAAACCTGCGGGTGGCCCACTTCACAAGGTCACATCCGAGTGGGGTTGCGTCGCGGGCCGGTGACTGTCGGTGTCGCGCGGGGTGGCCGTCAGCCCGGTGCCGGGTGACTGTCGGTGCCGTGCGGGGCGGCCGTCAGCGCCGTGCCGGGTGACTGTCGGTGCCGTGCGGCATGATGCGAGCGTGACCGGACGACTGATGCTCCTCGACACCGCCTCGCTCTACTTCCGCGCCTACTTCGGCGTCCCGGAGTCCGTGAAGGCCCCGGACGGCACGCCGGTGAACGCCGTGCGCGGACTGCTGGAGTTCATCGACCGCCTGGTCAAGGACCACCGGCCGGACGAGCTGGTGGCCTGCATGGACGCCGACTGGCGCCCGCAGTGGCGGGTCGACCTGATCCCCTCCTACAAGGCGCACCGGGTCGCCGAGGAGCACGCGAGCGGCCCGGACGAGGAGGAGGTGCCGGACACGCTCTCCCCGCAGGTGCCCGTGATCGAGGCGGTCCTCGACGCGGTCGGCATCGCCCGCGTGGGCGTCCCGGGCTACGAGGCGGACGACGTGATCGGCACGTTCACGGCCGGGGCGAGCGGCCCGGTCGACATCGTCACCGGCGACCGGGATCTGTACCAACTGGTGGACGACGCGCGCGGGATCCGGGTGCTGTACCCGATCAAGGGCGTGGGCACGCTCCAGCTGACCGACGAGGCGGCGCTCCGCGAGAAGTACGGCGTCGACGGCCGCGGTTACGTGGACCTGGCGCTGCTGCGCGGCGACCCGAGCGACGGCCTGCCGGGCGTGCCCGGCATCGGCGAGAAGACGGCGGCGAAGCTGCTCGCCGAGTTCGGCGACCTCGACGGGATCATGGCCGCGGTCGACGACCCGAAGGCGAAGCTCACGCCGTCGCAGCGCAAGCGGCTGACCGAGGCGCGGCCCTATGTCGCGGTCGCGCCGAAGGTGGTGCGGGTCGCCTCCGACGTGCCGCTGCCGCAGGTGGACACCAGGCTGCCGCACGCACCGCGCGATCCGGCGGGCCTGACGGAGCTCGCGGCGCGCTGGGGGCTCGGCAGCTCGCTGCAACGGCTGCTGAGCACGCTCGGCGCGTGATCGCGGTGCCGGCCGCCGAGCGCGCCCGGCGCGTCATCAAAGTTCTCGCACATGCACCATGTGTGCTTGCCTCTCACAGAGCGGGGGATGCTAACTTAGGCAAACCTAAGCAAGGCACCACTGGGAGGCCGCCATGGCAGAACGTCCGGCACGCAAGCCGCGGAAGCCTCATTCCGCACAGGTCGTCCGCACCCAGCGGCTGAGCCCGCACATGCAGCGCGTGGTGCTCGGCGGGGACGGGCTGACCGCGTTCGCGGCGGACACCTGCACGGACCACTACGTGAAGCTGCTGTTCCCCGCCCCGGGCGCCGTCTACCCCGAGCCCTTCGACGTGGAGCGCATCCGGGCGGAGTTCCCGCGCGAGCAGTGGCCGGTGACGCGGACGTACACCGTGCGGGCCTGGGACGCCGAACACCGCGAGCTGACGCTCGACTTCGTGGTGCACGGCGACGAGGGCCTGGCGGGCCCCTGGGCGGCGCGGGTGCAGCCCGGCGAGACCATCCACTTCATGGGCCCCGGCGGCGCCTACGCCCCCGACACGGACGCGGACTGGCATCTGCTCGTCGGCGACGAGAGCGCGCTCCCCGCGATCGCCCGCTCGCTGGAAGCACTGCCCGAGGGGACGCGCGCCCATGCCTTCATCGAGGTCGAGGGCCCTGCGGAGGAGCAGAAGATCGACTCCGACGTCGAGGTGGTCTGGCTGCACCGCGGGGACCGGCCGGTCGGCGAGCTGCTGGTGGAGGCCGTAGCGGCGCTGGAGTTCCCGGCGGGCCGGGTGCACGCGTTCGTGCACGGCGAGGCGACCTTCGTGAAGGAACTGCGTCGGCTGCTGCGGGTCGAGCGCGACATCCCGCGCGAGGACCTGTCGATCTCCGGCTACTGGCGGCTCGGCCACAACGAGGACGGCTGGCAGGCGTCGAAGCGGGAGTGGAACGCGCGCGTCGAGCGCGAGCAGGAGGGCGGCGCGCAGCCGGAGGGCAACGCGCCCGCCGCGTGACACCCGCGGTGTGACGTGGCACCCGCCGTGTGAGGCGACGAGGGCGGCACCGATGCGGTGCCGCCCTCACTCATGCCGCGGAACGCTCATGCTGCGGAACGCTCATGCTGCGGAACGCTCATGCCGCGAAGCGCCTCACACCGACCGCTGGTACGACCGGAACGTGCGGATCGACAGCCACACCGCCGCCACCGCGAGGGCCAGCAGCGCGCCGCCGCGGCCCAGCACGACCCCCCAGTCCGGCTGCTCCGACATCGCCGAACGGCCCGCGACCATGGCCCAGTTGAGCGGGTTGAAGTCGGCGACGTGCCGCATCCAGGACGGCATCTGCGACGGCGCCATGAAGGCGCTCGACAGGAAGGTCAGCGGCAGCAGCAGGAACGTGTTGATGCCGATGATCGACTCGCGTTCCCGCACCATCATGCCGAGCGCGTTGGACAGCGCCCCGAAGACCGTGCCGAGCAGCACCGACGCGACGACCAGGACCGCGATGCCGCCGATCCCGCCGGGGTAGTCGGCGCCGCCGAGCAGTCCGAGCAGCACGATGATCACCGACTGGGCGGCGGTGACCAGGCCGTTGTTGACGACGTTGCCGTTCATCAGCGCGGCCCGGCTGACCGGGGTGGTCAGGAAGCGGTCGAGGGTGCCGCGCTGGATCTCCTCCAACGTGCCCATGCCCGCCCACATGTTGGAGCTGAGGGCGCTCATCACGACCACGCCCGGCACCAGGTAGTCGAGATACGAGCCGGTGCCGAAGCCGCCCAGCTCGACGACCTTGCGGAAGAGGCTGCCGAACAGGAACAGCCAGATGACGGGCTGGACGAGCGTGATGATCGCGTAGGCGGGCTGCCGCGCGAACACCATGAGTTGACGCTGCGTCATGTACCAGGTCTGGGTGACGGCCGTGCTCATCGGGCACCTCCGGCGAGGACGAGGGAGTCGTCCCGCGCGCCGGAGCGCGGGTCGGCTTCGGCGTAACGGCGGCCCGCGTAGCGGAGGTAGACGTCGTCGAGCGAGGGGCGTGCGACGGTGGCGGTGGCGACGGAGACCCCGGCCCGCTCCAGCTCGCCGAGCAACCGGGGCATCGCCGCCGCCCCGTCGTCGGCGCGGACGCTGACCCGCGCCCGGTCGATCAGCACCTCGTGCACGCCCGCGAGCGCGCCGAGGGCGCCTTCGAGCAGGGTCCGTCCGGCCTCGCCGAGCGGCGCCCGCAGCTCCAGGTGGACCGCGTCGCCGCGCAGTTCGCCCTTGAGGCCGTCGGGGGTGCCCTCGACGACGACCCGGCCCCGGTCGACGATCGCGATGCGCTCGGCGAGCCGGTCGGCCTCCTCCAGGTAGTGCGTGGTGAGCAGGATGGTCAGGCCCTCGTCGCCGGCCAGCCGGCCGATCTCCTCCCACATCGCCGTGCGGGCCTCGGGGTCGAGGCCGGTGGTGGGCTCGTCGAGGAAGAGCACCTCGGGGCGGTGCACCAGCCCCAGGGCGACGTCGAGGCGGCGGCGCATCCCGCCGGAGTAGCCCTTGACCTGGCGCCCGGCGGCCTCGGCGAGGGTGAAGCGCTCCAGCAGTTCGTCGACCCGGCGGGCGAGCGGGGCGCCCTTCAACCCGAAGAGCCTGCCTTGGAGTCGGAGGTTCTCCCGGCCGGTGGCGACCGGGTCGGCGCCGGAGCCCTGGGCGACCACGCCGATGGCGCGGCGCACCCGGTCGGGGTGGCGCAGCACGTCGTGTCCGGCGACGGTGGCGGTGCCGGAGTCGGGGCGGGCCAGGGTGGTGAGGATCTTGACGGTGGTGGACTTGCCGGCGCCGTTGGGGCCGAGCAGCCCGAAGACGGTGCCTGGTTCGACGGTGATGTCCATGCCGTTGAGGGCGGTGACGTCGCCGGGATAGGTCTTGATCAGCTGACGCGCCTCGACCGCGGGCGCACGGGTGTTCATTTCGGCTGCTCTCCTGTGTGAGCGGATGACAGCTGATCCGTGTGAAGAGCGCCGGGATATCCTGGGTGTGCCGCACCTCGATGTCCTGGCGCTGCCTCACGGCGGAGTCAGCTCGGGGTTCGAGACCCTGGCGGGGCTGCTGCAACAGCCCTGCCGGGGTCTGTTTCATGAGGTCTGCTGCTCGAAACCGGCCTCCAGCCTGCTGAACTCCTCGGGGACCTCACCGGTCTCGCTGAAGGCCCGCCACTCCTTGACGCCGGGGAAGGTGCCGCCGGCCAGCTCGGTGAGGAAGCCGCGGACCCACTCCGCCTCCGCCTCGGCCATGTGGAGATGGAACTCCGTCTCGACCAGGAAGAGCCGGGGCAGGGTCTCGCGCAGCTTGGCCATGGCGCCGCGCTGGCTCGCGATCTCCACGTCGAGCGTGCCCAGCCGCTCCCCCAGCAGCCTGGTCACCTCGTCGGGGTGCAGGATGCCCATGAGGGAGATCGCGGACTCGAAGACGGGGAACTCCCGCGCGGGGACGGCGAGCAGGTCGGACAGCCACTCGGTGGCCTCCTCGCGGCCGGCGTCCGTGATGCCGTAGAGCGTGCGCTCGGGGCGGTTGCCCTGCCGCTCCACGTCGGTGACCTCGACGAAGCCGTGCTTCTGGAGGTTCTGCACCACCGTGTAGAGCGAGCCGTAGTTGATCTTCAGGCTCGCGTCCTTGCCGCGGCGGCGCAGGGTCTGGGCGATGTCGTAGGGATGCATGGGCTTCTCGGTGAGCAGCACCATGACCGCGAGCGCGAGCGGGTTGGTGAGCTTGCGGCGCTTGGTCGCCATGGGTACCGCCTCACTCTCCCGCTGCATGCCCTCGTTGACGAATATCCGTGGCCGAACATATCGCGACCGTCGGAGAGCGTCAAGACACACGATGTATCGCGTTCAGGCGGCCGGCAAGGGGCGTGAGCACTTCGGCCCGGCCCGGACACGCCCGCGTGATGCCGCCGAAACAGGCCGTCCCTAATTTCTGTCGCCCGACAGGAATTACCGGCGGGGGCCTCCCGGCAGGGGGCGGCCGCCCGGAATCGCCTGGACCGCAGACCGCTACCGCGTGCCGAAGGCAGGTGCCGCCGTGACGACGACCGCGACCACGACCGACACGACCGACGACCGTTCCCTCGCCGAGTTCGGCTACCGCCAGGAGCTGCACCGCAGCCTCGGCCGGTACGCCTCGTTCGCGGCCGGGTTCTCCTTCATCTCCGTCCTGACGACCGTCTTCCAGTTCTTCGCCTTCGGGTACGCCTTCGGTGGCCCCGTCTTCTTCTGGGCCTGGCCCGTCGTGCTGATCGGCCAGCTGGCGGTGGCCGCGTGCTTCGCCGAACTCGCCGCCCGCTACCCGATCTCCGGCGCGATCTACCAGTGGTCCTCACGGCTGTCCACCGCCGCCTTCGGCTGGTTCGCCGGCTGGATCATGGTGATCGGGCAGATCGTGGTGGTGGCCGCCGCGGCTCTGGCGCTCCAGATGGTGCTGCCCGCGCTCTGGTCCGGCTTCCAGCTCGTCGGCACCGACCCCTCGCCGGTCTCCGCGGACGGCGCCGCCAACGCGGCCGTCCTCGGCGTCGTCCTGCTGGTGCTCACCACCGTCGTGAACGTGCTCGACAACCGGGTCATGTCCGCGATCAACCGGGTCGGCGTGACCGCCGAGATCATCGGCGCGGTCCTGATCGTCGTCCTGCTGCTGACCCACTCCGAGCGCTCCCCCGGCATCACCTTCCACACCGGCACCGCCGCCCAGGGCGGCCTGTTCGGCGCGTTGGCGGTCGGCTCGTTCACGGCGGCGTACGTGATGATCGGCTTCGACAGCGCCGGCGAGATGAGCGAGGAGACGCGGCTGCCGCGCCGCACCGCGCCGCGCACCATCCTCACCGCGCTGGGCGCCGCCGGACTGCTCGGCGGGCTCGTCGTCCTCGGCGGGCTGCTCGCCGCGCCCAGCCTCACCGACGGGCACCTCGCCACGGACGGACTCAGCTACGTCCTCACCAGCAGCCTCGGCGACGGGGTCGGCCGGGTGCTGCTGGCCGACGTGGTGGTGGCGATCGCGGTGGCGACCCTCGCCATCCAGACCGCCGCCTCCCGGATGCTGTTCTCCATGGCCCGCGACGGGCAGCTCCCGTTCGCCCACCGGCTCGCGAAGGTCGACGCCCGCACCGGTATGCCCGGCGCGCCCGCCGTCGTCGTGGGCGTCCTCGCGGGCGTGCTGCTGCTGATGAACTTCGCCTCCCCGGACGCGTTCCTCGCCATCGGCACGACCTGCATCGTGATGCTGTACCTCGCCTACGCCATGGTCACCGGGCCGCTGCTGTACCGCAGGCTGCGCGGCGAGTTCACCGCCGACGGCACGGACGAGACGGGCGCGCCGCTGTTCTCGCTGGGCCGCTGGGGCGTCCCGGTCAACGCGCTCGCGCTGGCCTACGGCCTGCTGATGACGGTCGACCTGGCGTGGCCGCGCGCGGCGGTGTACGACCCGGCGGGCGGCCACTGGTACTTCCAGTGGTTCACGGTCCTGTTCCTCGTGCTGACGCTGGCGGCGGGGTGGGGGTACCGGGCGTACCGGGCGCGTACGGCGGCGCTCGCCGCGCGGACGCCGGAGCCGGTGGCGGCACGGGCGCTCTGAGCGAGCGGGGGCGGGCGCGCCGGTGACGGCACGGGCCTGCGACCGAGCGGGGAGGCGGGCGCGCCGACGGCGCCCCGCCTCCCGGTCGTGCACCGCTTACGCTGGCCCTGATGAGACGCAAGACCCGGATCCCGCCCTCCCCGCTCCCCCAGCGCGACGGGGTCGACCCGGTGCGGGTGCGGCTGCCCCAGCAGGGGCCGTGGGCGACGGTGCGCGAGCACCTGCGCGAGCGGCTGTCGGGGGCGGGTCCCGGGGTGGTGGACGCCCTGTTCGAGGACGGGCTGGTCGTGGGCGCCGACGGGCGGGCGGTCGCGCCGGACGCGGGCTACGAGCCGGGCCTGTTCGTGTGGTTCCACCGGGAGCTGCCCGCCGAGCCGCGGGTGCCGTTCCCGATCGAGGTGGTGTACCGCGACGAGCACATCGTCGTCGCCGACAAACCGCACTTCCTCGCCACGACACCCCGCGGCAGCCATGTCACCGAGACCGCGCTCGCCCGGCTCCGGCGGGAGCTGGAGCTGCCCTCGCTCGGCGCCGCGCACCGGCTCGACCGGCTCACCGCCGGACTGGTGCTGTTCACGGTGCGGCCCGAGGAACGCGGCGCGTACCAGGCGCTGTTCCGGGACCGGCGGGTGCACAAGGAGTACGAGGCGATCGCGGCGTACGACGCCGGGCTCGGGCTGCCGCGCACCGTGCGCAGCCGGATCGTGAAGGAGCGGGGGGTACCCGCGGCACGGGAGGTGGCGGGCGAGCCCAACGCCGTCAGCCGGGTCGAGGCGGCCGAGCACCGCGCCGACGGCCTCGCGCGCTACCGGCTCCTGCCCCGCACCGGGCAGACCCACCAGCTGCGGGTGCACATGAGCGCGTTGGGCGTGCCACTGCTCGGCGACCCGCTGTATCCGACGGTGCTGCCGCCCGTGCCCGCCGGCGACTTCCGCCGCCCGCTGCAACTGCTGGCGCGGGCGCTGGAGTTCACCGATCCGGTGACCGGCAGGGAGCACCGCTTCCGCAGCGCGCGGACGCTGGCCGCGTGGTCCGCCTACGCGGAGTGGGCGTCGGACCACTGACCGAGGGCCACGTGCGGGTCTGCGGGCGGGTGCGGCTCCGTCGTGGCTGATCGCGCAGTTCCCCGCGCCCCTTCAGGGGCGCGGGGAACTGCACGAAAGGGCCCCACCGGGCCGCGCCGGTCGCTACTCGCCCCGCCACCAGCGCAGCAGGCGCCGCAACACGCCCTGCCTGCGGGGGTGTTCGGCGATGGGAGCTGGGGGCGAGACCGGAGCCGCGGGGGTCGCGGCGGGGGCCGTGTGCTCCGGCGGCGCCGCCTCGGGGCGGGCCGTGCCGACCTGCCAGGTGCCCCGCTGCGGCGGGATCGCCGCGTGCCCCGGCCTCGCCTTGACGTCCTGCTGCGGCTTCGGCTCGAAGTGCACCGGCAGTTCCGCCAGATGCCGTGAGGAGATCGACTCGGTCCAGCGCAACTCGTCCTCCTCGCAGGAGAGTTGCACATCCGGCAGCCGCAGCAGCAGCGCGTCCACGCCGGTGTCGGCGATCGCCCGCCCGATGTCCTGGCCGGGGCACTCGTGCGGGCCCCCGCCGAACGCCAGGTGGGAGCGGTTGCCCTGCATGTTGGCCGCGAGATCCGGGCGTACCCGCGGGTCGACGTTGCCGGGCGCGATGCCGAACAGCAGCCCGTCGCCCTTGCGGATGCGCTGCCCGCCCAGTTCGGTCTCCTGCTTGGCGAAGTAGGCGAAGACCGTGCTGAACGGCGGCTCGTCCCACAGGGACTGCTCGACCGCCTCCGGGACCGTCATCTGGCCCCCGTTGAGCTGGGCGCGGAAGCGAGGGTCGGTCAGCACCATCCGCAGCACGTTCGCGGTGAGGTTCACCGTGGCCTCGTAGGCCGCCATGAGGACCACCCACAGGTGCTTGGTGACCTCGTCGTCGGTCAGGCCGGCGGGCTGGGCGATCAGCTGGCTGGCGAGGTCCTCCTCGGGCTGCGCGCGCCGCCGGGCGGTGAGGCGCTGGAGCGCCTCCATGACGTAGCCGTGGCTGGCGATGGCGGTCTCGGTGCCCTTGAGCATGTCGCGGGCTGCCTGCACCATGCGGTCGTTGTACTCCTCGGGCAGCCCGAGGATCTCGCACATCACGCCCATGGGTAGGTGTTCGGCGAACTGGCTGACCAGGTCGGCGCGGCCCTGTTCGCAGAAGGTGTTGACCAGGCGCTGGGTGTAGCGGTTGATGTAGCGCCGGATGCCGCGGTGGTCGATGGTGGCCATGGCGCCGGTGACCGCGCCGCGCAGCCGCAGGTGTTCGTCGCCCTCGGCGTAGGAGCAGATCGGCTCCCAGGCGATGTGCGGCATCAGCGGGTGGTCGGGCTTGACCATGCCCTCCTGGAGCGGCGTCCAGATCCGGCTGTCCCGGCAGTACTGGGACGGCGTGCGGACCATGTGGAGGTTCTCGGCGTGGCCGAGCACCACCCACACCGGCACGTCGTCGTGGAGCAACGCCGGTGCGACAGGGCCGTGTTCGGCGCGCAGGGTGTCGTAGAGGGCACTGAGGTCGGCCGCGTCGGGGCCGTAGAGCCGGTGCAGTCCGCCGGGGCCGGTGCCGTGTGCGGGGCAGCCCGGCGGCGGGCCGGACAGGGGGCCGTCGGTGCCGGTGGAGGAGTGGGGTTCAGGCGTCACGGTGATCGCTCCGAAGCAGAGGTGGTCAGGCGGGCGCGCCGTCGGGTCGGCGGGCCCGTCGGGTCGAGGCGCGGGGCGGGTCGGGCGGACGCGCCGGTCGGGTCGGCGCGGTCCGTGGGTCGAGGCGCGGGGTCGGGCGGGCGCGCCGGTCAGGTCAGCGCGCCCGTCGTGTGGAGCGAGTGCAGGAAGTGCATGAGGGTCATCAGCACGTCGCGGCTGGAGGCGCGGCGGCGCGCGTCGCACTCGACGATCGGGATGTTCGGCGCCAGGTCGAGCGCCGCGCGCAGCTCCTCGAGGGGGTAACGAGGGCCGTCGGGGAAGGAGTTGACGGCGACGACGAACGGAACGCCGCGCTCCTCCAGGCGCCCCATGACGTCGAAGCTGACCTCCAGACGGCGGGTGTCGATGAGCACGACCGCGCCGAGCGCGCCTTCGAACAGGCCGTTCCACAGGAACCAGAAGCGCTCCTGTCCGGGGGTGCCGAACAGGTAGAGCACCAGTTGGTCGGTGATGCTGATCCGGCCGAAGTCCATCGCCACGGTGGTGGCGGTCTTGGTCTCGGAGCCGTAGTTGTCGTCGACGCCGACACCCGCCTGCGTCATGGTCTCCTCGGTGGTCAGCGGCCTGATCTCGCTGACGGAGCCGACCATGGTGGTCTTTCCGACGCCGAACCCGCCCACGATCACGATCTTCACCGCGGCCTGCGCCGTGTGCGGCAGGTGGTCCGCGGTGCGTGGTCCGGGGACGGTGTCAGAGCCTTTGAAGTCCATGCATCACCGCTTCGAGGAGGGAACGGTCGGGGAGCGCCTGCCGGACGATCGGGGCGCGCGCCTGCACCAGTTCGGCCGTGAGCAGCTCGGTGAGCAGCACGGTCACCACGCTGAACGGCAGTTCGAGGTAGGCCGACAGCTCGGCCACGGACAGAGGTGCGGCGCACAGCCGCAGCAGGGCGGTCTGTTCCGGGCTGGTGGCCGGCGGCGGGTCGCCCCGGGTCACGATCAGCGTCACCAGGTCGAGGTTCGCGCGCTCCCCGTCGACGGCGCCGGTGAGGACGTACAGGCGTTCCGGGTTCCTGGTGGTGCCCTGTGCCGGGTCCGCCCCGTCGCCGTGCCGCGGTTTCGGGGGCTCGGGGGCGGCCCGCTCCCTGGGTTCGCGCCGTCGGCGTCGCGGAGGAGTCATACGGTCTGCCCGTTGCGCCGCGGCGGGCTGGTGAGATGCGCGCCGATCCGGACGACGAGGTCGCGCATCCGGTTGCTCATCAGACCGGGTTCGGCGACGACGTCGGAGAGCACCGCGAGATAGGCGTTGGGGCCGGCAGCCATCAGGTAGAAATAGCCGCCGTTGATCTCGATGATGACCATCCTCATGCGGCCGTCGCTGTCGGGGATCTCGGCGGCCACGGCGCCCGCCAGGCTCTGGAGTCCGGCGCAGGCGGCGGCGACGCGGTCGGCCGCGTCGGGGTCGCCGCCGTGGCGGGCGATGCGCAGCCCGTCGGCGGAGAGGACCACGATCATCTCGATGCCCGGTACGCCGTCGGCGAGATCCTTGAGCATCCAGTCGAAGTTGGCACGCTGCTGGATCACGTGAGGTCACCCTCCTCGTCGGCCTCGATGCGGGCCGGCTCGCTGGTGGTCGGCTGGGGGGAGGCGACCGGTTCGGGGTCGCCCTTGAGCCCGCTCATGAACGCCTCGACCCACAGGCCCGGTTCGGGCTCCTTCTCCTCCGGCTCGGGGTCCGCCGCGGGCGAAGGCCAACGGGACTCGGCCTCCTGCTCGGCCCGTTCGAAGGCGGCCTGTTCCGCGAGGCGTTGGTGGAGCGGCGTCTTCATCCGGCTGCGTCGCTGCGGGAGTCCGTTCGGCGTCCACTCGGTCACCTCGGGGACGTCGTCCTCCAGGGTGAACGAGGCGGGGATCCGGGGGCTGGTGGGGCGGCGCTTCTTCGGCGCGCGCTTGGGGCCCTCCACGGCGCCGAGTTCGGCCCTGGGCGCGGCGGTGACGCCGATGCCGTGGGCCAGGCCGGGGGCGGGCTCGGAGGTCATCATGGCGCTCGGCACGATCATCACGGCCCGCACACCGCCGTAGGCGGAGGCCCGCAGCGAGACCTGCATGTCGTACGCCGAGCAGAGCCGGCCGACGACGGCGAGGCCGAGGCGCGGGGTGTCGCCGAGGTCCTGGAGGTCGACACCGGCCTTGGCGCGCTCCAGCATCCCCTCGGCGCGGGCGCGGGCCTCCTCGCTGAGGCTGACGCCGGCGTCCTCGATCTCGATGGCCACGCCGGTCTGCACCTCGACGGCGGTGACGTGCACCTTGGTCTGGGGCGGGGAGTAGCGGGTGGCGTTGTCGAGGAGCTCCGCGGCGGCGTGGATGACCGGTTCGACGGAGACGCCCTTGATGTTGACCGCGGCGATCGAGTGCAGCTCGATGCGGCGGTAGTCGAGGATGCGGGACATGGCGCCGCGCAGCACGCTGTACAGCGGGACGGGGGCGGGCCACTGGCGTCCGGGGCGGCCGCCGCCGAGGACGGAGATGGAGTCGGCGAGCCGGCCGATCAGCGCGGTGCCGTGGTCGATGCGCAGGAGGTCGTCGAAGACCTCGGGGTTGCGGCCGTGGTCCTCCTCCATCTCCCGCAGTTCCGCCGCCTGTTGATGGACGATGGCCTGCACGCGGCGGGCGATGCTGACGAAGGAGCGCTGCGAGGAGTCACGCAGGGCCTCCTCGTTGTCCACGATCCGCAGCACGGTGCGCAGCAGGGCGCGCTGCGACTCGGGCAGCAGTCGCCACTCCGGGTCGGCGTCGACGACTTCGCGCATCACCTCTTGGGGGGATTCTCCGCCGCGCAGCCGGAACAGCGCGGCGGGCACGATCTCCTGCCCGAGGCGCGCGAAGTCGGCGTCGTGGCCGGCGACGCGCCGTTCCAGTTCGGCGGTGCGCCGGTCGGCCCGCAGCCGCAGGTCGCGCAGGTCGCGTCCGCGGCGTACGACCTCGGCGGCCAGGGCGAGCACCAGCAGCGTCGCCACGGCGCCGCACCAGCCGACGGCGGTCCGGGCCGGACCGGGGACCAGGGCGACGGCGCCGCCGGTCGCCGCGGCCATCAGTATCGCGGGCGGCAACAGCACCCGGCTGTAGGGGAGTTCGCGGCCGCGGGGAGGCGATTGAACACTCACCATGTAAGCCCTTTGAGACGAATCGGCTGGGGGTCGGGGAGCTTGCCGGGGGAAACGTCACGCACCCGTACTGGACCTTTGGCACGTCGGGGAACAAACGCCCGAATCCATCCCAACTCGGTGCGCTGCGGGCGAGCTTAGTCCGACCGGATCATCGCTGTGTCATATTCAGCAAGCGGCTGAAATCGCCCTTGCGACAGGAGTACCCTCGGCCCCATTTGTACGCTGGGAGATCATTCGCACACACGGTGTCACTAGGGGCGGATGTGCGAGAAGAGGTCACCGGGGCGGGTGAATCAGGGCCCACGGGGCCGGACGCCGGACGTCGGGGGCCGGACGTCGAGGGCCGGGCGCCCGGGGCGCCTCAGACCCCCGCGATCCGCAGCGCCGCGTCCGCCGTCGCGCGGGCGAACTCCCCCACCGGGCGCTCCGGATCGGAGCGGTGGACCAGGATCACGCCCTCGATGAGCCCGAAGACCAGATCGGTCCTGAGGTCGAGATCGGCCTTCGCGAGCGCGCCGCCCGCCACCGTGGCCGCGAGCAACTGCCGGTAGGCGTCCTTGAGTTCGGCCCGCACCGCATGGAACCCGGCGAACCGCTCGGCCCGCACCTCCGGCAGCAGGTACAGCCCGCCCAGGTTGTGCGACCCGCCGCACAGCAGCTCCACGTCGGCCCGGCACAGCTCCCACAGGCGCCGCTCGCCCGGCGCGGTGTCGTCGGCGAGCAGTTCACGGGCGTACGCGAGCGACGGCGTGACGGTGGACTCCAGCAGCTCGGCGAGGAGTTCCTCCTTGCCGGTGACGTAGTGGTACATCGTCGCCTGCCGCATCCCGGCGCGTTCGGCGACCGCCCGCGTGGTGGTGGCCGAGTAGCCGCGGGTGGTGAACAACTCGGCGGCGGCGGCCAGCAGTTCGGCGCGCGGTTCGAGTCCGCTGGCCGGGCGCTGCGCGGCCCGCGGCCGGCCCACCCGCCCTCCCTGCCCGGCACCTGGCGTCCCCATGCTCCCGATCCTCGCACACCGCCCGCCCCCGTGATCTCGGTGAGCGGTCGGTAACCCGGCGGCAACGGCGGGGCAACGCCCCCGACCCGGCCCGCTCCTAATTTCTGTCGAGCGACAGAAATCATCCGAGCGCCGCCCGGACATCACCCCGAGCGCCGCCCGGCAAGCTTCCCCCGGAGCCGGAGGTCCCGCGATGGCCACAGCGACCACGTACGGAGCGCGCGATCACGCCCGCGCCCAGGAGGGCGCCCGCACCGAGGCCATGCCCGTCGTGCCCGCGGCCGACTGGCCGTCCCCGCCCTGCGCGGCGGGGCACCTGGTGTGGGCGGAGACGGTGGCGGGCGGCAACTACACCCACCGGGTGCTCGCCCGCGGCACCGAACTGCGCCTGACCGACCTGCGCGGCGACGCCTGCGCGCATCTGCTGCTCTTCGTGGACGGCCGCCCCTGGGAGCGGCTCAACGTCGCCGACACCGTCAAGGTCCAGTGGAACGCCTACCTCGGCGAGGGTGTGCTGCTCCTGTCCGACCAGGGCCGCGTCCTCGCCTCGGTGATCGCCGACACCTCCGGCCGCCACGACGCCCTGTGCGGCACCTCCGCGCTCGCCCGCAACACCGCGCGCTACGGCGACGGCACCCCGCAGTCCGCCTCCCCGGCGGGCCGCGAGCTGTTCAAGCTGGCCGCGGCGAAGAACGGCCTCACCCCGCGCGATCTGCCGCCGTCGCTGTCGTTCTTCCAGGGCGTGACGGTCGACGAGGACGGCTCCCTCGCCTTCACCGGCTCGGCGGGACCCGGCGCGAGCGTCACCCTGCGCGCCGAGCAGGACCTGACCGTGCTGATCGCCAACGTGCCGCACCCGGTCGATCCGCGCCCCGACTACGTCAGCACCCCGCTGGAGGTGCTCGCCTGGCGCGCCGCGCCGACCGCGCCCGGGGACCCCCTGTGGGACGCCACCCCGGAAGGCCGCCGCGCCTTCCTCAACACCGCCGAATTCCTCACCGCGAGGGGGCTCGCATGAGCAGCACGACCGTGATCCCGGCCCGCGAGGGGACCCGTACGGGCACGACGGCCGAGGCCACGTCCGGCATCGGCACGACGACCGTGGTCGCGGCCCGTGCCGCCTGGTCGTCCGTCGTCCGCTGCGGCGAGACCCTGACCGTCACCGACCTGCACGGCAACCAGGCCGTCGACTTCCTCGTCTACGACGCCCACGACACGTCCGTGCGCTACAGCGCGCCCGACACGATCCACGCGCAGGGCGGCATCTTCCTGACCACCGGCAGCGTGCTGCTCTCGGGCGAGCACACCCCGCTGATGACGGTCGTCGAGGACGAGGTCGGCCGCCACGACACCGTCGGCGGCGCCTGCTCCAAGGAGTCCAACACCCTGCGCTACGGCCACCACACGTGGGCGCAGCACGCCTGCGTGGACAACTTCCTCGCCGAGGGCGCCCGGCACGGCCTCGGCAAGCGCGACCTGGTCTCCAACATCAACTGGTACATGAACGTGCCGGTGGAGAAGGACGGCACCCTCGGCATCGTCGACGGACTGTCCGCGCCGGGCCGCCGGCTGACCCTGCGCGCCGAGTGCGACGTGCTGGTGCTGGTCTCCAACTGCCCCCAGATCAACAACCCGTGCAACGGCTTCGACCCGACGGCCGTGCAGCTGACGATCGGAGCCGCGGGATGACCTTCGACACCCTGCTGGTCGCCAACCGGGGCGAGATCGCCGTGCGGATCATCCGCACCGCCCGCGAACTCGGCCTGCGCACGGTCGCGGTGTACTCCGACGCCGACCGCGGCGCGGCGCACGTACGGCTCGCGGACGAGGCCGTGCGGCTCGGGCCCGCGCCCGCCAAGGAGTCGTACCTCGACGCCGATCTGGTGCTGCGGGCGGCGAAGGACACCGGCGCGGGCGCGATCCACCCGGGCTACGGCTTCCTCTCCGAGGACGCGGCCTTCGCCCGGCGCTGCGAGGACGCCGGGATCGTGTTCGTCGGTCCGACGCCGCGGCAGCTGGAGCTGTTCGGTGCCAAGCACACCGCGCGGGCGGCCGCCGAGGCCGCGGGCGTGCCGCTGGCGCCGGGCACCGGACTCCTCGCCGACCTGGCGCAGGCCCACGCCGAGGCGGCCCGCATCGGCTACCCGGTGATGCTGAAGGCCACCGGCGGAGGCGGCGGCATCGGCATGTCGGCCTGCCGCTCCGCCGGTGAACTGGGCGACGCCTGGGAGCGGGTGCAGCGCGTCGCCGCCGCGTCCTTCTCCTCCGCCGGGGTCTTCCTGGAGCGCCTGGTGGAGCACGCCCGCCATGTCGAGGTGCAGGTCTTCGGCGACGGCGAGGGCCGGGTCGTCACCTTCGGCGACCGCGACTGCTCCCTCCAGCGCCGCAACCAGAAGGTTCTGGAGGAGGCCCCGGCCCCCGGCCTGCCCGACGCCGTGCGCCGCCGACTGGCCGACGCCGCCCGCGACTTGTGCGCCTCGGTCGGCTACCGCTCGGCGGGCACCGTGGAGTTCGTCTACGACGCCGCCCGCGAGGAGGCGTACTTCCTGGAGGTCAACACCCGCCTCCAGGTCGAGCACCCGGTCACCGAGGAGGTCTACGGCGTGGACCTCGTCGCGTGGATGCTGCGCCTGGCGCGCGGCGAACGCGATGTCGTCCGCGACCCCGGCACCCCGCGCGGCCACGCCGTCGAGGCCCGCGTGTACGCCGAGGACCCCTCGCGCGAACACCGGCCGAGCGCCGGGCTGCTGACCCGGGTGGAGTTCCCGGCGGGCGTCCGCGTCGACGGCTGGGTGGAGACCGGCACCGAGGTCACGACGGCGTACGACCCGATGCTCGCGAAGGTGATCGCCCGCGGCGCCGACCGGGGTGAGGCGCTGCGCAGGCTGGACGAGGCGCTGGCCCGCACCCGGGTCGACGGCATCGAGACCAACCTCGGCCTGGTCCGGGCGGCGCTCGCCGACCCGGCCGTTGCCGCGGCCACGCACTCCACGGCGACCCTGGCCGGCATCACCGACCCCACCCCGCGGATCGAGGTGCTCACCGGCGGCACCCTCACCACCGTCCAGGACTGGCCGGGCCGGATCGGGCACTGGCAGGTCGGCGTGCCGCCGTGCGGCCCCATGGACGACCTGTCGTTCCGCCTCGGCAACCGTGCCCTCGGCAATCCCGAAGGCGCGCCGGGACTCGAATGCACGCTCCAGGGGCCGTCGTTGAGGTTCACGCACGCCACCACGGTGTGCGTGACCGGCGCCCCCGCCCCCGTCACCGCGGACGGCGCCCCGGTCGCGCAGTGGGAGCCTCTGACGGTCCCGGCGGGCGCGGTCCTGGAGGTGGGCGCCCCGGCCGAACACGGCCTGCGCACCTATGTGTTGTTCGCCGACGGCCTCGACGTGCCCGCGTTCCTCGGCAGTGCGGCCACCTTCACGCTCGGCCGGTTCGGCGGGCACGGCGGCCGCGCCCTGCGCACCGGCGACGTGCTGCACGGCGGCACCGTCGCCGACGGCACGCCCGTACCGGCCGCCGACCGTCCGGAGTTCGGCTCCGTGTGGCGGGTGGCCGCGGCCGAAGGACCGCACGCGGCACCGGAGTTCTTCACCGAGGACGACATCCGCGACTTCTACGCCGCCGACTGGAAGGTGCACTTCAACTCGGCGCGCACCGGGGTGCGGCTGGTCGGCCCCAAGCCGCGCTGGGCGCGCGCCGACGGCGGCGAGGCCGGTCTGCACCCCTCCAACATCCACGACACCCCCTACTCGGTGGGCGCCGTCGACTACACCGGCGACATGCCGGTGCTGCTCGGCCCCGACGGGCCCTCCCTCGGCGGCTTCGTCTGCCCCGCCACGATCCTCAGCGGCGAGCGGTGGAAGCTGGGCCAGCTCCGGCCCGGCGACACCGTGCGGTTCGCGCCCGTCCATGTGGACGGCACGGCCCGCCCGGAGATCCACGACGGCGGCATCCTGGCCCGCGACGGCGATCTCACCTTCCGCCGCAGCGGCGACGACAACCTGCTCGTCGAGTTCGGGCCGATGCAGCTCGACCTGGCGCTGCGGATGCGCGTGCACGCCCTGATGGAGGCCGTCACCGCGGCGGCGCTGCCCGGCGTCGCCGACCTCACCCCCGGCATCCGCTCGCTCCAGATCCGCACCGACCCGCGCCGCCTGCCGCTGCCCGAACTGCTGGCCGCCGTACGGGAGATCGCGGCCGGGCTGCCGCCCACGGACCAGCTCGTCGTGCCCTCCCGCACGGTGCACCTGCCGCTGTCCTGGGACGACCCCGCCACCCGCGAGGCGATCGCCCGGTACATGGCGGGCGTGCGCGACGACGCGCCCTGGTGCCCGTGGAACATCGAGTTCATCCGCCGCGTGAACGGCCTGGACTCCGTCGACGACGTGTACCGCACGGTCTTCGACGCCGAGTACCTGGTCCTCGGCCTCGGCGACGTCTACCTCGGCGCCCCGGTCGCCACCCCCCTCGACCCGCGCCACCGCCTGGTCACCACCAAGTACAACCCGGCCCGCACCTGGACGGCCGAGAACTCCGTCGGCATCGGCGGCGCCTACCTGTGCGTCTACGGCATGGAGGGCCCCGGCGGCTACCAGTTCGTCGGCCGGACGACCCAGGTGTGGTCGGCCTGGCAGCAGCGCGGCGCGTTCGAACCGGGCTCCCCCTGGCTGCTGCGCTTCTTCGACCGCATCCGCTGGTATCCCGTCGACGCCGACGAACTCCTCGACCTGCGCGCCGACATCGTCTCCGGACGCTTCGTGCCGCGGATCGAGGACGGCACCTTCTCGCTCGCCGACCACGAGCGCTTCCTCGCCGAACACGCTGCTTCCATAGGCGAGTTCCAGGACCGGCAGCGCACCGCGTTCGCCGCCGAGCGCGACGCGTGGGAGGCGGCGGGCGAGTTCGCGCGCGCCGACGCGGCCACCGCTCCCCCGGCCCCCGCCGCCGAGGTCACCGTGCCGCCCGGCGGGCGCCTCGTCGAGGCCGAGTTCGCCGCGTCGGTGTGGCAGCTGAACGTCGAACCCGGCGACACGGTGACCGCCGGACAGCCGCTGCTCGCGCTGGAGGCGATGAAGATGGAGTCACGGGTGCACGCGCCGACGGCCGGCGTGGTCCGCGAGATCCTGGCCCGCCCGGGGGACCAGGTGGAGGCGGGCACGGCGCTGATCGTGCTGGGCCCCGCCGCCTGACCCCGCCGTCCCCGCGACCGCGGGATCCGGGATCCCGCCACCAGCACCCGGCCCCGGCACGGCGGCGAACCGACCAGAGGAGCAAGGATGTCCACCACCCTGACCCGGCTGCGCGCGGCCTACGACCGGATCGCGGCGGTCGACCGCCCGGAGATCTGGATCGGCCTGCGACCGCGCGCCGAGACGGAGGCGGAGGCCCGCGCGATCGACGCGCGGGTCGCCGCCGGGGAGCGGCTGCCGCTCGCCGGGCGCCTGCTGGCCGTCAAGGGCAACATCGACGTCGCCGGGCTGCCCACCACCGCGGGCTGCCCCGCCTACGCCTACCGGCCCGCAGCCGACGCGCCCGCGGTCGCCCGGCTGCGCGCGGCAGGCGCGCTCGTCCTGGGCACCACCAACCTGGACCAGTTCGCCACCGGTCTGGTCGGCACCCGCTCCCCCTACGGCGCCGTACGCGCCGCCCACGACCCCGCGCGGATCAGCGGCGGCTCCAGCTCCGGGTCCGCGGTCGCCGTCGCCCTCGGCATCGCCGACCTCGCCCTGGGCACCGACACCGCGGGCTCCGGCCGGATCCCGGCCGCCTTCAACGGCATCGTCGGGCTGAAGCCGACCCGCGGCCTGGTCCCCACCGAGGGCGTGGTCCCCGCCTGCGCGTCGCTCGACTGCGTCACCGTGTTCGCCCGCACCCTGCCCGAGGCCGAGCAGGCGCTGGCCCACCTGGCGGGCCCGCCCGCCCGCGCCCTCCCGCCGCTCCCGGCCCGCGCGCCGGGCCCGTGGCGGATCGCCGTACCCCCGCTCGCCCAGCTCGGCGACCTGGACGACGGCTGGCCGGCGGCGTACGAGACGGCCGTACGACTCCTCGCGGACGCGGGCGCGGAGATCCGGCCGCTGGACCTGACGCCGTTCACCGAGGCGGCGGCGATGCTCTACGAGGGCGCGTTCGTGGCCGAGCGCTACACCGCGGTGGGTGAATTCATCGACAAGGCGACAGCGGACGGCGGCGCCGACGCGGACACGCTCGACCCGACCGTCGCCGGCATCATCTCCCGCGCCCGCGACATCCCGGCCCATCGCCTCTACGCCGACATGGACCGCCTGGCCGCGCTGCGCGCCCGCGCGCTCGCGGAACTCGCCGACGCGGACGCCCTGTTGCTGCCGACCGCTCCCGGCCATCCCACCCTCGCCGAGGTGGCCGCGGACCCGCTGGGCGCCAACGCCCGCCTGGGCCGCTTCACCAACTCCACCAACCTCTTCGACCTGGCGGCGGTCGCCGTCCCCGCGGGCGAGGTCGGCGGACTGCCGTTCGGGGTGATGCTGATCGGTCCGGCGTTCACCGACGAACGCCTGGCCACGATCGCCCGCTCGCTCCGGGCGGAGGTGAGCCTCGCGGTGGTCGGCGCCCATCTGACGGGTCAGCCCCTGAACCCCCAACTCCTGTCCCTGGGCGGCCGCCTGGCCCGCACGACGACCACGGCCCCCGTCTACCGCCTGTACGCCCTGGACACGGTCCCGCCGAAGCCGGGGCTGGTCCATGTCGGCGAGGGCGGTGCGGGCATCGAGACGGAGATCTGGCGTCTCCCGGCGGAGGGCCTCGGCAGCCTCCTGGCCACCCTCCCCCGCCCGATGGCCCTGGGCCGGGTGGAACTCGCCGACGGCACGACGGCCCCCGGCTTCCTGTGCGAACCGTCCGCACTGCGCGATGCGCAGGACATCACCCACCACGCCGGCTGGCGCACCTACCTGCAACAGGGGTAAAGGGGTCGTTCGTCGTCCACAGGTGCTCCGTGGCGCCCCTGAAAACAGGGGGCTGCACGGAGCCCCCTGTTTTCAGGGGCGCGGGGAACTGCGCGATCAGCCCCCACCCACCCGCACACGACGAACGACCCTCTCTTCAGGGGCGCGGGGAACTGCGCGAAGCCCTTCAGCCCACGGACGAGTACGCGACAACACCCCGCAGCAGCGATTCAACGGCCTTACGCGCAGCCTTCCCCACAGTGGAGCCCTCCGCAGGAGCCGCCGCCGCGATCTGCCCCAGCACGTCGATCACCTGCTTGCACCACCGCACGAAGTCCCCCGCCGGCATCTCCGCCTCGCGCAGCACCTCGTCGAGCCCCTTGTCCGAGGCCCACATGTACGCGGCCCACGCGAACCCGAGGTCGGGCTCGCGCTGCCCGACCCCCTCGGTCTGGGTGATCCGGAAGTCCTCCTCCAGACCGTCCAGCCGCCCCCAGATCCGCACCATCTCGCCCAGCGCGGCCTTCGCCTTGCCGGAGGGCAGCTTCGGCGCCATCGCGTCGTCGGCGGCCCGCGCCTCGTACACCAACGCGGACGCGCAGGCGGCGAGTTCGGCGGGCGCGAGACCCTCCCAGACACCCGCGCGCAGGCATTCGCTGGCCAGCAGGTCCAGCTCGCCGTAGAGCCGGGCGAGCCGCTTGCCGTGCTCGGTGACCTCGTCGCCGCGCAGGTAGTCCAGCTCGGTCAGCAGCGCCACGATCCGGTCGAAGGTCCGCGCGATGGTGTTCGTACGGCCCTCGATGCGCCGTTCCAGCTGCGAGGTGTCGCGCATCAGCCGGTGGTAGCGCTCGGCCCAGCGGGCGTGGTCCTCGCGGTCGTCGCACCCGTGGCAGGCGTGCGCGCGGATCGCCTTGCGCAGCCGGGCGATCTCCCGGTCGTCGGCGGCCTGCGCACGCTTCTTGCGGGCCCGCTCCGGCGGGATGTGCCCGGCCTTGGTGCGCAGCGCGGACGCCAGGTCCCGGCGGGACTGCGGCGAGCGCGGGTTGAACGACTTGGGGATGCGCATCCGCTCCAGCGGCTCGACCGGCACCGGGAAGTCCATCGACGCGAGCCGCTTGACCTGCCGCTCCGCGGTGAGCACCAGGGGGCGGGGCCCGTCGTGGTGGTCGAAGCCGCGGTGGCCGTTGGACCGGCCCGCGGGCAGCCCCGGGTCCAGCACCAGGGCCAGGCCCGCGTACTTGCCCGTGGGCACGTGGATGACGTCGCCGGGCTTGAGCTTCTCCAGCGCGACGGCGGCCTCGGCCCGCCGCTCGGAGGCGCCCTGCCGGGCCAGGTCGGTCTCCCGGTCCTTCAGCTCGCGGCGCAGCTGCGCGTACTCCTCGAAGTCGCCGAGGTGGCAGGTCATGGATGCCTTGTAGCCGTCCAGGCCCTCCTCGTTGCGCTGCACCTGCCGGGAGATCCCGACCACCGACCGGTCGGCCTGGAACTGCGCGAACGACGTCTCCAGCAGCTCGCGCGAACGGTGCCGGCCGAACTGCTCGACCAGGTTGACGGCCATGTTGTACGACGGCTTGAAGCTGGAGCGCAGCGGGTACGTGCGCGTTCCGGCCAGGCCCGCGAGGTGCTCGGGGCTGAAGCCGCGCTGCCACAGCACGACCGCGTGGCCCTCGACGTCGATGCCGCGGCGCCCGGCCCGGCCGGTCAGCTGGGTGTACTCGCCGGGCGTGATGTCGGCGTGCTGCTCGCCGTTCCACTTGACGAGCTTCTCCAGGACCACGGAGCGCGCGGGCATGTTGATGCCCAGGGCGAGCGTCTCGGTCGCGAAGACGGCCTTGACCAGGCCGCGCACGAACAGCTCCTCGACGACCTCCTTGAACGTGGGCAGCATGCCCGCGTGGTGGGCGGCGATCCCGCGCTCCAGGCCCTCCAGCCACTCGTAGTAGCCGAGGACGTGGAGGTCCTCCGTGGGGATGGCGGCGGTGCGCTCCTGGACGAGGGCGCGGACCTTGTCGCGGGCCTCCTCGTCGTTGAGCCTGAGGCCCGCGTAGAGGCACTGCTGCACGGCCGCCTCGCAGGCGGCGCGGCTGAAGATGAAGGTGATCGCGGGCAGCAGGCCCTCGGCGTCGAGCCGCTCGATGACCTCGGGGCGGCCCGGCGTCCACACCCGGGAACGCTGGCGGCGCTCCCGCTCCCGGTCCGCCTCGCGCATCATGCGTCCGCGTCTGCGGTCCTGGAACGAGGGCCGGGTCGACTCCATGCGGGCCAGCCGGGCCAGGTCGGGGTTGACGGCCTTCTTGCTGCCCTCGCCCTCCTCGAACAGGTCGTACATCCGGCGTCCGGCGAGCACGTGCTGGAACAGCGGCACGGGCCGGTGCTCGGAGACGATCACCTCGGTGTCGCCGCGGACGGTGTCCAGCCAGTCGCCGAACTCCTCCGCGTTCGACACCGTCGCCGACAGCGACACCAGGGTCACCGACTCGGGGAGGTGGATGATCACTTCCTCCCACACGGCGCCGCGGAAGCGGTCGGAGAGGTAGTGGACCTCGTCCATGACCACATACCCCAGGCCGAGCAGGGTCTGGGAGCCCGCGTACAGCATGTTCCGCAGCACCTCGGTGGTCATCACGACCACGGGGGCGTCGGAGTTGACACTGTTGTCGCCGGTCAGCAGGCCGACCTTCTCGGCGCCGTAGCGGCGGCAGAGGTCGGCGTACTTCTGGTTGGACAGCGCCTTGATCGGCGTGGTGTAGAAGCACTTCTTGCCCTGCTGGAGGGCGAGGTGCACGGCGAACTCGCCGACGATCGTCTTGCCGGAGCCGGTGGGCGCGGCCACCAGCACGCCCTTGCCCGCTTCGAGCGCCTGGCAGGCTTCGACCTGGAAGGGGTCGAGGCCGAAGTCGTACATCTCGCGGAAGGACGCGAGCGAAGTGGCCTGCTCGGCGGCGCGCCTGCGTGCTGCCGCGTACCGCTCGGCCGGGGAGAGGTCCTCTGTCATCGTGCTTTCGAGCGTACCGGCAGCCACTGACAACGTGACGATCTTTATCCGGAACGGGGGCGGCCGGCGGCCGGGCCGGGGGTGAGCGGCGGGAGTGGGCGGCCGGTGACGCGAAGGTGCCCGCCGCCCCCGGTGGGGGGTGGCGGGCACCTCGGTGACTTCGTTCAGCCGTTCACGCGTCGGCTCGGGTCACGTCACGTCGTCGTAGCCGTTGACGCGCTCCGGGCCGGCCTGCTCGGGCAGCGCCCGGCTGGCGGAGACCGTCTCGATCTCGCCGATGTCCTCGGGCGTGAGGTCCAGCTCGGACGCCTCGTCGTCGCCCGGTCCCGCGGCGTCCCGGCGGCGCTTGCGCCGGTCGTTGAGGATCGAGAAGCCGACCGCGCCGAAGTACAGGATCCAGATCGGACCGGCCAGCGCCAGCATCGAGATCGGGTCGGTGCTGGGCGTGGCGACGGCCGCGAAGACCGTGATGCCGAGGATCATCGCCCGCCACCAGCCGAGCATCCGCTTGCCGCTGAGCACCCCGGTGAGATTGAGCATCACCAGCAGCAGGGGCAGCTCGAAGGAGAGGCCGAAGACGATCACCATGCGGGTGACCAGCTGGAGCAGGTCGTCGAGCGGGAGCAGGTTGTCCACGCCGGACGGGGTGAAGTCGATCAGCACCTTCGCGGTGGTCGGCAGCACCCTGTAGGCGAAGTACGCGCCGCCGAGGAACAGCGGCACACCCGTGCCGACGAACGCGTAGGCGTACTTCTTCTCGTTGCGGTGCAACCCCGGCGCGACGAACGCCCACAGCTGGTACAGCCAGATCGGCGAGGCGAACACCACACCCGCCATCAGGGAGACCTGAAGGGCCAGCGTGAAGGGCGCGAGCAGACCGTTGATGGTGATGCGCGCGCACTGCTGGTCGGTGTCCGTGTTGGAGTGCGCCAGCTGTTCGAAGGACTTCCCGCAGCCGACCGAGTCGAGGACCGGCTTGGTCAGGAAGTTGATGATGTCGTTGTAGAAGAAGGCGGCGACGATCGTCACGATGACGATGGCCAGCATCGCTTTCGCAAGCCGGTTGCGGAGCTCACGAAGATGATCCGCCAGAGGCATACGCCCCTCGGGATCTTTCTCCTTCTTGCGGGCAGGTTTGGACAACCCACGTCCTCATCTCGTGCGGCGGACCGGGCGTCGCCCGGCCTCGCGTCAGCGCTGGGTGGTGTCCGTGGGCTCGTTGACCGGGCGCGAGCTGGTCACGTCGCCGGGGGAAGCCTGGATGGTGCGCTGCGCCGGGGGCTGCTCGTTGCCGCTGGGGGCGGGGGCGGGCGTGTTGCCCTCCTCCTTCATCGCCTTGGCCTCGCTCTTGAGGATGCGAGCGGACTTGCCGAGGGAGCGGGCCATGTCCGGAAGCTTCTTCGCCCCGAACAGCAGGACGACGACGACGAGGATGAGAATGATCTCGGGAGCTCCGAGCCTTCCGAACATAAGTCTTTACCTTCTCACCGAGGCGGCTGGGTGTGGGGGCTGTCCGACTCGTCGGACATGCGTCCGACTGTCGTGCCGACAGCGATCGTAACGCTCAGGGGTAAACGTGAGGCAATCCCCGTGCGTACTCCCGGTCCGCGGTCCGGGCCTCGTTCGCCGCACCGCGACTCGCAGCGTACCTGCCGAGGTGGGGCGGGTGACAGGGCGAAGTGGCGCACAGCGCATCCGGTTCGACTCTCACCGGGTTCTCACCCGACGCGCGGCGCCGTGCTCACAGCGAGTCCACGGCCCGCGCGACACCGGTCGAGGCCCGCTCCAGGTCCTCGGCGGCCTGGTTGATACGGCGCGCGGAGTCGCCGACCTGCCTGCCGAGGCGCTGCGCCTCCACAAAGACCCGGACGGCCAGCACGCCGAGGACGGCGAGACCCAGAAAACCCATCGCTACCGCGAACATCGGCCAGAACATGGCGACGAGCCTAGACGGTCGTCGTCCCTCGGTTCGGCAGGGATGGTGGGGGTGGGTGGCTCGGGCCGGGGGGAGGCGCGGGTGCGTGGGGGCTTGTCGCGCGGTTCCCCGTGCCCCTGACGGCCACCGTGCGGGTGCGTCGTGGCCGGTCGCGCAGTTCCCCGCGCTCCTTCGGGGGCGCTGGGTTCAGGCCGTGGAGTGGAGGCGCAGGGTGCGTACTCCGCCGCCTGTGAGCAGTTCCACGATCCGTTCGCCCGCCGGCTTGCGCACGGCCGAGCCGCACTCGGGGCAGGTGAAGGAGTAGAAGGTCGTACGGCTGCTCGCGCCGATCGCGAGCCGCAGGGCGCTCGCGGCGAGTTCGAACCGGCCCCGGCAGTCCGGGCAGCCCGCCCGGAACATCACGGGCGCCACGCTTCTCATCCCGGCGAAGGCCGCCGCAACCGACATCACACGTACCCCGGACGCCGTCGACTCGCTCACAGCCCCTGCTCCTGCCTGTCGTCCACTCCCTGGGCACCCCGCGGGACCGAAGGCGCCGTCCCGTACACGGCGCCGGCGGCCGCCTCGGCACCGGTCGCGGACGGACCGGCACGGCCCGCGTCCGACACGGCGCCGTACGCCGTCGCGTCCGACCCGCCGTCGTGGGCCGCGCCCGCCCCGCCGTCGTACGCCAGCAGTGCCTCGCGGGCCGCCTGCCGGGCGCTCGCGGCGAGATCGAGCGGTGCCACGATCCGGCCGTCGCGGCCGAGCCGCAGTGCCAGGCGCCGCAGCGACGCCGGGTCGGGGGTGCGCAGAGTAATACGCAGCCCGCCGTCGGGAAGCTCATCCGCGCTGTCGTGCGGGTAGTACTCGGCGACCCAGCGGCCGCCGGGGCCGACCTCGACGACCACCTCCGGGTCCTCGGCCGCGGGCTGCACCAGCGCCTCGGACAGGTCCCGCAGCTCGACCTCCGGCGGGGCGGACGGCTCGTCGAGGATCCTGATCTCGGCGACCCGGTCGAGCCGGAAGGTGCGCCGCGCCTCGGAGCGGCGGCACCAGGCCTCGACATAGGTGTGCCCGACGCTGACCAGGCGGATCGGGTCGATCTCGCGCTCGGTGAGCTCGTCGCGCGCCGGCGAGTAGTAGCGGATCCACAGCCGGCGCCGCTCGGAGATCGCCCGGTCGACGTCGGCGAAGACGCCGCCCTCGGACTCGAAGGTCACCGACAGCCGCGCACTGGCGCCGGCCGCCTCGCCGGCCGCGGTCTCCACCTTGGCGGTGGCCCGCAGCAGGGCCTGGCGGTCGCCCTCGCGCAGGCCCGGCAGCGTCGCCACCGCGCGGGCCGCCACCAGCAGCGCGGTCGCCTCGTCGGCGGCGATGCGCAGCGGCTCGGCCGCCTCCGCCTCCAGCGCGGAGGGGTTGTGCCACCAGATGCGCTCGCCGTCGGTGTCGATGTCGAGGAGGTCGCCGCCGCGGAAGCTGGTGCCGCACATGGGCAGCACGTCGAGGTCGGAGACCAGCTCGTCCTCGGTGATGCCGAAGGCGCGCGCGACGTCCTCGATCCGCGCGCCGGGGCGCTCCCTGAGATAGGTCACCAGGGAGAGCATCCGCCGTGTCTGGTCGATGGCGTTCACGGGCCTGGCCGGTTTGCCTGCCACTGTCTCGTCCGCTCCCCCTCAGCCCTTGGCCACGGCACGCAGCCGGTCCACCACGTCGGCCCGCAGCTCCTCGGGTTCGAGGACCACCACGTCCGGTCCGAACTCCACGAGCCAGGCGTCCAGCCCGTGGCCGTACGGAATCTCCAACTCGTCCCAGCCGTTCCCGAGTTCCCGGACCGAGACGGCCTTCGCCCGAAGGGGGTAACCGGAGCCGGTACGCAGCCGGATGCGGGCGCTGCGGTCCGCGCCCTCGCCCGCCCACCCGGCGACGGTCTCGCGCACGGTGACGACATCGGGGACCGGCGCGGTGAAGCGGGCGCCGCGCGAGCGCACCTTGCCGGTGATCCGGGACAGCCGGAAGACGCGCTCGGCGCCGCGGTCGCGGTCGAAGCCGGCCAGGTACCAGTGGCCGCGCCAGCACTCCAGGGCCCACGGCTCGACATGCCGGGGCTCGGGGTGGGCGGCGGTGGCCTTGCGGTAGTCGAAGACGACCGGGCGCCGGTCGCGGCAGGCCAGCATCAGCGGCTCGAAGGCCGCCTCGTGCACGGGGATGCGCGGTTCGAGCGCGCCGTGCGCCTCGTAGGGGTCGACGTCCTCGGGGAGTCCGGCCGCGCGCAGCTTCTGCAGGGCGCCGCTGGCCGCGCCGGCGAGGCGGGCCTGCTGCCAGACCTTGGCGGCCAGCCCGAGGGCGGCGGCCTCCTCGGCGTCGAGGGTGATCGGCGGGAGCCGGTTGCTGTCGCGGCGGGCGAGATAGCCGACCTCGCCGTCGAGGTTCTCCACGGTCTCGATCACGAGTCCGAGCTCGCGCAGGTCGTCCTTGTCGCGCTCGAACATGCGGTTGAAGGAGTCGTCGCTGCCGGCTCCGCCCCGGCCGGGGCCGAACGCCTCGGTGTACGCCTCGATGGACTCGCGCAGCTCGCGCTTGCTGAGCGGCCGTCGCGTGTGCAGCAGGCACAGCGCCAGGTTCATCAGCCGCTCCGCCTTGGCAATGGCCATCGACGCCTTTCGCCTCTCTCGTCGTGCTCCCGAGCGTCGACCGTACCGCTCCCGGGTGTACTGGCAAAAGCCGAGGGCCCATGCCCGTACAGGCATGGGCCCCAGGTGATCGGGTCCGGTCGGATCGCGCGCCCATGTCGTACGACGATCGGACGGATCGGTCACACCCGAACGGTCCGGTCGGTCAGACCGCGATCAGGTCCACCACGAAGATCAGCGTCTCACCGGGCTGGATCGCCGGGGTCGGGCTCTGGTTGCCGTAGGCGAGGTGGGCCGGGATGGTCAGCCGGCGGCGGCCGCCGACCTTCATGCCCTGCACGCCCTGGTCCCAGCCCTTGATGACCCGGCCGGCGCCGAGCGGGAAGCGGAACGGCGTACCGCGGTTCCAGCTGGCGTCGAACTCCTCGCCGGTACTGAAGGCGACACCGACGTAGTGGACGGTGACGGTCTGACCCGCCTCGGCCACCTCGCCCTCGCCCTCCCAGATGTCCTTGATCTCGAGGTCCTTCGGGGCCTCGCCCTCAGGGAAGTCGATCTCGGGCTTCTCGATGCTCACGTCTTTCAGCTCCTGCTTGTCCGCGGAAAGGCAACAGGAACCAGTCTTACATCCTCCGGCCTCACATCGCCGCCAGGATGTCCACCGAGAACACCAGCGTCGAGTCCTTCTTGATGCCGCTGCCCGACGGCGGGTTGTCGCCGTAGCCCAGCTTGGGCGGGATGACGACGAGGACCCGGCTGCCCACCTTCTTGCCCGTCAGGCCCTGCGCCCAGCCCTTGACGACCTGTGAGAGCGAGAAGGACGCCAGCTGGTTCCTGCTGTACGTCGAGTCGAACTCCTTGCCGCCGTCCCACACGACGCCCTTGTACTGCACCAGGACCGACTGGGAGGACTTGACCACCGGGCCCTTGCCCTCCAGGACGTACTCCGAGACCAGCTTGGTCGGCGCGTCGGTCTTCGGCACGTCGATGGAGGGCGCCTTGCCGTCGGTGTTGGTGCCGACCTTGGGCAGCTTCGCGTCGTTCTGCGGCACGACCGTGCCCTTGGCGGAGCTCTTGGAGTTGAACGTCGCCTCCAGGTCCACCACGAACACCAGCGTGTCGGTGCCCTTGATGCCGGCCTGCGAGTTGCCCTCCTTGCCGTACGCCCAGGTGGGCGGCACCGAGAACTCCACCCGGCTGCCGACCTTCTTGCCCGTCAGCGCGTAGCGCCAGCCGTCGATGATGCTGCCCTGGGCGAGCTGGATCACCAGCGGGATGCCGCGGTCGTAGGAGTTGTCGAACACCTTGGCGGTGGACCAGATCTGGCCCAGGTAGTTCGCCTGGATGAAGTCGTTCTCCACGACGGTCGTGCCGTTGCCCGCGATCACCGTCTTCACCGCGAGCTGGCTCGACGGGTCCCCCGTGCCCTTCGCCACGGTCGGCTTCTCACCGAACTTGGTGCCCGCCGTGATGGCCGGCAGCGGGCCGTCGACGATCTTCGGCGGCGGCGCGGCCGACGTGGCCGAAGCCGACGGCGACGCGCTGTCGCTGGCCTTGCTCGAGGCGGACTTGTCGTCGTCGCCGCACCCGGCGAGCGTGACCAGTCCAGCGGGTACGGCGGCAAGGATGAGTGAGCGTCGGCGCACGGTCGGGCCTCGTAATCGATCGATCTTGTGGATGGCGTGCGCGCAACTCTACGGCGTGACACGGGCGCCGTACGGGAAACGTACGGCGCCCGTGTGGCGCTCCGGTCACTTCCGGAACATTTCGCTCACATTCCTGCGATCAACTTCTCCACCCGGTCGTCGACCGAACGGAACGGGTCCTTGCACAGGACCGTCCGCTGCGCCTGGTCGTTCAGCTTCAGATGCACCCAGTCCACCGTGAAGTCCCGGCGCTGCTCCTGCGCCCTGCGGATGAAATCGCCCCGCAGCCGGGCCCGAGTGGTCTGCGGCGGCACCGACTTGCCCTCGAAGATCTTCAAGTCGTTGCAGATACGCGTCGCTTGACCCTTGCGCTCCAGCAGGTAGTACAGCCCACGACGCCGGTGGATGTCGTGGTACGCGAGGTCTATCTGCGCGACCCGCGGGTGCGACATCGTCATGTTGTGCTTGGCCCGGTACCGTTCGATGAGCTTGTACTTCATCACCCAGTCGATCTCGGTGCCGATCCGGTCCAGGTCCTCCGCCTCGATCGCCTCGAGCGTACGGCCCCACAGCTCCAGGACCTGCTCGACCGTGCCGGTGCGGATACCGCGGCGCTCGACGAAGTCCACGGCCTTCTCGAAGTACTCCCGCTGCACCTCCAGGGCGGAGGCCTCGCGGCCGCTGGCCAGACGCACCTTGCGCCGGCCCGTGATGTCGTGGCTGACCTCGCGGATCGCCCGGATCGGGTTCTCCAGCGTCAGATCCCGCATCACCGTCCCGGCCTCGATCATCCGCAGCACCAGGTCGGTCGCCCCGACCTTCAGCAGCATCGTCGTCTCCGACATGTTCGAGTCGCCGACGATGACATGCAGCCGGCGGTACCGCTCGGCGTCCGCGTGCGGCTCGTCGCGGGTGTTGATGATCGGCCGTGAACGCGTCGTCGCGGACGACACGCCCTCCCAGATGTGCTCCGCCCGCTGACTGACGCAGTACACCGCGCCGCGCGGCGTCTGCAGCACCTTGCCCGCGCCGCACAACAACTGCCGCGTGACCAGGAACGGGATCAGAATGTCCGCGAGCCGCGAGAACTCCCCGTGCCGCGCCACGAGATAGTTCTCGTGGCAGCCGTAGGAGTTGCCCGCCGAATCCGTGTTGTTCTTGAAGAGGTAGACGTCGCCCGCGATTCCTTCCTCGTGCAGGCGTCGCTCCGCGTCCACCAGAAGCCCTTCGAGAATGCGCTCCCCGGCCTTGTCGTGCGTGACCAACTCGGTCACGTTGTCACATTCAGGTGTCGCATATTCCGGGTGCGAACCCACGTCGAGATACAACCGGGCGCCGTTGCGCAGAAAGACATTGCTGCTACGACCCCATGACACGACACGGCGGAAGAGGTAGCGCGCCACCTCGTCAGGCGACAGGCGGCGCTGTCCCCTGAACGTGCACGTGACGCCGTACTCGTTCTCCAGCCCGAAAATTCGGCGGTCCATGAGTGAACATTACGCCCGATCCCCCGAGCTGAAACGGGGTTCGGCCGCACGATTTGGATCATTTTCCGATGAAGCAGCAACGACCGCGCCCGCCACGGGAGCTGCGAGGACCCGCGCGCCCGCCAGCAGCACCAGCAACGACACCACCCCCGCCACCCCCGGCACCGCGAACCCCCACACCGCGCCACCCGCCTCGACCACCGGCCCGGCCAGGCCCGTTCCCACCGACGCGCCCACCGTGAACGTCGTCACGAGCCACGAGAACGCCTCCGTCACCGTCCCCGCCGGCGCCTGCCGGTCCACGATGATGAACGCGCACGCGATCGCCGGCGCCAGGAACACACCCGCCACCGCCGTCAGGAACGTCATCGCCACCGCACCCGGCATCAGCAGCAACGGCAGATAACACACCGCCAGAAGCCCCACCAGCACCCGCAGTCGCCCCTCCGGCGCCCCCGTCCAGCGCCGCACGCCGTACACCGTGCCGCCCACCAGCGCGCCCAGCCCCAGCGCCGCCATCAGCCAGCCGTACACCACGTCCCCGCCGTGCACGTCCGCGTACGACACCGCCGCCACCGTGATGGAACCCAGCGCCATCCCCACGAACAGGAAGGCCGCCAGCAGCACCAGCAGCCCCCGCGAACGCAACGCGCCCAGCCAGTGCGCCTCACGCGGCGCCGAACGCCACGCCCGCGAAGGCCCCGAGACCACCACCGACAGCGCGCCCAGCACCCCCACCACGTTCAGCAGCACCAGCGCCGCGCCCGCCGACCACAGCGACACGCACAGCGTCACCAGCAACGGGCCGACGGTGAACATGACTTCCTGCGCCACGGCGTCCATCGCGTACGCCGTGTGCACCGCCTCCTCCTCCGCACGCAGGATGCCCGGCCACAACGCCCGCAGGCCGCCCTCCAGCGGCGGCGCGAACAGACCCGCGCCGGCGACCGCCGCGTACGCCACCGGCCGCGGGTCCAGGCCGCAGAAGGCGAAGACGGTCATCGCCAGCGCCGCCAGCACCGCCGCGGGCAGCTGCACCCGGGGCTGGCCGTGCAGATCCACCAGGCGGCCGAGGAGCGGCTGCCCCACCGCGTTCGCCACGCCGTAGACCGCCGCCAGCGCGCCCGCCATGCCGTACGTGCCGCCCTCGGCGCGCACGAACAGGACGATCGCGATCGCCGCGGTCGCGTTCGGCAGCCGCCCCACCAGCGTGCCCACCAGCAGCCGGGCGGCATGTCTCGACTTGAGGATCTCCACGTATCCAGCGGCCATCATCCGCCCCTTCACGGGTCCCGGTCGGCGCTGCCGACGACACCCAAGTTTTACGTATAACCCCCTCCGTCATACGTACCATGTCCACCGACCGCCCGTCCAGGGCGAACACCCCGCCGACCGCAGGCCGCACGCGGCCCGCCGACCACCCGCCCCCACGAGAGAGCAGGCCACCGGTGGCACCAGGCAGCACCCGCCCCACCAGCCGCGACGTCGCGCAGGCCGCCGGCGTCTCCCAGGCCGCCGTCTCCCTCGTCCTCGGCGACAAATGGCGCGGCCGCGTCTCCGCGACCACCGCCCAACGCGTCCGCGACGCCGCCCGCGACCTCGGATACCGGCCCAACCTCGCCGCCCGCAACCTCCGCCTCGGCCAGACCCGCACCGTCCTCCTCGTCGTACCCGCCCTCACCAGCGAATTCTTCGCCGGCATCTACACCGGCGCGGCCCGCGTCGCCGCCGACCACGGCTTCGGCGTCGTCCTCTACCTCTCCCCCGACGGCATCGGCCCCGCCCGCGACCCCTTCGCGTCCGCCCAGAGCGCCCTCGCCGGCGTCCTCGCCTCCTCCATGGCCGCCGACGCCCTCACCACCATCCGCGGCGACCAGCTCCCCCTCGTCATGCTCGACAGCGACCCCACAGGCAGCCTCGGCGCCGCCACCGTCAACCTCGACATCACCGACGGCGCCCGCCAGATCACCCGCCACCTCCTCGGCCTCGGCCACCGCCACTTCCTGCACCTCGCCTCCGACGTGCCCTCCTGGACCTTCCACGTCCGCGCCCAGGAGATCGCCCGCCGCATCGGGGCCACCCCCGGCACGACCCTGCGCACCGCCCACACCCCCATCTCCATCACCGGCGCCCGCACCGCCGCCGAGGCCGCCCTCGCCACCCCCGGACCCCGCCCCACCGCCGTCATCTGCGACGACGACCAGCTCGCCGCCGGCGCCTACAAAGCCGTCCGCCGCCTAGGCCTGCGCATCCCCGACGACATCTCCGTCACCGGCTTCGACGACCTCGGCCTCGCCACCGCCGTCGACCCCGAACTCACCACCGTCCGGCTCGACGCCGAACTCTTCGGCGAACGCGGCATGAAAGCCCTCCTCGCCGTCCTGGACGGCCGCACACCCGACGTGGGCGACATCCCCGTCCACCTCGTCACCCGCGGCTCCACGGCGCCCCCGAACACCCCCTGACACGCCTGTGCCCCAGCCGCACCACGGCCGGGGCACACCATCAGGCAATCCGATATTCGGTTGGTCAGGCGTTCCAGCAGTCAGGCGAGAACAGCGGGACGCACGCCACGCCTACTCGTCGTCGGACCCCTCGGACTCCTCCGCATCCGACTTCGACACACCGCCCACACCGCCCTGCTCCAGCAGCCGCGACAACTGCGGACCCACGATGCGCTTGAACTTGCGCTTCTGCGGCCGCGTACGGTCCAGCACCGCGACCTCCAGCCGCTCCGCCGGAATCTCCCGCTGTGTGCCGTTCGACTCCCGCGACAGCGCCTGCACGGCCAGCTTCAGCGCCTCCGCCAGCGTCATCCCGTCCTGATGCCGCTGATCCAGATAGTTGCTGATCAACTCGGCATTGCCGCCGACCGCGACCGAGCCGTGCTCGTCCACGATCGAACCGTCGTGCGGCAGCCGGTAGATCTGGTCCCCGTCCGGCGTGTCACCGACCTCCGCCACGACCAGCTCCACCTCGTACGGCTTCTCAGCCGCCGACGAGAAGATCGTGCCCAGCGTCTGCGCATACACGTTCGCCAGACCACGCGCCGTGACATCGTCCCGGTCATAGGTGTAACCCCGCAGATCGGCATAGCGCACGCCACCGATCCGCAGATTCTCGTACTCGTTGTACTTGCCGGCGGCCGCGAAACCGATCCGGTCATAGATCTCACTGAACTTGTGCAGCGCACGGGACGGGTTCTCGCCGACGAACACGATGCCGTCGGCGAATTGCAGCACGACCAGGCTGCGACCACGGGCGATACCCTTGCGGGCGTACTCCGCCCGGTCGGCCATCGCCTGCTGAGGTGACACATAGAACGGCGTCGACACCGGTTATCCGTCCCTTTCTCTCGAAGTCACACGACCACCTACAAAATCCCGGCCGCCGGCTACAGCAGCGCGGCCCGCGGACCGTCCGGCTGCTCCAGCCGCCGCTCCAGCACCGAGCGGGCGATCGCCGACGACTCGTCGTCGGTGAGCCGGCGGAAGCCGTCCTCCGTGATCACGGTGACGATCGGATAGATCCGGCGCGCGACATCGGGACCACCGGTCGCCGAGTCGTCGTCCGCCGCGTCGTACAGGGCCTGCACCACCAGCGTCGTCGCCTGGTCCTCGGTGAGGTCGTCACGGAACAGCTTCTTCATCGCGCCCCGCGCGAAGATCGAACCCGAACCCGTCGACGCGTAGCCGTGCTCCTCGGAGCGGCCGCCCGTCACGTCGTAGGAGAAGATGCGGCCCTTGCCGCGGTCCAGGTCGTACCCCGCGAACAGCGGGACCACCGCCAGACCCTGCAGGGCCATGCCCAGGTTGGAACGGATCATCGTCGACAGACGGTTCGCCTTGCCCTCCAGCGAGAGCTGCGCACCCTCCACCTTCTCGAAGTGCTCCAGCTCCAGCTGGAACAGCTTCACCATCTCCACGGCCAGGCCCGCCGTGCCGGCGATGCCCACCGCCGAGTACTCGTCCGCGGGGAAGACCTTCTCGATGTCCCGCTGGGCGATCACGTTGCCCATCGTGGCCCGGCGGTCACCGGCGAGCACCACGCCGCCGGGGAACGCGACCGCGACGATCGTCGTGCCGTGCGGCGCCTCGATCACCCCCTGGACCGGGGGCAGCTGCCGCTTGCCGGGCAGCAGCTCGGGCTGGTGATCGGAGAGGAAGTCCATGAACGAGGAGGACCCTGGCGTCAGGAAGGCAGCTGGTAGACGCCCGGTGCTACGAGTGTTGGCTTCCACGCGTTTCCTTCCACATATGCGGCAGCCCGCCTTATGGCGTCGGGCCGATCCTTGAACTGCCCCAGTGCGGCGTTGCAGCTGAAGCACAGTACGCCCCGGACCCTACCCGTCTTGTGGCAGTGATCCACATGTGCAGCCGAAGCTGACAAACATATGCAGCAGACGCCTCCTTGAGAGGCGATCAGCTCGTCACGCTCGGCCTCCGTGAGGCCATAGTTCCGCTTCAGATGCCGCTGCCGCCCCTTCACGGCCTTGCACGCTTTGCACAGCGTGGCCAGACCGTCGGAGGCCGTGCGATTCCGTGTCCACTCACTGTGGGGTTTGATCTCCCCGCACGTGCGGCAGTACTTGTGCCCCGGTGGAACATCCACCCTCGGACGGACATTGCGCCCTTTGCCCACCTGCCGCTGCTGGTGGTACGCGGACGCGCACTCTCGACAGTAGGCCTGCAGACCGTCACGCATTGCCGCGTTTCGCGCGAACGCCACTCGCGGCTTGTGCTCCTTACACCGCGAGCAGCGCTTCACGTCACCTTCGAGTTCCAAGCCAGATTCCCCCGACATCTTCGATTCGAAGGAAAAAGCGGCTTACTGCCCGCCCTTCTGAACGAAGCTTCGAACGAAGTCCTCTGCGTTCTCCTCCAGGACATCGTCAATCTCGTCAAGAACCGAGTCCACGTCGTCGCTCAGCTTCTCGTGGCGTTCCTTGAGGTCGCCCTGGGACTGTTCGTCCTGGGTCTGCTCCTCGACCTCTTCGCTGGTGCGCGTGGCCTTCTGCTGCCCGCCGCCGGTGTCCTTGGTCGCCATAACCCTCACCCCGCTCAGTTCGCCCGACATGGTCGACAGGTCGGCTTTCCTGCCGATCGGTGATGATCAGACCCTACAAGCCCGGTCTGACATCGGCCCTGTGGTTTCTTCAACGCACGAGGACCATCTCGATGATTCCCTGGCGGCAGGGTTTCCACCCTGTCGGCCAGGTCCGCCCCGGGTGCCCGCTCAGCCGCCGGACAACACCCTGACCAGGTCTTCCGCGGTGCGACACCGGTCCAGCAGCTCCTTGACATGATTTCGCGTTCCGCGAAGCGGTTCGAGGGTTGGGACGCGCTGGAGGGAGTCCCGCCCCGGGAGGTCGAAGATCACGGAGTCCCAGGAGGCGGCGGCGACGTCGTCGGCGTACTGCTCCAGGCAGCGCCCGCGGAAGTAGGCGCGGGTGTCCTCCGGCGGGGCCGTACGGGCCCGCTCGACCTCGTCCTCGGTCAGCAGCCGCTTCATGCGTCCGCGGGCCGCGAGGCGGTTGTAGAGGCCCTTCTCGGACCGTACGTCGGCGTACTGGAGGTCGAGGAGGTGCAGCTTGGCGGCGTCCCAGTCGAGGCCGTCGCGGCGGCGGTAGCCCTCCATGAGCTCGCGCTTGGCGACCCAGTCCAGCTCGCCGGCGAGGCTCATGGGGTCGTTCTCGAGCCGGTTGAGGGTGTCCTCCCAGCGGCTGAGGACGTCCACGGTCTGGTCGTCGGCGTCGGCCCCATAGCGCTCCTCGACGTACTTGCGGGACAGCTCGTAGTACTCCATCTGGAGCTGTACGGCGGTGAGGGTGCGCCCGCTGCGGAGGGTGACCAGCCGCTTCAGCGTGGGGTCGTGGGAGACCTGGTGGAGGGTGCGGACGGGCTGGTCCACGGCCAGGTCGACGGCGATGAAGCCGTCCTCGATCATGGAGAGCACGAGTGCGGTGGTGCCGAGCTTGAGGTAGGTGGAGATCTCGGAGAGGTTGGCGTCCCCGATGATCACGTGCAGGCGGCGGTACTTCTCCGCGTCGGCGTGGGGTTCGTCGCGGGTGTTGATGATGGGCCGCTTGAGGGTGGTCTCCAGGCCGACCTCGACCTCGAAGTAGTCGGCGCGCTGGCTGAGCTGGAAGCCGTGCTCGTGGCCGTCCTGGCCGATGCCGACGCGTCCGGCGCCGGTGACGACCTGGCGGGAGACGAAGAAGGGCGTGAGGTGGCGCACGATGTCCGAGAAGGCGGTCTCCCGCTTCATCAGGTAGTTCTCGTGCGTGCCGTAGGAGGCGCCCTTGTTGTCGGTGTTGTTCTTGTAGAGGTGGATGGGCTGGGCGCCGGGGAGCTGGGCGGCTCGTTCGGCGGCCTCGGCCATGATCCGCTCGCCGGCCTTGTCCCAGAGGACGGCGTCGCGGGGGTTGGTGACCTCGGGTGCGCTGTATTCGGGGTGGGCGTGGTCGACGTACAGGCGCGCGCCGTTGGTGAGGATGACGTTGGCGAGGCCGATGTCCTCGTCGGTGAGCTGGCTGGAGTCGGCGGCCTCGCGGGCGAGGTCGAAGCCTCGCGCGTCGCGCAGCGGGTTCTCCTCCTCGAAGTCCCAGCGGGCTCGGCGGGCCCGGTGCATCGCCGCCGCGTAGGCGTTGACGATCTGGGACGAGGTGAGCATGGCATTGGCATTGGGGTGGCCGGGGACGGAGATGCCGTACTCCGTCTCGATGCCCATTACTCGCCGTACGGTCATGCGGCCCTCCTTGCCCGGCGGCACCCTCGGTCGTGGGGGCCGCTCAAGTACCGCTGGCGCTCCGGTGCGTGTGCGGTGCCCGTCCCCGCACTGCGCGACTCGGCGGTACCGAAGAGCCTAGAACGCCTTTGCGCTGGTGGGGAGATCATTTGCGTCATTGCCTTGCTCAGGCCGTGGTCTGAAAAACAGTCGGCTGCGGGTACCCGGTGAGGGCACCCGCAGCCGCCCTGTTTTTTACAGGTACTGACCGGTGTTCGCCACCGTGTCGATGGAGCGTCCCGTGTCCGCGCCCTGCTTTCCGGTGATCAGGGTGCGGATGTAGACGATCCGCTCGCCCTTCTTTCCGGAGATGCGGGCCCAGTCGTCGGGGTTGGTGGTGTTCGGAAGGTCCTCGTTCTCCTTGAACTCGTCCACGCAGGCCTGGAGCAGGTGGGAGACGCGGAGGCCCTTCTGCCGGCTGTCGAGGAAGTCCTTGATCGCCATTTTCTTGGCGCGGCCGACGATGTTCTCGATCATCGCGCCGGAGTTGAAGTCCTTGAAGTAGAGGACTTCCTTGTCGCCGTTGGCGTAGGTGACTTCCAGGAAGCGGTTCTCCTCCGATTCGGCGTACATGTGCTCGACCGCGGTCTGGATCATGCTCTGGACCGTGACGCTCTTGTCGTCCCCGTGTTCGCCGAGGTCGTCGGCGTGCAGCGGGAGGCGCTCGGTGAGGTACTTGCCGAAGATGTCCTTGGCGGCCTCGGCGTCGGGGCGCTCGATCTTGATCTTCACGTCGAGTCGGCCGGGGCGCAGGATCGCCGGGTCGATCATGTCCTCGCGGTTGGAGGCGCCGATGACCACGACGTTCTGCAGGCCCTCCACACCGTCGATCTCGGCGAGCAGCTGGGGGACGATCGTGTTCTCGACGTCCGAGCTGACTCCGGAGCCTCGGGTGCGGAAGAGGGATTCCATCTCGTCGAAGAAGACGATGACGGGGGTGCCCTCGCTGGCCTTCTCGCGGGCTCGCTGGAAGACCAGGCGGATCTGGCGCTCGGTCTCGCCCACGTACTTGTTGAGGAGTTCGGGGCCCTTGATGTTGAGGAAGAAGCTCTTGCCGGCGGCCTGGCCGGTGACCTCGGCGACCTTCTTGGCCAGCGAGTTGGCGACGGCCTTGGCGATGAGCGTCTTGCCGCATCCGGGGGGCCCGTAGAGCAGGACGCCCTTGGGCGGGCGCAGTTCGTGCTCCTTGAACAGGTCCGGGTAGAGGTACGGCAGCTCGACCGCGTCGCGGATGGCCTCGATCTGGCCGCCGAGTCCGCCGATCTGCTCGTAGCCGATGTCGGGGACCTCTTCGAGGACGAGTTCCTCGACCTCGCTCTTGGGGACGATCTCGTAGACGTACCCGGAGCGGGGTTCGAGGAGCAGGGCGTCGCCGGGCCGGATCGTGACGTCCAGCAAGGGCTCGGCGAGCCGTACCACTCGTTCCTCGTCGGTGTGCCCGAGCACCAGGGCGCGTTCGCCGTCCTCGAGGATCTCCTTGAGGGTGACGATGTCGCCGACGCGCTCGAACTCCATGGCCTCGACCACGTTGAGCGCCTCGTTGAGCATGACTTCCTGGCCGCGCCTGAGGTCGTCGAGGTCGACGCTGGGGCTGACGTTCACCCGCAGCTTGCGGCCGCCGGTGAAGATGTCGGCGGTGCCGTCCTCGTTGGCCTGCAGGAAGACGCCGAAGCCGGCGGGCGGCTGGGCGAGCCGGTCGACCTCTTCCTTGAGGGCCACGATCTGGTCGCGGGCCTCTCGGAGGGTGTTCGCGAGTCGCTCGTTCTGGGCGGACACGCCGGCCAGGTTGGTCTGCAGCTCGACGATCCGCTCTTCGAGAATCCTCGTGTGTCGCGGAGAGTCGGCGAGCTTGCGTCGCAGGACGGCGATCTCCTGCTCAAGGTAGGCAATCTGCCCGGCGGGGTCGTCGGACCCTCGTCCCGGGCGGATGCCGCGGTTCATGTCGTCGTCGTGGGCTGCCACGGTCCTCACCTCCTCCAAGGGGAGCTGGACGCTTCCAGACCCTACCTGGGTGGGTGTCGATTGAAACCCCTAGATCACAAAGACTGTCAAGGTGTGTCGTCGGTCACCCCTGCGCTCTCCCTCGTGCCGTGTCGATACCCACTCAACGTGATTCAGAAGCCGCCTGTTCCAAGGACCGAGTGGTCAAAATCCTTCAAGGGCGGAGGGAGTTGTTCTGCCGCGGGGTGGTCGGGGGCTCGTGGCGGCGGGTTGCGGGGCAGGTGGGCGGCGTGCGGGTTCGTCACCCCGCGCGTGCCCCGGCGCACGCTCCGCGCAGGGCAGCGCGGAGGGCGCGGTCACGCAGAGCGACGACGTGGCGGGATCCGGTCACCTCGGGGGTGACTCGAAGATGATCGCGGTGGGTAGGGAGAAGGCCCCGGGAACGCCGCGTGGAGGGGCGGGGGACGGCCGTGCGGGCGGGCGGGGACCGCCGTGCGGGCGGGCCGGGGGCCGCCGCGCGGGGCGTGGGGAACGCCGTCGGGGTCCGTTGATCGGCGGAAGGTAGGGTCGAGGCTTCAGCATCGGTGGAGGACGGCAGGAGACATGACCGCACAGCAGGAGGCCGGCGTCGGCGGTGAGGCGCTCGAGGTGTGGATCGACCAGGACCTGTGTACCGGGGACGGTATCTGCGCCCAGTACGCGCCGGAGGTCTTCGAGCTGGACATCGACGGCCTGGCCTATGTGAAGAGCGCGCAGGACGAGCTGCTCCAGGAGCCGGGCGCGACGACGGCGGTGCCGCTGCCGCTGCTCACGGACGTCGTGGACTCGGCGCGGGAGTGTCCGGGCGAATGCATTCATGTACGGCGGGTCGCGGACGGTGTCGAGGTGTACGGGCCCGGCGCGCAGGAGTGAGGCGCTCGGGGGCCTGAGCGGGCCCCGCCCGCGCGCCCCTGGCCCGGCCCTCAGCCGCCCCTGATCCTGGCCGTGAGCCGCCCCTCACCTGGCGCTGGGCGCCCCGGGCCTGTCCCTGAGCGAGGTACGGCCGCTCGTCGGCCCCGCCTCGCGGAGGCGGGCCGGCGAGGGCGTGACCGGACAGGTCCGGGCGCGGGCGGTCGTGGTCCCGGTGGCCGGATCAGACCGTCTGGGCGTCGCCCGGGGCGGAGCGGACGAACGCGCCGCCCTTCCACTGCCACGCGGCGGTCTTCTTCACGTCGGGGCAGCAGCTGGGCACGTCGTCGGTGGAGTAGCCGAGGAGCGTGGCCGTGACGACTCCGGCGCGGACGGCGAAGTCGGTGACGGTCTGCCGGTCCTTGGGGTCGACGAGGGTGGCGACGACGCGGGGCTTCTTCGCGTTCGCGCCCTGGGTGAGCACGTAGACGCCGTCGGGCGGGGTGCCCATGGGGGCGTCGCAGTGCACGACGGCGACCGTCTCGGGGCGGCCGTCGCCGTCGAGGTCGCCGCTCGCCTTCTTCACGACGAGCGCCTTCACGGGTCCGCAGTTCAGCGGGTAGTGCACGCCGGTGGTGGACGGGGCGGGCGCGGTGGGCGCGGCGGTGGGTTCGGCTCCGGCGTTCGTCGGCGCGGCGGTGGCCGAGCCGGGTTGCAGGATGGAGGAGAAGGCCACGACGCCGGCCACGGCGGTTGCGGTCGCGACCCAGTGGATGGGCCGGGTGTGCGTGTGTGCGAGTTCCGGGACGACGGATTGCTGCACGAGGGGTGTCTCCTGCGAGGGCGGTGCCGGTGGGACCGGGGCGGGGCCTGGTGGGGGCCTGGGCCTGGTGGGGTGGCCAGCATCGTGCCACACGTCACAGGGCTGGGGAACGGCGGGGTGGGTACCGGTTCCGGTTCGCTTCGGGCCGGCCGCGGCGGGGTCCGGTGCGGGGCTGTGTCCACTCAACGCGAGGGCGCCGTGGTGGAGTTCCGGTTGTGTCCCGGGAACTCCACCACGGCGCTACGTGGTTGTCGTGGGTGCGGCCGGCCGGCTCAGGGGCCGGGGTCGGTGTCGGCCGTGGGCCGGCTCAGCGGCCCGCGCCTCCGTCGGCGTTGGGGCCGGCGTAGTCCTCGCCGTAGGCGCCCTTGGCGGGGCGGCGGCGGCGCATGGGCGGCTCGACGCCGTCGGCGAGGCGGCGGGCGGTGAGCAGGAAGCCGGTGTGCCCGATCATGCGGTGGTCGGGGCGGACGGCGAGGCCCTCGATGTGCCAGTTGCGGATCATCGACTCCCAGGCGGTCGGCTCGTTGAAGGAGCCGACCTCGCGGATGGACTCCACGGTCCGGGCGAGCTGGGTGGTGGTGGCGACGTAGCAGCAGAGGATGCCGCCGGGGACGAGCGCCTTGGAGACGGCCTCGAGGCATTCCCAGGGGGCGAGCATGTCGAGGATGACGCGGTCGACGTCGGTGTCGCTGAGGTTGTCCTGGAGGTCGCCGACGGTGAGCTGCCAGGCCGGGTGGGGGCCGCCGAAGTAGCGCTCGACGTTCTGCTTCGCGATCTCGGCGAAGTCCTCACGGCGCTCGTAGGAGTGCAGCATCCCCTGGTCGCCGATGGCGCGCAGCAGGAAGCTGCTCAGCGAGCCGGAGCCGACCCCCGCTTCCACGACGCGGGCGCCGGAGAAGATGTCGGCGAAGGCCAGGATCTGCCCCGCGTCCTTGGGGTAGACCACGGCGGCGCCGCGGGGCATGGACAGGACGTAGTCGGGGAGCAGGGGGCGCAGCGCGAGGTAGGCGACGTTTCCCGTGGTGCGGACAACGCTGCCCTCGGGAGCGCCGATCAGCTCGTCGTGGGGGAAGGAACCCTTGTGGGTGTGGAAGTTCTTCCCGGCCTCGAGCGTGAACGTGTAGTGGCGGCCCTTGGGGTCGGTCAGCTGTACCTGGTCCCCGACCTTGAAGGGCCCGCGCCTGCGGGCGGCACCGGTCGGTTCGGACATGTGAACAGCCTACCGGGTCCCTGCGGGGGGCTTGGACCATCAGCGGCCGGGAGGGGGCTGCGGTGGGTGCACGGCGCGGGTCGTCCGTGGTGGGTCGCGCGGTTCCCCGCGCCCCTTTTCGGGACGCGGGGGTGTCGGGCGGGTCAGGCGGGTCGTGCCATCGCCTTGACGAAGGCGCGCTCGACGTCGGCGGCGGAGAGGACGCCGTAGATCTCCCCGGTGTCCTCCACGACGAGGTATTCGGTGGCGGGGGTGGCGCGGAGGGTTTCCAGGAGGTCCTCGCCGGCGAGTTCGGCGGAGACGCGCATGCCGTCGGTGAGGTCCTGGGCGAGGCCGCCGACGGGGACCCAGGGGCGGCGGTGCTCGGGTACGCCGACGATGGCGGCCTCGCGGACGAGGGAGAGCGGGGCGCCGTCGGCGTCGACGACGACGAGGGCGCGGGCTCCGGCGGCGTTGGCGCGGCGCAGGGCCTCGGAGAGCGGGGTGTCGGTCTGGACCGGGACGGCGCGCCGGGTGAGGGTGCGGGCGCGGAGGTCGGGGAGGTGTTCGCGGAGCCGGGCGACGCGCAGGCTGTTGCCGGCGCCGGTCCAGATGATGGCGGCGAGGATGGCGGCCAGCAGGGCGTCGGTGACGGTGTCCATGCCGACGTTGTCCTCGGCGGTGGAGCCGAGGGCGCCGGACTGGGTGAGCAGCGGGAGTCCGATGAGGACGGTGACGGCGAGGGCGCGGCCGACCCAGGCGGCGGCGACGGTGCCGCTCATGGGGCGGCCGGTGAGCTTCCAGACGACGGCGCGGAGCATGCGGCCGCCGTCGAGGGGCAGTCCGGGCAGCAGGTTGAAGACGGCGACGATCAGGTTGGAGATCATCAGGCCGGCCAGCAGGACGCCGGGGACGGTGCCGGGTTCGACGGGCTGGAGGGCGACGTAGAAGATCCCGGCGAGGATCAGGGAGAGCAGGGGGCCGACGAAGGCGAGGACGAATTCGCGGCCGGGGGTCTCGGCGTCCTTCTCGATCTCGGAGACGCCGCCGAAGAACTGGAGCTGGATGCGGCGGACGGGGAGTTTGAAGCGGAGGGCGGCCACGGTGTGGGCGAGTTCGTGGACGAGGACGGAGGCGTAGAAGGCGATCGCGAAGAAGAGCGAGACGAGGTAGCGGGCGGCGCCGAGTTCGGGCAGGACGCGGTCGAGCTGGCCGCCGAAGACCCAGGTGATGAGGGCGGCGACGAGGAACCAGCTGGGGGCGACGTAGACGGGGACGCCGAAGGGGCGGCCCATGAGGATGCCGCCGCCGGGCTCGCGGGGCCGTGGGGGCGGGCTGTTCTTGGCGGTCGCGGCGGGGTGGGGG
>NZ_LAVA02000078.1 GCF_000974985.2 Streptomyces mangrovisoli | reverse complement strand
CACCTCGACCCCTCCGCCCCTTGACCACGCAGGACGTACGGCACTCCAGGGAGCCGACCATGACCGTCGACCCGAACGCCGCCACCCAGAACTTCCCCGCGCCCCCGCCGCGCTCCCCCGCCCCGCCCGGCCCGGCGCGCTACCTCGTCCCCGCGCTGGTGGCCGCGGCGGTGGCGGTCGGCCTCGGCGTCTACGGCCGGACCCACCACCCGGCCGGCACGGCGTTCGACCTCGCCGGGTTCAGCAGCACGGGCGCGGTGAAGTCGTGGCTGGCGACGACCGCGTTCCTCTTCGCCCTGGTCCAGCTCGTCTCCGCGTTCATGGTCTACGGCCGGCTGCCCGGACCCCGCTGGGCGCCTGCCCTGCACCGCTGGTCGGGCCGGATCGCGTTCCTGGTCGCCGTCCCGGTGGCCGTGCACTGCCTGTACGCGCTGGGCTACCAGACCTATGAAACGCGCGTCTTGTTCCACTCTGTCCTGGGTTGCTTCTTTTTCGGTGCGTTCAGTGCCAAGATGCTGCTGCTGCGCTCGGAGCGGCTCCCCGGCTGGCTGCTGCCTCTCGTCGGGGGTCTGGTGTTCACCGCCCTCACGCTGATCTGGCTGACGTCGGCGTTCTGGTTCTTCCGCACGTTCGGAGTGACGACATGACCCATCCGCCGACCCGGCGCACGGTCCTCGGCGCGGGCGCGGCGGCGCTCGCCGTGGGCTGTGCCGGATGCAGCAGCTACGGCGACGGGAACGGCTCGTCGTCCTCGTCCGCCGCCGCCACCAGCGGCCAGGAGCTGGGGCACGCCTCGGAGGTGCCGGTCGGCGGGGGCAAGGTCTTCACGGCCGAGAAGGTCGTGGTCACCCAGCCGAAGAAGGGCGAGTTCAAGGCGTTCTCGGCGGTGTGCACGCATCAGGGCTGCACGGTGAACGCGGTCGAGGACGGTCTGATCCAGTGCCCCTGCCACGGCAGCAGGTTCCGCATCGCCGACGCCTCGGTGGCCGCGGGACCGGCACCGAAGCCGCTGCCGCCGCGACGGATCACGGTGTCCGGGGACACCATCACACTGGCCTGACCGGGGTCCACGGGATCGCACGGTCGGGCCGCGCGCGGCAACCCCCGGCCGGACCGCGCCCCGGCTCACGCGTCCCAGAGCGCCCCCAGCGACAGCAGGTCGCTGCGGTACTCGATCCGGTCCGCCCAGCGCGCGGGCCAGACGCCGTCGCCGTGGTGGGCGCCCGCGAAGGCGCCCGTGAGGCAGGCGATCGAGTCGGAGTCGCCCGAGGTGCAGGCGGCCCGGCGCAGCGCGGTCAGCGGTTCGTCGAGGAACAGCAGGAAGCACAGCAGCCCGGTCGCCAGGGCCTCCTCGGCGACCCAGCCTGGGCCGGTGGCCAGGCACGGGTCGGTCTCGGGCGAGGGGCTGCGCAGGGCGTCGCGCAGCCGGTCCAGCACGGCCAGGCAGTCGTCCCAGCCGCGCGCGATGAAGTGCTCGGGGCTCGGGTCCTGGGCGCGGGTCCACAGATCGCCGAGCCACAGGTGGTGGTAGCGGGTCCGGTTGTCGAGGGCGTACGACCTCAACTGGCCTACCAGGCCGGTGGGTTCGGCGCCCCGCGCGAGCAGCCGTACGGCGCGGGCGGTGAGGTCGGAGGCGGCGAGCGCGGTGGGGTGGCCATGGGTGAGCGCGGCCTGCAACTGGGCGGCGCCCGCGCGCTGTTCGTCGCTGAGCCCGCCGGCGAGCCCGACGGGGGCGACGCGCATGTTGGCGCCGCAGCCCTTGGAGCCGATCTGGCCGGCGTCCTGCCACAGCCGGCCGTCCTCCTTCAGGAGGTTGCAGGCGACCAGGCAGGTGCGGCCCGGGGCGCGGTTGTTGTCGGGTGACTGGAACCAGTCCACGAACTCCTCGCGCACCGGCCGCTCCAGCCGTTTGGGGGCGAGGACGCCGCGGTCCATGGCGGTGCGCAGCCCGCGGCCGAGCGCGAGGGTCATCTGGGTGTCGTCGGTGACGATCGCGGGCTTCGGCAGCTCCATCTCCCGCCAGGGACCGCACTTGGCGAGGATGCCCGGCACGTCGTTGAACTCGGTGGGGAAGCCGAGCGCGTCCCCGAGGGCGAGGCCGATGAGCGCGCCGGTCGCGGCGCGCTTCCTGGGCGTGGTCGTGGTCATGCGGGGCTTCCTTCCCGTGGTGGCCGGAGCAGGGGCGGGTGGAGCGCGGCGGCGGTGCCCGCGCGGTAGAGCGCGGCGGGTTTGCCGCGGCCTCCGGTGAGGCGGGCGGCGCCGGGCACCGGTTCGACGAAGCCGGGGGTGGCGAGCACCTTGCGGCGGAAGTTGGGGCGGTCGAGCGTGCCGCCCCAGACGGTCTCGTAGACCTGCTGGAGCTCGCCGAGGGTGAACTCGGGCGGGCAGAACGCGGTGGCGAGGCAGCTGTACTCCAGCTGGGCGCCGACCCGTTCGTGGGCGTCGGCGAGGATGCGGTCGTGGTCGAAGGCGAGCGGGCCGGCGGTGTCGTAGGGCCGCCAGCGGGCCTCGGCCGCGTCGCCGCCGCCGCGGGGTTCGGGCGCGTCGGGCAGCAGCGCGGTGAAGGCGACCGACACCACCCGCATCCGGGGGTCGCGGCCGGGTTCGCTGTAGGTGCGCAGCTGCTCCAGGTGCAGCCCGGAGACGTCCGCGAGGCCGGTCTCCTCGGCGAGTTCGCGGCGGGCCGCCGTCTCGGCGGACTCGTCGGGCAGCACGAACCCGCCGGGCAGCGCCCAGCGTCCGGCGTACGGCTCCTGCCCGCGCTCGACGAGCAGCACGTCGAGCGCGCCCGCGCGGATCGTGAGCACGGCGAGATCGACGGTGACGGCGAACGGCTCGAAGGCGTGCTTGTCGTAGCCCTCGGGGGCCGAGCCGCCCGTTGCGCGCGCGGTCACCCGCTCACCCCCTCTTCCGGCCTGCCGGAGCCTGTCGGAGCCTGCCGGAGAATTAATAGTCGCTACGACTATAAAGAGGGGGGAGCGGGTGCGCAACACCCGTGCGGCCGCTCAGCCGCCGGTGCGGCCCGGCGCACAGGCCGCCACGGCCGCGCCGACCGCCGCCACGCCCGCGGAGACCCACAGCGCGGGCCCGCAGCCGTCGACGAACGCGGTCGGGGAGCCGTAGCCGCCCGCGGTCGTGAACACGATCGCGGCGACGGCGACGCCGAAGACCCCGCCGAGTTCGCGCAGCGCGTTGCTCACCCCGGCCGCGACCCCCTCCTCGCCGCGCGGCACGGACTGGGTCACCGCGTTGGCCACGCTCGGGAAGACCAGCGAGATGCCGATTCCGGCGACGATCAGCGGGACGACCAACTCCCCGTAGCCGACGCCCGGTTCGACCCGCCAGGCGAGCAGGCCCAGGCCGGTCGCCTGGAGCAGCAGGCCGCCCAGCATGAACGGCCGGTTGCCGAACCGGTCCGCGAGCGCGCCGGCGACCGGCGCCACCACCAGCGGCATCGCGTTCCACACGAGGATCCGTCCGCCGGCCTCCAGCGGGGAGTAGCCGAGCCCGGTCTGGAACAGCTGCGTGATCATGAACAGGGCGCCCAGGAGCGAGCCGTAGAGCAGGAAGGACACCGCGTTGGCGGTGGTGAAGCCGCGGCGCCTGAAGTGGCCGAGCGGGAGCATCGGGTAGCGGGCCCGGCGCTCCCAGGCGACGAACGCCGCCAGGAACACGACGCCGACGACGAACGCGCAGATCACCTCCGCGCTCCCCCAGCCCGCCTGCGGCGCCCGCACCGGCGCCCAGGCGAGGCCGGTCAGGCCCACCGCCGCGAGCACCAGCCCCACGATGTCGAGCTGGGGCCGGGGGCCGCGGCTCTCCCGCAGCCGGGTGGCGGACAGCGGGATCATCACCAGTCCGACGGGCACGTTCAGCCAGAAGATCCACTGCCAGGAAAGCCCCTCGGTGACGGCTCCGCCGAGCACCGGCCCGGCGGCCACGCCGAGCCCGGTCACCCCGCCCCACACACCGATGGCGACACCCCGCTTCTCGGCCGGGAAGGCCTCGCTGATCAGGGTCAGGGTCAGCGGCAGCAGAACGGCCGCCCCCGCGCCCTGCGCCATGCGGGCGGCGATCAGCGGGCCGGGACCGCCGGACAGGGCGGCCGCCGCGGAGGCCGCGGTGAACACGGCGAGGCCGACGACGTACATCCGGCGCCTGCCGAAGCGGTCGCCGAGCGCGGCGCCGGTCAGGGTGAGACAGGCGAAGACCAGGTTGTAGGCGCTGATCGTCCATTCCAGGTCGGACAGGCCCGCCCCGAAGTCGGCCCGCAGGGCGGGCAGCGCGGTGGCGACGACCACCACGTCCAGGGAGCACAGCAGGGCGCCGAGTCCGGCGAGGACGACGGTCCAGCCCCGGCGGGCCGGGTCCGGTCCGTCCGCCGCGCTGCGCGCCGGGACACGCAAGGTGTCGGTCATGTCGATGCCTTTCGTGAGGTCCGGAAGGTCCGGAAGGTCACTCACGCAAGGCAGACCGGGCTCGGCCCGCGAAGGAATCGCGGCGCCCCAGGAAGCCCAGCAGACGCACGCCGGGCGGGGCTTGCGGCGGCACGGGGACCGCGGCCGCGAAGCGCACACCGCGGTCCTCGGCGGCGACCAGGCGGCGCGCCACCGGCAGCAGCCCGGCCGCGAGGGCCCCGGGCAGCGGGCGCCGCCACCCGGCGGCCTGGGCGACGTCCCACCCGTGCACGGCGACCTCGACGGCCCCGACGGCCACCACCACCCGCACGTCCAGCGGCAGCCCGCCCACGAACACGACGTCGCACCTGGCAAGAGGACCGCCGCCGCCCGGACCCGCTCCCCACGCGCCGGCATCACACAGACCCGCTTCACCCGGGCCGGCTCCGCACCGGCCTCCTTCACACGGCCCCGCTCCGAACCGGCCCGACCCGAGCGAATCTGACACGCGGCCGCCCGCGTCGCACGGGCACGCCCCGCACGGGCGCAGGCCGCCTCGGCGCGACGCGTTCATGCCCGACGCGGGCCGGTCCGGCCCGCCGCCCGGGCCCCCCGCACAGGCATCCGCCCGCGCCGGCCCCGCCCGGCGGCCCTCCGCCCCGCACGGCCCCGCCCGGCGACCGTCCCCGCCGTTCGTATCCGCCCCGCGGCCGCCGGCACCGCAAGCCCCCCACGGGCCCGCCCCGCAGCCCTCCCCGCCCGGCCCGCCCGGGCGTTCCTGCGCTCGGGCGGCCCACGCGCCGAGTACCGCGCACGCGCGGCTGCGGACCGCGCAGGCCGGGTCGCCGGCCGCGCGGACGGGCGTGCGGGCGACACGGCCTCCGGCCAGCCCCTCGTGCAGGGCGTCCAGGGAGTCGGCGAGATGGTCCAGGAGCTGCCCGAGGTCCCACCCCGCGCAGGGGGTGGCTCGGCGCAGGCCGCCGGCCCCGGCGCACGCGACGCTCCCCATCGCGTAGACGAGCGAGCGCTCCAGCAGGTCGCCCGGGCTCACGACGACGCCCCCGGCAGCGGGTCGGGCCGCCCCGCAGGGGAATCCGCGAGCAGCGCCTCCGGCAGGCCGAAGCGGGCGAACGGACCCGGGGCCAGGAAGACGGTGATCCGGGCCACCGCGCCCTCCGCGAAGGTGAGCACGTGCACCGAGTGCGGGCGCGGCACGCCGTCCGCGCCGCGCACGTACATCGCGGCGGCGGGCTGCCCGTTGGCGCCCGTGGGCAGCAGCCGCGGCGCGCCGAGCCCGTGCCTGCGGGTGGCCAGGAACCCCACGACGTCCGCGCGGCCGCGGAACCACTCGGCGTTCGGCGGCATCTCCAGCTCGACGCCGTCCCGCAGCAGCGCGATCAACGCGTCCATGTCGGCGTGCTCGAACGCGGCCATGTACCGGTCGAGGAGGTCACGGTCGGCCGCCCCGTCCGGCTCGGTGACCCGGTCCTCCGCGGGCGCGACCTCGTCGAGGCGGGCCCGTGCGCGCTGGAGGCTGCTCTTGACGGCCGCGGTGGAGGTGCCGAGCAGCGCCGCGACCTCGGCCGCCCGCCAGGCCAGCACGTCCCGCAGGATCAGCACGGCCCGCTGCCGCGCGGGCAGCTGCTGGAGCGCCGCGACGAGCGCCAGCCGCAGGCTGCCGCGGGCCGCCACGACGGTCTGCGGGTCGAGCAGCGCGTCCGGCAGCGGCTGGAGCCACTCCACGCCCTCGGGACGGCCACTGAGCGGCTCCTCGGGCACCTGGGACGGCCCCCCGAGCCCCGTGGGCAGGGGGCGCCGTTCCCGGCCCTCCAGCGCCGTCAGACACGTGTTGGTGGCGATCCGGTGCAGCCACGTCCGCAGGGACGCCCGGCCCTCGAAGCCGTCGTAGGACCGCCAGGCCCGCAGATAGGTCTCCTGCACCAGGTCCTCGGCCTCGTCGGCCGAGCCCAGCATCCGGTAGCAGTGGGCGAGCAGTTCCCGCCGGTAGGGGCCGGTCAGCCGTACGAACTCCGCGCGGTCCGTCACGGTCTCGGTCATGGCGCGCTCCCTCCGTCGGTGATGCAGACCGCCGGGAGGGCGCAAACGAATCGGCCGGTCCGAGGACCGGCCGAAGCGTCTACGGGACGGTCGGCTAGAGGTCGACCTCCTGCATCAGCATCCCGACCTCGGTGTTGGACAGCCGGCGCAGCCAGCCCGACTTCTGGTCGCCGAGGGTGATCGGGCCGAAGGACGTGCGCACGAGCTTCTCGACCGGGAAGCCCGCCTCCGCGAGCATCCGGCGGACGATGTGCTTGCGGCCCTCGTGCAGGGTCACCTCGACCAGGTAGTTCTTGCCGGTCTGCTCGACGACGCGGAAGTGGTCGGCGCGCGCGTAGCCGTCCTCCAGCTGGATGCCGTCCTTGAGCTTCTTGCCCAGGTCGCGCGGGATCGGGCCCACGATGGCGGCGAGGTAGGTCTTCTTCACGCCGTACTTGGGATGGGTCAGCCGGTGCGCCAGCTCGCCGTGGTTGGTGAGCAGGATGACGCCCTCGGTCTCGGTGTCGAGCCGTCCCACGTGGAAGAGGCGGGTCTCACGGTTGGTGACGTAGTCCCCGAGGCACTGGCGCCCGTCGGGGTCCTCCATCGTCGAGACGACGCCGGCCGGCTTGTTCAGCGAGAAGAACTGGTACGACTGCGTGGCGACGGTCAGCCCGTCGACCTTGACCTCGTCCTTCTCCGGGTCGACCCGCTTGCCCTGCTCCAGGACGATCTCGCCGTTGACCTCGACCCGCGCCTGCTCGATCAGCTCCTCGCAGGCCCGCCGGGAGCCGTAGCCCGCGCGCGCGAGGATCTTCTGGAGCCGCTCGCCCTCCTGCTCGGCGCCCGGGAAGGTCTTGGGCAGCTTCACGTCCTTCTTGCCCGCGTACCGCTCGCGGTTGCGCTCCTCGGCCCGTGCCTCGTACTCGCGCGAGGTGCCGGGCGCCGTACGGCCGCGCCCGGTGGCCTGGCCCTGCCGGGGCCCGCCCTTGGCGCCGCCGCGGGCCGAGGCGCCGCGCCCCGACTTCGGGCCGGACTGGGTGGCGCCCGGGCCTACGTCGTAGCGCCGCTCCTCCGGGCGCGGCTTCTTCGGCCGGCCGCCCTGGTTGTCGTCACGAGAATTGCCGGCGCCGCGGTAGTTACCGCGGCCACCGCTGCTCCCGCCGCGGCCGCCGCTGTTGCCACCACGGCTCCCGCCGTTGTTTCCGCTGCTGTTCCTGCCGCTGCTGCTTCGCATCAAAGTTCCGTCTTGTCGTCTGCGTCCTCGGAATCCGGAGCGTCCGGATCGAACGACGGCACGCCCTCCTGCGTCTCGGCCTCGATCGCCTCCGCCTCCGGGAGGAAGGGCGCGAGCTCCGGGAGCTCGTCCAGGCCGCGCAGGCCCATCCGCTCCAGGAAGTAGTTCGTCGTCGTGTACAGGATCGCACCTGTTTCGGGTTCCGTGCCCGCCTCCTGGACCAGACCGCGCTGGAGGAGGGTGCGCATCACGCCGTCGCAGTTGACTCCTCGTACGGCGGAGACGCGGCTCCGGCTCACCGGCTGCCGGTACGCGACCACGGCGAGCGTCTCCAGGGCCGCCTGGGTGAGCCGGGCCTGCTGGCCGTCCAGGACGAAGCCCTCCACGGCCGCGGCGTACTCGGGCCGGCTGTAGAACCGCCAGCCGCCGGCGATCAGGCGCAGCTCGAAGCCGCGGCCCTGCACGGTGTACTCGTCGGCCAGCTCGCGCAGCGCGTCCGCGACCTGACGCCGGGGCCGCTGGAGGATCTTGGCGAGGTGTTCCTCCGTCGCGGGCTCGTCGACGACCATCAGCACCGCCTCCAGGGCGGGTTTCAGGTCGAGCGCGGCGACGGCGGCCGGGGGTGCGGAGGTCTCCTCGCTCACGCCTTCTTCTCCTTCGCCTCGTCCTTCGGTCCCTCGGGCGGCCGGTCGAACTCGTCGGTCACCATGGGTACCCCGTCCGCCTCCCCGCCGGTCCAGCGCACGATCAGGTCGCCGAGCGCGGTCTCCTGGTCGAGCGCGACGGCCTTCTCCCGGTACAGCTCCAGCAGGGCGAGGAACCGGGCGACGACGGTGAGGGTGTCGTCGGTGTCCTCGACCAGCGCCTGGAAGCTGGCCTCGCCGAGCTCGCGCAACCGGGCCACCACGATCCCGGCCTGCTCGCGCACGCTGACCAGGGGCGCGTGGATGTGGTCGATGTAGACCTGCGGCTTGGGCCTCGGCTGCATCGCCTTCACGGCGAGCCGGGCGAAACCTTCCGGCCCGATGCTGATGACCACCTCGGGCAGCAGCTCGGCGTGGTGCGGTTCGAGGCCGACGGTGCGGGGGTAGCGGCGGGCCTCCTCGTCGAGGCGCCGGTTGAAGATGTCCGCGATCTGCTTGTAGGCGCGGTACTGGAGCAGGCGCGCGAAGAGCAGGTCGCGGGCCTCCAGGAGCGCGAGGTCGGCCTCGTCCTCCACTTCGGCGGCGGGCAGCAGCCGGGCCGCCTTGAGGTCGAGCAGGGTGGCGGCGACGACGAGGAACTCGGTCGTCTGGTCCAGGTCCCAGTCCGGTCCCATCGCGCGGATGTGCGCCATGAACTCGTCGGTGACCTTGGACAGGGCTACCTCGGTGACGTCCAGCTTGTGCTTGGAGATCAGCTGGAGCAGGAGGTCGAAGGGGCCCTCGAAGTTGGCGAGCCGCACCTTGAAGACGCCGTCACCGGCCTCGGCCTCCGCTTCGGACGCGGGGGCGGGCGCGGGGGCGGATTCGGGGACGGGGGGTTCCGGGGCCTGGTGTTCGGGCTCGCGCGCCGGTCCCGTCTCGGGCAGTTGTGGCTCGGGCTCCGGATCGGGCTCGCGCTCCGGCTCCGGCTCCGGCTCCGGCTCCGGCTCCGGCTCCGGCGGTACGGTCTCGGGCCGTACGGTGTCCGCGGGTCGGGCGGGCTCGGCCGGCCGTGCGGGGTCGAGGATCTCCGGGGCCGCCAGGAGATCGGAGACCTCCGGCCGCGTCCGCGGGGCGCCCGCTCCCGGGCCTCGGCCGAGCGCACGCCGACGGCCGGCAGGGGTGCCGGGCGTGGGAGCGTCGTTCGAGGTCATGGCCCCCGCAGGCTACTCCTACCGGCCGCGCAGGCGCCGTACCAGAATGCTTGCGTCTCCGCGGGACTCCAGGTCGGCCAGGACGACGGCGACCGCCTCGCGGACGATCCGGCCGCGGTCCACCGCCAGGCCGTGCTCCCCGCGGAGCACGAGACGGGCGTGCTCCAGGTCCATCAGCTCCTCGGCGGAGACATACACCGTGATCTTCTCGTCGTGGCGTTCCCGGCCGCTGGGGCGGCGGTTGGCGGCCCGGTTGCCGCCGCGCTGCTTGCGCGGCTGGCCCGCGCCAGAACCTTCCTGCGGGCTCTGTCGCCGCGCCCCGCGGTCCGCCTGGCCGGGCGGGGCCGGCGAACCGGCATGGGCGGCGGCGGAGCGGCTGCGGGACTCGCCCGCGTCGATCGGCTCCGCCTCCACCGCCACGTGCTCCGCGCCGTCGCCGTCACCGCCCTGCACCGGCACCGACTGCGGCACGTCCTCCGCGGCGGCGCCGTCGCTCTCCCCCGCGGGGGCCGGCACCCGGGCCTCGCCGTTGGCCGGGCGCCGCGGAGTGGACGGCTGGAGTGCCATTCCCCCTGTCGTACGGAACAGTTCGTCGGCCCCCGGCAGACTCACTCGGCGTGACACCGGGCGAGCACCTCCCTGGCGAGCTGGCGATAGGCGGCGGCGCCGACGGAGTTGGACGCGTACGTGGTGATCGGCTCACCGGCGACCGTGGTCTCCGGGAAGCGGACCGTGCGGCCGATGACGGTGTGGTAGACGTGATCGTCGAACGCCTCGACCACGCGGGCCAGCACCTCGCGGCTGTGCACCGTGCGCGAGTCGTACATCGTGGCCAGGATCCCGTCGAGCTCCAGCTCCGGGTTGAGCCGCTCCTGGACCTTCTCGATCGTCTCGGTGAGCAGCGCGACACCGCGCAGCGCGAAGAACTCGCACTCGAGCGGCACGATCACCTTGTGAGCCGCCGTCAGGGCGTTGACCGTCAGCAGGCCGAGGGACGGCTGACAGTCGATCACGATGTAGTCGTAGTCGGGCAGCAGGGGCTTGAGGGCGCGCTGGAGCGTGGACTCGCGCGCGACCTCGGAGACCAGCTGCACCTCGGCGGCCGACAGGTCGATGTTGCTGGGCAGCAGGTCCATGTTGGGGACCGCCGTCTTGAGGAGGACGTCGTCCGCCGCCATGCCCCGCTCCATGAGCAGGTTGTAGACGGTGAGGTCGAGCTCCATCGGATTGACACCGAGGCCCACCGACAGCGCGCCCTGCGGGTCGAAGTCCACGAGCAGCACACGGCGTCCGTACTCCGCGAGCGCGGCACCCAGGTTGATGGTCGACGTCGTCTTGCCGACGCCGCCCTTCTGGTTGCACATCGCGATGATCGTCGCGGGGCCGTGGTCGGTCAGCGGACCCGGGATCGGGAAGTACGGCAGCGGGCGGCCGGTCGGGCCGATGCGCTCACGGCGCTGCCGGGCCGCGTCGGGCGCGAGCGTGGCCGCGTACTCCGGGTCGGGCTCGTACTCGGCGTCGGGGTCGTAGAAGTGCCCGTCGGGCAGTTCGTCGTAGTCGGCGAAGTGGTTGTGGGGCGCGCCACTTCCGTCGCCGGCCATGGCGTTCACGTGATGGCCATCCATGCTCTGAGGTGCTGGCTGAGTCACCCGTGAGATCCGGTGACTCTTCTGGGCTGCGAAGGTACGCACAGCGACGGAGCCGACAGCCTCGAACCCCGCGGGGTCCTGGCCCCGAACCGGCATTCCTGGTTGACCACCCCCGGGAGAAAATGTCGACTCATTCACAAGTCGTCTTACCTCCTTGGTGACCAGGAAACTTCTAGACAGGTCAGCGTGGCACCATGCCGACGGTTGGCGACTCTATGGCGTGTCGGGCGTCCGCAGCAACACAATCCGCCGGACCCGGCCCGATGTGTCGGCAATGAAACATCCTGCTGTCAAGGGCGTACGACCGTCGCACGGCAGGTTTCACCGGTGCGCGAATCGGTCGAAGAGTTGCGTTCGAGGCGAGTTGACCGAGTGCCGCAAAGTGACCATACACACATCTGGCCGGACCTTGTCGGCAAGGTCCGGCCGGGCGTGCGCGGTTGACGCGTCAAGTTGACGTATCGCCTTTACGAAAAGGTGACTTAGCCGTTCCGCTGGGGCTGGCGATCAGTCGAGCAGGGTCTCCAGCTCGAGGTGCTCCAGGCCGTGGGCCTCGGCGACCTCCTTGTAAACGACCTTGCCGTCATGGGTGTTGAGGCCCTTGGCCAGCGCGGCGTCACGGCGCAGCGCCTCCACCCAGCCGTTGTTGGCCAGCGAGACGATGTACGGCAGCGTGGCGTTCGTCAGCGCGTAGGTCGAGGTGTTGGGCACCGCGCCGGGCATGTTGGCGACGCAGTAGAAGACCGAGTTGTGGACCGGGAAGGTCGGCTCGGCGTGCGTGGTCGGACGGGAGTCCTCGAAGCAGCCGCCCTGGTCGATCGCGATGTCGACAAGGACACTTCCGGGCTTCATCCGCGAGACGAGCTCGTTGGTGACCAGCTTCGGGGCCTTGGCGCCGGGGATCAGCACGGCGCCGATCACGAGGTCGGCCTCCAGGCAGGCCTTCTCCAGCTCGAAGGAGTTGGACATGACAGCCTTGATCTTCGTGCCGAAGATCTTGTCGGCCTCGCGCAGCTTGTTGATGTCGCGGTCGAGCAGCGTCACGTCGAAGCCCATGCCGATGGCGATCTGCGCGGCGTTCCAGCCGGAGACGCCGCCACCGATGACGACGGCCTTGGCCGGGAGCACGCCGGGGACGCCGCCGGGCAGCACGCCGCGGCCGCCGTTGGCGCGCATCAGGTGGTAGGCGCCGACCTGCGGGGCGAGGCGGCCCGCGACCTCGGACATCGGGGCGAGCAGCGGCAGCGCGCGGTTCGGGAGCTCGACGGTCTCGTACGCGATCGCCGTGGTGCCGGACTCGATGAGCGCGTCGGTGCACTCCTTGGAGGCGGCGAGGTGCAGGTAGGTGAAGAGCGTCTGGTCCTTGCGGAGGCGGTGGTACTCCTCGGCGATGGGCTCCTTGACCTTCAGCAGCAGGTCGGCGGTGGCCCAGACCTCGTCCGCGGTCTCCAGGATCTCGGCGCCGGCGGCGACGTACTCGTCGTCCGTGATCGAGGAACCGACGCCGGCGTTGCGCTCGACGACGACCTGGTGCCCGTTGCGCACCAGCTCGTGCACACCGGCGGGGGTGATGGCCACCCGGAACTCGTTGTTCTTGACCTCGCGGGGGATGCCGACCTTCACGTCGATCACGGTCCTTGAATCAGAGGGTGTGGGCATAGCCCCGTGTACCCGGATGCACTGGGGCACAACGGGATGCACCGCAGGAGAACGTGCGGCGTAGCCAGTCTAATGAAGGTGTTCCCGCTGTCTAGCCTTTCATTGCTTCAATCTTCAGCGAGTGCACTGCGGATTTCGCAGGCGTTAGCACCGTGTTCCGGCTCGGGATCGTCGTCACGGGCCTCTTCGTCCAGCATGCGCTCCGCCGCGGCGCGGTGCAGTCGGGCCGCGGTGGGGTCGCCCAGACGCTCCAGGGTGTCGGCGAGCCGGAGCTGGAGTGCGGCCAGCAGCCGGCCGTCGTCGGCCCGGCGCGCCCACTCCATGGCCTCCTGGCAGGTGAGCAGCGACTCCTCGGGCCGCCCGGCGTACTCCTGGACCCGGGCCAGCTCGCTCAACGCCCGTGCGTGGGCGGCCAGATCACCGTTCCTGCGGTGGCCCGCGACGGCCGCGCGCCAGCCGCGCTGCGCCTCGCCGTAACGGGCCGCGTAGGTGTGGGCGGCGGCGATCCGCCCGTAGAGCCGCGCGGCCTCCGCGCGCTCGTCGCGGGCGAGCCGCTGGGCGAGGGCGCGGCCGAACCAGTCGGCCGCCCGGTCGTAGTCCCCCAGCTCCAGATGCGCACCACCTACGGATTCCATTGCGCGAGCGGTCGCATACGGGTCATCTGCTCTGCGTCCGACGTCCAAAGCTGCGCGATATCGCACCAGCGCCTCCGTCGTCCGGCCGGTGCGGGCATCCAGGTCGGCGAGGTTCAGCAGCGCCGCGGCCTGCTCACGGGGCAGCTCGCGGCGCTCGGCGACGTCCAGGACAAGGCGGTGGATGCCGTACAGGTCGGGTGCCGCGGCCCGGGTGCCCTGGTGCGCGACCAGGGCCCGCACCAGCTGGGACATCAGGCGGCGGGCCAGGGTGTCCAGCTCCCCGTCGGCGACCGCGAGCCGGGCCGAGGCCAGCAGGGCGGGCCGGCGCAGCACCAGCCAGTCGGCCGCGGCCCGGGGGTTCGGGAAGCGCAGCGAGCGCGGCAGCCCGAGCTGCTTCTCGCGGGACTGGGGGCTGTCCGTCTCGGTGATCGTGCGGCAGGACTGGAGCAGCCGCACGGTCCGCTCCAGCATCCGGGCACGGGCCAGCTGGAGCTCGCCGGGGCGGTCCTTGGCGGCGGCCTGGGCGGCGAGCAGGGGCTGGAGGCAGCCGGGCACCTCGTACTGGGGCTGCTGCGAGTCGGCGGCGTGCAGCAGACCGAGCGCGGCGAACTCGTCCAGCGTGCCGTGGGCGGCCTCCACCGAGCAGCCGGCCAGGGCGGAGGCGGTGTGCGGGTCGACCAGGCCGGCCGGGGCGAGGGCGAGCAGCCGCATCATGCGCGCGGCGGGGCTCGGCAGGGTGTCGTGGACCAGCCGGAACATCCGGGCCAGCGGGCCGGGCGCGGCCTCTCCCACCCCGGCGTCGTCGGGGTCGGCGTGCAGCCGCTTGGCGAGGTCGGCGACGGCCACCTTGGGGCGGGCCGCCAGCCAGCCGCTCGCCAGCATCAGCGCGGCGGGCTGCGCCTGGCACGCCTCCACCAGAGTCTCCGCGGCGCGCGGGTCGACGGTGACCCGGACCGACCCGATCCGGCGGGACAGCAGCTCCACCGCCGACTTGGTGTCGAGGCCGCCCAGAGTGCAGGGGCGGACGTCCGCGACGCCGGTCAGCGGGCCCCGGGCGACGGCCACGACCAGGCAGGCGGAGTTGTCCGGGAGCAGGGCGTCGACCTGTTCGGCGCCCGTCGCGTCGTCGAGCAGGAGCAGGGCCTTGCGATCGGCGAGGGCGGCCCGCAGATCGGCGGTGAGGTCGTCGTCCGAGGCGCCGGGCGGACTGCTCGCACCGAGCGCGGTGAGCAGCTCGCGGGCGGCCCGGCCGCTCGGCACGGGCGTGCCGTCGGGCTCGCTCAGCCGGGCGCGCAGCACGCCGTCCGGGTAGCGGTCGGCGACCTGGCGCACCAGTTCCGCGGCGAGGGCGCTGCGGCCGGAGCCGGGGCGGCCCGCGATCAGCAGGACCCGCGCGCGGGGGGCCTTGCGCCCGGAGATGGTGTCGAGACCGGTGCGCTCGATGTCCGCGGCAAGCTCCTTGAGCTCCCGTGTGCGGCCGAGGAACCGGTCCTCCACGTCCTCCACGTCCTCCACGGGAGCGGGCTCCGGCAGCCGCGCGCCGTCCGTGTCCACCGCCTGATCCGCCACGGGCCACACTCCCGTCCCACCGCACGCGCAAGCCCGCCGGGGACTCCGGTTCGGGCGTTTCCCGAGCCTAGTTGACGGTCCGTGGCCTTCCTGGACGGGCGGGGCGGACGGTCCCCCGATCGGATCAGCAGATCGTCACATCAGTGGTGGGACGAGGGGGCCTTTCGCTCCGACCGCACGCCGGTACGGTCCGGACGCCCGGAGCGGCCCCCACCGCCCACATCGGCAGCGGCCGCGCACGTGCGGTCGTAGACCCGCCCCGCCGATCGCCGTCCGGCACGCCCCCGCGAGACGTCGTAGGACCCGTGCGGCGCCATCGTGGCTTGTCGCGCAGTTCCCCGCGCCCCCAAAGGGGCGCGGGGAACTGCGCGATCAACCCCCACCGGCCCGCACCCGAACACACGACCTCTGGACCCCCGTCCTTGAAGGGGCGCGGGGAACTGCGCGACCAGCCCCCACTCACCCGCAGCCAAAAACGGCGAGCCGCCCGCAGGGCGTCACGCGAAGGGGCGCGCCGGCCACTCCGCCTCCGCCGGACGCAGCGCGTCCAGCCCGTCCCCCGCCCGCGCCGCGATCAGCGACAGCACCCCCACGACCAGGCAGTTGTTGTGCAGCTCGCCCGCAAGGACCCCCCGGGCCAGCTCGTCCACCGGTACCCGCGCGTACTCGAGGTCGATCTCCTCGTGCTCGACCTCGAAGCGCTCGCCCTCGGCCTCGGACAGATCCCGCGCGAGAAAGATCCGCACGGCCTCGTCGCAGCCGCCGGGCGTGGTGTAGACGTCCGTCAGCACCCGCCAGTCCTCGGCCTTGACGTGCGCCTCCTCGTACAGCTCGCGCTGCGCCGCGTGCAGCGGGTTCTCCCCGGGCACGTCGAGCAGCCCGGCCGGGATCTCCCACAGCTTCTGCCGCACGGGGTGGCGGTACTGGCGGATGAGCAGGACCCGGTCCTCCTCGTCGAGGGCGAGCACGGCCACGGACCCCGGGTGGACCTGGTAGTCGCGGTGGACCACGGACCCGTCGGGCATGACCACGTCGTCCGTGCGGACGGAGGTCTTGTTGCCCACGAAGGGGGTCGCGGTCGCCCGGATCTCCCACTCCTCCGGCGTGTCCTTGATCGTCATGCCCTGTCCTTCCACGTGCCACGTGCAGAAACGTGCGGAAACAAAAACCGGGGTGCACACCATTGAAGGTATGCACCCCGGCCACCGTACAACTGGTGTGTTACTTCGAGGTCTTCCGCTCGACGGCCGCCTTCACCAGCCCCGCGAACAGCGGGTGCGGGCGGGTCGGACGCGAGCGCAGCTCCGGGTGGGCCTGCGTGGCCACCAGGTACGGGTGGACGTCACGCGGGTACTCCACGTACTCGACGAGCTTGCCGTCCGGCGACGTGCCGGAGAACAGGATGCCCGCCTTCTTCTCCAGCTCGGCCCGGTAGGCGTTGTTCACCTCGTAGCGGTGCCGGTGCCGCTCCTCGACGTACTCCTTGCCGTCGTAGACCTCGCGCACGATCGAGCCCTCGGCCAGCTTGGCCGGGTACATGCCGAGCCGCATGGTGCCGCCCATGTCGCCCTCGCCGGCCACGATGTCGAGCTGCTCGGCCATCGTGGAGATGACCGGGTGCCCGGTCGCCGGGTCGAACTCGGTGGAGTTGGCGTCGGAGATGTCGGCCAGGTTGCGCGCGGCCTCGATCACGATGCACTGCAGGCCCAGGCAGAGGCCGAGCAGCGGGATCTTGTGCTCGCGGGCGTACTTGATCGCGCCGACCTTGCCGAGCACACCGCGGTCGCCGAAGCCGCCGGGGATGCAGATGCCGTCGACGTCGGCGAGCTGCGCCTTGGCGCCGGCCGGGGTCTTGCAGTCGTCCGAGGTGACCCACTTGATCTTCACCCGGGCACGGTTGGCGAAGCCGCCCGCGCGCAGCGCCTCGGTGACCGAGAGGTAGGCGTCGGGCAGGTCGATGTACTTGCCGACCAGGGCGAGGGTGATCTCGTGGTCGGGGTTGTGGACGCGGTCGAGCAGGTCGTCCCACGTCGTCCAGTCCACGTCGCGAAACGGCAGGTCCAGCTTGCGGACGACATAGGCGTCCAGGCCCTCGCCGTGCACGGTCTTCGGGATGTCGTAGATCGAGCGGGCGTCGGGGCAGGCGACGACGGCGGCCTCGTCGACGTCGCACATCAGCGAGATCTTCCGCTTGATCGCGGTGGGCACCTCGCGGTCGCAGCGCAGCACGATCGCGTCCGGCTGGATACCGATGTTGCGCAGGGCGGCGACCGAGTGCTGGGTCGGCTTGGTCTTCAGCTCGCCCGAGGGGCCGATGTACGGCAGGAGCGAGATGTGGACCACGAAGACGTTGTCGCGGCCGACCTCGTGCCGGACCTGGCGGACGGTCTCCAGGAACGGCAGCGACTCGATGTCGCCGACGGTGCCGCCGACCTCGGTGATGACGACGTCGACCTCGTCGCCGGCCATGCGGCGGATGCGGTGCTTGATCTCGTTGGTGATGTGCGGGATCACCTGGACCGTGTCACCCAGATACTCGCCCCGCCGCTCCTTGGCGATGACCGTGGAGTACACCTGTCCTGTAGTGACATTGGCGGAGCCGTCCAGGTCACGGTCGAGGAAACGCTCGTAGTGTCCGATGTCCAGGTCGGTCTCGGCTCCGTCGTTGGTGACGAAGACCTCACCGTGCTGGAACGGGTTCATGGTGCCCGGGTCGACGTTCAGGTACGGATCGAGCTTCTGCATCACGACGCGCAGGCCGCGTGCCTTGAGCAACATGCCGAGGCTGGAGGCGGTGAGGCCCTTGCCGAGAGAGGAGGCGACACCCCCGGTGACGAAGATGTGCTTGGTCGTCGTGGCTGTGCTGTTTCGAAAAGCAGCGGGCGGCATGGCCAAGAGGGGGCTCCCGTGGTCGCGATCTGGTCTGCGGTACAGCTGCCGGGCCGAAATGCTTCGGTGGCGCCGTCGCTGCGGTTCGGGGGTTTCGTGCCCACCGGTCCACGGGCTACCAGGGTATCAGCGCCTCGGGGCGCTGGCTTCCGGCCACGCTGCGCGCACGGTCCGACACGAATTCCGGCCCGGATTCCGGCCTGGAGTCCGGCCTGGAGTCCGGCCTGGAGTCCGATCCGGCGTCCGATCCGCACATCGGCCCGGCATCCGATCCGGACAACAGCCCCGAGTCCGATCCGGGCAAAGGACCGGTGTCCGACACAGACGTATCCCGGTCACCGGGTCCTCACCCGTTGCTCACCCGTTCGGCCCACGCGGGTTGCCCGGAGCGGCACACAGATCATCTACGTGCGTCGTATCCTGCTCGGACATTCGCTGCCGAGCCCGGCCGGGTCACACGGCACCACCCCCGCCCGTGTCGACCGGAACAATGAGAGCTCGTCAGTTCGTTGAGCAAGAATTGCCGTTTTGTCCCCAGGCGGAGCGGCTGCTCCGCCTCACCGCTCAACGACGCATTACAACGACCCCTTGACCGCACCAGCGACCGCCCCCTCGCGGGGTGACGTGGCCGTTCGACTGGAGTTGCACGTGGCCGGGCGCATCGAAGACTACGCACTCATCGGAGACATGCAGACCGCCGCTTTGGTCTGCCGGGACGGGACGGTCGACTGGCTGTGCCTGCCCCGCTTCGACTCCCACGCCATCTTCGCCGGCCTGCTGGGCACCGAGGAGCACGGCTACTGGCGCATCGGCCCCGCCCACGCGGCCGATGCCCAGCCGCCGACCGCCACCCGGCGCTCCTACCGCGGCGACTCGCTGATCCTGGACTCCGAGTGGGACACCCCGCGCGGCACGGTCCGGGTCACCGACTTCATGCCGCCGCGCGAGGGCGCCCCGCAGGTGATCCGCATCGTGGAGGGCGTCACCGGCCGCGTCCCGATGCGCTCCACCCTGCACATGCGCTTCTCCTACGGCCGCGTCGTCCCGTGGGTGGACCTGCACGAGGGGCGCACGGTCGCCGTCGCGGGCCCCGACTCGGTCTGGTTCGACACCGAGTGCGAGACCTCCGGCAAGTCGCCGACCATCCACTCCGACTTCACCGTCGGCCCCGGTGACCGGGTCGCCTTCACCATCTCCTGGCAGGCCTCGCACCTGAAGCCCCCGCCGCTGCCGGAGCCCGAGCAGTCGCTGGAGGCGACGGAGGGGTTCTGGCGGGAGTGGGTCGAGCACTGTACGTACCACGGCCCGTACCGCGAGGCGGTGATCCGCTCGCTGATCACCCTGAAGGCGCTGACCTACGCCCCGACCGGCGGGATCGTCGCGGCCCCCACCACCTCCCTGCCCGAGGACATCGGCGGCGTCCGCAACTGGGACTACCGCTACACCTGGCTGCGCGACGCGGCCATCACGCTGTCCTCGCTGCTGCGCACCGGCTACCGCGAGGAGGCCCGCGCCTGGCGCGAGTGGCTGCTGCGGGCGGTCGCGGGCGACCCGGAGAACCTCCAGATCATGTACGGCATCGCGGGCGAGCGGGAGCTCGGCGAGGCCGAACTGGACTGGCTGCCCGGCTACGAGAACTCCGCCCCGGTCCGGGTCGGCAACGGCGCCGCGCACCAGCTCCAGCTCGACGTGTACGGCGAGACCATCGAGGCCCTGCACCTGGCCCACATGACCGGACTGGCGCGCAACGACTACGCCTCGCTGCTCCAGCTGAAGCTCATCCGCTACCTGGCCGACCACTGGGACGAGCCGGACGAGGGCATCTGGGAGGTGCGCGGCCCGCGCCGCCAGTTCGTGCACTCGAAGGTGATGGCCTGGGTCGCCGTCGACCGCACGATCAAGCTGATCGAGGCGGGCGACGCGGACGGCCCGCTGGAGGAGTGGCGCGAGCTGCGCGACGACATCCACCGGGAGGTGTGCGAGAAGGGCTACGACAAGGAACGCAACACCTTCACGCAGTCCTACGGCTCCCGGGAGCTGGACGCGTCGCTGCTGCTGATCCCGCAGATGGGCTTCCTGCCGCCGGACGACAAGCGGGTGATCGGCACCATCGAGGCGATCCAGCGCGAGCTGTCCACGCCGGACGGGTTCATCCTGCGCTACCCGACGCACGGCGACGAGGAGAACGTCGACGGGCTCCCGGGCGACGAGGGCGCCTTCCTCGCCTGCTCGTTCTGGATGGCCGACGACCTCGCGATGATCGGCCGGGTGGACGAGGCCCGCAAGCTGTTCGAGAAGCTGCTCTCGCTCCGCAACGACCTCGGACTGCTGGCCGAGGAGTGGGACCCGCGCCTCCAGCGCCAGGTGGGCAACTTCCCGCAGGCCTTCAGCCACGTGCCGCTGATCGACACGGCACTGCGCCTGACGGCCTCGGGGGCCTACGGCGGCTGACGGCCTCGGGGCCTACGGCGGCTGACCGCCTCGGGGGGCCGCGGCGGCTGACGGTTCCTGGCGGCCCACGACGGCTGGCCGCTCCCGGGAGCCGCACGGCCCACCGGAACCGCCCCGGCAGCGGTCCGGAGATGTCCCGGCGGCGGGCGCGCGGGTAGCGTCCGCTGCATGGACAGCCGTACGGACAGCAGATTCGACACCTACGCCACCCAGGGCGCCGGGATCACCGTTCAGCGTGCGCTGGAGCTGCCCGGACTGCGCAGCGGGCTCCCGGAGATCCTGGCGGGTGCCGAGCGGCTGGGCCGCACCGTGCGCTGGGTGCACGCGGGCGAGGTGCCGAACATCGCCTCCCTGCTCAAGGGCGGCGAACTCCTGCTCACCACCGGGTACGGCCTGGGCACCCGCCCCGCCGAGCAGCGCGCCTTCGTGCGCACCCTGGCCGAGCGCGGCATCGCGGCCCTGGTGATCGAGCTGGGCCCCCGCTTCACCCGTCTGCCCGCGACCCTGGTGGAGACCGCGCGGGCGACCGGGCTGCCGCTGGTGCAGTTGCACCGCGAGGTGCCGTTCGTGGCCGTCACCGAGGAGATCCACACCGAGATCGTCAACGGGCACTACGCGCTGCTCCAGCGCGCCGAGGAGGTGCACCGGCGCTGTACCGAGGCGCTGCTGGGCGGCGGCGGGGTGCCGCAGGTCCTCGGCATCCTCGCCGACTTCGGCGGCAACCCGGTCTTCCTGGAGACCACCGACGGCCGCCTGCTGTACGCGGCCGGCTCCGGACCCGAGGGCGCGGACCCGCTCCAGGTGTGGGAGGGGCTGCGCGGCCCGCACAAGGACGCCCCGCCGCCCGCCGGATCGGTGCTGGTGGACGTGCCGGGCGGCGGGCCGGGTCCCGGGTCGGTACGGGCCCGGCTGGTGCTGCTCCCGGTGCGCGGGCCGCTGGCCCCGGTGCACCGGATCGCGGCCGAGCGCGCCGCGGGCATCCTGGCCGTCGTCCTCATGCAGGCCCGGCAGGAGGAGGAGCTCGCCGCGCGCGGCCGGGGCGACTTCCTCACCGACCTCGCCGAGGGCCGGATCGCCGCCGAGGACGCCCCGGCGCAGGCCCGCGTGCTCGGCTTCAAGCCGGGCGGCGGTCCGCTGCTGCCGGTGGTGATGCGGCTCGCCGACGGCCTCGCGGGCACCGACGGCACGGGCACCGGAGGCTCGGGCGGCAACGGCGGCGGCTGGGCGGTGCTCGCGCGGGCGGTCGGCGAGGAGCTGGCCGCGCTGGGGGTGCCGGTGCTGTTCGGTGTCCGGCCGGTCGAGGGCCGGGTGCCGCTGCTGCTGGGCCTGCGCGCGGAGGCGGAGCGCCCGGCGGTCGCGGACCGGGTCGCGGCGGCGCTCAGGGCGGGCGTGGAGCGGGCCGGCATCCAGCGGCCGGGGGCCCGGCAGCCGGTGGTGGTCGTGGGGCCCGCCGGGGACTGGGCGGCGGCCTCCACGGGGCTCAAGCACGCGGCCGAGACGGCGACGGCCGCGCAGGGGCTCACCGACCGGCCCTGGTACGACGCCCGCAGCCTCGACATCGACCTGTTGCTGTGGCGGCTGCGCGACCATCCGGACCTGGCGGCGTTCGTGGAGCGGGCCATCGGGCCGTTGCGCGAGCACGACCGCCGCTCCCGGCCCCCGCTGCTGCCGACCCTGGAGACCTATCTGGCGCACGCGGGCCGCAAGGCCGAGACCGCCCGCGAACTCCACCTCAACCGACAGACCCTCTACAACCGGCTCGCCCGCATCGGGGAGTTGCTGGGCACCGACCTCGACGACCCGCAGACGGTACTGGCGTTGAGCCTGGCGCTGCGGGCCCGCCGTCACGTGGCCTAGGGGGTGACCGCTGCGGGACTCAGGGCAGCGGCCGGGGCTGGGTCAACTCGTCGTACACGCAGAGCACTTGGGCGACGGTCTCGTCCTCCGTCGGCCATCCGGCCGCCTGGCGCAGGCCGCGCTCGCGCAGCGACTCCCGCCGCTCCCGGTCGCCGAGCAGGCGTACGACGGCGTCGGAGAGCGCCTTGGCGTCGCCGGCCGGGACCAGTTCGGCCGCGTCGCCCACCAGGTCGGGGACCCCGCCGACGGCGGTCGCGACCAGCGGCACGCCCGCGTGCAGCGCCTCCTGCGCCAGCACCGAGCGCGGCTCCCACCGGCTGGGCAGCAGCGCGAGATCGGCCGCGGCGAGCAACTCGGTGACGTCGTCCCGCCGTCCGACCAGCCGCACCGGCAACGCCTCGTCCTCGATGCGCCGCTGGAGTTCGGCGCGCAGCGGACCCTCCCCGGCGACGAGCACCATCGGCACCGGGTCGAGCCGGCACCAGGCGTGCGCGGCGTCCAGCAGGACGTCGTAGCCCCGCTCCCGGTCCAGGGAGCCGACGGCGACGAGCAACGGGCGCCCGGTGGCGCCGAGTTCGGCGAGCAGCTTGGGCCGCAGCCGGTCCGGGTCGTCGGGGTCGACGGCGCGGCGGCGGCCCGGCAGCGCGACCGCGCCGAGCCGGGCGTCCCGGGCGCCCCGGCGGCGGGCCCGCTCCACGAGGTCGGAGGTGGTGCCGAGGACGACGGTGGCCGCCTTCACCACCCGCCGCTCCAGCAGCCGTACCAGGTGGATGCGGGCGGCGCTCTCGGCGAAGGCGCGGTTGTGCCAGGTGACGACGAGCGGGGTGCTGCGGCCGCTGAGCGCGAGGACGGCGCGGAAGGAGGCGTGCAGCCCGTGCGCGTGCACCAGGTCGGCGTCCCGGCACGCCTCCCGCAGCACCGCCACGGAGCCGGGGTCGCTGCTGCGCGGCACGTGCACGTGGTCGGCCCCGGTGCCGGTGAAGTCGTAGGTGTGATCGGCCTCGACGGGGGCGCACACCGTGACCCGCACGCCCCGCGCCACCAGCCCCGACGCCAGGGACCGCACGTGCGCGCTGCTGCCGGCGTCGCCGCCGCCCAGCACCTGCACGGTACGCAGCGGCGACTGACCGTGCGGCGAGTGGCTGCTCACGAAGCTCACGTGGCCGGGACTCCTGGGTTCGGGGTGGAACGGTCACGGAGGACCGTACAGAAGGTACGGGCGACGATGGCGCGTCACGTGCGCTTCCCCCGCGTACCGGATGCACCGTCAAGGATGCCAGCCCACCCGTGTGTTCCGGCAATGCCGCAGGTCCCCACCTTCCCTCACATCAGACCCCCGAGCGAACGGCTCACCCACCCGGCGGATTCGTTGCTAGGGTCCGGGCGCGTGGACGACAGCGTGTACGTGGGCCACGCCGGTGCGGACGCGGCGCTCGACCGGGGCTGGCTGCTGGGGCACTTCAAGGAGCCCGGCGACCCCCGGCACAGCGCGGACGTGGAGATCAAATGGGGTGTTCACCCGCGCGGCGACGAACGGGCGCAATGGGTCGCCGGCGAGGCGCGGACGGCCCTGCTGGTCCTCGTCAGCGGCCGCTTCCGCATGCGGTTCCGCGACCGCGACGTCCTCCTGGCGCGCCAGGGCGACTACGTCGTGTGGGGGCGCGGAGTCGACCACTCGTGGTCCGCGGAGGAGGAGTCGGTCGTACTGACCGTACGGTGGCCATCGGTACCGGGCTACGCAACACCACCCCGCCACTGACCCCGCAGCGCCCCGAAAGGGGCGCGGGGAACTGCGCGACCAGCCCCCACGCACCCGCACCCGACCTCGAACCCGCCTACAGGCACGGCCCTACCGGCACCCGCCGACGGCAGAGCACCCCCCGCCCGGGGCGGCACCTCACCGTCACCCCCGACCCGCCCGGAGGGCGTCCCGCGCCGTGGCCAACAACTCCTCCGCATGGGCCCGAGCCGTCTCCGAGTCCTCCTGCCCCGCCAGCATCCGGGACAGCTCGCGGACCCGCTCCTCGCCCTCCAGGACCTTCACCCCCGAGCGGGTGACGGTCCCGTCGTTGGTCTTCTCCACCAGCAGCTGCCGGTCGGCGAACGCGGCCACCTGCGGCAGATGGGTGACCACGACCACCTGGGCCGTCCGCGCGAGCCGCGCGAGCCGCCGGCCGATCTCGACCGCCGCCTTGCCGCCGACGCCCGCGTCGACCTCGTCGAAGAGGTACGTCGGCACCGGGTCGGTCCCCGCGAACACGACCTCGACGGCCAGCATCACCCGGGACAGCTCACCGCCGGACGCGCCCTTGGCGATCGGCCGCGGCGGGGCGCCCGGGTGCGGGGCGAGCAGCAGCTCCACCTCGTCGGCGCCCGACGGCCCGTACGCCACCGCGCGCCCGCCGACCTCGACGCCCTCCGGGTCCTCGGTCTGCCGGATCGCGAAGGAGACCCGCGCGTGCGGCATGGCCAGCGACGCCAGCTCGGCGGTGACCGCGGCGGCGAACCGCTCCGCGGCCTCCGTGCGCGCGTCGGTGAGCGCCTGCGCCAGCGCGCCCAGGTCCGCCCGGAGCCCGTCGCGCTCGGCGGTCAGCTCGTCGATCCGCTCGTCGTCGCCGTCGAGTTCCGTCAGCCGCGCGGCGGACCGCTCGGCCCACTCCAGCACCGCGTCGATGTTCTCGCCGTACTTGCGGGTCAGCGCGGTCAGCGCGGCCCGCCGCTCCTCGACGGCCGAGAGCCGCAGCGGATCGGCGTCGAGGTCGTCGGCGTATCCGGCGAGCTCCCCCGCCACGTCGCCGAGCAGGATCCCGACCTCCCCGATCCGCTCGGCCAGCGACGCGAGCGCCGGGTCGTGCGCGCGCACGGCCTCCAGGGCCCGGTGGGCGCCCGCGACGAGCGTCGAGGCGTCGATGCCCTCCGGGTCCTCGGGGTTGCCCGCGAGCGCGGTGTGCGCGGCGGTCGCGGCCGACGAGAGCGCCTCGGCGTGCCCGAGCCGCTCCGCCTCCTCGGCGAGCTCCACGTCCTCGCCGGCCCGCGGCTCGACGCCCGCGATCTCGTCGAGGCCGTAACGCAGCATGTCGGCTTCCTGCGCCCGCTCCCGCGCGCGCGTGGTGATCTCCTCCAGCTCGGTGGAGACCGCCCGCAGCCGCCGGTACGCCTCGCCGTACTTGGCGAGCGGACCCGCCACGGCCTCGCCGGCGTACCGGTCGAGCGCCTGGCGCTGGCGGCCCAGCTTCAGCAGGCCCTGCTGGTCGGTCTGGCCGTGCACGGCCACGAGTTCGTCGGCGAGTTCGGCGAGGATGCCCACGGGCACGCTGCGCCCGCCCACATGCGCCCGCGACCGGCCCTCGGCGGAAACGGTACGGCTGATCAGCAGCGCCCCGTCGTCCAGCTCCGCGCCGGCCTCCTCGGCCCGGGCCACGACCGGCGCGCCGGACGGCACGGTGATCCGGCCCTCGACGACCGCCTTGTCGGCCCCGATCCGTACCAGCGCCGGGTCCGCGCGCCCGCCGAGCAGCAGCCCCAGGCTGGTGACCACCATGGTCTTGCCCGCGCCCGTCTCGCCCGTGACCGCGGTGAATCCGGGGGACAGCTCGACGACGGCGTCGTCGATGACTCCGAGCGACCGTATCCGCATCTCTTCCAGCACGCCCCCGACCTTACGAGGTCGGGGCGGGGAAGTGCGACGGCCCCCGCCCCGACGACACGAAGGCGCAGGTGACGAATGCGGACCGGCTACGCAAGTCACCCACCCGAGTGCACCACCGGCACCCCGGCCGAGCGAGCCGCGGGCCCCTAGTGGGGAGCCCCCCGCCACCCCGACACCGGCAGCGCGAACTTCGCCACCAGGCGGTCCGTGAAGGAGGCGTGGTGCAGCCGGGCCAGCCGGACCGGTACCGCGCCGCGGCGGACCTCCACCCGGGCCCCGGGCGGCAGCTCCACCGTGCGGCGGCCGTCGCACCACAGCACGCCCGGCGGGACGTGCGGCAGCACCTCCACCGCGAGCACCGAGTCGGGCGAGGTCACCAGCGGCTTGGCGAACAGCGCGTGCGCCGAGATCGGCACCATCAGCAGCGCCTCGACCTCCGGCCACACCACGGGACCGCCCGCCGAGAAGGCGTACGCGGTCGAGCCGGTGGGCGTGGACAGCACGATGCCGTCGCAGCCGAAGCCGGTGACCGGCCGCCCGTCGATCTCCAGCACCACTTCGAGCAGCTTCTCGGCGCCGGCCTTCTGCACGGCCGCCTCGTTCAGCGCCCAGTCGGTGTGCACGATGTCGCCGTTGCGGTGCACGACGACGTCGACCGTCATCCGCTCCTCGACCTCATAGGCCTTGGAGACCACCCGGTCGACGACCTTGTCGAGGTCGTCCCGCTCGGCCTCCGCGAGGAAGCCGACGCTGCCGAGGTTGACGCCGAGCATCGGCACCCCGGACGCGCGGGCGAACTCGGCGCCGCGCAGCAGCGTGCCGTCACCGCCGAGCACGATCAGCAGCTCGCAGCCGTCGAGGCTCTGCGGGGTGGCCTCCTCGACCAGCTCCACCTCGTCGGGCAGCGGCAGGTCCGCGGCCTCGTACTCCAGCACCCTGACGCCCACGCCCGCCTTCAGCAGCCCCTTCACCACGAGTTCGGCGCTGCGGATGGCCGCGGGCCGCCCGGTGTGGGCGAGCAGGAAAACAGTACGAGCTCGGTTCGGTGTCAACGCGGCCCCTCCGCCACAGCACGGTCAACGTCGGCCGGGTCCAGTTCGGCTGCCCCGGCCCGCAGCCACAGAAAGTACTCGACGTTCCCGGAGGGCCCGGGCAGCGGGCTGGCGGTGACCCCTTGCACCCCGAGCCCCAGCCCCCACGCCTTCGCGGCCACCCCGCGCACGGCCTCCGCGCGCAGTTCGGGACTGCGCACCACGCCTCCGCTGCCCAGCCGGTCCTTGCCCACCTCGAACTGCGGCTTCACCATCATCACCAGGTCCGCGTCGGGTGCGGTGCAGCGCGCCAGGGCGGGCAGCACCAGTCCGAGCGGGATGAAGGAAAGATCCCCCACCACAAGATCCACAGGCTCCCCATCGATCGCTTCGAGCGTCAACTCGCGTACGTTCGTACGGTCCTTGACGGTGACGCGTTCATCGCTCTGCAGAGACCAGGCGAGTTGTCCGTATCCGACGTCCACCGCGACCACGTGCGCCGCCCCGGCGCGCAGCAGCACGTCGGTGAAGCCGCCGGTGGAGGCCCCGGCGTCCAGCGCCCTGCGGCCCTGCACCGCGAGCCCCAGGGGCACGAACGCGGCGAGCGCCCCGGCGAGCTTGTGGCCGCCCCGGGAGACGTACTCGGGGTCGCCGTCGTCGGCCTGCACGACGATCGCGGCGGCGGTCTCCACCTGGGTGGCGGGCTTGGTCGCGAGGGTCTTGCCCACGGAGACGCGCCCGGCGGCGATCAGCTGGCTGGCGTGCTCGCGCGAGCGCGCCAGTTTCCGGCGGACCAGCTCGGCGTCGAGACGGCGGCGTGCGACTCCTGCCACGTTCGGTTCAGCTCCTGCTCTGGTACGGCGACGACGGCCTCGGATACGGCTGCGGGGGCGCCGGGGTCCCCGCTCCCGGGTGGGCCGGGGTGACCGGGCGGGCGTCGAGCGCGGTGAGCGCGTCGCGCAGCCCCCGGTGCACATCCTCGTACACCTCGAGGTGCCCGTCGGTCGTGAGGTGGTCGGCGTCGGCCAGCCGCTCCAGGCGGGCGTCGACGTCCGCGTGGCCGGTCGGGGTGCGCGACACGCCGAGCGGAGCGGGCGCGGCGGGGTCGTCGTCGGCGGCGTCCGGCGACGGCCGCGGGTCCTCGGCGGCGGTCCCGGGCACCGTCGGGTCCTGGGCGGCCACGGCCCCGGGAAGGCCCTGCGGCACGGCCCCGGCGGCCGCTTCCGTCACATCCCGCGCGTCCGTCGCACCCGTGACGTGGTGTGCGCCGGGCGGGACCTCATGTTCCGGCACTGTGTCGCTCATGCCCAGACGCTACCCCGAACCGCTGGGGTACCGTCGAGCGCGATGGCCACGATCGAGGAGTGCCGCGGCGCACTGGAGAAGCTCTCGGACAACATGCGGGGCGCCGAGGGCGACGTCCGCGCGGCCGCGGCGCTCGACCGGTCGGTGAGCTGCCGCATCACCGACTTGGACGTCACGTTCCTCGGCCGGATGACCGGCGGCCGGATCGTCGTCGACGAGACCGTCGAGGGCCCTCCCGCGGAGAAGGCGCAGATCCGTCTCACCATGGCGGGCGACGACCTGGTGGCCCTGGTGGGCGGCGAGCTGAACTTCGCCCGCGCCTGGGGATCGGGCCGGGTGCAGCTGGAGGCGAGCCTGCTCGACCTGTTCCGGCTCAGGAAGCTGCTCTAGTGCTGCGACCGGAAAGGTTCACCGGCTCGCGACGCCCGGCACGGCACCTCGCCGCGTTGTCGCATCACCCGAGTACATCCAGTACGCGGGCGATGCTCCGCCTTGCGATGCACCGCACCGGACGCCGCGAGCTTTCCGGCAAACCTTTCCGGTCACAGCACTAGACCTACGGCGCCGTCGTCGCGTCCGCCTTCGTGCGGGCGCGTGCGGCGCGGGCCGCCGGCACCACCAGGGGCGTACCGGTCTCCGGGTCCTCGATGACCTGGCAGCGCAGCCCGAACACCTCCTCGACCAGCTCCGCGGTGACGATGTCGCTCGGGGCGCCCTCGGCGACCACCCGGCCCTCCCGCAGCGCGATGAGGTGTGTGGCGTAGCGGGCGGCGTGATTGAGGTCGTGCAGCACGGCGACGAGCGTGCGCCCCTGCTCCTCGTGGAGCTCCGCGCAGAGGTCGAGGACGTCGATCTGGTGCTGGATGTCGAGATAGGTGGTCGGCTCGTCGAGCAGCAGCAGCGGGGTCTGCTGGGCGAGCGCCATCGCGATCCACACGCGCTGCCGCTGCCCGCCGGACAGCTCGTCGACATAGCGCTCGGCCAGCTCGGCGACGCCGGTCCGCGCCATCGACTCGCGCACCACCCGCTCGTCCTCCGCCGACCACTGACGCAGCAGGCCCTGGTGCGGGTAGCGGCCGCGGCCGACGAGGTCGCCGACGGTGATCCCGTCGGGCGCGACGGCCGACTGCGGCAGCAGCCCGAGCGTGCGGGCGACCTTCTTCGCGGGCATCGACTGGATGACCTGCCCGTCGAGCAGGACCCGGCCCTCACTCGGCCTGAGCATCCGTGACAGGGCCCGCAGCAGCGTGGACTTGCCGCACGCGTTCGGACCGACGATCACCGTGAAGGAGTTGTCGGGGATCTCCACCGACAGCTTCTCGGCGATGACGCGCTGGTCGTAGGCGAGGGTCACGGTCTCGGCGGACAGGCGGTTCACGGTGCTCCTAGGGATGGGCGAAGCGGGACGCGCCCCGCTGACGGCGCTCGGCTGCGGCTCGCTCATATCCGGCCCGCCCGGCGCTCGGTGACCAGCAGCCACAGCAGGTAGAGGCCGCCGAGGACGCCGGTGACGACGCCCACCGGCAGCTGGTCCGCGCCGAACAGGCGCTGCGCGGCCCAGTCGGCGGTGACCAGCAGCGTGGCCCCCATGCACAGCGAGGGGACCAGGTTCGGGCCGGGCGACCGGGTCAGCCGGCGGGCGAGCTGCGGCGCCGTGAGGGCGACGAAGGTGACGGGTCCGCAGGCGGCGGTCGCGGCCGCGGTCAGCAGCACCGCCGACACCATCAGCACCAGCCGCACCCGCTCGACCCGCACCCCGAGGGCGTACGACACGTCGTCGCCCATCTCCAGCATCCTGAGGCCGCGCGCCTGGGACAGGACGAGCGGCAGCAGTACGGCGAAGAGCGCCAGCAGCGGCCAGACCTGGGTCCAGTCGCGCCCGTTGAGCGAGCCGGTCATCCACACGACCGCGCGGGCGGCGTCGACGAAGTCGGCCTTGGTGATCAGATAGCCGTTGACGGCGGTCACGACGGCGGACACGCCGATGCCGACGAGCACCAGCCGGTAGCCGTGCACGCCCTGCTTCCAGGCGAGCAGATAGATGGCCAGGCCGGTCGCCAGGCCGCCCACCAGCGCGCCGCCGGTGACCGCGGCCGCGCTCCCCGAGAACAGGACGATCATGACGAGGGCGCCGGCCGTGGCGCCCGCCGAGAGGCCGAGCACGTCCGGGCTGCCCAGCGGATTGCGGGTGACCGACTGGAACAGCGCGCCCGCGAGCCCCAGCGAGGCGCCCACCAGCAGACCGACCAGCACGCGCGGCAGCCGCAGCTCGCGGACGATGAACTCCTGGCCCCGGTCCCCGCCGCCCACCAGCGTCCTGAGCACGTCACCGGCCGAGATGGGGAAGTCGCCGGTGCCGATCAGCAGCACGCTCGCGGTGAGGGCGGCGAGCAGCAGCGCGGCCACGACGGCCAGCGCCCGCGCGTCCAGCCGCAGGGAGAGCCCGCCGGGGGCGCGCAGGGCGCGCCCGAGCGGCCGCGCTGTCCCGGCGGCGGCCGCCGGGGCGGAGGTGTCCGGTGTCGTCTTGCGTACGGTCCTCACAGCTGGGCCGTCCTCCGGCGTCGTACGAGCAGGATGAAGACCGGGCCGCCGATGACCGCGGTGACCACGCCGACCTGGAGTTCGGCGGGCCGGGCCACGATCCGGCCGACGACGTCGGAGCCCAGCAGCAGCACAGGCGACAGGACGGCCGCGTACGGCAGGATCCAGCGCAGGTCGGGGCCGGTGAAGGAGCGGACGACGTGCGGGACCATCAGCCCGACGAACACGATCGGCCCGCACGCGGCGGTCGCCGCCCCGCACAGCAGGGTGGCCGCGAGCATCGACAGCGCCCGGGTGCGGTTGAGGTTGGCGCCGAGGGCGCGGGCGGTGTCGTCGCCCATCTCCACGGCGTTCAGCGGACGGGCCAGCAGCAGCGCGAGGACCATGCCCGCCCCGAGGAACGGCAGCACCTGGAGGATCGTCGTGTCGGTGGCGGTGGCCAGCGAACCGACGGTCCAGAAGCGCATCTTGCCGAGCGCAGCGTCGTCCGTGATCATCACGGCCTGGAGATAGCCGTAGAGGGCGGCGCTGATCGCCGTGCCGGCGAGCGCGAGCCTGACCGGCGTCGCGCCCCGGCTGCCGCCGAGGAACCAGACCAGCGCGCCCACGGCGGCGGCCCCCGCGAACGCGAACCACACATAGCCGCTGACGCTGCTCACGCCGAAGAACGTCATCGCGGTGACGACCGCGGCGGACGCGCCCGCGTTGATGCCGAGCAGCCCCGGGTCGGCCAGCGGGTTGCGGGTCAGGGCCTGGAGCACGGCTCCGGCCAGGCCCAGCGCGGCGCCGACCAGCAGGCCGAGGACGGTGCGGGACAACCGCTCGTCGACCACGACGTCGCCGTAGCTGCCGGTGCTCTGGAAGAGCCCGTGCCAGACCTGGGCCAGGGTCAGTTCCTTCGCCCCGATCGCGATGCTCGCCAGCGCGACGAGCGCGAGGAGGCCCGCGGCGGCCACGAGCCCGAGGGCCCTGACCGCACGGCGAGCCGGGGGCGCGGGGGCGGTCTCCGCGCGCTGCTGAGAGGGACTGTCGACCAACACGCAGTTAGGTTAGCCTACCCTCCCAACTCGCTTCGATACCCGCCCCGCTCCGCCTCGCCCCGGGAACGACGGCGCGCCCGTCGGCTACAGCCCCAGCCGGGCCAGCGCCTTCTCCGCGTCCAGCTCGCAGCCGCCCTCACCGGCCGCCGTCCAGGCCGCCGCGCACAGCGCCCGCAGCCCGTCCAGCGGCTCGCCCTCGCCCGCCAGCTCCAGCGCCGCGCTCCCCGCCGTGGCCGTCCAGCCGCCGCAGCGGAAGCCGTCCCCGGCCGCGGCGACCTCCGGCTGCCCGCCGAGCATTCCGCGCAGATCCGCGTCGACATACGTCGGCCGGTGCTGCGGCGGCGCGGCCAGCAGCTGCGCGCCGTCGGTCACCCCGGTCAGCACCAGCAGCGAATCCACCTCGCCGTTGAACGCGCCCTCGATGTCCGTGTCCAGCCGGTCCCCCACCACCAACGGCCGCTCGGCACCCGTCCGCAGGATCGTCTCCCGGTGCATCGGCGGCAGCGGCTTGCCCGCCACCTGCGGATCGGCACCCGTCGCGATCCGCACGACCTGCACCGCCGCACCGTTGCCCGGGGCGATACCGCGCCCGCTCGGGATCGTCAGATCGGTGTTGGACGCGAACCACGGCACCCCGCGCGCGATGGCGTAACTGGCCTCCGCGAAACGGCTCCACTGAAGTTCGGGGCCGCCGTAGCCCTGGACCACGGCCGCCGGATCGTCGTCCGCGGACTCCACCGGCTCCAGACCGCGCTCGCGCAGCGCGACCCGCAGCCCCTCCCCGCCGATCACCAGGATCCGGGAACCGGCCGGCACCTGCTCGCTGATCAGCCGGGCCACCGCCTGCGCCGACGTGATGACGTCCGCCGCGCCCGTCGGGATGCCCAGCTCCGTCAGATGCTCCGCCACGGCGTCCGGCGTCCTGAGCGCGTTGTTGGTGACGTACGCCAGATGCATACCGCCCGCGCGGGCCGTCGCCAGCGACTCGACGGCGTGCGCGATCGCGCTGCCGCCCGCGTACACCACACCGTCCAGGTCGAGCAGCGCCGTGTCGTACGCCTCGCTCAGGGCCCGGTCACTGCCGTCGGGGCTCGTCCTGACGCGCTGGCTCATTCCGCATCGCTCCTCGTTCGCTCGCTTTCCCCCGATCATCGCGCATGGCACCGACACACGTACGATGCCGGGATGAACAGTGGAGGTCACTCGGAGGCAACGTCGCCTCCAGGCCTGGAGCTCGCCCCTTTCCGCGGCCTTCGCTACGACCCCGAACGGGTCGGCAGCCTCGCGGCCGTGACCTCGCCGCCGTACGACGTCGTCGTACGCCCCGACGGCCTGCACCACCTCCAGGACGCCGACCCGTACAACATCGTCCGGCTGATCCTGCCGCAGGCTCCCACCCCGAGCGCCCGCACCGAGCAGGCCAACGACACCCTGCGCCGCTGGCTCGCCGAGGGCGTCCTCACCGCCGACCCCGAGCCGGGCCTGTACGTCTACGAGCAGTGCGACGGCAACGGAATGCTCCAGCGCGGCATCATCGGGGCGCTGCGCCTGTCCGCCCCGGCCGAGGGCGTGGTCCTGCCGCACGAGGACGTCATGCCGCACGTCGTCGCCGAGCGGGCCGCCCTGATGCGGGCCACCTCCGCCAATCTCGAACCGCTGCTGCTCACCTACCGCGGCGACGGTGCCGCCGCCGTCACCACGTCCGTCGTGGAACGCACGGCCGGTGAGCCCCCGTTGCTCGCGACGAAGACGGAGGACGGGTTCCGCCACCGCCTGTGGGCGCTGACCGACCCGACCGACATCGAGCGCGTCCGCGCGGACCTCGCGACCCAGCAGGCCCTGATCGCCGACGGACACCACCGCTGGGCCACCTACCGACGTCTACGCGCGGAGCATCCCTCGCCGAGCCCCTGGGACTACGGCCTGGTCCTGCTCGTCGACACCGCCCGCTACCCGCTGCGGGTCCGCGCCATCCACCGGCTGCTGCACAACCTCCCGGTGGCGGACGCGGTCGCGGCCCTGCACGGCCTGTTCCGGGTACGGCGCCTCGACGCGGAGCTGCCCGAGGCGCTGGAGGTCCTCGCGGACGCGGCCTGCGCGGGCAACGCGTTCCTGCTCGCGGGCGACGGCGCCTTCCATCTCGTCGACCGGCCGGACCCGGACCTGCTGGCCCGTACGGTCCCGGCCGACCGGCCGGCCGCCTGGCGCACCCTGGACGCCACGGTCCTGCACGCCACGCTGCTCGACCACGTCTGGCGGGTGCCGGAGGACTCCCCCGCGCACATCGCCTACATCCACGACACCACCGCCACGGTCCGCAAGGCGGAGCGCGACGGCGGTACGGCCGTGCTGATGCACCCGGTGCGCGAGGAGGTCGTACGCGATCTGGCCCGCCAGGGGGTCACCATGCCGCGCAAGTCGACGTCGTTCGGGCCGAAGCCGGCTTCGGGGCTCGTGCTGAGGGCCCTCGACCTCTGATCCTGAGATCGAGGTCGAGGGCCCTGGGTTTCAGCGGGGTCGGGATCAGGCGTCGTTGACGTCCTTGGCGTCGTTGACGTCCTTGGCGTCCTTGGCGTCCTTGTCCGCGTCGGCCTCGTCGGCGTCGGTGTCCTCGTCGAGGTCGTCGTTGTCGTCAAGGTCGTCGAGGTCGTCGGCGAGGTCTTCGTCCTCTTCGTCCTCGTCGTCGTCATCGGCCTCGTCGGCTACGTCGGCTTCGTCGTCCTCGTCGGAGGCCGGAACCTCGTCCTCGGTGTCCTCGACCCGCTCGGCCTTCTCCTCGTCCGCCTCGGACTTCGCCTCGGCCCGGTCCTCGGAGAGGGCGTCGACGAACTCCACGCCGTCCAGCTCGGCCAGCCGGTCGGAGGCGTCGGTGCTGCCGTCGCGGTCGGCCTCGACGGCCTTCGCGAACCACTCGCGGGCCTCGCCGTCACGGTCGGCGGCGAGCAGCGCGTCGGCGTACGCGTAGCGCAGACGCGCGGTCCACGGCTGCACGGAGTTGGACGCGAGCTCGGGGCTCTGGAGCGTCACGATGGCCGCGTCCAGCTGCCCCATGTCCCGGCGGGCACCGGCCGCGACGAGACGCATCTCCACCTGGCCGGCCTTGTCCAGCCGCTGCACCTCGGGCGCGCCGGCCATCTCCAGGGCCTTCTCCGGCCGGCCGAGACCACGCTCGCAGTCGGCCATCACGGGCCACAGCTCGGCTTGACCGGTCATCCGGCGCGCGGCGCGGAACTCGGCGAGCGCCTCACTGAACTTCTGGTTGGCGTACGCGGCGAAACCGGCGGCCTCACGCACGGCGGCGACACGGGACGCCAGCCGGAGCGCGACCTTGGAGTAGCCGTAGGCGCCCTCGGGGTCCTCGTCGATGAGCCGGGCGACCATCACCAGGTTGCGCGCGACGTCCTCGGCGAGGGTCTTGGGCAGGCTCTGGAGCTCCTGCCGTACGTCCTTGTCGATCTCGTCGCCCGTGACGTCCTCGTCGATCGGCAGCCGCTTGATGGGCTCGCGGTCGCGGTCCCGCTCGTCACGGAACCGGCCACCGCCACGGCTGTCGTCGCGGAAGCCACCACGGCGGTCGTCACCGCGGTCGTCACGGCCCCGGTAGCCACCACCACCGGGCCGTCCGCCGCGGTCGTCACGACGCGGGCCGCCGTAGCCGCCACGGTCGTCGCGACCGCGGAAGCCACCACGGGTGTCGTCACGGCGGTCGCCGGACGGACGGTCGTCACGACGGTCGTCGCGGCGGAAGGGCGGACGGTCGCCGGAGGGACGGTCGTCACGACGGAAGCCGCTGCCCCGGTCGTCACGGCGGGGGCCGCGGTCGCCGTAGGACGGGCGGTCGTCGCGGCGCGGGCCGCGGTCGCCGTAGGAGGGACGGTCGTCACGACGGGGACCGCGGTCACCGTAGGAGGGACGGTCGCCGGAGGGGCGGTCGTCACGACGGAAACCGCCGGAACGGTCGCCACCGCGGTCGCCGTAGGACGGACGGTCGTCGCGGCGCGGGCCGCGGTCGCCGTAGGACGGGCGGTCGTCACGGCGGGGGCCGCGGTCGCCGTAGGAGGGACGGTCGCCGGAGGGGCGGTCGTCACGACGGGGGGCGCCGTAACCGCCGCCACGGTTGTCGTCGCGGCGGGGGCCGCGGTCACCGTAAGAAGTGGGTCGGTCGTCACGACGGGGGGCGCCGTAACCGCCACCACGACGGTCGTCACGCCGGTCATCACCCCGACGGTCGTCACGACGCTCGAAGCCACCACGGTCGCCGCGGTCGTCGCGACGCGGGCCGCCGTAGCCGCCGCGGTCGTCGCGACGGGGGCCGGAGCCACCACGGTCGTCACGGCCGCGGAAGCCACCGCCGCCTCGGTCGTCGCGGCGCGGGCCGCGGTCGCCGTAGGAGGGACGGTCGCCGGAGGGACGGTCGTCACGACGGAAACCGCCGGAACGGTCGCCGCGGTCGCCCGAGGGGCGGTCGTCACGGCGGTAACCGCCACCACGGTTGTCGTCGCGGCGGGGGCCGCGGTCACCGTACGACGGACGGTCGTCGCGGCGCGGGCCGCGGTCGCCGTAAGAAGTGGGTCGGTCATCACGACGGGGGCCGCCGTAACCGCCACCACGACGGTCATCGCCCCGACGGTCGTCACGACGGTCGGAGCCGCCACGGTTGTCGTCGCGGCGGCCGTAACCGCCGCGGTCGTCACGCCGGTCGTCACGCCGGCCGTGACCGCCACGGTCGTCGCGACCGCGGAAGCCACCACGGTCACCACTGTCCCGTCGCCGCTGGTCGCGCTCCGGTCGGTCGTCGGGCGAGTTGGGTGACATGGTGACTCCTGTCTTCGGTACTACAAGCATTGTAAAAACAAAAAGACCCCCGGCCCCAGCTGAACGCTGGGACCAGGGGTCTTCCAAAGATTGTTCGGCGGCGTCCTACTCTCCCACAGGGTCCCCCCTGCAGTACCATCGGCGCTGTGAGGCTTAGCTTCCGGGTTCGGAATGTAAACCGGGCGTTTCCCTCACGCTATGGCCACCGAAACCCTAATGGTTTCGAGCGAACAAGCACACTTTGTAGTTATGCGTTCTGCTCTAGCCGGCAACAGTCGTTGCCTCAGAACTAACACAGTGGACGCGAGCAACTGAGGACAAG
>NZ_LAVA02000077.1 GCF_000974985.2 Streptomyces mangrovisoli | reverse complement strand
CCGGACCCGAGGACGGTCACCGCCACCGCGTCACCACGGCAGCGGCATGTCCTTGAAGAACGGCGTGAGCACCCACACCGTGTACACGGCCACCAAGAGGCGCATGATGAGGGGCACCCTCTTCTTGAACGCCGCGACGATCGCCCGAACGCCGTTGCGGCGCCTCCGCCGGAACTGGCGTTCGCGCTGGCGCATCTGCGCGATGCGGATGCGGGTCACCGTGAAGTGCCACATCACGGTGCGCTCCTCCTCCAACCCGCAGGCGGACAGGAAGATGTGCAGCCACTCGGTGGTGGGCAGCGCGGTGCCGTTCAGCACCTGCTGGAACGTCGCGTTGGAGATCGGGTAGTGCTTGCGGCTGCGTTCCTCCACCTCCTGCAGGGACAGTCCCTTGGTGCGCACGAGGTCCCGCATCAGCTCGATCACGTCCTCAGCCGTCGTGCACAGCGCGAGCGCGGTGTGCATGTGGTCGGCGGAGGTGACGGAGGTGACCCGCTTGTCCTCGAGTTCGTACTCGCGTGCCTGCTGGACCAGGGCGAGCAGTCCGTCGGGGTGCAGGGGCGGTACGGACTGATCGGCCCGCAGCAGCCGTGGGACGAGCGCGAGGCGGGGCAGAGCGGTCTCACCCGTGTCCTCCATGCTGGTGCCCTTGGTGTCCCGACGGGCCTCCCGGTAGATGCGCTTCCACCGCTCCATGTCGCCGTTGTAGCCGCAGCCCTTGACGAAGGCCTGCACGAGGTTCCAGGAGGGGACCGTCTTGCCCGAGGTGGCCTGCGACACCGCGGTGGGGGAGTAGTTGATCTTCTGTGCCAGCGCGCTGACGGTCAGGCCGCTGTTCTTGCGGATGTCTCGCATCTCCACGGCCAGGGACCGCAGCGACATGGGGATGTCCACCGGAAGCTCCCTCTCAGGCCGTGCCATGGCCGCCTCCCGCACCGCGTACGCTCCGCTCCCGGCCCAGAGCCCGCTCGAGACGCCGCCGGCCCGCCCGCCGGAGCCGGCGGTGTCGCGCGGGCCTGCTGTCCTTGGGCGGGCCCGGCTCGCCCCGGCGCGGGGTGGGGACCTTCCGGTGCCCCACGTCCGTGTGGTCCACCGTGTCCCGCGCGCCGGTGGGGCCGTTGTTGCTGTCGAGCGCTGTGTCGTGGGCCTCGTCCACGGCGGCGGCCTCGTCCGTCGCCGCCGGCACCAGGCGGAAGGCCTGGTAGAGGAGGTTGCCCACCGCGCCGCTGACCACGGCGCCGAGCTTCGCGGATTCCTGGAGTTCCAGGCCGCAGCGGCAGGCCACGGCTCCCGCGGTGCTGCCCGCCGCGGCGGACAGGGCGACGGCCACGGCCGCGCGCTTCTTCGTGCTCATCGTGAGCACCGTCCATTCCGTGTCCGGCCCTGACGGGCCGGACACTTTCAACTCGCTTCTGGCGTGAGTGACTTGGCTGCTCGCAGGCGCATGCCCGGATGGCACGCGATCCGCTGACGTCGCATGAATGGGTGTCACGCGGCCCTGTGACGGCGCCCGTTGTGATGTTGGCGGGGGTGCAACCCCTGATTCACCTGAGTGCCCGGAAAACATCATGCCCCAGCCTGCCGGGCCGCGGAGCGCGAGCCGCGGGGGCCCGGACGGAGGACAACGATGTCCGGGCCGCGTCCCGAACGCCATTGATTGAAAAGGCGACGAGTGACGTTCGAGCCGCCGCTTCCGCATGTGATCGAGTCCCGCCCTGAAGCGGTCGCAAGCGATCAGTGCTGCAATGTCCGTGATGCCGCAGCCGGTTCCTTAGTTCGTAACTGGTGAAGAACGCATGCGCACCCGGAGTGAACAACGGGCCGTCCCGGAGCGTATGTAGGGAAGATGGCAGGTCAGAACGGAAAATTGCTGGTCACACGTTTTCTCATTGTTCCGTTCGGCCTACCATGTAGACATCGAAGGCGGCATTTCAACTCCACAGACTCCCCGTGGCGCGACACCATGGGGACACAGGTCGACGCAAGTCGGCCCCGTCCAAGGCTTCAGCTCGCTGGCGTGAGTGCACCCTTGGCTGCGCCCCCCGGTGCAACGGGGGGCCAGAGGCTTCCGCTTCGATCGAAGCGATGTACGAAACGGCCCCTCGCGCAGGGGCCGTTTCGTGTGAAGAACGAGATCATCGGGGCGGTTCCGGCGCGGAGTTGGGTGTGACCGAGGCCACCACCACTTTTCACCCGGTCGCATTTCCATGCACGATCAAGGACTGGTCAATCGTCCCGGAAACAGCAAAATGTCCAGGTGGCGGGGCCCTCCATACGCGAAGCACCACAGCGTCCGACGCGTACCGGTGCGCTGCGGCCGCGGGAGGTCCTGACGGGTGTGCTGGCCCAGCCCCGCCTCCATCCCCTTCCGCTGCGAGGGCTCTTGGCGACGGTTCGTGCGCCCGCCCGCCGACGCGGCGGCCGACGCACATCACCTCTCCGGGCGCGGATGCCGTCCGCGACCCCGCAGTGCGCTGCCGGAACTGTGGCGCCAACCTCGGACAAGACCTTCGCCAACCGGGTTCCACGAACGCGCACCGAAATTAACGCCGCGGAGCAAGCGGCCGGCTGGGGCGTCAGACGAGGTCGCCCACACGATCCCAGTGGCGATGTACCCGGCGTCGCGACAGCGGCGCAGCCCCCACCGTCCGGCGCTGGGCGTGATCGCTCGTTCTAGACGCCGACGACGTCTCAACACTCTTCTTTGTGTGCAGTGTTGTCGACGAGGGAGGTGCCCGGTGAGCGCAACGGGCGGCCACGGGTGGTGGCTGGTCTTCACCGTGGTGCCCATCGCGGGCACCATGATGGGGGCGATCGCGTACTGGCTGCGCGAACGCGCGCGCTGGGCAGGCATCGTGGCCGTGCTCACCCAGAGCCCGCAGGGGGCCGAGGTCCGCTTCAAGGCCCGCGACGGGCAGGGGAGGGCGACAACCGAGTGGGAGATCAAGCTTCCTCCGGCACAGCCGGCCGGAGGCCGCGATGAGCGCAGCCGCTGACGACCCCGCCCCGGACCCCGGCGGGGCGGAAGACGCCTGCGAGCGGGAGATCGAAGTCCTGTACGCGGCGTTCCAGCCCGTCGTGCAGCGCAAGGCCACCCTCGCTGCCGCCGGCCACACCCAGGACGCCTGGGACGCCACCCAGCACGCGTTCATCAAGGCCTGGGAACATCTGCGCAGACCAGACGCACCACACGTCGCCAACTGGCAGGGATGGCTGGTCAAGACGGCCGTCAGGCACGTGCTGTTCGCCCGCCGGCACGACAGCTCCACCGTGCCGCTCGAGGACACCGACCGCCCGGGCGACCAGGTCCTGCTGGAGGACCACGTAGTGCTCAAGGAGACCTACCAGAGCACCCTGGACGCCATCGCAGACTTGACCGAGCGGCAACGCCAGGCTTTGGTACTCGTGCACATCGCAGGCTGCTCCACCACCGAAGCCGCCCGCGACATGGGCGTCACCAACAGCACGGTACGCAACCTCATCCACCAGGCCCGATCCCGACTGACCGCAGCAACCGGGGAGGCGAGCGATGTCTGACGACACCGGAACGCCGCGCGACGACGCCCTGGAACGCGCCCTCGACGACACCGAGACCGCCGTGGGGCAGGCCCTGGAAGACATCTTCGACCGCCGGGCGGGGCTCGAACAGATCAAGCACCGCATGCGTGCCACCACCCCTGCCTCCACGCCGCCCCCGCGCCCCCGCGACGCCGTCACGGATCACTTCGAGAGGGCGACGCCGGAGCGTTCCCCCTTCCCGCAGCGCTCCGACCCGCAGAAGGCCAAGATCCTCCTGGTCGATGACCGGCCGGAGAATCTGCTTGCGTTGGAGGCCATCCTCTCCGCGCTCGATCAGACGCTGGTGCGGGCATCGTCCGGGGAGGAAGCGCTCAAGGCACTGCTCACGGACGACTTCGCGGTCATTCTGCTGGACGTCCAGATGCCGGGCATGGACGGTTTCGAAACCGCGGCGCACATCAAGCGACGGGAGCGGACACGGGACATCCCGATCATCTTCCTCACCGCGATCAACCACGGCCCGCACCACACCTTCCGGGGCTATGCGGCGGGCGCGGTCGACTACGTCTCAAAGCCGTTCGACCCCTGGGTGCTGCGCGCCAAGGTCTCCGTCTTCGTCGAGCTGTACATGAAGAACGTACAACTGCGCGAACAGGCAGCACTGCTGAGAGGCCACCTCGAAGGCGGCATCGAACCTGACGGCAGCAGCCATACCGGGACATCGGCCAGCCTCCTGGCCGAGCTGACCACCCGGCTGGCGGCCGTCGAAGAAGAGGCCAAGGCCCTGGCCAAGCAACTGGACCGCGACTCGGCGGACACGGCAGCGGTATCGACCGCCGCACACCTCGAACACAGACTCGTCGGTCTGCGCCGGGCATTGGAAGCACTGGAACCCGGCTCCGCCGACATCCCCGATGACGCCGAGACACCGGAACGGAGATGACCTCACCCGGCCGCAAGTCCGGCACGGGAAAACGCAGACGTACCGCTCCTGCGTTCGGGCATGGAGAAAGGGGCAGTGGCCTGGACGGCGGGTGCCCCTTCAAGTGTCCTGCGAACGTATCACGTGCTCATCGGCCTGGGCGGGAGCAAGCCGCCCCGGCCACGCACGTCGTCACAACAGAGCTCGCCTCGTCCCGCGGCCGCATGGCAGCGGGCCGCCTGGAGGCCCCGCCCCACCGAGCCGCAGCATCCAACGGCGGCAGTCCGACGGGCTCAAGGGGACAGCCGCCCGTGCGAGGGGGACGGCCTGTGGCCACGACGCCCCGGCCACGCCCGCACCGGAGGTCTCGCAGCGCCCGGACACTGGCGGCGCCGCCCGTTGTCCGTCCCGCTGTAGGAAGTGAGAGAAGGCAGGACGTGCAGGCCCTGCGCACCTGCAGCCCCCTCCCGCACTGCAGGCTCAGCGGCACGGACGGGACCCGGCACGGTGCGAGCAGGCAGAGCGGGCGGCGAAGACGGCTTCCCCCACGGCAGCAGCCCGGACATGGCCGAGACGACGTGGCTCAACCCCAGCAGTGTCTGGGCGACATCTGCCCGCTCGGCCCGGTTCAGCGCGACGACGGCGATACCAGTACACAGCACAACGATGGCCGTCACGGCGACAGCGCCGAGAACAGCCAACGAGACCGGTGCGCCGAAGGCGGCGCTGCCGGGTAGAGCGGACAGAGTGGTCAATGAACGGCCTCCAAAGAACGGCGAAGGCCCCCGGCGACTTCCGGGGGCCTTGGGACACGGCATAAGAGAAAAGCCCCCGCTCCTCGATACGAGGAAGGAGAGCCGGACAAGCAGTTCGGGCGCCCTTGGCGCCCGATGGGAAAGAACCCTAGCATCATCTCTGGGAGAGTCAACTGGCCAGCTCGGCAGGCCATTTGGTGCGTGCACGCGGCCCTTCCATGTCTCTTGCGTGAGGCCGCCGACGTGTTGCTGAGGCTGGACGAGGTGCCGGCGCCGACCACGACGACAGGTCCGGCGGCTGGCAATCCCCAACCGCTGACGCGCCCAACGCGCCCCTGTCCCACCCGGATAAGCCTGCCCCGGGGAGCAGGCGGGAGGTGCAATCATCGCGGACGATCTCCTCCTGACGAGCCTCCTACCGTGGTGGTGCAGGATGGCCGTCCGCGTCCTGCTCGGCGAGGAAGTCGCGGGCGAACTCCTCCAGGACCTGGCGCCGGTGGGCGGGGGCGTACTCGCCGCACAGCCACGCCGACCACACGTGCGGGGCCGGCGGGAACGCCTCGGGGTCGTCCCCGGCCAGCCGGGCCGCAGTCAGCCGCACCGCGACCGCCATCGCCTCCGCCTCACCGACCCGGCTGTGGAAGGACAGCACCCGCCGCAACCGCTCCTCCACCGCCGCCCGCGATAATCGTCGGGTTCGATGATCTTGGCCGGCGAGGCCACCCGGGTCGCGGACCGGCTGGACGGCCTGCTGCCACAGGTCGATCCGTCGCTGGAACGGGTGTTGGGGCCGCCGCGGTTGCAGCACCCGGGCCGTTCTCACTCAGGGCGCTCGGCCGGCCCGGTGATGGCCCGCCGTGGGCAGGCGGGCGGGCCCACGACGGCGGTCCTCGTTCGTCAGCAAGCGGTGCCACATGGTCTAGTCGGCGAAGACGGCTCCGTACTGCGGGGAGCCGGACGTCGACAGACCGGAGGCGCTGGGGGAGAGGGCGCGGGAGCCGGTCGTGGTGATCCGCGTCCCGTCGGACGGCAGGTAGGTGACCGCGCCGTTGCCGCTGTTCTCGGTCGAGCCGACGATCAGGTCGGCTTTTCCGTCGCCGTTGACGTCGTCGAGTTTGACGTCGGCGCCGAACAGGTCGTTCTTCTCGTCGCTGCCGGGTACTTGCGCCGTGCTCTGCGCGAAGGACTGCGCGCCCGTGATGGGTCTGACGCCGGTCGCGGAGCCGTACAGGACGGTGACGATGCCCGTGTTGCTCACGCCGCCGATGTCCTCGCCGGGCGCGGAGACGACGACGTCCTGGTAGCCGTCGCCGTTGACGTCACCGAGGTCGACGTCCCAGCCGAAGGCGTCGCCCTTCTCCGTGGTGCCGGGCATGCCCGCGCTGTTCTGCGTGATGTCGGTGAAGCCGCTGGGGCCCGCCGTGGATCCGTAGACGATCTTGATCTTGCCGCCGTCGGCGGAGTCGGGCACGGGCTCGCCGTCGGGGAACTTGTCGTCCCAGGAAGAGCCGATGACGAAGTCGCCGTAGCCGTCGCCGTTGATGTCGCCGATACCGCTGGCGATGCCGGCCGCGGTCCCTTCCCCCTGGGAGACGCTCAGACCTTTGGTGGTGCCGACTATCAGGTAGTTGGTGTCGAAGTCCCCGCCGTAGCCGTTGACGAGGAGGTCGCAGCGACCGTCGCCGTTGACGTCGCCCGCGGTCAGGTGCAGCGGGCCGTGGAAGGTGCTGGATCCGATCGGGGCTTTTGCGGTGGTAAGGCTGCCGTAGGCGCCGGAGGTGGTGAATCCGCCCTTGAAGAGATAGAGGGTGGAGGAGGAGTTGCCGACGACCAGGTCGTCCTTGCCGTCGCCGTCGAAGTCGCCCGCGGCCAGCGTGTTGCCCCAGTAGTCGTGCGCGGTGGCTGCCGGGTCGTCAATGGTGATGCCCTTGCCGGTCAGGCCGTTCTTGGAGCCCCAGAGGACGGCGACGGTGCCGCCGTCCGTGTCACTGCCGACCTTCTCGTCCGGGGTGCCGACCGCGAGGTCGTCGTAGCCGTCGCCGTTGAAATCGGCGTAGGCGAGGGAGGCGCCGAACAGGTCGCCTGCCTCGGCCGTACCGGGGACTCCGGCAGCGTCCTGGCTGAGGGTGGTGTGCCTGGCCGTGGTGATGCCGGTGGCGGAGCCGTAGTGCGCGACGACGGCACCGGCCTCGGCGTGACCACTGACGGTGGCGTTCGCCGCGGAGGTGGCGATGTCACCGAAGCCGTCGCCGTTGAAGTCGGCCTGCGCGACCTTGGAGGCGTGCGCGGCGGCGGCCGGAAGCGTGGTGAACGTCAGCAGTCCGCCCGTCACGGTGGCGGCGGTGGCCGTCGCGAGGGCGAGTCGCAGGTGTGGTCTGTGCATGGGTGGTTCTCCTGCTGGATGCGGGAGGCCGAGTCGGCGTCCCGCAGTGGATGGGGTGGTGGACCCCTCGGGTCCGTTTGCTGCTGTTCGGAGAGTCCCCGAGTCCCGGCGAGCGGCTCGGCGAGAGGAAGACACGTGTCAGTGGGGCCGTGGTTGTTCGCCTGTTTTCGACCGTCTGGCGAAGCGGGGAGGGTCGGCGCGGGTGTCTCGAGCCGGAACCTGCACCAGTCCGCGGCCACCTGGCGTCCGACTGCCCCGCGGCGAGGCCGTCGGGGCGCCGCCGCACAGGACATGGCAGGTTACGGCTCGGACCGGGCTACTTGAGGGCGACGCTGTCGCCGGTAGCGGTGACAGCGGTGGTGGTGCTGGTGCCGGCGAAGTTCCAGCGCCAGGTGCCGGCCGAGTTGGCGGTGACGGTGGTCTTCAGCTTGCCGGTGCTGCTGGTGGTCACGGTCTTGACCGTGCTGTACGACGACGAGCCGGACTTCTTGAACTGGAGGGCGACGTGCTGGGCGCCGAAGCCGACGTAGGCGTTGGTGTTCCAGTCGGCGCGGGTCAGGGTCCCGGTGACGGTGAGCGAGTGTCCCTTGGTCACCGGCTCGGGGCTCGCCTGGGTGGCGGTGAGTTGGGCGATGCGCTTGACCTTGACGGTCCGGTCGGTGCCCAGGGAGTAGAAGTCCTGGTCGTTGGAGACGGCCTCGGCGTCGAAGTGCCAGGTGCCGGCGTCGGCGTTGGTGAGGTTGGCGTAGTCGGCGGCGTCGGCGTCGACGCTGTACGTGAACGTGCACTTCATGGTCGTCGACGTCGGCCGGGTGCAGTTGTCGGACTTGGCGAAGGTGATACGGCGGTCGGGACTCCACAGCTTGCCGGGAGCGATGCGCTGGATGCCGGAGTTGTCCTTGGCGATCGCGGTGGCCGTGAAGCGCTGCGCCTTGCTGACGCCGATGCTCACGGTGGACTTGCTGAAGGTCACCGAGGTGAAAACGGTGTCGCCCTTGTGGGTGTCCGCCTGCGCGGCGGGGGCGGACAGGCTGAGCACCGCGAGGGTGCCCGCGGTGGTGGCCGCGGCTGAACGGATGTGCATGTCTCTCCCACACGATCTCACCGGATCTTCGTCCGGGTGAGCACAAGACACACGAGGTGGGCGAAGGGTTGTACGACGGCAGCGCGGCATTTCAGGGAAGCGAGGCCGACTGCCACCCCTGGAGTCGATCTTGCGGAGCCCGGCCGTCCTGCACAGGGAGGTTCACACCGGATCGCCGAAAGGGGAGGGACAAGATCGCTAAGGCGGGCCTAGGATCCGGCTCGTGTCGTCGTCCCTGTCCAGGGGCGGCGTAGAGACTGAGGGGGTCATGTGGGCAACAGAACCGGCAGGACAGCGGGTTGGAGATCCGCCGTCGTTGTGGTCGGTGTGGTGGTGAGCGCGTCCGTGCTGTCGGCCGCGCCCGCGGGTGCGGTGCACGGTGCGGTGCCGGGGGACTTCAACGGCGACGGCTACCGGGATGTGGTCATGCCCGCGCCGGGGGCGAACGTGTCCGGGAAGGCGGGCGCGGGTGCGGTGGTGGTGCTGTACGGGTCAAAGTCGGGTGTGTCGACGGCGTCGAAGCGGCAGACGATCACGCAGAACTCGTCCGCAGTGCCGGGTTCGGCGGAGGCGGGCGACGCGTTCGGCACGGCGACCGCCACGGCCGACCTGAACCACGACGGATACGCCGACCTTCTCGTCGGCTCTCCCGGCGAGGACACGACCCGGGGCACCGACGCGGGTTCGGTGACCGTGCTGTGGGGAAGCAAGAGCGGCCTGACGACCGCCACGATGCTGGACAAGCCGACCGGCCTCGACGGTTCGGTGAACCAGGACCACTACGGCCTGGACATCGCCGCCCTGTCCCTCGGCACGGGCGCGAAGACCCGTGTCACCGTCGCCGGCAACGAGGGGACGCTCTTCGTCAGCGGCCCGTTCAGCCACACCGGCACCCACGGGGCCGTCGGCTACGAGAACAACACGGCGTCGGTCGTCGGCGTCGCCCTGGGCGACTTCAACCAGGACGGCGTTCCCGACCCGGTCATCGACACGGACCGGCTGAGCGGCCTCAGCGGCGGCGAGGTCTACCTGAACACCGGGGCCACGTATCTCCTCGCCCGGGGCAACGGCCTCGTCTCGGCGACCGGCGACGTCAACGGCGACGGGTACACCGATCTCGTGGTCGCAGACCCCGACGATCCGACCACGAACGGCGTGGACGGCGCGGTCGGCGGCCGGATCCTCCTCTGGTACGGCTCCAAGACCGGCATCGCCGCCGGCGCGACGCCGGTGCAGCTGACGCAGAGCACCGCCGGGGTCCCCGGGACGTCGGCCAAGAACGACGGCTTCGGCGCCGCCCTGGCCGTGAGCGACCTCGACGGGGACGGAGCCGCCGACATCGTGGTCGGAACCCCGCAGGAGACCTCCAACTCCCGCGCCGGTGTGGTCACCGTGATCCCCGGCCGCCGAACGGGCACCCTCGGGACTGGGTCGTACTCCCTCACCCAGGACACCGCCGGTGTCCCGGGTGCCTCCGAGACCGACGACATGTTCGGCACCACGGTCGCCATCGGCGACATCAACGGCGACGGCAAGCCCGAACTGCTGGTCAGCGCGGGGTCCGAGAACAACTCCACCGGCGCCGTCTGGGTATTCCCGGGCACCGCCTCCGGCCCGACAGCGACCGGCAGCCGCATGTTCACAGCCCCCTCGGTAGGACTCACCCAGACCTCCCGGACGGCCCTCGGAGGATCCGGACTGCTCCCGCTGATCTGAGCGACCACCGACACCACGTGAGGGGCCCGGACCCCCAAGAGCGAGGGTCCGGGCCCATCACGCTGCCGGCCTGGCTTCACTCCCGCCGCACGCGTGTCCACCATGCAGGACCCGGGGGTGCGGCGATCGATGGTTCCCGCCCTCGGGCGCGGCGACGAACGTCTCCGGTATGCGCGCGCCCGTGGGCCCGTGGCGAGGTCGGTCCGTGTGCGATGGGTGAGAGGTGGATGGGATCTGTGCCGCCGAATACGTGCGCCGGGCGTCGTGCGGGCTGAGCGAAGGCAAGCCCACTGTTCCCTTGCAAGCCGCGTCCCGGCCCGCCCTGGGCCCGTGACGATCCACGAGGGTGTGGCCAGACTGCGGCCTGCGGGCAGCGAGTTCGTCCACCGTACGAAAGACAACGGGTCAACGGCCATGTACGGCCCCGCAAGAGAAAGACGTGTCAGCCGCGGGCCGCCCTGATGCCGTTGATCAAGTTGACGACCACGCCCAGGACGAGGAACCAGCCGAGGCAGAGGTAGACCCGTCCGGTGATCCGCTTGCCCTTGCTGGGTGGCGTTTGGGGCAGCAGCACCCCTCCTACGCGCATGGGCCGGTCCGGGTTGATGATGCTGCGTCCCGTGCGACGTTGATGGCGGCCGATCGTGAGGAGCAGCACCGCGACGAGCAGGCAAAAGGCTGCTGTCTGGAAGTACGTGGCAGGTGACGCCAGTTGAACTGCGGCGAGCCGTTGCATCAGGTCTGTTCCCCTTCAAGATCCGCAAGCGCGAGTGATTCCCTCACGGACGGCAGCCAGGCGTCAACCGGCCGACCCGACTTGCAGGGAGCTCTTCCGGCGTCGTGTCCGGTCCGGTCACCCGCCACCGGTGTCTGCCCTCGCCGTCCTCCCGCCCGGCGGTCCGAGCGGCTGGCGAGCCGGTGGTGCGCTCAACGCCCTGCGAGACGAGAGGCGCAAGCCTTGTACACAAGATGTTCACGGAAATTGCCAATTCCCTCACAATGCATTCCCGGCTTTAGATGATCTTTACTTCGCATTTCGCCAACCCGGATCTGAGTCGACGTGTCCGCTTGGGGGAGATAGTGCGCCAAGTGGGCGTTCTGATTTATTCGCGAATATGCGGTCCCTGTGGGTTCGAAGACCCGTCTGCTCGCATCTGAGATGATTGCCTAGGGAATCTATTTACTTTCGCGAATGAATGTGATGCGCGGCAATCATTCCGAGGCGGCCGCCCCGGTCGAGGTCTCTGGGTCCATCGAGCGAGCGCCCGGCCGCCGCTGACGGAATCTTCGGTTGTTTTGCTGGGATCTGATGGCGCACCCTGAAGACCTGAGCGCTCCCGGCGTCGGCCCCTGCGGACGTCGAAGCAGGGCCGCCAGTGGCAACTGGTTTGCTAAAGCGCATGACTTGTTGCGTGTCTGATTCGTGCAGCGTGTGTCGGTTCGGTCACACACAGTTCGTCGGGCGGGGCATGTGCTATTGCCCCTTTTGCTGCCGCCTGCGCTGTGTTTGCTCTCTTTGATCGCCTAGAGGTCTTGGCCTGCTTTTTCTCTCTGTAGAAGTGTCTTGACCTGCGGTGATCGCTGCGGGTCTCATGAGGCGGCAGTGAAGGCACCATGTGTGCACAGTGAACTTTTGGGGTGGGGGATTTGGGGTTTCATCGGCGTGCGCGCTTTCGGGCCGCCGCATTCAGACGAGGTGTTTCGCTCCTGGCGGTCGCCGGCTTCCTCGCCGTCGTACCGACCGTCGCCGCGCCGGCCGGCGCGGCCCGTGCCGACAGTGCCTCGCAGCCGAGCGACGAGGCGCGGGCGGCTGCCGAGAAGGCGCAGGAGAGCGGCGAGCAGGTCGAGATCGTGGGCGAACGCACGCCCTACACCACGACGTTCGCCAACCCCGACGGTGTGACGTTCACGCTCAAGGACTCTGCGGTCCCTGTCCGGGCCAAGCAGGCCGACGGCTCCTGGGCCAAGCCGGATGCCACGCTGGAGGTCCGCTCCGACGGCAGCGTCGGTCCCAAGGCATCCGTCGCGGAGATCACGTTCTCCGGCGGCGGTGACGGATCGGACCTGGTGAAACTGTCCCAGGACGGCCGGTCGTTGACGGTGGGCTGGCCGGGCACTCTGCCGAAGCCGACGCTGGACGGGGACGCGGCCGTGTACGCGGACGTCCTGCCGGGCGTCGACCTGAGGATGACCGCGACCACCGAGGGCTACCGCGAGGTGCTGGTGGTCAACTCCGCCTCGGCAGCCGCCAACCCGGAGCTGAAGAAGCTGTCGTTCCCGGTGAAGGCCAAGGGCCTGACCCTGCGGGACGGCGACGGGGGAGTGTCCGCGGTCGACGACGACGGCAACACCGTCTTCCGCGCCCCCACCGCCCAGCAGTGGGACTCCGCCGGCGACGACGCCACAGCCGCTTCCTCCTCTGCGTCCAAGGCTTCGGCTTCCACGGCGTCGAAGACGTCCGTCACCACCGCCGTCTTCAGCGAGACGGCCGAGGCCACGGGCGACGACGGCGAGTCGACGCCGGACCCGACCGAGGGCCCCAGCGACGGCGACGCCTCCACGGTCCTGCCCGTCACCGCCGACGAGGACACCATCTCGGTGACGCCCGATGCGTCGATGCTGACCGACGACAAGGCCGTCTTCCCCCAGTACATCGACCCCGATGTCGGCATGACGGAGTCGGAGCGGACCCTGCTGTCCTCCGACGGCGACACCTTCTACAACTTCTCCGGCGGCGATGACGGCAAGGGTGTCGGCTACTGCGGCACCTACGTCACCGGCGGCTACGCCTACTACTGCGGCTCCGGCTACAAGAACCGCATGTACTACGAGTTCTCACCCTCGAAGCTCGCCGGCAAGCACGTCCTGGACGCCACCTTCGTCATCACCGAGAAGTGGTCGATGTCCTGCACGCCGTCATGGGTGGACCTGATCCGCACGGGCAACATCTCCTCCTCGACGAAGTGGCCCGGGCCGACTTCGAACTGGGACACGATGGTCGACCGCTACGTCTCCGCCGGGCGCGGCTCGGCCTGCAGCCCGAGCCAGCCCGAGGACCAGATCGAGTTCAACGACAACCCCGAGGAGACCAACGAGAACCTGACCCCGACGGTCAAGGACTTCGCCAACGGCGACTTCTCCCGCCTCACCCTGATGCTCAAGGCCCACGACGAGACCGACCCGAACAGCTGGAAGCGGTTCGACGACGACGCCGAACTCGACGTGAAGTACGTCGGCATCCCCGACAAGCCCACCCACATCGGCCTGGTCACCGGCACCACCACCGCCTGCGAGACCGACAAGACCGATCCGCTGATCGTCTCCGACTCCACGCCGGCACTGGCCGCCACGCCGCAGACCGTCGCCGGCGGCGAGAGCCAGGCCTCCCTGAGGGCCGTCTTCAGCGCGGACAAGAACACCAGCGGCGACACCTGGTCGAACGTCTTCGAGTCCGAACGGCCGACCAGCGGCTACGTGGGCGACAACGTCCAGGAGACCATGTCGGCACCGACGCTGGCCGAAGGCACCCTGTACCGCTACCGGGCATGGACCCGCTCGTACTACAACAGCGGTGACGACTACCTGGCGAGCAAGTCCAACGGATCGACCACCGGTTACTGCTACTTCAAGGTCGACTCCACCCGCCCCAAGGCACCGGGCATCGCCCTCTCCAGCCCCTATTCGGTCTGCTCCACCACCTCCTGCAACGCCGGAGGCGGCCCCGGAACCAAGGTGACCTTCACCTTCACCCCCGCGAGCGGGGACACGACGAACACCGCCTACGAATTCAAGACGTCCTCCTCGGCCGCCTGGTCGGCACCGGTCACGGGCTCGACGGCGACAGCGACGTTCACCCCGCCCACCTCAGGCACCTTCAGCGTCTTCGTGCGCGCCGAGGACTCCCTGGGCTGGGGAGCGCAGAACTCCGTCGACTTCCTCGTCGCCCAGGGCGCCGGCCCGATCGGCCAGTGGCACTTCGACGAGGCGAGCGGCGCCGCCCTCGACTCCTCGACCACCGTTGCCGCCGAGCAGGACAACGCCACCCTCTCCACCACCGGAGCCTCCCGTGACGACCACGGCCGCCGCGGTGTGCTCACCAAGGACGCCGACGGCCAGGACCTCACCACCCCCCAGACCGACACCGCACTCACCCTCGACGGCACCAGCGGCTACGCCGCCACGGCGAACCCCGTGGTGGAGGCCCGCTCCTCCTACACGGTCGCCGCCTGGGCACGCCTGGCGGCCACCCCCACCCACAACGAAGTAGTCGTCTCCCAGTCCAGCGCGGGCACTGTCGGACCGGGCTTCGCGATCTACTACTCGACCGCCTACAGCAAGTGGATCTTCAACTGGCACTGGGCGGACGCGGACGGGACCTGGCACTACGTCCGCTCGTTCGCCGACACCACCTCACCCCCGGTAAAGGTGTGGACCCACCTGGCGGGCGTGTACGACGCCAACGCGCAGACCATCCAGCTCTACGTCAACGGCATCGCCCAGGGAGAGCCGCAGACCATGCCCTCCGGGCAGCCGGCGGCGGACACCGGAACCCTGCAGTTCGGCCGCGGCCTGACCACGACCGCGAACTTCACCGACTACTTCAACGGCCAGATCGACGAATCCCGCATCTGGCAGCGCGCGCTGATGAAGGACGAGGTGAAGGCCGAGGCGAGCCTGCTGACCAACCACGACTACGCAGGAGCCGAACTCGTCGCCGCCTGGGACCCGTCCACCGCGAGCGGGACCACAGTCGCCGACACCACCTCCGGTTACGGCACCCCGCTCACCCTCTCCGGCGGCGCCTCCCTGGATGGCACCGGCATCGTCCTGGACGGCAACGACGACGCCGCCACCGCTGCTGGCCCGCTCGTCGACGACACCGGCTCCTTCACCGCCACCACGGTGGTCCAACTGGACAGCGCCGCACTGGCGTCGAAGCCGACCGGCTACATGGGGCAGGTCATCGGCCAGCGCAGCAGCGACGGATCCGCCTGGGGCCTGTGGTACGAGCTGACCGGCACGGACACCGACCCCGAGACCGACTCCACCATCCCGGTCGGCGTGTGGCACTTCGGCCGCATCAACGCCGACGGCACCTTCACCGGCGTCGTCTCCGACAGCGTCGCGGACCTGGGCAGCGCAGTACGCCTGACCGGCATCTTCAACGCCCAGGACGGCGCCCACGGCACGATCAGCCTGTACGTCGGTGACGCGCAGAACGGCGACACCCAGGACTACACCGCGGTCGCCGGCACCGGAGACTTCGCCGCCGGCAAGGCGTTCGTGAACTCCTCCTGGGGCCACTACCTGCCCGCCACGGTCAGCGACATCCGGCTGTGGGCCGGCGCCATGGCCAGCCAGGAACAGATCGTCAGCACCATCGGGGACTGACACCCCCGGCAGCACCCGGGCGGGGCGGCGCATCGACCGCCGCCCCGCCCCCTCCTTTTTTCCATCTTCACCCACCCGATGACCTTCGACGTGAGGGGTTTGTTGTCGTGAGTTTCGGCATGCGCTCCCTGCGGCCGGACAGAACATTCGGTTCTGCTCTGCCGCTTCCCAGCAGCACAAGCGAGGCCAGACGCAACAGGCGCAGGATCACCACCACCTGTGTCGCACTCGCCCTGGCCTTCGCCGGCCTGACCCCCACGGCCGCCCAGGCCACCACCCACCAGCACCAGCTGATACCGGACGTTCCCGCGGACCGCTCCGACACGGTCAAGAAGGTCACCACCCTAGGCGCAACCAAGGCCCGCGCCCGCGTCGCAGCCCAGAAGAAACGCAACGCCCAGCAGACCAAGCAGGCCCTCGCCCAGCAGAAGGCGACCTGGCCCAAGGCCGCCGACGCCACCACCGTCCTGGCCGCGACCGGCTCCTCCGGCCTGACCGCCGGAGGGCTCCCCGTCGCCGTGAAGCGGGTGAAGGGCGCCAAAACCGCCGACGGCACCGTCCACGTGCGCGTCCTGAGCCGCAAGGCCGCTTCCGCCGCCGGGATCAAGGGTGTCCTGCTGACCGCGAGCGCCACCGACAGCGGCAACGCCGGCCTCAGCATCGACTACAGCGCCTTCGCCTCCGCCTACGGCGGCGACTGGGCAGGCCGCCTGCACCTGGTCACCCTGCCCGCCTGCGCGCTGACCACCCCGCAGAAGGCCGCCTGCCGCGTCCAGACACCCCTGAAGTCCCACAACGACATCACCGGCCAGCAGGTCTCCGCCACCGTCTCCCTAGGACAGACCACACGCGAGAATGGTGGCGACCGGGCCTCGCGCTCCAGCGTGCGGACCGCCCCGCTGACCGCGGGCACCACGGCGCAGGCCACCGTCCTCGCGCTCGCCGCCACCTCGGGCGAGTCGGCATCCGGCTCCGGCGATTACGCCGCCTCCCCGCTCGCCTCCTCCTCCAGCTGGCAGGCCGGCGGCTCCTCCGGCTCCTTCGACTGGTCCTACCCGCTGAACACCCCGCCCGCCGCGGCTGGACCGCAGCCCACACTGTCGCTGGACTACGACTCCGGCAGCACCGACGGCAAGACCGCCTCCACCAACAACCAGTCCACCCAGGTCGGCGAGGGCTTCGACCTGTCCGCCACGTCGTACATCGAACGCTCCTACGGCTCCTGCGACGACGACGGACACGACGGCACCTACGACCAGTGCTGGAAGTACGACAACGCCTCCCTCGTCCTCAACGGCAAGTCCACCGAACTCGTCAAGGACGACACCACCGGCGCCTGGCACCTCAAGGACGACGACGCCTCCACCGTCACCCACTCCACCGGCGCCGACAACGACGACAACGACGGCGAATACTGGACCGTCACCACCAGCGACGGCACCAAGTACGTCTTCGGCCTGAACAAGCTCCCCGGCGCCGGCACCGAACGCACCAACTCGGTATGGACCACGCCCGTCTACGGCGACGACTCCGGCGAACCCGGCTACGACCAGGGCGACACCTTCGCCGACCGCTCCCTCACCCAAGGATGGCGGTGGAACCTCGACTACGTCGTCGACCTCCACGGCAACGCCATGTCCTACTGGTACACGGCCGAGACCAACTACTACCCCAAAAACGGCGCCTCCACTGCCAACACCCAGTACACCCGCGGCGGATACCTCACCAAGATCCTCTACGGGCAGCGCGTCGGCACCCTCTTCACCGGCAACGCCTCCGACGAGGTCACTTTCTCCTACGACGAGCGCTGCACCGCGAGCGACTGCTCCTCGCTGACCGACGCCACCGCCGACAACTGGCCGGACGTCCCGCACGACCTCATCTGCGCGAGCGGCGCCGACGACTGCAACAGCGCGAGCCCCTCCTTCTTCACCCGCAAGCGCCTCACCGGCATCGACACCCTCGCCTGGAACGCGACCACCAGCGCCTACACCGGCGTTGACTCCTGGGCGCTGACGCAGAAGTTCGAGGACGGCCAGGAGATCGGCAGCACCGCCGACCAGACCCTGACCCTGGCCTCCATCCAGCACACCGGTAAGAACGGCACCGACATCAAGCTCGACCCGGTGACCTTCACCTACCAGATGCGCGACAACCGGGTCGACTCCACCTCGGACGACATCCTGCCGCTGCGCATGCCCCGCATCGGCACCATCACCTCCGAGACCGGCGCCATCACCACCGTGACGCTGTCCGACCCCCAGTGCGTGCGGGGCTCGAACATGCCGTCGTCCGAAGACCACGACACCCTCAGCTGCTACCCGCAGTACTGGCACATCAACGGCGCCGACGAAGCATCCCTGGACTGGTTCAACAAGTACCAGGTCACCGCCGTCTCGAGTTCCGACCCCACCGGCCTGGGCGAAGCGGTGCAGACCTCTTACACCTACGCCGACCCCGCCTGGCACTACGCCTACGACCCGTTCGTCCCCGCGGACGAACGCACCTGGTCCCAGTGGCGCGGCTACGGCAAGGTCACCACAGTCACCGGCGTCTCTGGCGAGACCCAGTCCAAGTCCGTCAGCCTGTACATGCAGGGCATGGACGGCGACAAGCAAGCCGACGGCACCACCGCCCCCGCCACCGTGACCGGCCTCGACACCGCAGGCCTCGACGTCGCCGACATCACCGACAGCGACCAGGACTCCGGCTTCCTGCGCGAGCAGATCACCTACAACGGCTCCGCCCCGATCGCGACCACGGTCAACACCCCCTGGTCCTCGCAGACCGCCAGCCAGCAGAAGTCCTACGCCGCCATCAAGGCCTACTACGTCCGCACTGGCGCCACCTCCACCTCCACCTACCTCACCGCCTCCTCGACCTGGCGCACCCACACCGTCAGCACCGACTACGACTCCTACGGCATGGCCACCCAGAAGGCGGACACCGGGCAGACCGGCGTCAGCGGCGACAACACCTGCACCCGCTACTGGTACGCCCGCAACCCCGCCATCGGCCTGACCGGACTCGTCTCGCGCACCCGCGCCGTCGGCAAGGACTGCTCGACCGCCGAAACCGACCTGAACCTGCCCGCTTCCTCCACGACCCGCGGGGACGTCCTCTCCGACACCGCGGTCACGTACGACAACACCGCCGCCACCGCCTGGTCCGCCACCCAGACGCCCACCCTCGGCGAAGCCACCTGGTCCGGCCGCGCCTCCTCCTACCCCGCCACCGTCACCAGCGGCGAGCGCTACCCCTCCTCCTGGCAGACCCTCTCCACCAGCACCTACGACGACAGTGCCGGCACCGCGGGCCTCGGCCGACCCCTGACCGTCACCGACGCGGCCGGCAACCCCACCACGACCACCTACACACCCACCGACACCGGACCGCTCACCAAGACCAAGACCACCAACGCCAAGACCCAGAGCACCTACACCTACACCGACTACGCCTCGGGCCTGGCGACCAAGGTCTACGACACCAACAACAAGATCACCGAAACGGCCTACGACGCCCTCGGCCGCAAGACCGACGTCTGGCTGCCCAACCGCTCCCACTCCGGAGGCCAGACCCCCAACTACACCTACGTCTACGGTCTCTCCAGCGACGCTCCTTCCTGGACCTCGACCAGCACCTTGAAGGCTGACGGCCAGACCTACAACACCGGCTACACCATCTACGACTCGCTCCTGCGAACTCTGCAGAGCCAGACGCCCACCCCCGACGGCGGCCGCCTGCTCACCGACACCCGCTACGACAGCCGCGGCCTCGCCTACGAGACCTACACCGACGTCTACGACTCCAAGAACCTGCCCTCAGGCACCTACGTCCGCGCCCAGTACGGCGGCGCACCCAAGCAGACCGAGACCACCTACGACGGAGCAGGCCGCGCACTGAGCAGCAGCCTTTACGTGTACGGGGTCAAGAAGCTGACAACCTCCGCCACCTACACCGGCGACTCCACCGCGACGACCGCCGTCAACGGGGGCTCGGCCACCCGCACCATCACCGACATCTTCGGCAACACCGTCGAAACCCGCACCTACGCCGGAACCGACCCGGCCGACGCGCAGTACGGCGCGGGCACCGGCGCCGCCTACACGTCCGTCAAGTCCACCTACACCCTGGACGCCAAGCCCTCCACTGTCACCGGCACGGACGGCACCCAGTGGTCCTACGTCTACGACCTGTTCGGCCGGCAGACCTCCGCCACCGACCCCGACCTGGGCACCACGGCCACGACATACACCAACCTCGACCAGACGGACACCACAACCGCCGGCGGCAAGAAACTGCTGTACGGCTACGACGTCCTGGGCCGTCAGACCGATCAGTGGCAGACCTCCAAGACGGACGCCAACAAGCTCGCCCACTGGGACTACGACACCCTCGCCAAGGGCCAGCTCGACGACTCCATCAGCTACGTCGGCGGCACCACCGGCAGCGCCTACACCCAGAAGATCACCGGCTACGACAGCCTCTACCACGTCACCGGCGGCCAACTGACCCTCCCGGCCAGCGACCCCCTGGTCACCTCCAAGGCCGTCACCGCCACACTCGCCTACACCGCCTACTACAACATCGACGGCACCCAGCAGTACTACAGCGAACCTGCCGCCGGCGGCCTCAGCAGCGAGACCGTCGACTCCGAGTACGACGACCTCGGACTGGTCACCGACGTCGGCGGAGCGACCGGCTACCTCCTGTCCGCCGACTACAACCAACTCGGCCAGACCAACCAGTACGTCCTGGGCACCTCGGAGGACTCCACCACCAAGAAGACCTCCATCACCAACACCTACGAAGAAGGCACCGACCGGCTCACCCGCAGCCTCACCACCGACGCCACCCGCTCCGTCCAGGACCTCAACTTCACCTACGACGACGCCGGCAACGTCACCTCCACCTTCGACACCGCCAACCTCTCCGGCACCGGCAAGACCGACTACCAGTGCTTCACCTACGACAGCTACAAGCGCCTCACCGAAGCCTGGACCCCCGCCACCACCTCCTGCGCCACCACCGGCCGCACCACCAGCAACCTCGGCGGCGCCTCCCCCTACTGGACCTCCTACACCTACACCAGCAGCGGCCTGCGCCAGACGGAGACCACCCACACCTCGACCGGTGACTCCACCCGCACCTACTGCTACGACACCACCCACCCCCACCAACTCACCGCCACCACCACCTCCACGTCGTGCACCGGCGTCAGCCCGACCTACGCCTACGACTCCGGCAACACCACCACCCGCCCCAACGGCACCGACACCCAGTCCCTGACCTGGAACGCCAACGGCAACCTCGACACCCTCACCGAGAAGTCGAGCAGCGGCACCACCAAGAGCACCACCACCCACGTCTACGACGGCGACGGCAACCTCCTCATCCGCCGCAACACCAGCGGAGAAACCGTCCTGTACCTCGGCAACACCGAAGTCCACCTCGACACCTCCACCAGCACCGCCAAATACTGGGCCCAGCGCTACTACGACGCCGACGGCACCACCATCGCCCTGCGCACCAACAAAACCGGCACCCAGACCCTGTCCTACCTGTCCGGCGACCCGCACGGCACCTCCACGGTCAGCCTCGACGCCACCACCCAAGCCGTCACCAAGCGCTACCTGACCCCCTTCGGCAGCGCGCGTTCCGGCGGCACCGGCACCTGGGCCGACGACAAGACCTTCCTCGGCAAGACCACCGATTCGACCAGCGGCCTCACCTACGTCGGCGCACGCGAATACGACCCGTCCATCGGCCGATTCATCAGCGTCGACCCCGTCCTCGCCCCCAACGACGCCCAATCCCTCAACGGCTACACCTACGCCGACAACAGCCCCGTCACCGAAAGCGACCCCTCCGGCTTGTGCTTCGCAGACGCCTGCGGTGTCGGAGTACCCAAGGGCAACGTCGTCGGAGGCTCAAGCGGCATCATCACGACCGGCCAAGTAGACCCCGGAAACACCTCCGCAGGCTCATGCCGCTACGGCGTCTGCTCCAAGAGCAAAACCACGACGCATAAGGACGGAACCACGAAGACCACGATCACGGTCTTCGACCTCGGCGACAAGCCCATCTTCGTCCAGACGATCGTCAAGCAGCCCGTCGTCTTCCACGGCTACGCCATGGGAACCAACCCCAACTACGACCCCAGCGTCCACGACGACTGGATCAAGACGACGAAGTTGGCCACCTGGCAGAAAGTACTTCTCGGCATCGCCCTAGGCGTCGACGCCGTCGTGGCGGCCGGACCGGTCATCGAAGTCGCGGCAGCTCTCGGACCAGCGGTCGCGGCACATTGCCTGGCCGATCCTCCCGCCTGCGGTGAGGTCATCGCTGAGGTAGCAACGGGGGGAGCATCAGGAGGAAGCCTTCCATCTTCCGGAGCAGTCGCCGGGGTAGCTCAAGAAGCGGCTGGCGCTGAAGTGGCCGCGTACGACGCCAGCTTCGCCATGGGGCAGCTCACCAAAAATGGCAACGCGAAGGCATCCGAGTTGGACGCGTTCGGAACCGCAATGGGCTGGACCAGAAGCCAGACTGAGAGCGGACCCATCAAGTATCATGACGGAAATGGAATTTTGCGCCTCACCATCAAAAAGGGTAGCCAGAGAGCGAACGGAAGTGACCTGCCGCACGTGGAGATGAGGAACGCCAATGGAGAGCGCATAGACTCCTTCGGAAATGTGGTGACTCGGAAGAGCCCCGGAAATCACACGCCAATTGATTGGGATCTGGGATGAGCGACTACAGAGAGGTAGGAGAGCTGGGTCAGTATTTCCTCGAGGAAAGTTATGTGCTTTCCATTCAGGCCAGCCCCGGGGATCTGAGTCTGGAGATGGATTTGGCTCTGAGCCCGGAACACCCGCAACACGAGCCGGCTTCACCAAACGAGCGGCATTGCTACCGACGGGGAACAATCCGATATTCGGGCGTAAAGGACCTGCAATGGTTTGATCAAGGAACCCCTCCGGCCGTAGATGCCACTGGTGAGTTGGACTATGGCAACATCGATTCCCTGACGGTAGAAGGGGATGCGTACGGAATGGAGGGTGATTTTGGGAGAATTACAATAGTCGCCCGCGATATTTCCATCCTTCTACGCGGGTGAGGAAATCCTCCTGACGAGTTTTTCGTGATTGTCGTCTTCTGCCGAGGAAAGGGTATCTGCTGTTCGGGCAGATACCCTTCTCGTCCCTCTGTGGATTTGGTCGCCGGGTGTAATGATTAAATCTGGCGCGGTGGTGGGCGATGGCTGCTGAGTTTGTTCGTCGGGCAAGTGTGAGCAGGTTCCGTCTGGGCTCGACGCGGGTGAATGGAGCCTGCGGCCTACCGTGCGTTGGGCCCCTGTCCTTCTTCGGGCTTTCGTTTTAGAGTTCCCTACGTGGTGATGCGGACGAACCTCTTGTAGCAGCAGAGGGCGGCGGCGAGGCCGAGGAATGCCAAGTAGTTGCGGGGGTTGCGTTCGTAGCGGGGGCCCAGTCGTCGGTAGCCAGAGAGCCAGGACATGGTCCGCGCGATGGCCCATCTGCGGCAGCCGAGTCGTTCGCTGGACTCGATCCCCTTGCGGGCGATGCGAACGCCGATGCACTTTCCCCAAAGCCATTTCCGCAGGTGGGGTATGCCGTAGGCCTTGTCCGCGTGGAGTCGCTGGGGCTTGAAGTACTGTCCGCGGAACGGATCGTGTTTCGTTTGGTGGCCCGCGACCATGGGCTTCAACCCTTCGCTGCCGTGGACGTTCGCGGCGGAGACGCCGACCGCCAGGGGCAGTCCGTTCGCGTCCGACAGGATGTGCATCTTGGAACCCGGCTTAGACGTCGTTTCTTATGGCTGTAGGTGCTGT
>NZ_LAVA02000076.1 GCF_000974985.2 Streptomyces mangrovisoli | reverse complement strand
GACGTGCAGCTGGTTGGGCGTGCCGTCGTCCTGGAAGCCGCCGATCACGGTCTCCCAGGCCAGCTTGGGCGTGCCGCTGCCGGCCCAGATGACCTTGCGCGCGCTGTCGGTCGCGGACGCCTTGGCGTCCAGCGTCTTCGCCGTCTTCAGCGCCTTGGTCTCCGCGGCGGACTTCGTGTAGGCGGCGGTGGTGCTCGCGACCTTGATGGTGTGCTTGTTGGCGAACGTGGTGCTCACCGTGCCGACGGCCAGGGAGGCGGGCGGCGTGTGCACCACGAGGTCGCCGCCGAGGACCGGCAGGCCCGCGTAGGTGCGCTCGTAACGGGTGTGCACGGTGCCGTCGTTGTCCTTGACGACGTCCTTGACGACCAGCTTCTCCTTGGCGCCGAGCCCGATGGTGCGGGCCGTCGTCGTGGAGTTCTCCTGAGCGCTCTTCATCAGCGCGGAGTGCTGGGCGGGGGTGAGTTTGGCCTCCAGCGCGCCGGTGCGCAGGGGGCTGGGGTGGGGGGACGCGGGCGTCGCGCTCGCCGGGAACGACTGGATGCCGACGGCGAGAAGGGCGGCTGTGGAGACCAGAGCGGCTCCTGCCGCGGCCCGCTTGCGGGGAATGCGTCTCACTCGTACTCCTACTGCGGTGGCCGCCGGGTCGCGGCCGGAGTCAGACCGGACAGCCGGGTGTGCTGACCGGGACGAGCAGAGTTGTGCGGGGCCGTTAACTGTGAGGGGACTGTGGGAAGTTCCCCTTACGAGTGGATGGAGGATCGCAGAGTTGTTCCGTGCATGTCAGCACCACCCGGCGTAATCGAGGGTTATCCCTCTGTGCCCGGCCGTCACACCCCGCGCGTCCGCCGGGGGGTCTTGCGCCGACGCCGGGGCCACGCGACGCTTCCCCCCAACCAACCAAGGCCCTCGGGGAGTTGTCGCGATGCTCGGCACGGTCGACGGATTCCGCTACGGCCTGGTGACCCCGGTCGCGGCGTTTGTGATGGCCTGCCTCGGCGGGGCGCTGGGACTGCGCTGCATCGTCCGCTCACTGGGCGGCGACCGGCCGTGGAAACCGGGATGGCTGGCCCTGGGCGCCGCCTCGATCGGCTGTGGCATCTGGACCATGCACTTCATCGCCATGCTCGGCTTCGAGGTGACGCAGACCCGCGTCGGCTACGACGTCGGCACCACCGCGCTCAGCCTGGTCGTGGCGGTCGTCGTGGTCGGCATCGGCGTGTTCACGGTCGGCTGCCGGGGCGCCACACCCGGCACCCTGGCCGTCGCGGGCGTCGTCACCGGGCTCGGCGTGGCCGCCATGCACTACGTGGGCATGGCCGGGCTGCGGCTCGACGGCGACATCGGCTACGAGCCCGTCGGCCTGGTGCTCTCCCTCGTCATCGCGATCGTGGCGGCGACCGCGGCGCTGTGGGCGGCCGTGTCCGTGCGCGGCTTCAAGGCGAGCCTGGCGGCCAGCCTCGCCATGGGCGCGGCCGTGTCGGGGATGCACTACACGGCCATGGCCGCCGTACGGGTTCATGTCCACGACGGCGGCGGCTCCGGCTCGTGGGACGGGGACTCGGGCACGTCGCTGCTGCTGCCGATGCTGATCGGCCCGGTCATCTTCCTGTTCCTCGCGGCGGTGATGGTGATGTTCGATCCGCTGCTGGTGCTCGGGGAGGACGACGCGGACGTCCGTGGGGACGATCACGTGGCCGATCACGCAGACGGAGCGGTCAGGGGAGCCGGAAACGGCGGCGAGGGCGGGGCGGACCACCGCTCGGGAGCCTCCCCCGTCCGCGGCCGGCCCGGCGCCGCGGCCGAGTTCATCGGCGTACCCGACGAGGACGGCCGGCCGCCGTCCGCCGGGGGCGCGGATCCGGCCGCGCGTGTCCCGCGCGATGCGAGGGTCCGCGCTCCGCGCGCCACGGCGGACCGCGCCCCGCACCGGCCCGCCTCGCGCACGCTCAACGGCACCGCGCCCCGCCCCCGCGAGTGGTGAGCGCGCGCCGCGGGGCGCCGACGGCACCGAGGGCCCGGGAACACCTCCGCGGTACCCGCGGTTGGCACTGCCGTACGGCGTGATCGACGCCGTACGACCAGCCGACCGGCCAAGGAGTACGCGTGCCCATGCCGACCACCGGACGCCCCCTGCGCAAGCTGGGCTTCCTCACCATCGGCCTGTTCGACGGCGACGACCCGGCGCGCGGCCACGAGTCCACGCTCCAGGTCATCGAGCTCGGCGAGCGGCTCGGATTCGACAGCGCGTGGGTGCGCCACCGCCATCTGCAGTACGGCATCTCCTCCCCGGTCGCCGTGCTCGCGGCCGCCTCCCAGCGCACCCGGCGCATCGAGCTCGGCACAGCCGTCATCCCGCTGGGCTGGGAGAACCCGCTGCGCCTGGCCGAGGACCTGGCCACCGTCGACATCCTCTCCGGCGGCCGGCTCAACCCGGGGGTCAGCGTGGGCCCGCCCATGCACTGGGAGGAGGTGCGGGAGGCCCTCTACCCGGACACCGGCGACGCGGAGGACTTCGGCTACCGGCGGGTGGAACGGCTGCTGGACGGCGTACGCGGAAAGCCCGTCACCGACTTCAGCGGCGTCGAGGGCTTCGAGGTGTTCTCCGACCGGGTGCAGCCGCAGTCGCCGGGGCTCGGCGGCCGGATGTGGTACGGCGGCGGCAGCACACGCTCGGCCCGGTGGGCGGGCGAGCACGGCATGAACTTCCTGACCAGCAGCGTGGTCAGGGCCGAAGACCCGGACGGGCCCTGGGACTTCGACGAGATCCAGCTCTCCCACATCCGCGCCTTCCGGGCGGCCCACCCGGACGGCGAGGCGGCGCGCGTCTCCCAGGGCCTGGTGGTCGTCCCCACCGACTCGGCCACGCCCGCGCAGCGCGCCAAGTACGAGGCGTACGCGGCGAAGCGGCTGGCGCGCACCACGTCACCGCAGGGCCCGGCGCGGCTGCTGTTCGCGCCGGACCTGGTGGGCACCTCGCGGGAGATCGCCGAACGCCTCGCACAGAACCCCGCGTTCCGTGAGGTGGACGAGGTGGCGTTCGCGCTGCCGTTCGCCTTCGACCACGAGGACTACGTGCAGATCCTCACGGACATGGCGACCCGGCTGGGCCCGGCGTTGGGCCGGGAGCCGACCGCCTGACGCGCTGCCGGCCCGTCGGTCCCGGGGCGGAGCGGCGCCGCCCCCGGGAGGCGGAGCGCCGCCGCCCGACCGGATGACGGCGACTGCCTCGGCACCGGAGCTGACGTCACGTCACCAACGGCCCGTCTCCGTGCCGTTGAGGGCGCGGGACGGGGTGCCGTCCACGCCGACCGGCACCTCCCCGGTGAGCATCACCCGGTGCATGGTGCGGGGGAAGCCGAGGTGGGCGTTGTCGCTCGGCGCAAGGTGGACGGTGGCCCTGTTGTCCCAGAACGCCACGCTCCCCGGCTCCCAGCGGAAGCGGACGGTGTACTCGGGCCGGGTCGCCTGCTCCAGCAGCATCTCCAGGATCGCCGCGCTCTCCGGACGGGACAGGCCCGTGATCTGCTCGACGTAGTAGCCGTTGACGAACAGCACCCGCTCGCCGCTCTCCGGATGCACACGGACCAGCGGATGCTCGGAGGCCACCTGGTGGTCGAGGAGGTGGCGGAGATAGGCGTCGTCGCCGGGGCGCGGCTGGTAGCCGACGCCGAGCCGGTGCTCGGCCCGCAGCCCGTCCACGAACTGCCGTACCGGCGCGGAGAGTCCGGCGTACGCGGCGGCCAGGTTGGACCAGGTGGTGTCGCCGCCGTAGGGCGGCACGGTCTCCGCACGCAGGATCGTCGCGGCGGGCGGGTCGATCCGGGCGCCGTGGTCGCAGTGCCAGCCGCGCAGCAGGGTGTGCCGGCGGCGGCGCAGCCACTCGTCGTGGTCCATGCCGTACCGCCCGCCCAGCTCCAGGCGGTCGGCGGTCGTCTCGATCTCGGGGAAGCCGGCCGGGGACGCGCCGCCGCGCCGCCCGAGGACGACCGGCGTGCCGAAGCGGCGCGCGAACGCCACATGCCCGGCGTGGTCGAGGCGCTGCCCGCGGAAGAACACCACCTTCCAGCGCAGCACGGCCGCGCGGACCGCCGCCACCTGCGCGTCGTCGAGGCCGTCCGCGAGGTCGACGCCCTCGATCTCGGCCCCGATGTGCCCGGCGACCGGCCGGACTTGGACACCGCCCTCCGGCTCGGCGGGGTCCTTCGTGTGCTTCGTCATCCGTCCTCCGCTGCTCGGTGGCACCGAACCGTCGATCACCCGTCCGAGGGTGACAGCGACGCATACTTGATGTACAGCACAGTCAACGGGAAGGTACGACCGTGATCAGCGTCCCGGCGCACAACCTGAACGACGGCAGCACGCTGCCCGCCATCGGCCTGGGCACCTGGCCGATGGACGACACGCAGGCGGAACAGGCGGTGCTGGGCGCCCTCGGCCTCGGCTACCGGTTGATCGACACCGCGACCAACTACCGCAACGAGACCGGCGTGGGCCGCGGCGTCGCCCGCAGCGACGTGCCCCGGGAGGAGATCGTCGTGACGACGAAGCTCCCGGGCCGCCACCACGGTTACGAGGAGACGCTCGCCTCCTTCGAGGAGTCCCGGCAGCGGCTGGGCCTCGACTACGTGGACCTGTACCTGATCCACTGGCCGCTGCCCCGGGTCGGCAGGTACGTCGACTCGTGGAAGGCCATGATCAAGCTGCGCGAGGACGGTCTCGTACGCTCGATCGGCGTCTCCAACTTCACTCCGGAACACATCCAGCGGCTGGAGAAGGAGACCGGCGTGCTGCCCAGCGTCAACCAGATCGAGCTGCACCCGCTGCTGCCGCAGGACGAGCTGCGCTCCTTCCACCTCGACAAGGGCATCGTGACCGAGAGCTGGAGCCCGCTCGGCCGGGGCTCCGAACTGCTCGACGACCCGGGCATCGCGCGGATCGCGCAGGCGCACGGGGTGACCCCCGGCCAGGCGGTGCTGCGCTGGCACACCCAGCTCGGCGCCGTACCGATCCCGAAGTCGTCCGACCCGGGACGGCAGCGGGAGAATCTGGACGTCTTCGGCTTCGAGCTGGAGCCCGCCGAGGTGCGCGCGATCGCGGACCGCGTCCACCGGCGGCTGGGCGGGGACCCCGAGACGCACGAGGAGTTCTGAGACCGGCCCCGGACGTACGAGGCCTTCTGTGATCGGGCCCCGTGGGTCCGCGGGTCCCGAGGTCCGGGGGGCCAGGGGTCCGGAGGGCCAGGGGCCCGGGGGTCCAGGGGGTCCGAGGGTCCGGGGCCCCAGGGGCCCGGGGGTCCGAGGGTCCGGGGCCCCAGGGGCCCGGGGGCCAAGGAATCCGAGGATCCGGGCCCAGGGGGCCAGGAGGTGCGAGGACCCGAGGCTCCCCGGACTACGGCCCCTCGGCGTGACGGTGGTCCCCCTGCCCGGCGCCGGGGTCCGCCGGTCGCGCCGGGTCCGCCCCCGGCGCGCGCGGTGCCGGTTCCGCGGCGGCCAGGCTGCCCAGGATGTCGAGGAGTTCGGCGTCCCGGCTGCCGGGCTCGGCGTGGAACACCACGAGCGTCAGCTCGCCGTCGCTGTCGACGGCGAGCTTGTCGGAGTGCAGCCGCATCTCGCCGACCTGCGGATGGCGCAGATGGCTGACCCTGCCCCGCCGCGGCCGTACGTCGTGGCGGGCCCACAGGGCGCGGAAGCGCTCGCTGCGCACCGACAGCTCCCCCACCAGGTCCGTCAGCCGCGGGTCGTCGACGGCGGCGCCCGCGCGGGCCCGCAGGGTGGCCACGCCCTCCTCCACGAGGTCCTCCCAGTCCAGGCGCAGCTCCCGCTCGGCCGGGTCCAGGAACACGGCCCGCAGGACGTTGACGCCGGGCGCGTAGTTGGGCGTCACGGCCCGCGCCAGCGCGTTGGAGGCGAGGACGTCGGCGAACCTGTTCTGGACGTAGGCCGGGTTGCGCGGCCAGCCGTCGATCAGCTGGAGGATGCTCGGCGGCACCCGCTCGCGCGGCGGCCGGGCCCGGCCGCGGGCCGGGCGGGCGGTCCCGCCGGGCCGGTCCCTGACCAGCCCGACGAGGTGGGCGGTGGCCTCCTCGTCCAGCCGCAGCACCCGCGCGAGGGACTCCAGGACCTGGACGGAGGGGTTGCGGTCGCGGCCCTGTTCCAGGCGCAGGTAGTAGTCCGAACTGATGCCGGCGAGCAGCGCGACCTCCTCGCGGCGCAGCCCCGGCACCCGGCGCAGCCCGCCGGGCGGCAGCCCGGCCTCCTCGGGGCCGACCAGCGCCCGCCGGGCCCGCAGGAACTCGCCGAGGGCGTTCGTGGCGTCCATGGCCCCACGGTACGGCGGCGGCCCCGGGCGGTGCCTGGTCCCGCCACTCCCAGGAACAGGGGGGTACTGCCGCGCACCAGGGTTCCGGGCGCACGGTGTGGGGGTAGGCCGGTCCGCCCCGGAGGGCGGCCGGGACCACCGACACGGCACGAGAGGCACGACATGCACGGCAACCTCGGCTCCACGTTCACCCCGGCCGACGGGCTCACCCTGACCCGGATGGGCTACGGCGCCATGCAGCTGGCGGGGCCGCACGTCTTCGGTCCGCCCAAGGACCGCGCCCGGGCCGTGGCGGTGCTCCGCGCGGCCGTGGCGGCCGGGATCACCCACATCGACACGGCGGACTTCTACGGCCCCGTGGTCGTCAACGAGATCATCAAGGAGGCCCTGCACCCGTACCCCGAGCGGCTGCGGATCGTCACCAAGGTCGGCGCGCGGCGCGGCGCCGACGGCAGCTGGATCATGTCCCGGCACCCTGCCGACCTGGTCGCGCAGGTCCACGACAACCTGCGCCACCTGGGCGTGGAGGCCCTGGACGTGGTCAACCTGCGGCTCGGCGACATGGACACCCCGAACGAGGACTCGGTCGCCGACATGTTCGGCGCGCTCGCCGGGCTGCGCGAGCAGGGCCTGATCCGGCACCTGGGGCTGAGCGCGGTCTCCGCGGCCCAGCTCACCGAGGCACAGGCGATCGCGCCGGTGGTGACCGTGCAGAACCTGTACAACCTGGCCAACCGGCAGGACGACGCGCTGCTGGCGCGGACGGCGGCGGAGGGGATCGCCTTCACGCCGTACTTCCCGCTGGGCGGCTTCAGCCCGCTCCAGTCGGAGACGCTGTCGAAGGTCGCCGCCCGGCTGGACGCCTCGCCGCAGCAGGTGGCCCTGGCCTGGCTGCTCCAGCGCTCCCCGAACATCGTCCTCATCCCCGGCACCTCCTCGCCCGAGCACCTGCGGGAGAACATCGCCGCCGCGGACCTCGTGCTGCCGGCCGAGGCGGTCGCGGAACTGGACGCGATCGGGCGGCCGGTGGCCGGCTGACGGCCGGGCGGGGGCGCGGCGGCGGACCGGGCGCGGGGCGAGGGCGCGCGGGCGGGACGCGGCGGCCGGGGTGTGGGCCCAGGGGCCCGGTTACGGGAAGTGCGGACCGCACGGGCGGGACGGGGCGAGGGCGCGCGGGCGGGCCGGGGTGCGTGGGCAGCCGGGTGAATGGAGGGGGCGGATCACGGGGTTCCGGCCCCGGCGAGCGCCCCGGGCCCATATCTTCGCGGCGACACCGGATGCTTCGCCTCGGGAGGCCTGCTCGCATGATGCGCACCTCACTGCGTACCGCCACCGCCGCCACGCTGACCCTCGGCACCGTCCTGATCGGCGGCGCAGCCCACGCGACGCCCGCCGGACCGGGGGTCACCGCGAAGGTCATCGCCCAGACCACGGTGGGCTCCACGGACTACATCCTGCGCGAGATCACCATTCCGCCCGGCCAGTCCACCGGCTGGCACTACCACGACGGCCCGCTCTACGGCGTCGTCAAGGCGGGCACCCTCAGCCACTTCGACTCGTCCTGCGCCGAGGACGGCCTCTACCGCAAGGGCAGCGCGATCCAGGAGCCGGCCGGTCCCTCCAACGTCCACATCGGGCGCAACCTCGGCCGCACCGACGTCGTACTGGACGTGCTGTACGTGCTGCCGCACGGCGCGCCGTTCTCCGAGGACGCGCCCAACCCCGGCTGCGACTTCCAGTGAGGTCCGGGCCGGCGGCGCGTGGGACTCAGGCCGGCGGCAGCGGCTGCTCGGCCCAGATCGTCTTGCCGCCGCCGGTCTGCCGGCTGCCCCAGCGCTGGGTGAGCTGGGCGACCAGCAGCAGTCCGCGGCCTCCCTCGTCGTAGGCGTGCGCCCGCCGCAGATGCGGTGAGGTGGAACTGCCGTCGGAGACCTCGCAGATGAGGGCGCGGTCGCGGATCAGCCGCAGCTGGATGGGCGGTTCGCCGTAGCGGATCGCGTTGGTGACGAGTTCGCTGACGACGAGCTCGGTGACGAAGGCCGCCTCGTCCAGGCCCCAGGCGGTGAGCTGTTCGGTGGCGGACTGCCGGGCGACGGCGACCTGCGCCGGGTCGGGCGGCACGTCCCAGGTGGCGACCCGGTCGCCGCCCAGCGCGCGGGTGCGGGCCAGCAGCAGCGCCACGTCGTCGCTCGGCTGCTCGGGCAGTACGGCCTTCAGCACACCGTCGCTGAGCGCCTCCAGGCTGCCCGCGGGGGCCGCCAGCGCACGGCACATCTCGGCGGTGGCCCGGTCGACGTCGCGGTCGCGGTCCTCGACGAGCCCGTCGGTGTACAGCGCCACGACCGTGTCCTCCGGCAGTTGCACCTCCGTCGCCTCGAACGGCAGCCCGCCGACGCCGAGCGGGGGGCCCGAAGTCATCTCCAGCAGCCGCGCGGGGCCGCCGGGCAGCACGACGGCCGGCGGCGGATGTCCGGCGGCCGCGACGGTCAGCCGGCGCGAGACGGGGTCGTAGACGGCGTACAGGCAGGTCGCGCCGAGTTCGGCGGCCTCGGCGCCGCCGTCCCCGGAGGCGAGGTGGGTGACCAGGTCGTCGAGGTGGGTGAGCAGTTCGTCGGGGGCCAGGTCGACGTCCGCGAGGGTCCGTACGGCGGTGCGGAGCCGGCCCATCGTGGCGGAGGACTGGATGCCGTGGCCGACGACGTCGCCGACGACGAGGGCGACCCGGCTGCCGGACAGCGGGATGACGTCGAACCAGTCGCCGCCGATGCCCGCGATCGACCCGCACGGCAGATAGCGGTGCGCGACCTCGACGGCCGCCTGGCCCGGCAGGCTCTGCGGCAGCAGGCTGTGCTGGAGCGCCAGTGCGGTGGCGCGTTCACGGGCGAAGCGGCGGGCGTTGTCGACGCAGACGGCGGCGCGGCTGGCGAGTTCCTCGGCGAACACCGCGTCGTCACGGCCGTAGGCGTCGGGGTGGCTCATGCGGACGCAGACCGCGACACCGAGGGTGGTGCCGCGGGCGCGCAACGGGACGGCGAGCATGGAGTGGACGCCGGCCCGGAAGGGGCGGCCGTCGGGCCCCCGGATGTTGCGCTCCGCGACCCAGTTCATGAACTCGGGCTCGCCTGCGTGGGCGAGCACCGCGCGCCGTTCCCGCACCGCCCGCGCGGGCGGGCTGAACGGGGGGTAGACATCGCTCTCGCCGAGGCCCACCGCGGCCTCGGGCGTGCCCTCGCGCAGGGAGGCGTGGGCGACCCGGCGCAGCACGATCCGCTCGCCGATCTCCTGCCCGGCGGCCGGCGGCAACTCGTCGGCGGCCAGCACCCAGTCGAGCAGGTCGACGCTGGCGAAGTCGGCGTACGGCCCGACCACCAGCTGCACCATCTCCTCGGCGGTGCGCACCACGTCCAGCGAGGTGCCGATGGCGGTCGCGGCCTCGTTCAGCAGGGCCAGCCGTTCCCTGGCCCAGTACTGCTCGCTGTTGTCGAACGCGGCCAGCGCGACCGCGGTCAGTTCGCCGTCGCCCTCGCGCACGGGCCACATCTCGATGCTCCAGGCGTGCGCCCGCGGCTCCCCGGGGGCGTCGGTGAAGCTCTCGTAGCGGACCGGGCGGCCGGTCTCGACGACCCGCCGCAGATGGTGCACGAAGCCGCGGTTGTCCTCGGTGTCCGGCACGGTGTCGAGGAACGCGCGGCCCAGCAGTGCCTGCTCCGGCTCGCCCATGACGCGGCAGGCGACGTCGTTGACGCGCAGATAGCGCTGGTCGACGTCGAAGACGGACATCGACATCGACGACTGCTCGAAGACCCGGCCCACCAGGACGCTCAGGGGGCGCGCGGGCCGCTCGGCGGTGACCGCGAAGCCCACGGGGGTGCCGCGCGGGCCGAGCAGCGGGCACGCGGTGACGACGGCCGGCACGGGGTGTCCGTCGCGATGGCGCAGCAGCACCGGACCGCCCCCCGCGGCGGCCACTCTGTGCGGCACCGGCTCGGCGAGAAGGCCGGCGGCCGGTGTGCCGACGACCTCCTGGGCGAGGTGCCCGACGAGCTGCCGGGCACCCTCGCTCCAACCCGTCACCGTGCCGTCGGCGTCCACGACCGCCGTGGCGGCGACATGCTCCATATGCCCCAGCATGTTCCTAATGGCGCAGGGCATCAACCGGGCCGGGGCAGCCCGGCGCCCGGCTCAGCCCTGGTGGGCCCGCAGGGCCGCGAGCGCACGGTCGGCGTGGGTGTTCATCCGGACCTCGCTGCGCACGACCTCGATCACGGTGCGGTCCTGCGCGATGACGAAGGTGGCCCGCTTGGTGGGGACGAGGGCGAAGCCCCGCTTCACCCCGAACAGCTCCCGCACGGCACCGTCGGGGTCGGACAGCAGCGGCATCCCGAGGCCGTGCCGGCCGGCGAACTCCTGCTGCCGCTCGACGGCGTCGCCGCTGATGCCCACCGGACGGGCGCCCGCCGCCGCGAACTCGGCGGCGAGGTCGCGGAAGTGGCACGCCTCGGCGGTGCAGCCGGGCGAGAGGGCGGCCGGGTAGAAGAACAGCACCACCGGGCCGTCCGCGAGCAGCCCGGACAGGGTGCGGGGGGTGCCGGTCTCGTCGGACAGCTCGAAGTCGTCGACCACGGTCCCGACGTCCACGCGTGCGCTCATGCCTGGGCCTCCGTGTTCTTCGCGACGCCGCGGGCCCACAGCACCAGCGGGACCTGGAGGGGCAGCCGGGCGAGCGCCGCGTTCCTGAGCGGCGCGGGCCGGTGGCGCCAGTCCACCGCCATCTTGACGTTGGCGGGGAACACCCCGACGAAGAAGGCGGCGGCGGCCAGGGCGGCCGGACGCCGGGTGCGCGGCAGGGCGAGCCCGGCGGCGAGCGCCAGTTCGGCGGCGCCGCTGGCGTACGTCCAGGCCCGCGCGGAACCCGGCAGGCCCTTCGGGACGATCGCGTCGAACTGACGCGGCACGGCGAAGTGGGCGACTCCTGCGCCGGCCAGCAGACCGGCGAGCAACAGGGGCGAGCGTTCGGACCGGGACACGGTTCCTCCTCTGACGGCCGGGGCGATATTACTGGACGGTAGAGCCGAACCGACCGGTGGGTACGGGGTCGCTGCGCTTGGCTTGCGGGGATCCGGGGGCGGGGCGGCGCGGGCCGGGGGCGGACTGGCCACGAGGCCGGGTGCCGGGAGCCAGGCGCGGACTGGCCACGAGGCCGAGTGCCGGGCTGGCCCGAGGTCGGGTACAGGGCTGGCTCGGGAGCTGGGGTCGGGCGGACTCGGGACCAGGTCAGGAGCGTCGCTCGAGTGGGGCTGAGGCCGGGGTCGGTATCGCGCGGCGGCACCGGGCGGGAGGCGCAGGCGCCTCGTCCGGCCGCGGTGTGGGCCCGGTGCCGTCCGGCGGCGAGAGGGCTTCGCTCGGTGGGGGCGCGGGCCGGGAGCGACGGCCTCGGTCGGCCGGAAGGCGGACGCCGGGCACAGCTCAGGTCTGGACATGCCGCGCGCCTGGGGTCCGGGCCGGACGTGAGCCGCCCGTCTCCCTCGGACGTCGCCCCGCATGGAGAGCATCTCCCCGCCGGAGTACGGACTTTCGCGGGCCCGGATCGGTAGCCTCGCGCAGCCGGGCCGCGCGCCCCGGTCGGCGGCGCTCGCACGGCGGAGCAGGACGCCGGAGGGCCGCGCGTGAGCGAAGGCGTGCGGGTCGAGCGTACGGGCCGGACGGGCGGGCCTCGAGGAGACCCGGATCAGGTGCCCCGCTCGGCCAGGTCCGGCGGGCGGGTCCGGCGGCCAGGTCCGGTGGGCGGGGCAGGGGCCCGGATCAGGCGCCCCGATCGGCGGGGTCCGGTGGGTGGGGCCGGGGCGGGGAAGGCCGGATGTGGGGTAGACGACCGGTCGTACACTCGCAGGTATGGGACGGACCAGCGACGCCAGGGAGCGGATTCTCGGTGCAGCGCAGGCGTTGATCGAGCTGCGCGGCTACTCGGCGCTCGGCGTGGCCGAGATCTGCAAGGCGGCCGGGGTGCCGAAGGGCAGCTTCTACTACTTCTTCGAGTCGAAGGAGGCCCTCGCGCTGGCCGTGCTCGACGAGCGCTGGGCGGAGCAGGAGTCCGCCTGGACCCGCGTCCTGCACGGCGACGGGGAGCCCCTCGACCGGCTGCGGCGGCTGTGCGCCGAGACCGAGGCGGCGCAGCGCGCGGGCCAGGAGGGCTGCGGAACCGTCTCAGGCTGTCTGTTCGGCAATCTCAGCCTGGAGATGAGCAACCACGTCGAGGTCGTCCGCTCCCGGCTCCAGGAGATCTTCGACGCGCAGGTCGCGATGGTCGGCTCCGTGATCGACGAGGCCCGGCGGCGGGGCCAGGTCACCGCGGCCGACACAGCCGAGGCGGCGCGGGCGGTGGTGGCGCAGTTGGAGGGCCAGGTGCTGTTCGCCAAGCTCTACAACAACACCGGACGGCTCGGCCCGCTCTGGGCGAACTGCCTGGCCCTCCTGGGCGCGGGACAGACGCAGGGGGCGCCGGCCGGGGTCTGACCCCTGGGCGCCCCCGTCCGGCGGGGCGGCGTGACGGCTCAGGGCGCGCGCCACACGTTGTCGAAGGCCGCGTCCTCGATGCTGCGCCGCTGCCGTACCGCCTCCAGTTCCACCACGGCCTCGTCGACGGCGGCGAGGACCGTGACGACGGCGTCGCCCGTGGCCTCGACGGCCTCCGCGTCCGGCGCGTCCCGCAGGCCCACGGCGGCACCGAGCGCGGCCAGCCGCACCTCGCCGGAGGCCCAGCGCTCGTCCGCCGCCTTGCGGCCCGGCGAGTCGAGCGGGTCGGCCCGGCCGACGAGCAGGGAGATCCGGCGACGCGGCGAGCCGCTGTTCTCCTCCTCCACGGCGTCGAGATACGCCGTCGCCAGCCCCTGGCCCCGGCGCCAGAGCCAGTCGGGCACGGTCTCGTGCGGCTCCCCGCGGTTCAGCGCCGCCGACGCCTCCGTCAGCAGGCGGTCGTCCGCGGTCTGGGGCGCCCCCGGCACGATGCGGTCGCCGTCGAGGGTGAGCCCGCCGGTCTCCAGCAGGTCGAGGAGTTCGGCCCCCGCGAGGGCCAGCGAGAGGTCGCCCTGCCCGACTTGCTGGTGGGAGGGCGCGTCCATGGCGACGAACAGCAGATCCCGCGGTGTGGTCATGTCGGACTCTCTCGTCGTGAACAGTCGGGAGCGGTCGGAGCAGTCGGGGCAGTCGGAGCGGTCGGAGCGGTCGGAGCGGTCGGAGCGGTCGGGAAGGGGATCCCCCGGGGGAAGCGGTCCCCGGGAAGAAGCGGTCGAGTGGAAAGCGGCCGGAGGCCCTTGCGTGCGTGCCCGTGTCACGCCGGGCGTCACGCGGGCCGTACCACCACCATGTGCCGCGGAAACCCGACGCGCAGCACGGCGGCCGCCGCGGCGGCCAGCAGGACCACGCCCGCGGCCAGGAGCAGCGCCTGGTGGTAGCCGTGGTGGAGCAGCGGGGTGACCGCGAGCGGCCCGAGGATCTGCCCGGCCGAGTACCCGGCGGTCAGCAGCGCCACGGAGCGGGGGAAGCCCAGGTGCGCGCCCGCCGCCAGGGCCAGCGTGCTGATGCCGATGAAGGTCGCGCCGAACAGGACGGCGGAGACCAGCGCCGGTGCCACGCCGGACACCAGCGCGGGCAGCGCGATCCCGGCCGCCTGGACGACCAGCGCCGCGAGCAGCAGACCGGGGCGTGACCAGCGGTGCCCCAGCCAGGCCCAGAGCGCCGAGGACGGTACGGCGGCCAGCCCGACGAGCACCCAGGCGCCGCCGCCCACCCAGCCGGGTGAGCTCTGGTCGATCGCGGCGACGAGGAAGGTCCCGGCGACGATGTAGCCGACGCCTTCCAGCGTGTACGACACGAACAGCGCGGCGAACCAGCGGTGGGGCCGCTGCACGGCGGCGCGCCCCGCGGGCGCGGGAACGCGGGCCGGCCGGCCCACCGCGGTCGGGGAGAGCACGGTCGACGCGCCGGCGGCGGGTGCCACGGCCGGCGCCGGGGGTCCGGAGCGGACCGGGAGCGTGCCGGACCCGCCGCCGCGGGTACTTCCGCCGCCCCGGCCGACCGGACTCGCCGCCGCCGGTCCGGTGCGCAGCCGCCACGCCCCCGCCGTCAGCAGCGCGGCGAGCCCGGCCGAGGCCCACCACGCCGTACGCCAGTCCCCCACGGACCGCAGCGCCAGCACGAGCAGGCCGGACAGCGCGATCCCCGCGCCGACCCCGCCGAACGCCCAGCCGGACAGATGCGCCGGATGCTCACGCAGCCAGCCCAGCAGCGAGCTGACCGCGATGACGAACACCAGCGCGCTGGCCGCCCCGGCGATCAGCCGCAGCGCGAGCCACACGGTGGCGCTGCGCGTGGCCGGCATCAGGGCGAGGTCCACGGTGAGCACGAGCAGCGCCGCCCGCAGCAGGGCGGACGAGCGGACCAGCGCGGGCGCGAGGATGCCGGCGAGCGCGCCGAGCAGGTAGCCGACGTAGTTGGCGGTGGCCAGGTGCGCGCCGGCGCTCGCGGAGAGTCCGGCGTGGGCGTGCATGAGGGGCAGGATCGGGGTGTAGACGAACCGGCCGACGCCCATCCCGGCGGCCAGCGCGGCGGCGGCCTGCCCGACGTGCGTCCAGGGCCGGTCGGCGGCCGGCCCCGCGTGCGGGGCGAGCCGCTGCGCGGGCAGCGTGCTCACGACGCCCCGTCCGCGCGGCCCGGGTCGTTGGGATGCGATTCCAGCGGGGTGATCACGAACGTCATCCACGAACTCAGCGGAAGGGTCCCGAGCACCGTGCGCCGCAGGTCGTCCTCGTCGTCGGCCAGCCAGATGCCGACACTGCGCAGCTCGCCGACCGGGCGCCACAGCCGCGCGAGACGGCCGCTCGCGGCCAGTTCCTTCGCGTGGACGGCCTCGGCGGCGCGCCGCCGGTCGACCTCCTCCTGGGGGGTGCCCTCGGGGATCGTCGTGGTGATCTCGACGAGGAACTCGCGCATGGCAGTGCTCCGTTCGCTGAGTGTGCGGTGGGCTCCGGCACCGGTGCGGGCGCCGACCCCGGCCTCGGTGCCGGTGCCCCCATCGTCCGGCGGTACGGCGGCCACCGCCACGACAGACTTCCTCCCTGGTGCAAGGCGCGGCCTTCCACGCAGGTGGGGCGACGTAGCATGACCGGCGTGGAACTGCGCCAGCTGAGGTACTTCGTCGCCGTCGCCGAGGAGCTCAACTTCGGCCGGGCCGCCGAGCGTCTGCTGATCGCGGGACCGTCGCTCTCCCAGCAGATCAAGGCCCTCGAACGCGACCTGGGCGTACGCCTCTTCGACCGCGACCGCCGGTCCGTCGCGCTGACCGCGGCCGGTTCCGCGCTGCTGCCGCACACCAGGGCGCTGCTGGAGCGGGCCGACGACCTTCAGCACCGCGCGCGCCGGCTGTCCGGCTCGGAGCCGGTCCGGCTCGGTTACGTCAACTGGCTGCCCCCGGACCTGGCCGCCCGCACGGCCGCGGTGGCGCAGGTGCACGTCGACGCGTGGGTGGCCCCCTCGCACGCCCAGGCGGCGCGGGTCGCCGAGGGCAGCCTGGATCTCGCAGTGTGCTGGGTGCGCACGGAGGATCTCGACGCGCGCGGGCTGAGCGCCCGCCTCGTCGGCGCGGACCGGCTCTACGCGGTGGCCCGCGGTGACGCGACGGGCCCGGTGCGGGCCGCGGACACCGTGGTCCTGGTCGACGACGACGCCACGTCCTGGTCGTCGTGGAACGTCTACGCCGAGGCCCTGGCCCGCGACACCGGGGCCCGCGCGATGCGCGTCTCGGACGGCGGCGTCACCGGGCCGGCGTTCTTCGACCACGTCCGCCGCAGCGGCCGCCCGGTGGTCAACTCCCCCAAGGGGCAGACCGCTTCGCTCCCGGCCGATCTCGTACGGCGGCCCGTCGTCGGGCCGGAGATCCACTGGACCTGGTCGCTGGTGTGGCGGCGCGACGAGGTGCGCGCCGCCGTGCTAGACGTCGTGGAGGCGCTGTCCGTCGACGGCGACTTCGGCATCCACGGCCCGGACGCCTGGCTCCCGGAGGGCGACCCGCACCGGGCACCCTGACCCGGCCCCGCCGACCACCCGGCCCCGCTGCCCGCCCGGCCCGGACACCCGGAACCGCCCGACCCCCTCCGCACCCGCCCGGACACCGGACAGGCCCGCCTCGCCTGCCCCGCTCCACCACCCCGGCCACCCCGCGGTCACCCCCGACCGACCGGCCGCCCCGCTCGCCCCGACCCGCCTCACCCGCGCTGCGAGCCTGCGCCTAGCAGCTGAGAGGCAGCCGGTCCTGGCCGTCCCTTGCTTCCCGTCCCGCCGCGTCCTACCTTCGAGCTCGTTAGTCGACCGGTCGTCTAGTAACTCGGACCGGTCGGAAGCCCCCACCGGGAGAACCACCCATGAGCACTCAGACCCAGAAGGTCGCCGTCGTCACCGGAGCCTCGCAGGGCATCGGCGCCGCCCTCGTCGCCGCCTACCGCAAGCTCGGGTACGCCGTCGTCGCGACCTCACGCTCCATCGCCCTGTCCGCCGACCCCGGCGTGCTCACCGTCCGGGGCGACATCGCCGACCCCGCCACCGCCGAGCGCGTCGTCGCAGCCGCGGTCGAGGAGTTCGGGCGGATCGACACGCTGGTCAACAACGCGGGCGTGTTCGTCGCGAAGCCGTTCACCGACTACACGGCCGACGACTACGCCGGCGTCACCGGGATCAACCTCGACGGCTTCTTCCACATCACGCAGCGAGCCGCGGAGCACATGCTCGCGCAGGGCGGCGGCCACATCGTGAGCATCACCACGAGCCTGGTCGACAACGCGGACGCCCGCGTGCCCTCGGTGCTCGCGTCGCTGACGAAGGGCGGCATCCAGTCGGCGACCAAGTCGCTCGCGGTCGAGTACGCCAGGCGCGGCATCCGCGTCAACGCGGTCTCGCCCGGCACCATCAAGACGCCGATGCACCCCGAGGAGACCCACGAGGTCCTCGCGGGGCTGCACCCGGTCGGCCGGATGGGTGAGACGTCCGACGTCGTCGACGCCGTGCTCTTCCTGGAGGACGCGCCGTTCGTGACCGGCGAGATCCTCCACGTCGACGGCGGCATGAGCGCCGGGCACTGAACGAGGGCGGGCCGGCCTCACCGTGAGGCCGGCCACCGAGAGGAAGGAGAGCGGTCATGAGCAGCACGCCCCAGGACGAGGCAGTGGTGCGGGAGGTCGTCGACCGGTGGAAGTCCGCGGTCGACGCGCACGAACCGGACCGGGTCGCCGACGAGTTCACGCAGGACGCGATCTTCCAGGGCCTGCACCCCTACAGCGTGGGACGGCCCGGGGTGGCGGCCTACTACGACGCACAGCCGCTCGACATGACGGCCGCCTACCGGATCCTGGAGACCCGGCGCCCGGCGGAGGAGGTCGTCCTCGCCTATCTGGACGTGGACTTCGGCTTCACGGACCGCCCGACGCTGAACGTCCGCATCAGCGTGCTGCTGCGGCGCGAGGACGCGCGGTGGCGCATCGCCCACTACCAGGTCTCCCGGCTCGGCTGACGGGCCGGATCAGGCGTCGGGGGCGGGCTCGTCGCTCCCCTGGGCCGGGTCGTCGTCGACGGCGTAGGCCAGGAAGTCGTCGACCATACGGTGGAACAGCGTGGCCAGATGGCTGAGTTCGTCGGGCGACCAGGCCGACAGGGCCAGTTGCATCCCGCGCGCCCCGGCGTCGCGGACCTGGTCGACGGCCCGGCGCCCCGCGTCGGTGAGTTCGACGCGGTGGGCCCGCCGGTCGTCCGGGTCGGGCACCCGGTTCACATAGCCGCCGCGCTGCAACTGCTGCACGGTCCTGGTCACATGGGACGCCTCGACGCCGAGCCGCTGGGCCAGCTCCCCCGGGCGCAGCGACTCGGAGTCGGCGATCTGCCGCAGCAGGGCCACCGCGGCCCGGTCCAGCGGCACCCCGGCGAGCGCCATGAGCCGCTCGTGCTGGCGAGCGCGCGTGCTGAGGTAGGTGATACGGGTGAGCGCGCGCTCGATCTCCACCACCTCGGGGGACGCGGCGGGAGCGACGGGGCGCGGATGCGTGGCCATACAGCCACGTTACCATATCGTTGCGTAACTCAAGTAAATCGGGCTCGGTGCCGTCCCGCCCTCTCCCGTCGGCGGGATCTCCCCGCTCGGCGCGCCGCCACGGCCTTCGCCCTCTTTCGATCAAGAGTTTCCCACGGCCGCGGAAATAACCCGGGTATTTCACCCCCGTGAACCGGCGTGAATTCCGCGTGTCCAGAAGTTTGTCGCATCCGGCCGGTCCGATCCGCGACTCCTGCCCCCGCGTCTTCGCGAGAGTCACGATCCGTTCCGGACAATCTGACCGACACCGGCCCCCGCACCCGGGTTCCGGCACGCCTTCGGCCGTGTTTCGACGACATGAGGCACGAGTGAATTCGAGGGAGATGACCGGGATCTCCGCATGTCGGGGCGGACCCGCCGATCCCGGCCCGCGCGGCACCTGACGGCAATTGCGCGCTTTTTCGATGCCTGGCCCCGCGGCCCGCGACTGACCGGATCGATGCCCTTTCATCGCACCGGGTCGGGGCGTCGTTGACCCGCGAGTAATACCGCGACTAGCTTTCTGCCGGTTTCAAGCAATCAGCTCGAATGGCGGCCTATTCGTCGTTGTCCCACCCCCCACCGTGCAGTTCTGCCGTTGATTCGGAGAATCATGACGTCCGCTGTGCGCACCGAGGACATGATCATTGGCATCACCCCGTTCGGCGAACCCGATGCCCGGCTCGCGGCGGCCGTCGGCGCCGCCGGCGGACTGGGCGTGCTCGACCTGGGCGACGGGGACCGAAGATCCCGCGAGGAACTCGCGCGGCTGCGCGCCCTGACAGCGCGCCCGTACGGCGTCCGGATCGGCCCACGCTGCCGCACCGACCCCGCCGACCTCGACGCCGGGCCCGCCCGGGGCCGCCCGCCGCACACCGTGCTGCTGGGCGCGGGCGCGCCCTGGCGGGCCGGCGCGGTCGCCGCCCGCCATCGGGTGCTCGTGGAGGTCACGGACCTCGACGAGGCGCGGGCGGCGATCCGGGCCGGCGCGGACGGTCTGATCGCCCGGGGCCGCGAGTGCGGCGGCCGGATCGGGGAGCTGGGCACGTTCGTCCTGCTCCAACTGCTGCTCGGCGCGCCCGACGTGGACGTGCCGGTGTGGGCGTGCGGCGGGATCGGGCCGCACACGGCCGCCGCCGCGATCACCGGCGGCGCGGCCGGTGTCGTCCTGGAGGGACAGCTCGCGCTGCTGACCGAATCGGGCCTGCCGGAGTCCGCCGCCGGGGCGCTGCGCGCGCTGGACGGCTCGGAGACGGTGGTGGTCGGCGGGCACCGGGTGCTGCTGCGGCGCGGCCCGGACGCGCCGCGGCCCCCGGCCGAGGACCCCGAGGCGGTCGCGGCCCTGCTCGGCGCGCGCGATCCGGACACCCAGCTGCTGCCGGTCGGTCAGGACGGCTTCCTCGCCGCCCGGTTCGCGGACCGCTGGGGCGACACCCGCCGCACGGTCCGGGCGTTGAAGGACGCCGTGCGCGGGGCCGCCGCCGCGTCCTCGGACGCCGACGGCCCCGTCCGCGCCCTCGGCCCCGACTCCCCGATGAGCCGGGCCCTCGGAACCCGGCTGCCGGTGGCGCAGGGGCCGATGACCCGGGTGAGCGACCGGGCCGCGTTCGCCGCCGCCGTGGCCGAGGAGGGCGGGCTGCCGTTTCTCGCGCTGGCCCTGGCGGACGGCAAGCGGACCCGGGAGATGCTGACCCGCACCCGCGCCGCGGCGGACGGCCGCCCGTGGGGCGTCGGGGTGCTCGGCTTCGCCCCCGAGGACGTGCGCGGCGCCCAGCTGGAGGCCGTACGGGAGATCCGGCCCACGCACGCGATCATCGCGGGGGGACGCCCCGCCCAGGCAAGGACACTGGAGCAGGCCGGGATCCACACCTTCCTGCACGTGCCCTCGCCCGGGTTGCTGCGGCAGTTCCTCCAGGCGGGCGCAAGGCGGTTCGTCCTCGAGGGCTCGGAGTGCGGCGGGCATGTCGGACCGCGCGCCTCCTTCCCGCTGTGGGAGGCCCAACTGGCCGTCCTGGAGGACTTCCTGGCCGACGCGGACGCGGGGACGGCGGGCGCCCTGGAGATCTTCTTCGCGGGCGGTGTGCACGACGAGCGCTCCGCGGCGATGGTGGCCGCGCTCACCTGGCCGCTCACCGCGCGCGGCGCCCGCGTCGGCCTTCTCATGGGCACCGCCTACCTGTTCACCGAGGAGGCCGTGGCACACGGCGCGATCCGGCCGGTGTTCCAGCGCCAGGTGCTGGCCGCCGACCGGACCACCCTGCTGGAGACCGCCCCCGGCCACGCCACCCGCTGCGTACCGAGCCCGTTCACCGCCGAATTCGGCGCGCGCAAGGCACAGTTGAGCAAGGCGGGCACGGCGGACCGGCAGCTGTGGGAGGAGCTGGAACGGCTCAATGTCGGACGGCTGCGCATCGCCGGCAAGGGGCTCGACCGCGACGCCGACGGAGCGCTGACCGCCGTCGACGAGCGACGCCAGCTCGCCGAGGGGCTGTTCATGGCGGGCGAGGTGGCCGTGCTGCGCTCGGCCACCACCACCATCGACGCCCTGCACCGCGCGGTCACCGAGGGCGCGGCGGAGTTCCTCACCGCCCGCGCGGCCGCACTGCGCGGCCCGCTCGGCATCGGGGAGGCCGCCGTGGACGAGCCGCCCGCACCGCTCGACATCGCTGTCGTGGGCATGGCCTGCATGTTCCCCGGCTCGCCGGACCTCGCGGCCTTCTGGGCCAACGTGCTCTCCGGCCGCGACTGCGTGACCGAGGTGCCGCCCGACCGCTGGGACCCCGCGCTGCACCACGGCGAGAACGGGGTCACCCCGTCCACATGGGGCGGCTTCCTGCCGCGCATCCCCTTCGACCCGCTGCGCTACGGCATCCCGCCCGCCTCGCTCGGCAGCATCGAACCCGTCCAGCTGCTCGCCCTCGAAGCGGCCCGGCGGGCGCTGGAGCACGCCGGGTACGGCGACGGGGACCGCCCGTTCGACCGCTCCCGCGCCTCCGTCGTCTTCGGCGCGGAGGCGGGCAGCGACCTGTCGAACGCGGCCACCCTGCGTGCCGTGCTGCCGTCGTACTACGGCCGGGTGCCCGAGGGACTCGCGGACCAACTGCCCCGGCTCACCGAGGACTCCTTCCCCGGGATGCTCTCCAACGTCATCTCGGGACGCATCGCCAACCGGCTCGACCTCGGCGGCGCCAACTACACCGTCGACGCCGCCTGCGCGTCCTCGCTGGCCGCGCTCGACGCCGCCTGCAAGGAACTCACCGCCAGGACCAGCGACATGGCGCTGTGCGGCGGCGCCGATCTGCACAACGGCATCAACGACTACGTGCTCTTCTCCTCGGTGCACGCCCTGTCCCCCACCGGACGCTCCCGCGCCTTCGACGACTCCGCCGACGGCATCGCCCTCGGGGAAGGGGTCGCCTGCGTGGTCCTCAAGCGGCTCGCGGACGCCGAGCGCGACGGCGATCGGATCTACGGCGTCGTCAAGGGACTGGGCAGCTCCAGCGACGGCCGCTCCCTGGGCCTGACGGCGCCCCGTCCCGAGGGCCAGCGCGCCGCCCTGGAACGGGCCTACCGCAACGCGGGCGTCTCCCCGGCCGACGTGGGGCTCGTCGAGGCGCACGGCACCGGGACCGTCGTCGGCGACCGCACCGAACTGACGGTGCTCAGCGAGGTGTTCGACGCCGCCGGGGCGGCCACCGGCGGTTGCGTGCTCGGCTCGGTCAAGTCGCAGATCGGGCACACCAAGTGCGCGGCGGGGCTGGCCGGCCTGATCAAGGCCGTCCTGGCGCTGCACACCGGCGTCCTGCCGCCCACGCTGCATCTGCGGCGGCCCAACTCCGCCTGGCGGGCCGACGACAGTCCCTTCGCCTTCCGTACCCGGGCCAGCCCCTGGCCGGCACCGGCGGGCGAACGCCTCGCCGGGCTCAGCGCGTTCGGGTTCGGCGGCACCAACTTCCACGCGGTGCTCGCCGCCCACGAGGACACGCTGCCGCCCGCGCAGGGCCTGGACGCCTGGCCCGCGGAGCTGTTCCTCTTCCGCGGCAAGGACCCGGCGGCCGTACGGCGCACCGCCGCCGAGATCCTGGAGGCGGCGGAGGCCGCCGCCGCGGGCACCCGGCCCTGGCGGCTGCGCGACCTGGCGCTGAGCGCCGCGCGCCGGGCCGACACCGGGCGGGGTCCGGTACGGGCGGCGGTCGTGGCCGCCGACGTGGACGGCCTGATCGCGGGCGTCCGCAAGGTCCTGGCCGGGGAGCGGGACCCGGCGGCGGGGGTGCATCTCGCGGCGGACGACGCCGACGCCGCCGGCGGAGACGGCCGGATCGCCTTCCTCTTCCCCGGCCAGGGCAGCCAGCGCCCCGGGATGCTCGCCGACCTCCTCGTCGCCCTCCCCGACCTCCAGCACCACCTGCGCCTCGGCCGTGCGTACGCCGCCCCGCTCCACCCGCCCGCCGCCTTCGACGACGCCGGACGCGAGCGGCAGCGGGCCGCGCTGACGGACACCCGCGTCGCCCAGCCCGCCCTCGGCATCGCCGGGCTCGCCGCGCACGCGCTGCTCACGACGGCCGGGGTCCGCCCGGACATGGCGGCCGGGCACAGCTACGGCGAACTCGTCGCGCTCTGCGCCGCCGGGGCGATCGACGCCGCGGCCCTCCTCGACCTGAGCACCGCGCGGGCTCAGGCCATCCTGGCCGCGGCCGGGGACGACCCCGGCACCATGGCCGCCGTCGCGGCCGGCGCCGACGACGTCGAACGGGCCCTGCGCACCGCGCGGGCGCCCGCCTCCGTCGTGGTGGCCAACCGCAACTCCCCCGAACAGACGGTGATCTCCGGACCCACCGAGGACGTCACCACCGCGGTCCGGCTGCTGCGCGCGGCCGGCCACAGCGCCCAGCGCATCCCCGTCGCCTGCGCCTTCCACAGCCCGGTGGTGGCCGCCGCCGGCGCCCGTTTCGCCGAGGTGCTCGCCGAAACACCCGTCCTGGAGCCCGAGTTCACGGTCTGGTCCAACCGCACGGCCGCCCCGTACGACCCCACTCCGGCGGCCGTACGGGCCGAACTCGCCGCCCAGATCGGCGCGCCCGTGTCGTTCGCCGCCGAGATCGAGGCCATGTACGAGGCCGGGGCGCGCGTCTTCGTCGAGGCCGGACCCGGGTCGGTGCTCACCCGGCTGGTCGGCCGGATCCTCGGCGACCGGCCGCACCACGCGGTGGCCTGCGAGCCGACCCCGGACAGCGGCCTGCGGGGCTGGCTCGACGCGCTCGCCCGGCTGGCCGTCGCCGGGGCGCCGGTGCGCACGGGGCGGCTGCTGCGCGGCCGCGACGCCGTCGACGCGCTCACCGCCCCGCTGCCGCCGCGGCCGGGCTGGACCGTGGACGGGCATCTGGTCCGCACCGCCGCCGGAGACCTGCTGCCCGGTGCCCTCGCACCGGCCCGACGCGTCGTGGAGACGACTGTGCCGACGAACCCCCAGACCGGCGTCCCCGCCGAACAGGACGCGCTCATCGCCGACTTCCTGCGCACCAGCCGGGAGATGGTCGCCGCCCAGCGCGACGTCCTGCTCACCTACCTGGGCGCGACACCCGGCGACCGGCCGGCGGCCCCGGTCGGCCCGGCGGCAGTGCCCGAACCGGTGGTCGCGACCGAACCGGCCGTCGCCGCGCGCCCGCAGCTCACGGCCGCCCCGCAGCCGGTTCCGGCGGCCGCATCGGCCCCTGCGGCCGACGGCCCGGCCGCGCGGGCCGACGTACGGCAGGCCGTCCTGCAGATCATCAGTGAACGCACCGGCTACCCGGTGGACATGATCGAACCCGACCTGGACCTCGAGGCGGACCTCAGCATCGACTCGATCAAGCGGGCCGAGATCGCCGGTGAACTGGCGCACCGCCTGGGCCTGGTGGCGGGTGCGGGTGCCGCCTCCGCCCTGGACGACGCCGAGTTGGAGGAACTGGCGAAGGCCCGCACGGCGGCGTCCGTGGCCGACTGGCTCCTGGCACGCCTTCCCGGTGCGGCGGAACCGCCCACCGGCCCCGAGCCGTCACCGGCGTCCGCCGCGGACGGGACGGCGGACTCGACCGCGCCCCTGGCCGCGGCCCCGCCCTCGGCGACCGGAAGTGACTCCGCCGCCGTCGTCGGCGGCGAAGCCCCCACCCGTCTCGCCCTGCGTCCGGTGCCCCTGCCCGGCCCCGACGGGGAGCTGCTCGCCGACCCGTCGCGGGTCCTCTCCGGCAAGCGCTTCGTCGTCCTCGGCGCGAGCGACTCCCGGACGCCGGCCGGGCCCGGGACCACGGCCGGATCCGGGACCACGGCGCCTGACATCACGCCCGCCGTCGCCGCCGAACTGACCGCCGTACTCACCTCCCACGGCGCCGAAGTGATCCCCGCGCCCGCCGGCCGGCTGCCCGCCGCGGCGGACGGCGCGCTCGACGGCGTACTCGACGGCGTCATCGATCTGGCCCCGCTCGCGCCCGACGGACCGCCGGTCCTGCCGGACGGGTTCGCCGTGCTGCGCGACGCCCTGGCCCGCGGACCGCGCTGGCTGCTGGCCGCGCGGCGCCCGCGGGACGTCCGCTCGGCCGGGCTGCACGGGCTGTTCCGGACCGTCGCCCGCGAGTACCCGGGGGTCGTGGCCCGCGTCGTCGACCTGCCCGCCGACACCGCCGCCCGCAGCGCGGCCGAGGCTCTGGTCGAGGAACTCCTGTCGCCCGACGCGGCTCCCGTCGTACTGCGCACGGCGTCGGTCCGGGGCGGCTACGAGCTGGTCCCGGACCCGCTGGGCGCCCTGGGCACCACGGGTGCCGGACCCGGCGGCGACGGCGCCGCCGAGGCCGCCGCGCTCGGCCTGGACCGCGACTCCGTGGTCCTGCTGGTCGGCGGCGCCCGCGGCATCACCGCCCGGTTCGCCGCCGCCCTCGCCGCGGCCTGCCGCTGCCGTATCGAACTCGTCGGCAGGACACCCGCGCCCGCCGGCCCGGAGGACCCGGGGATCGCGGCCGCCCGGACCCCGGCCGAGGTGCGCGCCGTGCTCGCGGCCCGCTCGACAGGGGCCCCGAGCGCGGCCGAGGTCGGCCGGGAGGCCGAACTCCTGCTCGCCCAGCGGGAGATCGCGGCGACCATCGCCGAACTCACCGCGCTCGGCAGCCGGGTGGGCTACCGCGCGGTGGACTTCCGCGACCACGACGCCGCTCTCCAGACGGTCAAGGAGATCCACGCGGAACACGGCCGACTGGACGGCGTCGTCTACGCGGCCGGGGTGATCGAGGACCGGCTCCTCGCCGAGAAGACCCCCGAGTCCTTCCGGCGGGTCTACGACACCAAGACCGCCGGCGCCGCGACCCTCCTGGCGGCGCTGGAGGAACTCCCGGGCGGCCCGGCCTTCGTCGTACTGTTCGGCAGCGTCAGCGCCGTCCTCGGCAACCGGGGGCAGGCCGACTACGCCGCCGCCAACGACGCGCTGGAGACGCTGGGCGCCGACTGGGCCGCCCGCACCGGCCACCGGGCGCTCACCGTGCACTGGGGCCCCTGGGCCCCGGCCGCGGGCCACACCGGCATGGTCGGACCCGAACTCGCCCGCGCCTACGCGCGCCGCGGCGTCGCGCTGATCGATCCCGAGGAGGGCACCGCCGCGCTGCTGCGCGAACTCGCCTGGGGCGACCCGTCGGTCCGCGCGGTCGTCCAGACCTGCTCGGGCCGGCGACCGTGACGGCCCGTCAGACACCGGTCGCCGTCGTCGGGATGGCGGCGCTGCTGCCCGGCGCGGGCGACCTGGACCGGTACTGGCACAATCTGCGCGACGGCGTCGACGCCGTCGGGGACGTGCCGGACGGCCGCTGGGACGCCGCCTACTACCGGCCCGGCGCGCACACCGGACCGGCGGCCCCGGACGAGGTGTACTGCCGCAGGGGCGGCTTCGTCGACGGTCTCGCGCGGATCGACCCGACCCGGTTCGGGATCATGCCCAACACGGTGGCGGGCACCGAACCCGACCAGCTGATCGCCCTCGACGTGGCCGCCGCCGCGATCGCCGACGCGGGCGGCCCGGACCGGCTGCCCGACCGCGCCCGGGTCGGCGTGGTGCTGGGCCGGGGCGGCTATCTCACCCCCGGCCTGGTCCGGCTCGACCAACGGGTGCGCACGGCCCATCAGCTCGTACGCACCCTCGGGGAGCTGCTGCCCGACCTCCCGGACACGCAACTGGACCGCGTACGCGAGGCGTTCACCGCGCGACTCGGGCCCGACCGGCCCGAGTCGGCCATCGGCCTGGTGCCCAGCCTCGCCGCGTCCCGGGTCGCGAACCGGCTCGATCTGGGCGGCCCCGCCTACACGGTGGACGCGGCGTGCGCGTCGTCCCTCGTCGCCGTCGACCAGGCGATCGGCGAACTCGCCTCCGGCCGCTGCGACGTGATGCTCGCCGGGGGCGTCCACCACTGCCACGACATCACCCTGTGGAGCGTCTTCTCCCAACTGCGCGCCCTCTCCCCCAGTCAGCGCAGCCGCCCCTTCCACCGGGACGCCGACGGCATCCTCATCGGCGAGGGCACCGGTGTGGTCGTCCTCAAGCGGCTGGCCGACGCGGAACGGGACGGGGACCGGATCTACGCCGTCGTGCGCGGCACCGGGGTGGCGAGCGACGGCCGGGCCGCCGGGCCCGCCACCCCCGACCCGGGCGGTCAGGCGCGCGCGGTCCGGGCGGCCTGGCGGGCGGCCGGCCTCGATCCCGCGCAGCCCGGCTCGATCGGGCTGCTGGAGGCACACGGCACCGCGACACCCGCCGGGGACACGGCGGAACTCGCCACCCTCGCCGACGTGTTCGGAGCCGGGACCGGAGAGCCGGACGCGGTGATCGGGTCGGTGAAGTCGATGATCGGGCACGCGATGCCGGCGGCCGGGGTGGCCGGTCTGATCAAGGCCGCCCTCGCCCTGCACCACGCCACCCTGTTGCCGACCCTGCACTGCGACGACCCGCATCCCGCGCTCGCCGCGACCCGGTTCCGCCCGCTCGCGACGGCGCGGCCCTGGGAGACCACCGGTGCGCGGCTCGTGCGCCGGGCCGCCGTGAACGCCTTCGGCTTCGGCGGGATCAACGCCCACGTGGTGCTGGAGGAGGCACCGGACCGCGCCGCCGAGTCCCGGAGTGGAAAGGGCCGTGCGCCCGCGGTCGTGGAGGTCGCCGAACCCGAGCGGGTACTGCTGCTCGCGGCGGACGGGCCCGAGGGTCTCGCCCGGTTGCTCGACACCGACGACGCGGGCGTGCTCGCCGCCGGTCTCGACCCGGACCGCGCGGCGCGGGAGGCGGGTCCGGTCCGGCTCGGCGTCGTCGATCCGACCGGGCGGCGGCTGGCCCTCGCACGCCGGGCGGTCGCGCGGGGCGAGGGCTGGCACGGACGCGACGACGTCTGGTTCCGTCCCCGCCCGCTGCTCGGCCCGGGACACGGCGGACTCGTCTTCGTCTTCCCCGGCCTCGAAGCCGACTTCGCCCCGCGGGTCGAGGACGTCGCCGCCCACTTCGGCCTGGCCGCGACGTCCGCGCGCGACGGGCGGGCCGCTCGCGTCGGCGACGTGGGCCGGCACGGCTTCGAGGTCGTCGCGGTCGGCCGGCTCCTCGACCGGGCCCTGCGCCGCATGGGGGTCGTACCCGACGCTGTGGCCGGACACAGCGTCGGCGAGTGGACGGCGATGACCGTGGCCGGGATGTACTCCGGCGACGAGGTCGACGCCTTCATGGCCGGCTTCGACCCGGACTCGGTGTCCCTGCCCGGGCTGGCCTTCGGGGCCGTGGGCGCGTCCGCCGAACGCGTCGTCGCCACCCTGGACGAGGACGGCTGGGCGGCCGCCGGGGTCGTGCTCTCGCACGACAACGCGCCGGGCCAGTCGATGGTGTGCGGGCCGCAGGCGGCGGTCGAGGAGTTCGTGCGGGACTTCCGCGCCCGGGGCGTGCTCAGCCAGGTGCTGCCGTTCCGGTCCGGCTTCCACACGCCGATGCTGGCGCCCTGCCTCGGGCCCATCGAGGAGGCCGCGCGGCGCCTGCGGCTGCGTCCCCCGGCCGTACCGGTGTGGTCCGGCACCACCGCCGCGCCGTTCCCGGCGGACGAGCCGGCCGTGCGTGAGCTGTTCGTACGGCATCTGCTGGAGCCGGTGCGGTTCCGGCAGCTCGTGGAGGCCCTGTACGCGGCCGGGCACCGGGCGTTCGTGCAGTGCGGACCCGGCCGGCTCGGCGGCCTGATCGGCGACACCCTGCGCGGCCGGGACCATCTGGTCGTGCCCGCCAACTCCCCCCATCGCGACGGCCTCGCGCAACTGCGCCGGGTGGCCGCCGCGCTGTGGTCGGCGGGTGCGGATCCCGTCCCGCGCCTCGACGCCGACCGGCCTGCGGACACACCCGCGACGACCGCACCCGCCACGGCGGCGGCACCGGCACCGGCACCGGCACCGGCACCGCGTGGACGGCCGATGCGCCTCGATCTCGACGCGGCGCTGGTCTCCCTCGACGACCGGGTGGCGGCCGGTCTGCGGGCCGGTCTGCGCCCGGCCGACGCCGGGTTGCCACCGGTCGCCCGCACGCGGCCCCTCACCGCGTGGGAGGACCTGGCCGTCCGCCACCCCGTCGCCGCCGAACTGAGCGCCCTGATGCGGGACACGGCGGACACGGCGACCGCCCTGCTCGCCGCACGCGCCCGCCGCACGCCCCTCGACGGGGCAGTGACCCCGGCCGCGGCGCCGACTCGGACTCCGACCGCACCCGCGGCACGGGCGCAGGCGCAGGTACATACGCCCGCGCCCACACCCGCACCCGCGGCAACACCCGGAGCGCCACCCGCCGCTCCTTGGCAGAAGGTGGTGCGCGTCGCGCCCGACTCGATGCCCTACCTCCTCGACCACTGCTTCTTCCCCCAGCGGCCCGGCTGGCCCGACGTGGCCGACCGGTGGCCGGTCGTGCCCGCGACGACGATCGTGGAGCACCTGATGGACGCGGCCGCCGAGGCGGCCCCGGGACTGCTGCCGGTCGCCGTGCACGGCGCGCGGTTCGAGGAGTGGCTGACCGCGACTCCGGCGGTCGACGTCACCGTGACGGCGGTGCCGCGGGGACCGGACCGGCTCGCCGTCTCCTTCGGCCCCCGCGCCCGCGCCGTCGTCGAACTGGCCGCCGCCCTTCCGGCCGAGCGCCCCGAGCGGCTGCCGGTCGACCCCGAATCCGAGCGCGTCCCCGAGCACACCGCCGCCCAGCTCTACGCCGAGCGCTGGATGTTCCACGGCCCGCGCTTCCAGGGCATGACCGAACTCACCGCGATCGGCAACCGGCATGTACGCGGCGTCCTCACCACCCCGCCCGCGCCGGGCGCGCTGCTCGACAACGCGGGACAGCTGCTCGGCTACTGGATCATGGCGACCCGCACCGAGCGGACCGTCGTCTTCCCCGTGCGCATCGGGGAGTTGCGGTTCCACGGCCGCCGTCCCGCCCCGGGCACCGAGGTGGAGTGCGTGATCCGGGTGACCTCGCTGACCGACACGGTCCTGGAGGCCGACATCCAGCTGAGCGTGGCGGGCGAGGTCTGGGCGGACATCCGCGGCTGGCAGGACCGGCGCTTCGACAACGACCCCACGACCCGCCCGGTGGAGCGCTTCCCCGAACGCCACACCCTGTCGAAGGCCCGACCGGGCGGCTGGGCCCTGCTGTTCGAGCGCTGGCCCGATCTCGCCTCCCGCGAGCTGATCATGCGCAACTCGCTCGGCGGCGAGGAGCGGGCCGAGTACGCGGCGCTGCCCCCGCGGGGCCGCAGACAGTGGCTGCTGGGCCGGATCGCCGTCAAGGACGCCGTACGGCAGTGGCTGTGGGACCAGGGTGACGGGCCGGTGTTCCCGGCCGAGATCCGGGTACGCAACGACGCCTCGGGCCGGCCCTTCGTCGTAGGGCTGCACGGGCGTGAACTGCCGCCGCTGGATGTCTCCTTGGCTCATCGGGCGGAGGCGGGGGCGGCGATCGTGCGACCGCGCGCGGACCGTCCCGGCGCCGACCCGACCACCGCCGCCGCGGCCACCGGACCCGGCGCGGGCTCCGGCCTCGGCCCCGGCACCGGTCCCGCCATCGGACCCGGCATCGATCTGGAAGAGGTCGTGCCGCGCACCCCGCAGACCGTGGCGGCGGCGCTCGGCCCGGACGAACTGCGGCTGTTGCGTGCCCTGTCGAAGGAGGGCGGCGGCACGGAGGCGCTGTGGTTCACCCGGTTCTGGGCCGCGAAGGAGGCGGTCGCCAAGGCCGAGGGAACCGGATTCGGCGGCCGGCCACGGGACTTCGCCGTCGCCGGGGCCACCGGCGACGGCACCCTGCTGACCGTGTCGGGCCGCCGCGCCGCCGCGTACACCGTGCACACCGAGCGCGTCGCCAACCCGCCCCTCCTTCCGGCGCGGGACTACGTCGTGGCCTGGACCGAGGGCCACCCGCACGAGGAGGACAGCCACCGATGACCGCCGCCCCCCACCACCGCACCACGACGGACACCCCGCCGCCCGCCACCGAACGGACCGTCCTCGCCGAGGTCACGGACATGCTCCTGACGCTGCTCGACGGGTACGGCACCGACGACGTCGAGATCGGTATGGAGACGACCTTCAACCGGGACCTGGAACTGGAGAGCATCGACCTGGTCGCCCTCGCGGGCCTGCTCCAGGAACGCTACGGCGAGCGGGTCAACCTGGCCGAGTTCGTGGCCGGGATGGAGTTCGACGAGATCATCGACCTGACCGTGGGACGCCTCGTCGGGTACGTCGTGGCGCGGCTCGACGCGGCGGGGGCGAACTGAACCATGGCGACGGTCGACATCGGCGGGCTGCGCCTGCATGTGCAGCGCCTCGGCCCGCCCGGCGGCGCCACCCCGCTCGGCACCGTGGTGCTGGTGCACGGCCTGCTCACCGACAGCCTGGCCAGCTACTACTTCACCGTGGCACCGGCGTTCGCGGCGGCCGGGCTGGACGTGGTGATGTACGACCTGCGCGGGCACGGCCGCAGCGACCGCCCGCGCAGCGGCTACACCCTCGACGACACCATCGACGACCTGGAGGCGCTGCTCGCCCGGCTGGGCGTCACCGGACCCGTGCATCTCGTCGGCAACTCCTACGGCGGCACGGTCGCGTTCGGCTTCGCCGCCCGCCGTCCGCAGCGCGCGGCGACCCTCACCCTGATCGAGTCGGAACCGGCCACCGCGTCGTGGACGGCGAAGATCGCGGAGGCGCTGCGGCAGGTCGTGACGCAGCTCGCGTACGACGAGGCCGCGGCGATCGCCTGGATCACCGCCCACCGTGGGCCCAACACGGCCCGGCTCGCCCGGTCCGCGGCGCGGCTGGCCCGCGAGACGACCCTGGGCGTGGACATCCCGGCCAGCCGGACACTGACGGACACTCAGATACGGTCCGTGCGCTGCCCGGTGCTCGGGATCTACGGCGGTGACTCCGCGCAGGTCGAGACGGTGCCGGCGCAGCGGGCGCTGCTGGCCGACTTCCGCAGCGTGGTCCTGCCGGGGCACGAGCACTCGGTGCTGGTGGAGGCGGGTGCTGCGGTGGGCGGGCGGGTGCTGGACCTGATCCGCTCCACGGGCGCCCTGCCGCGGGAGGGGGCGAGCGTCCGGTGAGCCGATTCCTGTTCGCCGTGCCGCCGTTGGTCGGGCACATCAACCCGGCCGTGGGCGTCGCGGCCGAACTCGCCGCGCGCGGCCACCGGGTGGCGTGGGTGTGCGCCGATCCCGCGCTGGTACGGCGGCTCGCGGGCCCGGGGGCGAGGGTGTTCGGGTGCGCCGGGCGGGTGCTGGGCGCGGGCGGTGCCGAGCGGCCGCCGGACCTGCGCGGGCCGGAGGCGCTGAAGTTCCTCTGGGAGTGGTATCTGCTGCCGCTGGCCGAGGACATGGCGGCGGGTGTGCGGGCGGCCGTCGAGGAGTTCGGGCCCGATGTGGTGGTGGCCGACCAACAGGCCTTCGCCGGGGCGCTGGTGGCCGAACGGCTCGGGGTGCCGTGGGCGACGTCGGCCACCACGTCCGCCGAGTTCGGGGACGCGTTCGACGGGATTCCCCGGGTGGCGGCCTGGCTGGAGGACCGGCTGACCGCGCTGCGCGGCCGGATCGGGGACCCGGCGGGCACTGCGGACCCGCGGTTCTCGCCGCATCTGGTCCTCGTGTTCAGCACCCCCGAACTCGTCGGCCCCACGCGCCGGACGGGGCGGCACATCCGCCATGTCGGGCCCTCGATCGCCCGGCGGCCCGCGGCCGACAACTTTCCCTGGGGGTGGCTGGACCGGGGCCGTGCCAAGGTGCTCGTCACCCTCGGCACCGCCAACGCCGATGTCGGGCGGCGGTTTCTCACCGAGTGCGTCCGTGCGCTGCGCGAACGGGCCGACCGGGTGCAGTCGGTGGTGGTCGACCCGGGCGGCGTCCTGGCCGCCGAACCGCCGGACAAGGACGTGCTGGTGACCGGTTCGGTGCCCCAACTGGCTCTGCTGGAAAGGATGGACGCGGTGGTCTGCCATGCCGGGCACAACACGGTGTGCGAGGCGCTGTGGCACGGTGTGCCGCTGGTCGTGGCGCCGGTCCGCGACGACCAGCCCGTCATCGCCGCCCAGGTCACCGGCGCGGGCGCGGGGGTGCGGGTGCGCTTCGGGCGGGCCACGGCACCCGTGCTCGGACAGGCCGTGGACGCCGTACTGCACGAACCCGGCCACCGCGCCGCCGCCGAGCGGCTCGCCGCCGCGTTCCGCGCCGCGGGCGGGACCGCCGCCGCGGCCGACCACCTCGAACGCCTGGCCACGGGGCCAAGAGACGGGCGGGCACGATGAGCGAGGGCAAGAGAGACCGCCGTGCCGCGCGCGTCGCCGCGCTGCGCCCCCGCTACCTGGCCGATCTCGCCGCAGGGACCGAGCGGTTCTTCGCGCCGCGCCGCTCCGCCTGCCCCTGGTGCGGCGGGGGCCGGCTCACGACCCGGCTGCGCACCACGGACCTGCTCCAGCACAAACCGGGCCACTTCGCGCTCGACCGCTGCCGGGACTGCGGGCACGTCTTCCAGAACCCCCAACTGAACGAGGCGGGGCTGGAGTTCTACTACCGCGACTTCTACGACGGACTCGGCGAGGACCGCACGGGCGCCACCTTCGGGGGCCGCACCGCGATGTACCGGCAGCGGGCCCGGGCGCTGCTGCCGCACGACCCCGAGCCGAAGAAGTGGCTCGACGTGGGCACCGGGCACGGGCACTTCTGCGCGGCGGCCCGCGTGGTGCTGCCCGGCACCGTGTTCGACGGCCTCGACGTCACCGAGGGGGTCGAACTCGCCGAGCGGGAGGGGCGGGTGGACCACGGCCACCGAGGCACCCTGCCCGCGCTCGCGTCGGCACTCTCCGGCGGGTACGACGTGGTGAGCATGTTCCACTGCCTGGAGCACGCCGCCGATCCGGACGCCGAACTGCGCGCCGCGGCGCGGGTGGTGCGGGCCGGGGGGCATCTGGTGATCGAGGTACCGGACCCGGCGAGCCGGTACGCCCGTCTGCTGGGCCGGTGGTGGCTGCCCTGGCTCCAGCCGCAGCACCTGCATCTGATGCCGGTGGCGGGCCTGCGGGCCCGGCTGGAGCGTCTGGGGTTCACGGTGGTGGCGGAGCAGCACGCCGACGCGCACGACCCGGTGGACCTGCTGGCCGCGGTGTGGCTGGCCGTGGACCGGGTCGCGCCGCGCGACGACGTTCCGTGGCGGGCGCAGGCGCCGGCCGCGCCACGTCGGTGGCTGCGCACCGCGCTGGTGCTCGCCGCGGTCCCGGCGATGCTGGTGGCCACCCTGCTGGACCGGTTCGCCGTCCGGCCGGTGGCCGCCCGCCTGGGCCTGTGCAACGCCTACCGGCTGGTGGCCCGCCGCGAGCCGCCGGGGCCGGTCTGACGACGCCCGTCCGCCCGGCTCGGGCGCCGGGGTGGACGGGAAGTCGCCGGCCGTACCCTCGGACGGCCGGCGACGTGCGGGGGTGCGGCCCCCGTCAGCCGGCCGGTACCGGCTCGGGCAGGGCGACGCCCAGGGCGTCGGCCTTCTCCTGGAGGTCGCGCCAGACCTTCGGCGCGACCGGGATGCCCGCGGCGCCGCGGCCCTCGGCGACCGAGGCACTGCGTTCGCCGGGGTAGTACACCCCGTCGGCGCCGTCCGCCGCCGGCAGACCCTTCAGGGTGCCGAGGGTGGCGTCGACCGCCGCGGTGAAGCCCTCCGCGCCGCCGAAGGCCGCCGGGTCCAGCGCGATCAGCAGGGCGTTCTGCCGGTGCTTGCGGCCCCCCGGGTCGTCGGAGTGGAACGCCGAGAAGATCGGCGCGCCGACCAGCACGCTGGTGAGCAGCTCGAACGCGAGGGACATGCCGGAGCCCTTGGCGCCGCCGAGCGGCAGCGGCATGACCGCCAGCTCCGGGTCGGTGGTGGGGGTGCCGTCCTCGGTGGCCGCGGCCCCCTCGGGCAGCGGGGTGCCGCTCGCCTTGGCCTGCCGGATCTTGCCGAGCGCGATCGTCGCGGTGGCCATGTCCAGCAGCAGCGGGGCGTGGCTCTCCGCGGGCACGGCGATGGCGAGCGGGCTGGTGGCGACCGCGGCTCCCTTGACGCCGGTGTAGCCCATGTTGGGCATGCCGGCGACGAACCCGATGCCGACCAGGCCGGCTTCGGCGATCCGGGAGACGTAGTAGCCGATGGCGCCGGTGTGCACGGTCTGCCGTACGCCCACGGAGGCCACGCCGGTGACCTTGGCGCGGCGGACGGCCTCGTCGGCGGCCGCGGTGAGCGCGACCGGGCCGGGGGCGCGGTCGGCGTCGACGACGGCGGCGGCCGGCGTGGTCGACTCGACGGTGATCTCCGGGTCGGCGTTGGCGACGCCCTTGGCGAGCAGGTCCAGGTAGGCGGGGACGCGGGCGATGCCGTGCGAGTCCACGCCGCGCAGCGCGGCCCACACGAACACGTCGGCGGTGGTGCGGGCGTGCTCGGGGCTGAGCCCGCCCTTCTCCAGGAGGGCGGCGGAGAAGGTGCGCAGGTCCTCGGCCGGGACCAGGACCTTGCCCGGCTTGGGCGTTGGGGTGTCGGACATGGTGGCGGGTGCCTCCTGGATCAGCGGGTGACGAGGACGTCGACGACGGCGGTGGTGCCTTCTTCCACGGCCTTGAGCGCGCGCTCCAGGGCCGGGAGCAGGGCGTCGGTGGTGTCGACGGTCTCGGTGTGCAGCCCGAACGGCTCGGCGAAGCCGGCCAGTCGGGGCAGGCGGGTGAGGTCCTGGCCGAGCCATTCACCGGTCTCGGCCGCCGCGCCCTCGGGGTAGAACCTGCGGTGGTTGAGGTTCATCGATTTGTAGACGCGGTTGTTGAACACCACGATCAGCACCGGGATGCCGTAGGCCTTGGAGGCGTCGTACGACTGGATGACCGGGTTGTAGGCGAAGGCGCCGTCGCCCACGGTGAAGACCACCGGGCGCTCGGGGGCGGCGAGTTTGACGCCGAGCGCGACGGCGATGCCCTGGCCGAGGCCGCCCTGCACGTAGAAGTACGAGTCGGGGGCGTCGGTCCGGACGTGGCGCTTGACCACCTTGCTGTGCGTGATGGTCTCGTCGACGACGATGCCGTCCTTGCCCTCGAGGAGCTTGCGCAGCAGGGTGGCGACCTGCACCGGGTCGACGCCCTCGGAGGCGGCGGCCCTGGTCTCGGCCTGGGCGACCGCGGCCTGTTCGGCGGCGAACCGCGCCTCCTGCGCCGCGACGCGTTCGGCGACCTCGGTCTCGTTCAGGTCCTTGGCGCGCTTGGCGAGCTGGCGCAGCGTGTTGGCGGCGTTGCCCTCCAAGTAGGTGTCCGCGAACAGGACTTGATAGACGACGTGCGGACGCTGCGGCACCTGGTCGATGACGACGATCTTCGCCTTCGACGGCTTGCGGCTCGGCGGGTAGAACGGGACGCGGCAGTTGACCAGGAGGATCAGGTCCGCCGTGTCCATCCAGGGGCCGATGTCGGTGCCGGCGTGCAGCGGGTGGGTCCGCGGGAAGTTGCCGCACACCGCCGAGTCGGGCTCGACGACCGGGATGTTCCAGGCCTCGGCGAAGGCGACCAGGGCCTCGAAGCCGCCGGCCTCGCGGCCGATGGTCTCGGTGACGATCACGGGGTTCTTCGCCTCGCGGATCATCTGGGCGACCGGGTCGACCTCCTCCGGGGAGCTGTGCGTCGAGCCGGGCGCCACGATCGGCTTGGCCTCGCGGCCGTCCCACGGCTCCAGCAGGATCTCCAGCGGGATGTTCAGGTACGCCGGGCCCTGCGGGGCGCGCCAGGACAGCTCGGCGGCGCGGGAGATCATGGTCGGCAGCGTGTGGACGCTGGCGGCCTCGTTCGCCCACTTGGTGAACGGCTGGGCGATGTTGTGCGGTCCGCCGACGATCGAGAGGTTGCGGTACCACTGACCGCCCGGGTCGTGCCCGGGGGCGTCGCCGTAGGTGGTGGACTCCGAGGAGGTGACCACCATGGGCACGCCCGCGAGGAGCGCGCCGTGGACCGCCATCGAGCCCTGCAGCAGGCCGGGGGCCGCGTGCAGGAGCACGCCCTGGGGGCGGCGCTTGACGAGTCCGTAGCCGGTGGCCATGCCGACGGCGACGGTCTCGTGGGTCAGGTCGAGGTAGGTCGGGGCCGGCTCGCCGTCGCGGTGACGCCGGGCCAGCGACTCCCACACCGGGGCCCACTCGGACCCCGATGAGCAGAAGATGTAGTCGGCGCCGACGGCGTTGAAGGCGGAGACGACGGCGTCACCGCCGTCGACGCCTGACGTGTTCTTGCTGTCCGTCATCTCTGGTGTGTCCTCAGCCCTCGATCGGCCAGTTCAGGACCTCGGAGATACCGCGGCCCATGATCCACTCCAGCTCCTCGGGGGTGAACTCCCAGTGCTTGGTGAACTGCTCGATGGTGTCGGTGTAGGTGATGCCGTGGCCCAGCAGACGCGTGATGTCGGTGCCGTAGAAGCAGCGCTGCGGCCCCATCTTGTCGACCATCTCGCGGACGTACTTCTGGATGTTGTTGTTCGGGAAGGGCTGCGTGGAGTAGCCGGGCAGCGCCGAGACCTTCACGTAGATGTTCGGGTACTTGGCCAGGTCGGCGGTCTCCGACACCCAGTACCCGATCGCGTCGTCGACACAGCGGGCCATGATGCCCATGTGGTCGATGATGATCTTCAGGTCGGGGTGGCGCTCCGCGATCTCACCGAGCTCGCGCTTCCAGATCGGGGCGTGGACCATCGTGGGGATGCCCAGCTCCTCGGCGATCGGCCAGTACCAGTCGTTGGTGCCGTCGATCATCCAGTTGCGGTCCTGCGGCCGGTGGAAGGTGAGGCGGGTGCCCTTCACGTGCGGGTTGTCGGCGAACTCCTTCAGCAGCGCCTTGCCCTCTTCCGGCTTGTTCTGCGGAATGCGGGCCATGATGCCGAAGCGGTCGGGGTGCGCCTCGCACGCCTCCAGGGCGTAGTCGATGCGGTCACCCTCCCAGGACGGCGGCAGGATCAGCGCGCGGTTGACGCCGGCCTCGTCCATCAGCTCCAGCGCCTCCTCGTAGGAGAAGGGGTCCTCGCGGTGACCGTTGAGGCGGATGCGCTCCCGCGCGCCGGGGACCCAGGGGCGGTCCGGGGTCTCTTCCTTCCAGATGTGGATCTGCGTGTCGACGACGAACATGGCGCTGACTCTTTCTCTAGATGGTGCTGGGAGTTCTCTGGGTGGTGCTTCGAGCAGTGGTACGGAAGGAACGCTAGGCGGACCGTGAGGTCTTGCGGAGTCCTGGGAGCGCAAGCACTTGTTGCGCGGAAGTGCGCTGTACGCAGGGCATTTTCAGATTGCGCCGGCGTCGCCGAAGACGGCGCCCGCGATGTGCTCGGCGATCGCCATGGAGGCCGTCGCGGCGGGCGAGGGGGCGTTGCGCACGGCGGTGATCCGGCCGACCTGGTGGATGCGGAAGTCGTCCACGAGGGTGCCGTCGCGGTCCAGGGCCTGGGCGCGTACGCCCGCGCCGCCGCGTACGACGTCACGGACGCCGACGCCGGGTACGTAGAGCCCGGCGTCCCGCATGAAGGCGGCCGCGGAGAACGAGCCGCGGTACTCGCGGATGCCGGTGCGCCAGTGCTGGGCGGCCATCCGCCAGGCGCCGGGGTAGGCCGCGAGCCCGAACAGGTCGCGCGGGGAGATCCGGCTGCGCGCGTAGCCCTCCCTCGCGAGGGCGAGGACGGCGTTGGGCCCGACCTCGACCGTGCCGTCGACGCGCGGGGTGAAGTGCACGCCGAGGAACGGGTAGCGCGGGTCCGGTACCGGGTAGATGAGGCCGCGCACGAGGTGCGTGCGTTCGGGCCGCAGCAGCATGTACTCGCCGCGGAACGGGACGATCTTCGGTTCCTGCTTGTCCTGGGCCAGTTTCGCCACCGTGTCGGACTGGAGGCCGGCGCACAGGATCAGCCGGTCCACGCGCACCCTTTCCTGCCCGGAGGCCACCTCGATGCCGCCCGGCACGGTGGTGACGCCGGTGACCGGGAACCCGAGCCGGACCTCGCCGCCGGACTCCGTGATGTCCTTCGCGAACTGCCGGGCGATCGCCGGGTAGTCGGTGATCGCGGTGCGCGGCGAGTGCAGGGCGGCGACCCCGCCCGCGTTGGGCTCGATGTCCTTGATCTCGTCCTTGGAGATCCGCCTCAGTTCGGGCACATGGTTGTTCCTGGCCCGCTCGTAGAGGTTGTCCATGCGCCCGAGCTCGTCCTCGCGCACGGCGACGACCAGCTTGCCGATCTCCTGGTACGGCAGCGCGCGGTCCTGGCAGTACGCGCGCAGCAGGGCCACGCCGCGTACGCACAGGTCGGCCTTGAGGCTGCCGGGGGTGTAGTAGATGCCGGCGTGCACCACACCGGAGTTGTGGCCGGTCTGGTGCAGCGAGACCTCCTGCTCCTTCTCGAACACCACGACCCGGGTGCCGGGGCGGCGCAGGGCGATCTCACGCCCGGTGGCCAGGCCGACGATGCCGGCGCCCACGATGCCGATCGTCTCGTCAGCCATCGGCATCCTCCTCTCTCATGTTGCTCCGCGTGCGCGGGGCACGCTCGTTCGTGCTCACGGTGCCGAGGACGCCCGCCGGTGCCGGCGGCGCGCCCGGCACGCTCAGGCGCCGAAGTGGACGGCGACCGTCTTGACCCGGGTGGAGAAGCGCAGCACCTCCTCGCCCTGCTCCTTGTAGCCGGTGCCGGAGTCGCGGAATCCACCGAAGGGCAGGTGCACGTCCCAGCCGGGCGTGGTGGCGTTGACGGCGACCTGGCCGCACTCCACCTCGTCGGCGAACCGGTACGCGGCGCCGAGGTCGCGGGTGAAGACGGCGGCGGCGAGGCCGTACACCGAGTCGTTGGCGGCCTCGACGGCCTGCGCGAAGCCGTCTACGGCGCGCACCGCGAGGACCGGCCCGAAGACCTCCTCGCGCCAGATGTCCATCTCGGGGGTGACCCCGTCGAGCACGGTCGGCCGCACGAAGCAGCCGTGCGCGCGCTCCCCCTCGGTGTCCGCGCCGCCGCCGGTCAGCACCTCGGCGCCCTGCTCGCGGGCGCGTTCGAGGTGGGCGAGGACGGAGTCGCGCTGGCGGGGGCTGGAGACCGGGCACAGCGTGGTGGCCGGGTCGCTGCCGCGGCCGATCGTCAGCGCCTCGACCTCGGCGACCAGCAGCCGCGTGAACTCCTCGCGCACCTCCTGCTCGACGATCACGCGGCTGGTGGCCGTGCACCGCTGCCCGGCCTGCCCGAAGGACGCGGCCGCGACGGTGCGGGCGGCGAACGGCAGGTCGGCGTCGCGCAGCACGACGGAGGCGTTCTTGCCGCCGAGCTCGCCCTGGAAGCGCACGTTGCGGTCGGCGAGACGGCGGCGGATGCGGTTGCCGACGTCGTTGGAGCCGGTGAAGGTGATGCCGACGATCCGCGGGTCGTCGAGGAGGGCCTCCTCGATCTCGGCGGTACGGCCGGTCACCACGTTCAGGACGCCGGCGGGCAGGCCCGCGTCGTGCAGGGCGCGCGCGAGGTGCAGGCCGGACAGCGGGGTCTCGGTGGCGGGCTTGAAGACGGCCGCGTTGCCGGTCGCGAGCAGCGGGGCGAGCTTGCGGGCCGGGGTGATCAGCGGGTCGTTCCAGGGGCTGATCACGAGGATGACGCCGATCGGCTCCCGCTGGGTGTGGGTGCGGGTGTCGGGGCGGGCGTCGTGCAGCAGCGTGCCGTAGCCCTGGCGGGCCAGGCCCGCGTAGTAGTCGAGGAAGTCGGCGGCCTTGAGGGTCTCGCCGCGGGCCTCGGCCAGCGTCTTGCCGTTCTCGGCGGTGACGTCGGCGGCGATCTCGCCGAGCCGGTCGCGGATCAGGGCGGCCGCCGCGGTGAAGACCCGGGCCCGCTCGAAGGGGCCGGTGCGCTTCCACACCGCGAACCCGCGCTCGGCGTGGTCGTAGGCGCGGGTGACGTCCTTGGGTGCGAGGGCCGGGATCCGGGCGATGGGGGCGCGCACGTCGGCCGGGTCGTGGACGTCGATCCACTCGCCCGTCGAGGCGGCTGCCACCCACTCGCCGCCCAGGAGGGTTTCCAGGCTTCGCATGAAAGATCACTTCCTTCGTCCGCCGCGGTGCGGGGCCGCGGCTCGCCGGTTCGACGGCCCCAGGGCCGGTATTGAGTTCCCCGTCGTCGCCCGAAGGGCGGCCCCGCGGCGTCCGGTGCGGTGCCTCGGCGTGCGGCCGGATCGTCCTCGTACTGGACGTACTCGGATGATTCGGCCGTGCGTCGAGGCGCCGTGCCGGGCGTCGCGGGGCAGGCGGGGAACTCAATACCGGCCCAGGGGGCCGGATCGACAACACACGAAGGGAGGGCCCGGCGACCAGTCCCGTGGCGGCAGACAATGCTTTCGTCCCACGCGCGTCGCTCATCTGCGGATTCGTGCTGCAATCGGCGGGCCCCACCGGACCGAGGATCCAAGGAGAGACATGGCTTTCGCCGTCGTCGCCCACTACCACTGCCCGCCCGCCGACGAGGCGACCGTGCGCGCCGCGCTGCTGAAGGTGCGCGAGTTCACCCGTGCGGAGCCCGGCAACCTGGCGTACGAGGTGCACGCGGAGGCGGACCGGCCGGGCAGCTTCGTGCTGTACGAGCAGTACGCCGACCGGGCCGGCTTCGACGCCCACAAGGGTGCCGCGCACTTCGACGAGCTGATCGTGGAGACCGTGTGGCCGCTGCTGACGAAGCGCACGGTCACCTTCGCCGAGGTGCTGTGAGAGACCCTCGGCGAGGTGGTGCGAGCACCCTTCGCCGAGGTGCCGTGAGAGCCCTCTTCCGGGCATGGCGGAGCCGGGAGGCGCACCCGCGCCTCCCGGCTCCGTGGCGTGTGCCACGGGATCAGAACTCGTTGCCCCACACATAGCGGGCCAGCGTCTCGACATGGACCAGCTTGCGGCGCTGGTCCTCGGCGTCGAGCAGCGGGCGGGCCGCGACGTCGGCGAAGCCCCGCGAGGGCGCGAAGGCCGCGTCCTCCAGGTCCTTGAACTCGCCGACGGCGTCGACCCGGCTCATGACCGTGTCGATGTCCTCCAGCTCGGGCACGGTCGCGTCGACCACGCCGAGGCAGAAGTCGCGCTCCTCCGGCAGCACCCGGACCAGCTCCAGCTCGGCCGCGGTGCCCTGGTCGAACGGCAGCACCCAGCGGTCCACCGGTACGGCGCCGTAGAGCTGCTCCGCGCGGGCCCGGTCGACCTCGGCGGGGGCCGCCCAGCCGGGCGCGAGGCCGATGCGCACGCCCTCGGGGCGCTCGTCCAGCCCGGCCGCGAGGGCCTCCACGGCGAGCGCGTCCTCGAAGGACAGGGCGCCCGGGGCGGCGGGGTCGGCGGCGACCTGGCCGAGCAGCAGCGGGTTGTTCAGCTGGATCAGGCGTACGCCCTTGGCGACCAGCAGCCGGATCTCCGCGTTGATGATCTCGGCGAGCGCCTCGCCCAGTTCGCGGGCGGAGGCCGGTCCGCCGGACGCGGCGAGCTCCGGCGCGAACGTGGTCGCGGCGAGGTAGGCGGGCGAGGGCAGCGCGACCTTCGGGGCGATCACGGTCGCGTCGGCGAGCCGCTCGGCCCAGTCGGCGACCAGCGGGCCGTCCGCCTTGGGCAGGGCCTCCGCGACCCATCGGGCCAGCCCGTCGGCGTCGCTCTCGCCGGTGCGGCGGAACCCGGAGACCCCGTCGAGCACGGCGCTGCGGAAGTCCTCGCGCGGGTAGTCGCCGTCGGTGACGACGGTGGAGCGCAGCTTGCGCTGGAAGACCACCGCCTCCTGCACGGCCCTGAGCTCGGCCTCACGCAGCGCGTCGGCGTCGCCCGCGGCCCGGGCGACGACGAGTTCGGCGGGGCGGACCAGGCTGCCCTGGTGGTCGATGCGGTAGTTGAAGGTGTCCGCCATGACTCACGCGTCCTTTCCGAGGGGCTTGCCCGCGACGCCCCAGGCGGCGAACTCCAGCTCGTAGCCGAGGGATGCGAGGACGTCGTCGGCGACCTGCTGGTCCTCGTCGGCGGTGCCGCCGGCCACGCCGAGACCGCCGATGATCTCGCCGTCCTTCTTGATGGTGACGCTGCCCTCGGTGGCCATGATCGGCAGCGCGGCGCCGGGCAGCTGGGAGAGCTGGGAGAAGAAGACCGGCTGGCTCTCCTGCCACTTCTTCAGCATCTTGCCGGGGCGCTGCATCACGGCCGCGGTGTACGCCTTGGCGCGGGCGATGTCCGGGGTGAGCGGGCGGGCCCCGTCGGAGCGGCGGACGCTGATCACGAAGCCGCCGGCGTCGACGACGGCGACGCTGACCGCCTTTCCGATGGACTGGGCGCGCTGGAGGACGGCGGCGACGATCTCCTCGGCGGCGTCCAGGGTGAGGCTGCTCATGCGGCTTCCTTGGTGGTGAGGGTGCGGCGCAGGTGGGCGAGGGCCGCGTTGTACCGCTCCGGCGTCTCCCAGTACATGGAGTGCGGGGCGCCCGGGACGATCTCCAGGTGCGAGCCGGCCAGCAGTTCGTGGGCGCGGGTGACGGTCTTGACGCTGAGGACGGCGTCCTTCTCGCCCGCGAGGAAGGCGACCTTGACGCCAGATTCCTGGATCTCCTCCAGGGTCGGCCCGTTGGCGTCGAGGTTGCGCAGGTCCTGCATGGTGGCGATGTTGAAGGTGCCCATCTGCTGGAACAGGAAGGTCAGATCGGCGCGGTCCTGCTGGAACGGCTTGGTCAGCAGGCGGTCGATGACGGGCAGTTTGACGGCCTCGGCGCGGTCGGCGGCGGCCAGTTCCTTCAGCTCCGGGTGGCTGATGCCGCCGAGGGAGTGGCCGAGGACGACCGCGCCGACGCGGTCGGGGCGGGTGAGACCGGCCCGCAGGGCGGCGACGGAGCCGATGGACTGGCCGACCACCATCGCGTCGGTCAGGTCCTCCTGGTCGAGGACGGCGACCACGTCGCCGTAGAAGGCCTGGCCGTCGAACTCGGTCTGAGGGGTGGACAGATCGGTCTTGCCGAAGCCGCGCAGGTCGAGCGTGACCACGGTGAACTCGTCGCGCAGCGCGGCCACTTGCTGCCACCAGATGGCGTGGTGACCGCCGGAGCCGTGAACGAGGACGATCGCGGGGCCGGCGCCGTGGCGTTCGTAGTAGATGGAAGCACCGTCGGAATCGACGTAGGGCATGAGGGAATCTCCTGGACGGGCGGGTGCGACGGCTCAGTTGGGGCGCTTGGCGTGGTAGACCAGCTCGATCATGGTGTGGTCGGGGTCGTGGATGTAGCAGAACTTGGACTGGTTCTCCGGCCGCTCGATGGGGCGGGTGTGCCGGATGCCCAGGTCCTTGAGGTGGGCGAGGAAGTCGTCCCAGTCGTCGACCTCGACGGCGAAGTGATAGGGCGCCATGCGCTCCATCTCCTCGACCGGGGTGAAGTGCAGGTCGAAGTTGCCCCGGGTCATCAGCACCACGCGGGTGTTGGACTTGGGCTGGATGCGCTTCATCCCGAAGACCTTGGTGTACCAGGCGGCGGTCCGGTCGGGGTCGGTGGTGGGGAAGTTGACGTGGTGGATGTAGCGGGGTTCCGCGGTCATGAGTGGTTCCCTTCCAGGTGTACGGGGTTGGACAGCACGCCGATGCCGCTGATCTCGACCTCGACGGTGTCGCCGGGCTCGATCTGGCAGGTGGACTCGGCGCCCATCCACAGCACGTCACCGGGGTGGACGGTGACGTGCCTGGTCATCTCGACGAGGTAGTCGAACGGGTCGAAGACCATGTCGCCGGTGCGGAACGCGGCGCGCTCCGCCCCGTTGACCCGGAGGGTGGTCGTCTGCGCGAGTGCGTCGACGTCGGTCTCGATCCACGGGCCCATGGGTTTGAAGGTGTCGCTGTTCTTGCTGCGCCAGAACGTGCGGTCCTGGTGCTGCCAGGCGCGGGCGCTGACGTCGTTGCCGATGGTCCAGCCGAACACCGACTTGCGGGCCTCGTCGTACGTGGCGTGGCGCAGGGTGCGGCCGATGACGGCGACGAGTTCCGGCTCGGCCTCGAACCGGCCCTCGACCTCGGCCGGCTTCACGATCGGCGAACGGTGCCCGGTCAGCGCGTTGTTGGCGCGGTAGCCCACCTCGGGCCGGTCGGGCAGCACGGCGGCGGCGTTGCCGAGGGCGGCGGCGTGCTCGATGTGGCGCGGGTAGTTCATGCCCACGGCGTAGAACACGGGCGGCACGACCGGCGGCAGCCATACGGCCCCGTCGAGCGGCACCGCGCCGATGACGTCGGGGTCGCCCTCCAGAGGGGAGCCGGACAGCAGTTCCACGTCCCGCTCCCCCACCCGGCCCCAGACGGGCCGGCCGTTCACGGAGATGCGCGCGTACCTCATGGCGCCAGCAGGTGCGACACGCGCTTGGTGACGAGGTACGCCTCCAGGGCCTCGGGTCCGCCCTCCCGGCCGTAGCCGCTGTCCTTGACGCCGCCCGAGGGGGCCTCGTGGACGGAGCCGCCGCAGTGGTTGAGGGAGAGGATCCCGGCCTCCAGGGCGCCGACGAGCTTCTCGGCGGTGGCGGCGGACTCGGTGAAGCCGTACGCGGCGAGGCCGTAGGGCAGTTCGTTGGCGACGGCGAGTGCCTCGTCGAGGTCGCCGAACGGCACGATCGGCGCGATCGGCCCGAACGGCTCCTCGCGCATCACCTCCGCGTCGGCGGGCACGTCGGTGAGCACGGTCGGCGCGTAGAAGTAGCCGGCCCGGTCGGGGCGTTCACCGCCGGTGAGCACCTTCGCGCCGCGCGCGACGGCGTCGGCGACGAGCCGCTCGACCGCCTTGAGGCGGCGTTCGTTGGCGAGCGGGCCCATGGTGGTGCCCTCGGCGAGGCCGTCGCCGGTGACGACCGCCTCGGCGGCCCGCACGAACTCCTCGGTGAACGCCTCCACGAGCGACTCGTGGACCAGGAACCGGCTGGGCGAGGTGCAGACCTGGCCGGCGTTGAAGAACTTCGCCTGGGCCGCCTTGCGGGCCGCCTTCACCGGGTCGGCGTCCGCGCAGACCACGACGGGGGCGTGGCCGCCGAGCTCCATCAGGGAGGGCTTCATGACCTCGCCCGACTTCGCCGCGAGCAGTTTGCCCACGGGCACGGAGCCGGTGAAGGCGACGAGCCGGATCACCGGGGAGGCGATGAGGTGGGCGGAGACCTCGGCGGGCTCGCCGAAGACCAGGTTCAGCACGCCGGCCGGGATGCCCGCGTCGGCGAAGCAGGCCACGAGCGCGGCGGCGGTCGCGGGGGTCTCCTCGGACGCCTTGATGACGATGGAGCAGCCCGCCGACAGCGCGGAGGAGATCTTCCGCATGGGCCCGCCGGCCGGGAAGTTCCACGGCACGAAGGCGGCGACCGGCCCGATGGGGTCGCGGCGCACGGACAGCAGGGTGCCGGGGGCGGAGGGGATGATGCGCCCGTAGGCGCGGCGGGCGTCGTCGGCGTGCCAGCGCAGGGTGTCGGCGACCCGGCGGGCCTCTCCGGTGGCCTCCGCCAGCGGCTTGCCCTGTTCGAGGGTCATGATCCGGCCGACGTCCTCGGCCCGCTCGGAGAGCAGGTCGGCGGCGGCGTGCAGGAGGGCGGTGCGGCGGGCGATCGGGGTGGCGCGCCAGACCTCGAAGCCCTCGGCGGCGGCGGTGAGGGCCCGGTCGAGGTCGGCGGGGGTCGCCAGCGGAACGGCGCCGATGATCTCCTCGGTGGCCGGGTTGACGACGGGGTCGGTGCGTCCGGTTTCGCCCTGGCACCACTCGCCCGCGATGTACATGCGGACGGCGGGGTAGCCGTGGTCGGTGGTCATGGGTGGGTGCCCTCTCAGGCTGTGGTGGAGCGTGCTGGTGGGAAGCCGGCCGGGCCGTCCGGGAGCCGGCGGGCGGCTGCGGGGGCGGCGTGGCGGGCCGTGGGCCGGGGCGCGGGCCGCGGGCCGGGGCGGGCCGTCAGGAGGCGGCGCCGTCCTGGTCGCGGTTGGTGCGCAGGGCCCAGATGTGGTGCGGCGGGGTGGTCTCGTGCACCCGGGTCTCGTAGGTGTCGTCGACGCGGTCCATGTCGGCCGCGTACTCGACGCGCCCGCCGCACGGGGCGTGCAGGAAGCGGAAGACGTTCGAGCCGATGGTGTGCCGGCCGAGCTTGCGGGCCTCGCGCCAGCCGCGCTCGATCATGTGGTTGCCGCCTTCGACGACGTCGTCGAAGCCGGGCACCTCGTAGGCGATGTGGTTGACGCCCGCGCGGTCGGGCCGGTGGCACAGCAGCATGGTGTGCTGGTCGTCGTCGCCCGGGGCCTGCATGAACACGCCCATGGGTTCCACGACGTCGGTCGGGCGGAAGCCGAGCCGGTCCGTGTAGAAGCCGACGGCCTCCTCGCGGCCCTGCTTGGGGATGTTCAGCGCCACATGGCACATCCGCAGCGGGTGCACCTGCGGGATGGACTCCAGCGCGGTGTTCCAGCGGGTGACGTTGCCGAGGGCGTTGGCGGGCCGGGGGGTGACCGGGGCGGGCCGGGGCCGGGCGCGGGTCAGGCCCACGCCGAAGCCGGTCTCGTCCACGGTGTGGTGGACGCCGTCGGCGCTCTCGCGGATCTCCCGGTCCTTGCCGGCCGCGGCCACGAGCCGCGTCAGCTCCTCGTCGGTGTCCACGCCCCAGACCACCTCGCGCAGCGTGGGGCCGTCCTCCACGGGGGCCGGCAGCCGCCCGTCGGGGTCGGTCTCCAGGTGCAGGGTCTGTCCGGTGAGCGTCTCCAGGACGGCGTGGTCGGCCGTCCGCTCCACCAGCAGCAGCCCGAAGTCTTCGAAGAACCGGACGCATTCGTCGAGGTCGTCGATGCTGTAGGTGACCGATTCGATTCTCTGGATTCCCATGGTTCCTCGTTTCGCGGGTCGCCTGGTGAGCGTAGATTTCGAGCGGCGACGGCCTCAACGGCCCGAGCTCTACGGAATGTGCAATCGTTTCTTGCGACCGCCGCCCCCTGCGCCGGACCGGCCCCCGCGCAGCGGCCGGACCGGCCCTGCGCGACTCCCGCACGGCCCTGGGGAACTGCCCGGACCGGCCGGACGGAACTGCCCGGCCGGCCGTCCGGAACTCCCGTACCGGACCTACGACCGGATCGCGGGAATGGGATTCTGCGAGAACCACTCGGCGAGGAAGTCCAGGAACACGCTGACCTTGCGCGGGGTGTCCTGCCCGGGGCCGTAGATGGCGTACAACGGCCGGTCGGGCACGGTGACCTCGGGCAGCAGCACCTGGAGCGCCCCGGAGACGAGGTCGTCGTAGGCCGGGCGCTGCGGGAGCAGGGCGATGCCGCGGCCGTGCACGGCGGCCTTCTGGAGCGCGATGTACGAGTTCGACGAGAACGCGATGTTGCGGATCTTGTGCAGGGTGCTGGCGTGGCCGTGGCCGATGCGCCAGACCGGGTCGTTGAGGTGCACCAGGCAGTCGTGCGCGGCGATGTCGTTGGGGTGGGTGAGCGTGCCGCGCCGCTCGATGTACTCCTGCGACGCGCAGAGCACGAACGCCAGGGAGGAGATCTTCTTGAGCCGGACGCTGGAGTCGCGCAGGTCGCGGGTGTGGAAGGCGACGTCGAAGCCGCTGTCCAGGAAGTCGTAGGTGCGGTCCGACATGCCGCCGAGCTCGAAGCGGATCTGGATCTTCGGGTGGGCCGCGGAGAAGGCGGCGATGGCGTCGCCGAGGTCGAGGCTGCCGATCCACTTGGGGCAGATGACGCTGAGGGTGCCCTCGGCGCGGTCGTGGAGATGGGCGATGCCGGCGTCTTCGGCCTCGATCTCGTCGAGGATGCGGGCGGCGAACTCGGCGTAGCGCTGGCCCGGCTCGGTGAGGCTCACCGAGCGGGCGGTGCGGTTGACCAGGCGGACGCCCACCTGGCGTTCCAGTTCGGCGACGTGCCGGGACACGAGCGAACCCGACGAACCCAGCTTCTTGGCGGCCCCGCTGAAGCTGCCGACCTGTGCGACGGTGACGAAGCTGTGCATCAGGAGCAAGCGATCCATGTGTCTTTCCTCCGAAAAGCAGCTCCCGCCCGCGGCGTCGAGAACGGAAGCGAAGAGTCCGGCTCCCCCGCCTCATGTCCTGGCAGCGGCTCGGCCAGGACTGAGGGCGGCGCGACGACGGACGTGCGGCTCATTCACAAACCGGGCGGGCGCCGGTTCCCGGTGGGGCCCTACTTCGGGCAGTACTGGGGCGCCTCGCTCAGATTGTCCTTGGTGACCAACACAAGAGGAATGTTGGCAATCTTGTCAACCTTCTTCTTCCCCAGCAGACCGACGGTGTTCTTGACAGCCGTGTCGCCGATCGTCTTTGCCGAGTTTGCCACCGTCGCCGAGAAGTCACCGCTCTTGACCGCGGCCAGGCCCTCGTCGGTGCCGTTCACCGTGACGATCTTGACATCCTTGTGGCCGGCCGCGTCGAACGCCTTGCGGACGGCGGAGGCCATCTCCTCGTTGGCGACGAAGGCGTAGTCGAGGTCGGGGTGGGCCTGGATCATGTTCTGCGCGACGTCGGCGGCCTTCGCCGGGTTGAACATGCCGGGCTGGTTGGCGACCACCTTGGCGGTGGCGGGCAGGGCCCCCTTGAACCCGTTGACCAGGTAGTCGGAGGCGGCTCCGGGGGCGCCGGCGACGATGCCGACCTTCACGTCCTTGCCGCCCGCGTCCTTGGCGACCCAGCCGGCGTCCAGGGCGCCGGCCTTGCCCAGGTCGACGACGGCCGCGCCGAGGATGTCGTTCACGTCGCTGGTGGACACCGAGGTCAGGTAGATCGGGATGCCCGCGGCCTTGGCCTTGGCGATGTCGCCCTTGAGGGAGTCGACGTTGACCGTCTGCACGATCAGGGCGCTGACGTTGCGGGAGATCATGTCCTCGATGTTGGACGTCTCGGTCGCCGCGTTCTGGTGCGAGTTGGCCGCGTAGACCTTGGCGTCCTCGGTCTTCGCGGTCTGCTCGATCGCCTTCTGGAGACAGGTGTGGAAGCTGGTGTCGCCGCCGTTGACGAAGCCGAGGGTGACGGCGTCGGAGGACGAGCCGCTGCCGCTGTCGTTGCCGCAGCCGCTCAGCACCAGGGAACCGGTGGCGACGGCGGCGCAGAGCGCGATCGTACGGGAGCGCGCGGAAAGTCTTCTCATGGTGGATCGCCTTTCAGGACGGGCAGAGAGAACGCTCGGAAAGAGCGGAGGGGGAAATGCGGCCGAGCCCTGGAACGCGACTCGGGAGATGCGGTGCGGCGACACGAATTCGACTGGGCAGGGAATTCGGAGAGGCCGCGCTGAACGGGCCGGGAATCAGTGCTTCCGGGCGGGAAAAGGGCGCACGGAGCCGAGGCCGGAACGCGTGGGCGTACGGCCGCGCATACGGGGTCGTCAATGCCGGGCGGCGCGCGCCTTGTGCATCTCGTTGGCGATGGCCGCGATGAGCAGGACCGCGCCGACCGAGACCGGCTGGTAGTTGCTGGAGAAGTCGAGGAGGTTGAGCGCGTTCGCGACCACCCCGAGCAGGACCAGGCCGAGCGCGGTGCCGAGCACGGTGCCATGGCCGCCGGCCAGCGAGGTCCCGCCGATGACGACGGCGGCGACGACGGAGAGCTGAAGGGAGAGCCCCGCGGTGGAGCCGGGGCTGCTGGAGCCGAGCCGGGCGAGCAGCATCACGCCGCCGAGGCCGGAGAGCAGGCCGGTCAGGCCGTACAGGGTGAGCTTGCGGGCGGTGACGTTGATGCCGCTGAGCCGCGCCACGTGCTCGTTGCCGCCGATGGCGAAGGCGTCGCGGCCGAACACGGTGAACCGCATGACCAGGGCCGTGGCCACCAGAACGACGACCGCCACGATCAGCAGCCAGGGCACCCCGAGGACCTTCTCGTTGCCGAAGGTGAACATGTGCTGGCCGATGGAGATGGTGTTGCCGTCGTGCACCAGCAGCGCGACACCGTCGAGCAGGGTCGCGGTCGCCAGCGTCACGACGAACGGCGCGACCTTGGTGAAGGTCACCACCACCCCGTTGACCAGGCCGAGCGCGGTGCCGAGCAGCAGCGAGACGACGACCGCCAGCGGAGTGGCGTGCCCGTGCGCGATCAGTTTGGCGGTGACCGCGGCGGTGACGGCGACGTTGCTGCCCATCGAGAAGTCCATGCCGCCCGCGGTCATCAGCAGCGTCAGGCCCGCCGCGAGCACGGCGTTGACGCTGATCTGGCCGAGGATGTTGAGGATGTTGCGGTCGGTGGCGAAGGTCTCGCTCTGGGCCGCGGTGAAGATCACCACGACGGCGAGGACGGCGATCAGGCCGACGTGCGGGATCCGGCGGAGGGCTCCCAGCGATATCCGGGGTCCGGACCCCGCGGGCGGCGTGCCGACGCCCGGCGGCTCGGGACGTGTCTTGACGGTCACTGCGCTTGACCTCCGAGGGCGGTGGCGACGAGCTCGTCGCGGGTGATGGCGGTGGTGTCGTGCTCGGCGACCGTGCGGCCCGCGCTGACGACCACGACCCGGTCGGCCAGCCGCATGACCTCCTCGGGCGAGGAGGAGGCGAGCAGTACGGCGACACCGCGCGAGGCGAGTTCGTCGACCAGCGTGTGGATGTCGGCCATGGCGGCGATGTCGACGCCGTTGGTGGGGTCCTCCAGGAAGCAGGCGACGGGCTCGGTCTGGAGCCACTTCGCCAGCAGCACCTTCTGCTGATTGCCCCCGGACAGCGCGCCGACCGGCGGGTTCCCGGCGAGCGAGACGACACCGTAGGTGCGGCGCAGCGGGGCGGCACGGCGCGCGAGGTGTCCGCGGCGGTGCAGCCGGCGCCGGGCGAAGCGGTCGCCGGCGAGCATCAGGTTCTCGTCCACCGACAGCTCCTGGACCAGGCCCAGCGCGCGCCGGTCCCCGGTGACGCAGCGCAGTCCGCCGGCCAGCGAGGCGCGCACCCGGCCGAAGGGCACCGGGACGCCGTCGACGTGGAGTTCGCCGTGTTCGGGGCGGCGGCGCCCGGAGAGCAGGTCGAACAGGCGGGACTGGGCGTCGCCCGCGGGTCCGAGGACCGCGACGATCTCGCCCTTGCGGACGTCGACCGAGAAGTCGCGGATGGCGCGGCCGTCGGTCAGGCCCCGCACGGCGAGCCCCGTCTCGTCCTTCGGGCCGGGGCGCTCGGCCCGCCGGGAGACGACGTCCCGGCCGACCATGGCACGGACCAGGCCCCCGGCGTCGAACTCGGCCGCCGGGGCGGACTGCACCACGGCGCCGTCCCGCAGCACGGTGACGCGGTCGGCGACGGCCATGACCTCGTCGATGTAGTGCGAGATGTAGACGACGGCCACGCCCTCGTCGCGCAGCGTGCGCACCAGGGTCCGGATCTGCTGCGCCGCCTCGGCGCTCAGGCACGCGGTGGGCTCGTCCAGGATGAGGATCCGCCCGCCGCGGCGCACCTCGCGCGCCACCTCGACCATGGTCTGCTCGGCCACGGTGAGCGAGCCGGCGGTGCGCGTCACGTCGATGTCGATGCCGAGCGCGTGCAGCGCCTCGCGGGCCTCGTCGCGCACGGCCTTCCAGCGGACGGCGCGGCCCCGGGTGGGCAGGTCGCCGAGCAGGACGTTCTCGGCGACCGTCAGGCCCATCGCCAGCTCGCGGCGCTGCGGCACCGAGGCGATGCCGAGGCGGCGGGCGCGGCGCACGGTCATGCCGTGCTCCACGTGCCCGCCGACCTCGACGGTGCCGCCGTCGGCCTGGTGCACGCCCGAGAGCACCTGCACCAGGGTCGACTTGCCGGCGCCGTTCATGCCCATCAGGGCGTGGATCTCACCCGGGTACAGGTCGAGGTCGACTCCTTTGAGCGCGGCGGCCCCGCCGAAGCTCTTGGTGACCCCGCGCACCCGCAGCACGGGGGCGCCGGGCGCCGTGCCCTGCGGATCGCGCTCCGCGGGCTCCTCGCCGGTGGGCACGGCGGCGCCTTTGCCTCTGTCCCTGAGGGACGTCACGGCTGTGATCCGTCGTCGTCCGGGACGACCCGGCCGTAGCCGCGGATGTCGGGGAACGGGGGCTCCTTGTCGGCCTGGAGGTCCACCTGGAAGGTGTTCAGGCACATGCCGAGCATGGTGAAGTTGCCGAGCGCGCCGATGGTGTCCACGAGCCCCTTGGAGCCGAAGTGCTCCAGGGCGCGGGCGAAGGTTTCGTCGGTGACGAAGTGCTCGTCGAGGATCTCCCGGCAGAACTGGTAGAAGGCCTGGTCGGCCTCGTCCTCGAAGACCGCCTCGCGCTTCTCGGCGACGGCCTTGACGGCGGCCTCGGGGATGCCGGCCTCGATCGCCTGGTGGACGTGCGCGTTCCACGAGTACTGGGCGTCCCAGTTGCGGGCGGCCATGAGCAGGGTGAGCTCGCGCAGGTGCTTGGGAAGGGAGCAGTCGAAGCGGGCGAAGGCTCCGAGCGACTCGGCTCGCTCACACATCTCCGGGCTGTGCAGCCAGACCCGGAACGGGCCGCGGACGGCCCCGCGGCGGCCGGCGATCCGGGCGGCCAGCTCCTTCTGCCGCGGATCCATTTCGTCTTCGGTGAGAACGGGGAGCCTCATGGCGCCGATACCTGCCTTTTCTTTCCGGCTCGTTTCCAGCACGGGTCGGAAGCCGTGCGATGCGATGCCAGAGGACGGTACAGCCGGGTTCTCCTCGCAACCCCTCCTCGTGATGCAACGTAAAACTGCACGCCGGAGGGCACCCATTCGCGGCCGCGCGACCTAACGTCGTTCGACGCAAGCGGTAATCCTGAAAGATCGGAGAGAACTCCGGATGACCACGATCATCAAGGTCGCGTCCGTGCCCCTGCTGGACCGGGGCGGTGCCGTCGTCACGACGCCACTGGTCACGACGGCGTCCGCGGGCGGGGAGAACAGGATCACCAGCGGGATGAGCGTGTATCCGGTCGGCTCCGGCGCGCCGCTGCACTCGCACAACTGCGACGAGCACGTGACGATCCTCGACGGCGAGGCGGAGGTGTGGGTCGACGGCGAGGTGACGAAGCTGGAGCAGTTCGACACGACGTACATCCCGTCGCCGATCCCGCATCTGTTCCGCAATGTCGGCGACCGGCCGCTGCGGATTCTGTGGGTGTATTCGTCGGGCCATGTGACGCGGACGTTCACGGAAACCGGCAAGACGGTGGAGCACCTGTCGGCCGAGGACCAGATGGGCTGAACGCCGGTCGTCGCCGCGTTTCGGCCGCTGTCGCACACGCGGACGGGCCGGGCTCCCGAGGAGCCCGGCCCGTCCGCGTGTGGTGCGAGGGCGGTCAGTGGCTGGTGACCAGTGCCTGGTCGGCGGGGGCCGCCACCGGCCGCTTCGGGGTGCGCAGGGCCGCGATGCCGATGAAGATCATCGAGGAGACGCCGGCCAGGGCGAACGCCGTGAAGCCCCAGTCGCCGTGGTCGGAGGCGAGCAGCTGGCCGCCTAGCCAGGGGCCGAAGACGGCGCCGAAGCGGCCGATGCCCGAGGTCCAGCCGACCGCCGTGGCACGGGTGTCCGGGGTGGAGCGGATGGAGACGGTCGCGTAGATCATCGTCTGCGCGCTGTTGAGGAACACGCCGGTGAGGAAGACGACCAGGGTGGTCACGCCGGTGGCCATGTGGACGCTGAGCAGGCCCACGCCGGCCGCGGTGAGCGCGAACCAGACGGCCGAGATGCGGGGGGCGCCGAACGTGTCGGCGGCGCGGCCCGCGACCAGCATGCCGACGATGCCGCCGAGGTTGAAGACGACCACGAAGGTCAGCGCGTTGGTGAGGGCGTAGCCCTGGGCACGCATCAGGGTGGGCAGCCAGGTGGCGACGCCGTAGACCAGCAGGAGGCCGCCGAAGGACGCGAGCCAGTACAGCAGGGTCTGGAGCCACTCGCCGCCGGTGAACAAGGCGCGCAGGGCGTCCCAGCGGTCGGCGGCGGTCTTCTTGGCGGCCGCGGCGGGCAGTTCGACGTCGTAGCGGCCGGCGAGGGCGCGGGCCTCGTCGGTACGGCCCTTGGCGACGAGGAAGCTGAGCGACTCGGGCAGGAACTTCAGCAGCACCGGGACGAACAGCAGCGGGACCACGCAGACCCAGAACGCGGCGCGCCAGCCGACCGGCTCGACCAGCCACTTGGCGACGTAGGCGGAGAGGATGCCGCCCGCGTGGTGGGCCGTCATCAGCAGGCCGATGGTGAGCGCGGTGCGGCCGCCCCTGGCGTAGTCGGAGACCATGCTGATCGCGGTGGGCAGCAGGCCGCCGAGGCCGATGCCGGCCAGGGTGCGGCCGAGGCCGAAGACGGCGAGGCTGCCCGATATCGCGCAGAGGCCGGACGCGAGCGAGAACAGCGTCACGCAGCCGATCATCAGCTGCTTGCGGCCGATGCGGTCCGCGACGGTGCCCGCGGTGAGGGCGCCGACGAGCATGCCGAAGGTGGCGTAGCTGCCGAGGTCACCGGCCTTGTCGGGGGTGATGCCGAACGTCTTCGTCTCCAGCAGGTGGGGCAGCACCGAGCCGTAGATGAACATGTCGAGTCCGTCGAACAGCACGGCCAGCCAGCACAGGCCGACGACCAGCAGCGCCAGACGGCTGCTGCGGGTGGACAGCGAAGGGGAGGAGGACATCGTTGTTTTCCTCTCGTCCAGGAGGGCGTTCCCTGGAGGGGACCGGTGAGTTGGGGTCGACGCGGCTCGTGCGGCCGGCCCGGTGTGCGCATGACGCTAAGGTCGGCGCCATTGAGTGTCAACGCTTTTGTTAACAATCTCGGCGACAATCTGCGCGACGGGGTGTTCGCGGCCGGAGCAAGCGGTTTCCCGGGGTGACGCAGGGGGGTGGGCGGCGCACGGCTGTGCGCTGCCCACCCCCCGTGCGTGGCCGGCGGACGGGCCGCCGGCCACGATCCCCCGGTCAGTTCACCGGTGGCGTGCCATGGGTGTGGAAGGACGCGATGGTCTGCAGCCCCCACGCCTGGCCCTTGGCGCGCTCGGCCTCGGTCCAGGTGACCAGCGGCCAGTCCGGGGCGAGCACCAGCCGGGTGAGCGGGTTGCACAGCTCGATCCGGTTGCCGCCGGGCTCGTAGACGTAGAGGAAGAACGTCTGCTGGATGGCGTGCTTGTGCGGGCCGGTCTCGATGAACACACCGCTGTCGATGGCGAGATCGGCCGCGCGCAGGATGTCCTCGCGCGTGTCGGTGGCGAAGGCGATGTGGTGCAGCCGCCCGGCCGAGCCGGTCCAGTCGGAGGTGTAGACGACGTCGTACGACTTGTCCGTGAAGGTCAGCCAGCGGGCGGCGATGCGGCCGGTGTCGAGCCTGATCTGCTCGGTCGGGCGGGCGCCGAGCACCTGTTCCTGGAACTCGGCGTTCGCCAGGACGTCCGCGGCCAGGAAGTTGATGTGGTCGAGGCGGCGCACGCCGACACCCCGGTTGGGCTTGGCCTGGGGCTGGTTCTTCAGCGCGGGCCGCAGCCCCTCGGGGGCCTGGTAGTACTCGCTCTCCCAGTACAGGGCGTGCTCGTGGCCGTCCGGGTCGGTCGTGACGTAGACCTTGCCGAGGCCCGGTTCGTCCTCCACCCAGTGGCCGGGGCGGCCCGCCTCCTCGATGGCCTTCACCCGGCGCCGGAGCGCCTCCTCGCTGGAGGTGCGCAGGGCGAGCCGGCCGAGACCGGGCTGCTCGCGGGCGGTGAGCACCAGGCTGTGGTGCTCGTAGTCGTCGAAGGTCCGCAGGTAGACCGTGTCGCCGTCGCCGCCGTTGACCGTGAGGCCCAGGTAGTCGGTGAAGAAGGCGACGCTGGCGTCCAGGTCGGGGGTGAACAGCTGGGCGTGGCCGATGTGGGCGATGTCGCCGAGGGGAGGGGTCACCCTTGGCCTCCTTGGGGTCGTGCGGGCAGCGGAGCCGTCTCGGCGGACCGCGGGAAGACGGTGCCGTCGAAGATCTTGCGGGCGGTACGGACCACGGCCGTACGGCGGGCCACGGGGCGGCCGGCGGCGTCGGCGCCGATGCCGCTCTCGATGTCGAGGAAGCCCGTGGGGTGTTCGATGCGGACCCGGTCGTCGCCGGGCCGAAGGCGTGCGAGGTCCTCCCCCACGCCGCCCTCGACGCGCAGCCCGGCGGCGACGCTCGCCGCGCCGAGCACACCGATGGAGGTGTGGCAGCGGACCGGGATGAAGGTGCGGGTGGTGATCGCACCGCCGTCGCGCGGCGGGGCGAGCAGGGTGAGCTTGGGCACCGTGGCGGCCGAGACGTCGCCGAGGCCCATCAGCCGCCCCGCGGCCAGCCGGATCGCGCGCAGCCGCTCGGCGAGCGCGAGGTTCTCCTCCAGGTCCTTGGGCGTCTCGTAGCCCGTGACCTTCAGCTCCGTGGCCGCGACGAGCACGGTGGGCATCCCGTTGTCCACGCAGGTCACCGGGGTGTCCGCGACGACGTCGAGCGTGCTGCCGGTGGGCAGCAGGGGGTGCTCGCCCGGCGGGAACTCGATGACGACCGGCGCGGCCGTGCCCGGCACGCCGGAGATCTCGGCGTCACCGCTGTAGCGCACCCGGCCGCCCGGCGTGGGGAAGACCGCGGTGGCGTGGTCGCCGGTGTTGACCATCCGGATACGGACGGCGGTGCGCTCCTCGCCTGCCGGGACCAGGCCGCGCTCGACGGCGAACGGCCCGACGCCGGCCAGGATGTTCCCGCAGTTCTGACGATCCGTCACCTCGGCCCGGTCGACAGCCACTTGGAGGAAGAGGTAGTCCACGTCCGCCCGGGGATCGGCGGACGGCGAGACGACCGCGACCTTGCTGGTGAGCGGGTGGGCGCCGCCGAGACCGTCGATCTGCCGCTCGTCCGGGCTGCCCATGACGCGCAGCAGCAGCTCGTCGCGGGCCGCCGGGTCGGCGGGCAGGTCGTCGGCCAGGAAGTAGGCGCCCTTGGAGGTGCCGCCCCGCATCAGCAGGCAGCGCACCCCCTCGGACCCGCCGGTCACGACCGCTCCTCCTGGTCCGCCAGGTACTCCTCGTAGGTCCGGTAGGAGACTCCGAGGTTCTTCAGGGTGTCCCGCAACCCGTAGCGGTCCAGGCCCAGTTGACCGTCCTGGAAGGCGGCGCGGGCACCCGCCTCCTTGGCCTCGCGGGCCTCGGACGCCTCCGCCACGGCGCGGGCGCGCTCCCGGGGCACGACCACCACGCCGTCGTCGTCGGCGAGGATCACGTCGCCGGGGCGGATCACCTGACCGTCGACGGCGACGGGGACGTTGACCGAGCCGCCGGTGGCCTTGACGGTGCCCTGCGCGTGGACGGCCCGGGACCAGGCCGCGAAGCCCATCTCGCGCAGTTCCTGGGTGTCGCGGATGCCCGCGTTGATGATCAGGCCGCGCACCCCGCGCCGCTGGAGCGCGGTCGCGAACAGCTCGCCGAACATGCCGTCGGTGGACGGCGAGGTGGTGGTGACGACAAGGATGTCACCCTCCCCGCACTGCTCCACCGCGGCGTGGATCATGAGGTTGTCGCCGGGCCAGCTCAGGACGGTCACCGCGGTGCCCGCGACCCGTACCCCCTGCTGGATCGGGCGGATGTCCGGGCCGAGCAGACCGGTGCGGCCCATCGCCTCGCCGACGGTGGCGACCCCGAACGCGGCGAGCGCCTCGACGTCCTTGGCGTCGGCCTTCGGCGGGCCGGTGACGATCACGCCGCTCATGCCAGCTCCTTCGCGATCTGCGGGTAGGGGCGCATGTACGCCTCGGCCATCGTCTTGTGGGCCAGGCCCAGGTTGGGGCCGGCGTTGCGCTTGAGCTGGACGCCGCGGCGGACGGCGAGGTCGGTGTAGTAGTCCCACAGGTGCTGCTGGGCGCCCAGGCACTCCATGGCCTTGCGCTTGGTCTCCCAGACCTCGGTGATGTCGAGCAGCACCTCGGGCTTGAAGCCGCTCATCTCGGGCTGGTGCGGCTCGAAGTAGAAGACCGGCGGGGCGCCGATGATGTCCCCCTCGCCCGGGTAGCCGATCGCCTGCGCCAGCACGCGGGCCTCCAGGGCCATGCGGTTGGCCGCCGGGTGGTCGCCGTTGTACGGGTCCTCGACCGGGTGGGTCAGGACGACGTCGGGCTGCGTCGCGCGGTAGACGGCGACCAGCAGGTCGGTGAGCTCGGCGGTGGCGACGAGCGGGTAGTCCCCGGCGTCGAAGAAGCGGACCTCCGCGCCGAGGGTGGCCGCGGCGCGCTCGGCCTCGTCCCGGCGTATCGCCTTGATCTCGTCGAGCTTCCTGCCCTCGCGCCACGCCTTGGCGGACTCGCCGCGCTCGCCGAAGGTCAGGCAGGCGATGGTGACCTTCTCGCCCCGGGAGGCGGCCAGGGCGATGGCGCCGCCGGCCCGCCACACGAAGTCCCCCGCGTGCGCGGTGACGACAAGGGTGGAACGCGGTGTGGACGGCGCTTCCCCCTGCCCGGACGAGGCCGAGGGTGCGGGGGAAGGCGCGTGCGCGTCGGTCATTACGTGGGTCTCCTTGTGGACAGGTGTGAGCCCGCCCCCTCGCGCGTGCGCGCGGCGCGGCTCAGTCGCGCAGCGCCTCGATCACGCTGGTGAGGTGGGCGCGGACGGCCGCCTCGGCCGCCTGCGGGTCCCTGGCCGTGATCGCCTCGATCATCGCCAGATGCTCGTTCAGGGATTGCTGGGGGCGCCCCGGCCGAAGCGCCAACTGGAAGCGGTGTCGCACCAGTTGGGCATTGAGCCGCTCCAGCAGTTCCACGGCCGTCTGCTGGCCGGAGATCTCCCGGATGCGGTCGTGCAGTCCGTGGTTCAGCTCCGAGTAGGTCACCGGCTCGCCGTCCGCGACCGCCTTCCTCATGGCGGCGCCGAGGTCGGCGAGTTCGGTCAGCTCCTCGTCGGTGGCCTTCACGGCCGCCTTGGCCGCGCACAGCCCTTCGAGGACCATGCGGCACTCGGTGATGGCGACCGCTTCCTCCACGGTCACCACCCGCACGCGCGAGCCGCGGTTGCGGATCCGCTCGACGAGCCCCTCGGCCGCGAGATCGATCAGCGCGGCCCGGATGCTCGCCCGCGTCACACCGAACTGCTCGGCGAGCTCGTTCTCCACCAGCCGCTGCGCCGGTGCCATCTCGCCGTGCAGGATCGCGAGCCGCAGCTGCGCGAGCGCGTGCTGCTTGGCCTGCTCCCCGGTGCTCGGACGGGCTTCCTGAGGCATTGCGCCCTCCCTGAGTGAGTGCCTGTCGAACCTAAATCTAGCCAAACAAGATTGTCAACAATTTTGTCCGCCGTATTGCCCGCAGGGGGCCGCGGCGTTACGACCGTCATGACGATGGAGGTGATCCTCTCGTTCCGCGCGCCGGGCAGGGGATTCCCTTGCGTTACTCAAGTAAGTCCCATATGTTTGCCTGACTCAAGCAAACCCTTCCCCGGGCCGGACGCCGCCGCGAGAAGCCGCTTGCAGCCGCTGGAAGCTGCTGGAAGCCGCTGGAAGCTGGTGGAAGACACCGCAAGCCGCTGGAAGCCGCCAGAAAGAGAGCCCCTCATGACCACGATGAAGTCCGTGCGCACCGCCGGCGCCGGCGGGGTGGAGACCGTGGACGTCGAGCGGCCGGCGCCGGGCCCCGAGGACGTCCTGGTGGGCGTCCGCGCCTGCGGCATCTGCGGCACCGACGTCACCTTCCTGCACATGGGCGGCATGCCCGCGCGCGGCCACCTCGGCGGCGAGCTGGTCCCGGTCCCGCTCGGCCACGAACCGGCGGGCGAGATCGTCGAGGTGGGCTCCGCCGTCACCGCGCTCAAGCCCGGTGATCGCGTGGTGGTCAACCCGCAGGCCGCCTCCACCGGCATCATCGGCTGCGGCGGCCGCTACGGCGGCATGAGCGAGTACCTGCTCGTCGAGAAGGCCGAGTCGGGCAGGAGCCTCGCGGTGTTCCCGGACACCGTCCCCTTCGACGTGGCCGCCCTCAACGAGCCCATGGCCGTCTCCCGGCACGCCGTCAACCGCTCCGGGGCGGGTCCGGACGACAAGGTCGTCGTCTTCGGCGCCGGTCCCATCGGCCTCGGCGTCGCGATCTGGCTGAAGCTGCGCGGGGTGAAGCACGTGGTGGTGGCCGACGTCATCGCCTCCCGACTGGAGAAGGCGCTCGCGGTCGGCGCGGACGCGGTGCTCGACTCGGCGACGGAGGACGTCACCGCGCGCCTGACCGAACTGCACGGCGAGGCGGCCAACGCGCTCGGCCAGCCCCGCGCGGGCACCGACATCTACATCGACGCGGCCGGGGCGCCGGCCGTCTTCGAAGCCGTGGTGGCGAACGCGAAGTGGCACGCCAAGCTGGTCATGGTCGCCGTCCAGAAGAAGGGCGAGATCGACCTCGGCGGGATGCTCCGCAGCGAGCTGACCCTGATCGCCTCGCAGGGCTACCCGACGGAGATCTTCGAGGTCACCCCCGAACTCGCCGAACACCACGAGCGGTTCGCCCAGCTGATCAGCCACCGGGTCCCGTTCGAGGAGGCCGACCGCGCCTTCGAACTGGCGCGCACGCCGGGGGCGGCGGAGAAGGTGATCGTCACCTTCGAGGGGTGAACCGGTGACGTGGTGATCCGCGGTCGGCCGGGGGGTGCGGCGGGGGCGGGTGTCAGGGCGTGGGGGTGACCGGGGCCAGCCAGACGCCGACGAGGGCGTCGACCAGACCGGTGGCCGCGTCGTGCCAGGTGGCCCGGTAGGTGGGGACGCCGTCGGCCAGTGCGCGCTCGCGCTCGGCGCAGATGTGCAGGATCAACTCGCGCGCCATGGCGCCCCGTTCGGCCCGGACCTCGGCGGGCAGGGCCGACAGCTGCCGGTTCAGCCCCTCGATGGCCTGCCGCAAGGTGGGCGAGGTCAGGGACTCCTCGACCATGATCTCGTACATGGCCGGGTCGGTCATCACCTGGGCGCAGAACCGCGCGTACCAGGTGGGACCGTCCAGGTCGGCCAGGTGCGCGGGGATCGGCCGCACCAGGCAGTCCACCCAGTCGCGCACACCGGCGTCGGGGCCGACGCCGGCCACCAGCCGGACACGGATCTCCTCGATGGGCCCCGCGTGCCGGCGGACGATGGCCCGGACCAGGTCGGCCTTGGTGCCGAAGTGGTAGCCGACGGCGGCGTTGTTGCCCTGGCCGGCGGCCTCGCTGACCTGGCGGTTGGAGACCATGTGCACGCCCCGCTCGGCGAACAGCCGCTCCGCCGCGGTCAGGATGAGTTCCCGCGTCGCGTGCACCTGCTCGGCCCGCGCCGACCTGCTCGTCATGATCACCACCGCACCGGGACCGCGCTCCGCCCTGCGAAGGCCGGTCCCGCGAGCCGTCGCAGGTCCCCGGCCGGTGCGCCGGGGTCCAGCGGGGGAAAAGCCTACGTCCCCCGGCCGGGTCCGCAGCTCGACGGCCCCGGGCGAGGTGCCGGGGAGGGTGCCGTGTGCGGGGCCCGACCGGCACCGTACAGTAAGTCAAGCAGTTGACTTAAAAGTGGGTGCGAGAGCGCCCGCCGCTTGTTTCTCCGTCCTGTTCCGTTGTTTCTCCTGGTTCCTGTTCCGAGTCTCCGGAGGTCCGCCATGTCCGACGCCGTCACCAGACCCGACGAGGCCCCGGGCGCCGTAGCGCCCCGGCCGAACGCCGTGGTGGCGGTGCTGGCCCTGTCCGGCATCGTCGTCTCGCTGATGCAGACGCTGATCATCCCGATCATCCCGGAGCTGCCGACGTACCTGAACGCGCCGTCCTCCGACACCGCGTGGGCGGTGACCGCGACGCTGCTCGCCGGTGCCGTCGTCACCCCGGTCGCGGGGCGGCTCGGGGACATGTTCGGCAAGCGCCGGATGCTGCTGTTCAGCATCGTGCTGCTGGTCGTCGGCTCGACGGTGTGCGCGCTCAGCGACTCGATCACGCCGCTGATCATCGGCCGCGCGCTGCAGGGCCTCTCCGCCTCGACCATCCCGCTGGGCATCAGCATCATGCGCGACGAGCTGCCCGTCGAGCGGCTGCCCGGCGCCACCGCCCTGATGAGCGCCTCGCTCGGCGTCGGCGGCGCGATGGGCCTGCCCGCGGCGGCCTTCATCGCGGACCACTTCGAGTGGCACGGGCTGTTCTGGACCGCGGCGGCGCTCGGCCTCGTCGCCCTCGTCGCCGTGTTCGTGCTGGTGCCCGAGTCCGCGGTGCGCAGCGGCGGCCGCTTCGACGTGGTCGGCGCGATCGGCCTCGCGGCGGGTCTGGTCTCGCTGCTGCTCGCCGTCTCCAAGGGCGCGGACTGGGGCTGGGGCAGCGGGACGACGCTCGGCCTGTTCGCGGCCGCGGTGATCGTGCTCGTCGCGTGGGGCGTCTTCGAACTGCGCACCTCCGACTCGCTGGTGGACCTGCGGACCACGGCGCGCCGGCAGGTGCTGTTCACCAACCTCGCCTCGATCGCGCTCGGCTTCTCGATGTTCGCGATGTCGCTGGTGATGCCGCAGCTGCTCGAACTGCCCACCCAGACCGGCTACGGCCTCGGCCGCTCCATGCTGAGCGCCGGCCTGATCATGGCCCCGCAGGGCCTGGTGATGATGGCGTTCGCGCCGCTGTCGGCGGCCGTCACCAAGTCGCGGGGCCCGAAGGTCACGCTCATGATCGGCGCGCTGATCGTGGCGGTGGGCTACGGGCTGAACATCGTGCTGATGTCCGAGGTGTGGCAGTTGATGCTGTGCGCCTGCATCATCGGCGCGGGCGTCGGCTTCGCGTACGGTGCCATGCCGGCGCTGATCATGGGCGCCGTCGACCCGTCCGAGACGGCCGCGGCGAACAGCCTGAACACGCTGATGCGGTCCATCGGCACGTCGGTGGCGAGCGCGGTGGCCGGGGTGATCCTGGCGCAGATGACCATGAACCTCGGTGGTCAGTCGCTGCCCTCGGAGAACGGCTTCAAGACGGTCATGGCGGTCGGCGGGGGTGCGGCGCTGCTCGCGCTCGTCCTCGCGTCCTTCCTGCCGGCGCGCCGTGCCGATGCCGCGGCCGTGCCCAGCGAGCCGGCGCCCGAGCCGAAGACGGCCCCGGTCGCCTGACCTCGTCCAGCCCCGGGCCCCGCACGGCCACCGGCCGGTGGGGCCCCATCGCGCAGTTCCCCGCGCCCCTGACGGGCGCCCACCCCCAACCCCTCCCAGGGGCGCGAGGGACTGCGCGAGCAACCACGACGCACCCGCACGTGCACAACCACCGGCCGGTGGGGGCCGAGCGCGCAGTTCCCCGCGCCCCTAACGGGGCACCGACCCCCAACCCCCCAAGGGGCGCGAGGAACCGCGCGAGCAACCACCACGCACCCGCACGGCGGCACGACCCCCACGCGGGCCGAGCCCCGCCCGGGCCGAGTCCCACGCGGGACCCCGTTCAGGCGAACCCCCGCGCCGGACCGAGTGATCCGCGGCAACCCGGTCACACCTTTGCCATGGACCTGCCGATGATCGCCCCCATGCTCGCCACCCCCGGCCCCCTGCCACCCCCCGCGCAGGACGGCCGCTGGGCCTACGAGACCAAGCAGGACGGCCAGCGGGCGGTGGTCTATCTGCCCGGCGACGGCAGCGTCCTGCTGCGGGCCCGTTCCGGCGCGGACATCACCGCCGCCTATCCCGAACTGACGCCGCTGGGCACGGCCTTGGGGGCGACGCCCGCGATCCTGGACGGCGAGGTGCTCGCCGTCGACGCCGAGGGGCGCGCCGACTTCCAGCTGTTGCAGGGCAGGATGGGCCTCGCCCACTCCCCCGCCCGGGCCGCCCGCCGCGCAGCACAGGTCCCCGTCCACCTGGTGCTGTTCGACGTGCTGCACCTGGGCGGCGAGGCGCTGCTCCGCCGCCCCTACGGCCGGCGGCGCGCCGCGCTGGAGGAGCTCGGCCTCGACGGCCCGCACTGGTCGACGCCCGGCGCGCTCGTCGGCCACGGCGCCGAGGCCCTGCGGGCCACCCGCGAGCACGGCCTGGAGGGACTGGTGTGCAAGCGGCTGGACTCCGGGTACGAGCCCGGCGTCCGCTCCCGCGCCTGGATCAAGATCCGCAACCTGCGCACCGAGGACGTCGTCGTCGGCGGCTGGCTGCCCGGCCGGGGCCGCCTGTCCGGGCTGCCGGGCGCGGTCCTGGTGGGCCAGCGCGCGGCCGGCCGGCTGCGCTACGTCGGCGGCGTGGGCACCGGCTGGAGCGAGGCGGAGCGCACGGAGCTGGCCGCGCTGCTGCACGCCGCCGAGACCGGCGTCTGCCCCTTCGCCCCGGTCCCGGCCGTGGCGGGCGCGCGCTGGGTGCTGCCCCGGCTGGTCGGCGAGGTCGCGTACACCACGCGCACCCGGGACGGCCTGCTCAGACAGCCGTCCTGGCGACGCCTGCGCCCGGACCTGACCCCGGAGGAGTCGGCGGCCGACCTGCCGGAGCCGCCCGGCTGACGCGGGCCGGCGCCACGCCCAGGTTGAGGGAGCATCATGGCCCCGCCGACGAGGAGGAGTGCGCGTGACGTACGCGGGACGGTGGTCGCGGCGGGCCGTGGTGGCCGCCGCGCTGGGCGCGGCCGCGCCGGTCGGGGCCTGGGCGGCGGGGACCGGGCAGCGGTACCCCGGCCCCGTGCTGAGCTTCACCGACCCCGCCGTCCACGCGCGTCTCGCCGCGCCCTACGCCGCCGCGCTCACCGACGTGTTCGGCGTGAACACCATCGCCGCCGACCCCGCGGTCTACGACCGGTCCGGACTGCTGCGTCACCCGCCCGGCACGCTCGTACGGGCAGGCGGCGGGTATCCCGCGCCGCAGCGCTGGACCCGCGACGCGGCCGTCAACGCGTGGGCCGGGGTGAGCCTGCTCGCGCCCGGACTCGGTCGCAACACCCTGTGGTCGGTGGTCGACCGCGGCCCGGACGGGCTGATCGTCCAGCAGGACGACCAGTGGTGGGACCAGGTCGTGTGGATCCCGGCCGCCTGGCACCACTACCGGGTCACCGGCGACCGGTCGTTCCTGGCGTCGGCGTACGAGACGGCCGTGCACACCCTCGCGGCCCGCCGCGCCGACGACTTCGACGCCTCCACCGGGCTGTTCCGCGGCCCCGGCTTCCTCAACGACGGCATCTCCGGCTACCCGAGCCCGCCCTTCTCCCCCGAGGTCCGCTCCTCCTTCGTGCTCGACCACCCGGGCGCGGACCGGCTGTCGTGCCTGTCCACCAACTGCCTCTACCACGGCGCCCATCGCGCCCTCGCCGACATGGCCGACGCCCTCGGCCGGCCGGCGGGCACCCTGCGCGCCGAGGCCGCCGCGCTGCGCACCGCGATCGACGACGGGCTGTGGCGGCCGGACGCGGGCACGTACGCCTATCTGCGCCACGACGACGGCCGGCTCGACACCTCGCAGGAGGGCGCGGGGCTGGCCTTCGCCGTGCTGTGCGGCGTCGCGGACGAGGACCGGGCCCGGCGGCTCGTCGACGGCGCGCACTGGCAGCCGTACGGCATCGTGAACGTCTGGCCGCACTTCCCGCGCTTCGACGACGCCCGGCCGGGCCGGCACAACGTGATGGTGTGGCCGGTGGTCCACGCCCTGTTCGGGCTGGCCGCCGCGCGGACCGGCCGCACCGGCTGCTTCGCCCGCTCGGTCACCACCCTCGCCGCGCTGGTGGCGGGCAGCGGCGGTTTCCACGAGCTCTACGACTCCCTGAACGGCGCGGTCGACGGGGGCTGGCAGACCGGCGCCGACGGCCGGGCGGAGCACTTCGTCTCGCAGCCCGACCAGACCTGGTCGGCCACGGGATATCTGCGGCTGGTCCACGAGGGGCTGTTCGGGCTGGACCCCGCCCCCGACCCCGTACGGCTGCGGCCGTGCCTGCCGGCCGGGTGGGGCGAGGTGAGCCTGCGCGGACTGCGCCACCGGGACCTGGTCCTCGACATCACGCTGTCGGGAGGCGGCAGCCGGGTGCGGTCCTGCCTGGTCGACGGCCGCGTCGCCGATCCCGCGGTGGCCGCGGACGGGCACGGCCGCCGCTCGGTGCACATGGTGCTGGAGTCCGGGTAGCGCCGCGGGGAACGGGCGGTGTGGCCACGGCGGCCCCCTCGGTGGGTCTATGGTGTCCGTCATGTCCGTCCCGGAACTCATCCGTATCGTCTCCCGCGACTCCCCCATGGCACTGGCTCAGGTCGAGCGCGTGCGCGCCGAGTTGGCCGTCCTGCACCCCCAAGTACGCACCGAGGTCGTGCCGGTGAAGACCACCGGCGACCGGTGGATGGGCGACCTGGCGCAGGTCGAGGGCAAGGGCGCGTTCACCAAGGAGGTGGACGCCGCTCTGCTCGCCGGGGAGGCGGACCTCGCGGTGCACTGCGTCAAGGACGTGCCCGCCGACCGACCGCTGCCGGCCGGCACGGTGTTCGCCGCGTTCCTGGAGCGGGACGACATCCGCGACGCGCTGGTGCACCCGGGCGGGCTCACGCTCGACGAGCTGCCCGCGGGCACCCGGATCGGCACCTCCGCGGTGCGCCGGATCGCCCAGCTCTCGGCCACCCATCCGCACCTGCAATGCGTGCCGTTCCGCGGCAACGCCAACCGGCGGCTGGAGAAGCTCGCCGCGGGCGAGGCGGACGCACTGCTGCTCGCCGTGTCCGGCCTGGAGCGCATCGACCGGCGCGACGTGATCACCGAGGTCCTGTCCGCCGACGCGATGATGCCGCCGATCGGCGCGGGCATCCTCGCCCTCCAGTGCCGTGAGGGGGACGCCGACCTGATCGACGCGGTCAGCGGGCTCGGCCATCCCGACACCCACCGCGAGGCCACCGCGGAGCGCATGTTCCTGCATGTGCTCCAGGGCCACTGCAACAGCCCCATCGCGGGCTACGCCCGGGTCGACCGCACCGGTGAACTGTCCCTGCGGGCCTGCGTGTTCACCCCGGACGGCAAGACCCGGCTGAACGCGCACGAATGGGCGGGGCCGCTGGACCCGGCCACGCTGGGCACGTCGGTCGCGGTGGCGCTGCTGCGGCAGGGCGCCCGCGAGATCATCGACGGCATCCCGCACTGAGGCACGCCGCCGGGGCGCGCGCCGTCCGTGCCGGTGTCCCGGCGGGTGGCGCGCCCGCTCGGGCCGTAACCACTCAGGCCGTGCCCGGCTCCGCCTGGTCGCGGAGGTAGTTGCTGATCTGGTGGGCCAGCCCGCCACAGCCGGCGGCCGGGGCCCCGGCGCCGACCGGGTCCTCGCTCAGCCCGACGCCGCCCGCCCACAGCCGTCGCTCGGTCCAGTCCTCGTCGACCTTCAGCTGGATCTGCACGTCGACCTGGGCGAGCCCCGCCTCGGGACCGGCGGCGTAGAGCACGGCGGTGACGCGGCGCAGCGGGTAGACGTCGAAGCCCTCGATGAACTGCGAGTTGCGCCAGTCGATGAACGCGCCCTCGCCGTCGGAGCCGAGCCGGACGTCGATCTGGCCGTCCTCGAGGAGGATGCCGTAGTGCTTGGCGCCGCGGTTCTCGACGGTCACCCGCAGCCGGAAGTACGACAGCCCGGCGGCCGCGTCGTCACGTCCACGGGGCGGCTCGGCCGCCTCCAGGCTGTGGACGCGGACACGCAGACCGGCATGCTCGTCGTACTCCTGCCAGTCCCCGACCACGTTCGGCTCGTACACAATCCACCCTTCGACCTCTCGAAGTTGCTTCCTATCTGTGGGCCGATCGCACTGTCAAATGAGCGGAATGCGCCGTGGCCAGGCACTTCGCCCGCTTTGATCGGTGATCAAGCCGTGCGCAGGAAGAACACGGCGGCGCGCGCCGAGCGCGCTCGGACGCGCGTGCCGCACATCACGTCGAAGTGATGAAGATCAACGGGCCAAACGGCCCAGCAGCGAGGAGGCCGCCGCGATGCCGGCCGCGGCGGCCACCAGCAGCACCCCGAAGTCGAGCGCGAGGTGCGCGTGCGTGCCCAGCAGCAGGCCGCGCAGGGCGTCCACCTGGTAGCTCAGCGGGTTGACCTTGCTGACGGCCTGGAGCCAGCCGGGCATCACGGCCACCGGGTAGAGGGCGTTGGACGCGAAGAACAGCGGCATGGTGATGGCCTGGCCGAACCCCATCAGGCGGTCCCGGCTGAGGACGATGCCGGCGATGGTCATCGACAGGCAGGAGAAGAAGGCCGATCCGAGGATGACGGCCGCCGCCACCCCGAGCAGCTTCAGCGGGTTCCAGGTCAGGGCCACGCCGAGCACCGCGGCGATCACGATGACGACGATCGCCTGGATCAGCGACTTCACCCCGGCCGCGAACGCCTTGCCGGTGATCAGTGCCGAGCGTGGAGTGGGCGTGACCAGCAGCTTGTTCAGGACGCCCGCGTCGCGCTCCCAGATGATCTGGATGCCGTAGAAGATGGCGATGAACATCGCGGACTGGGCGATGATGCCCGGCGCCATGTAGTCGATGTACGGGATGCCGCCGGTGGGGATGGCCTTGATCCGGGTGAAGGTCTGACCGAAGATCAGCAGCCACAGGGCCGGCTGCACCGCCCTGGTGTACAGCTCGGTGCGGTCGTGGCGCAGCTTCTGGAGTTCGACGGCGCACATCGCGCCGACCCGGGCGGGCACCAGCCGCCAGCCCGAGCGCGGCCGGGGCGGCTGGAGCAGCAGCGCGATCCCCTGCTCGCGGGCGCGGTCAGCCGACGCGTTGCGCGGTACGGCGGGTGCTTCGGACATCGCGGAAATCTCCTGACTGGTCGTCGAGGCCGCTGCCGGCGACATCGCGGAAGACGTCCTCCAGCGTGGGCAGCGTGTCCTGGGCCGCGCCCTCGGCGCGGCGGCGTTCACCGAGCCCCTCGCGGAGTTCGTCGGGGGTGCCGAGGGCGCGGATGCGGCCGCGGTGCATCAGGGCGACCCGGTCGCAGTACTGGTCGGCCTCATCCATGTAGTGGGTGGTGACGAGGACGGTCATGCCGGTGGCGGCGCGCACGGCGTTGATGTGCTCCCACACGCCGGTGCGGGCGATGGGGTCGAGGCCGATCGTCGGTTCGTCGAGGATCAGCAGGCGCGGCGCGCTGACCAGGGCCTGGGCCAGTTCGAGCCGGCGCACCATGCCGCCGGAGTACGTCTTCGCGAGCCGGTCGGCGGCGTCGGCGAGGTCGACGGCGGCGAGGGCCTGCGCGACGCGTTCGGCGCGCTCCTTGCGGGGCACGTCGAAGACCCGGGCGAACAGGGCGACGTTCTCCCGGCCGGTGAGGCCGCTGTCGGCGGACAGCTGCTGCGGCACATAGCCGAGCAGGCGCCGTACCCCCATCCGCTCGCGGGACGCGTCGAGGCCGAAGACGCGCACCATGCCCGCCGGGACGGGCAGCAGGGTGGTCATGCAGCGGATCGCGGTGGTCTTGCCCGCGCCGTTCGGGCCGAGCAGGCCGAAGATCTCGCCCTCGCGCACCGACAGGTCCAGGCCGTCGACCGCGTTGGTCTCGCCGAAGGCGTAGGCGAGTCCGGTGCAGCTGACGGCGTCGTGGGCGGGTGCGGCAGGGTCGGCGGTGCGCGGAGTGTCCGCGGACAGCGGGGTGTCCGCCGAAAGGGGAGTGTCGGCGGAAAGCGGGGTGTCGGCGGAATGGGCGGCGGTCATGATTCCTCGGCCTCCTCGTGCAACTGGGCGGCGAGCCTGCGCAGGGCCGGGACGGCCGCGCGCAGCGCCTCCCGGTCGGCTTCGTCGAGCCGGACGACCTGGTGCCGGACCAGCTCGGCGCGCCGCCGGCGCCAGTCGCCGAGCCGTTCCTCGGCGGCGGGGGTCAGCGCCAGCCGCGCCGCCCGCCGGTCGGCGGGGTCGGTCTCCCGGATCAGGTACCCGTCCCGGGAGAGCTGGTTGACCAGGGTGGACACCGAGTTGCCGGCCAGGAACAGCTCCCTGGCCGCCTCGGAGATGCCGATACCGGGCCGGGACTCCACCAGGCGCAGCAGTTCGACCTCGGCGCCGCGCAGCCGCGGCTGGACCACCTGGCCGCGCAGCCGGCGGCGGATCAGCCGGTGCACCCCGACGAGGGCGTCCGCCAGTTCGTCCGGGAACGCGTCCAGCTCGGCAGGTGGCGGGGCGGCCGGGTCGTACCGGGGCGTGTCGGTGTTCGTCACATGGACAGATTAGCTCTGTTACAGAGGTATCTCTCCCAAAGGCAGGTCAAGATCACCAGCCACACAGCCCGCATGTACGCGTTTCCGCCAAATGCCTTTCCGCACCTTTTGACCCGCCCCTGTTTCGGAGCGGAGGCGCGGGGCAGGCGCATGGGAGTGCTTCGGACTGGAGGCACGCCCGTGGGAGCCGGTCGGCCGACCGCTCCGGGCGTTCCCCGCCTGGTCCGCGCCGTCCCCCTCCCGCGATGCCCTGCCCGTCCGGCACCCCGAGGAGGCGGCCACGATGAGTGTCGCCACCCGTACGAAGCGACATCCCCACGACGACGCTCCCGACACCGCCGCGGCGTTCGCCCGGCTGGCCGAGCTACCCGAGGACCCCGAGCGCCGCGCGCTCCGGGACGAACTGGTCGAGCTCTGGCTGCCCATGGCGGAGCGGATCGCCATGCGTTTCCGCGGCCGCGGCGAATCGCTCGAGGACCTGTACCAGGTGGCCGCTCTCGGTCTGGTCAAGGCCGTCGACCACTACGACCCCGGCCGCGGCCACGCCTTCGAGGCGTACGCCGTGCCCACGATCACCGGTGAGATCAAACGCCACTTCCGCGACCACATGTGGACCCTGCACGTGCCGCGCCGCGTACAGGACCTGCGCAACCGGGTGCGGAACGCGTCGAGGGACCTGGGCCCGGAGCTGTCCGGTCGCGCGCCGACCGTCGCCGAGCTGGCCGACCGCGCCCAGCTCACGGAGGAGGAGGTGCGCATCGGCATGGAGGCGCTGGAGTGCTTCTCCGCGCTCTCCCTGGACGCGGAGGTGCCCGGCACCGACGGCTACGCGCTGAGCGATGCCCTGGGCGCACCCGATCCCGGCTTCGACTTCGTGGTCGACCGCGCCGCCGTCGAACCGTGCCTGCACCGTCTCCCCGAACGCGAGCGCGCCATCCTCTACCTGCGCTTCTTCCGCGGCATGACCCAGAGCCGGATCGCCGAGCAGCTCGGCATCTCCCAGATGCACGTGTCGCGGCTGCTCAGCGGGTGCTTCGCGCGGCTGCGCGAGGAACTGCTCGCGGAGCGGCCGCAGTGACCTCCGCCGACGGCGGGCCGCCGGAGCCGGCTCGCCGCGGCGGCGGGGGCGTGCGGCCGGCCGCACCAGAAGCCCCGCCCTCTCACCCGAACGGCCGCACACCGGTCCAGGGCGGGTCCTGAACTGCTGCCACGCCCTTGCCGTCCTCACCCGGCCGGTTGAGGCCACCCGTGCCCGAACACCGTTTCGGCCGCGCCGCGGGGGTACTCGGCAGGCGTTCTCCCGGCCTCCGGTCGGACACTGGGGGGTGAGGACCGGCGTCGGCCGGCCGACGAGACCAGGACGCGACTGCCATGAACCAAGACGCGACACGCCCCGCCGCGACGGACTTCATGTCCACCCCTTCGATGTTCGGCGCCCCCTGCTGGGTGAGCCTGACCAGCCGGGACCTGGAAGCGACGATGGACTTCTACCACGCCCTGCTGGGCTGGACCTGGCGTCCGGCGCGGCTCGGCGAGCACTTCCGGGTCGCCCTCTCGGACGGCCGGCCGGTCGCGGGCATCGCCGCCGTGGCGGCCATGTGGCAGATGGCGGTGGCCTGGACCCCGTACTTCGCCGTGCCGAGCGCGAACGAGGCCGCCTCGCGGGTGCGGGAGCGCGGCGGCACCGTCGCGGTCGGCCCGATCTCGCTCACGCCCGGCCGCGCGGCGCTGCTGGCCGACCGGGACGGCGCCACGTTCGGGGTCTGGGAGGGCGAGCTGGCCTCGGACTGGGAGAGCTGGCGCAGCTCGGCACCCGCGTTCATCCGGCTGCACACCCGCGACGCGTTCGACGCCGCCATCTTCTACGGCGAGGTCCTCGACTGGGCCACCGGCGGGGCGGGCTGCTGCGAGGTGGTGTACGAGGGCGGCGAGGTCGTACTGCGCAGTTTCGGTGACCCGGTGGCGCGGATCGAGTCGGGGGCGCTGGAGGCCGCGCCGGACCCGTCGATCCGGCCGCACTGGCAGGTGCACTTCTCCGTCGCCGACGTGGCGGCCTGCGCGCGCGCCGCGGAGGAGCACGGGGGGAGCGTGCTCAGCAAGGGCGCGGAGGAGGCCGTGCTGCGCGACCGTGACGGGGCGCAGTTCACGGTGACGTCCCGCCAGGAGCCGTGAGCCCGCACCCGGCGCGGGAACGGGCCGCGAGCCCGGCCGGCCTTCCCTGCGGGTCCGCTCGGCGGGCGTAGCGGCTGCGGGTGCGTCGTGGCTTGTCGCGCATTTCCCCGCGCCCCTTCAGGGCGCATCCGTGCGGCCGTGCCCTGAAGGGGCGCGGGGAACTGCGCGATCAGCCACGACGAAGCGGAGGACGGGACAGCAGCAAGAGGCTGCGCGCGCTCACCGTCGTCACCGCGCTCGCCTTGAACTCGGTCTCGTCCGGCGTCGCCTGCGGGTCGGCCGTGTCGATGAGCGCGGTCCACCGCTCGCCGTAGGCGCGGCCGGGCAGCTTGAAGTCGACCGGCTCCCAGTGCCCGTTGCACAGCAGCAGGAACGAGTCGTCCACCACGGGCCCACCGTGCGGGTCGCGTTCGGCAATCGCGTCGCCGTTGAGGAAGACGCCGACGCAGTGCGCGTCGGCGCGCTGCCAGTCCCGCTCGGTCATCGCGCGGGCGCTCGGCCGCAGCCACACCAGGTCCGGCAGCGGGCGTTCGGCGCGCGTGGCGCTCTCGCCGCGGAAGAAGCGGCGCCGGCGCAGCACGGGGTGGGCCGCGCGCAGCCGGATCAGCCGGGCGACGAAGTCCTTGAGGGCCTGCTGCTCCTCGCCCGGCGCCCAGTCGATCCAGGACACTTCGCTGTCCTGGCAGTAGGCGTTGTTGTTGCCGCCCTGAGTGCGGCCGAGTTCGTCGCCGTGCGAGAGCATCGGGATGCCCTGGGAGAGCAGCAGCGTGGCCAGCAGGTTGCGCTGCTGGCGGGCGCGGAGCTCCAGGACGGAGGGGTCCTCGCTCTCGCCCTCGGCGCCGCAGTTCCAGGAGCGGTTGCTGCTCTCGCCGTCCCGATTGCCCTCGCCGTTGGCCTCGTTGTGTTTGTCGTTGTAGGAGACGAGGTCGCGCAGGGTGAAACCGTCGTGCGCCGTCACGAAGTTGACGCTGGCGCGCGGCCGGCGCCGGTGGTGGGCGTAGAGGTCCGCGGAGCCGGTGAGCCGGGAGGCGAACTCGCCGAGCGAGCCGGGCTCGGCGCGCCAGAAGTCCCGTACGGCGTCGCGGTAGCGGCCGTTCCACTCCGACCACAGCGGCGGGAAGTTGCCCACCTGGTAGCCGCCCTCGCCGACGTCCCAGGGCTCCGCGATCAGCTTGACGCGGCTGATGACCGGGTCCTGCTGGATCAGGTCGAAGAACGCCGAGAGCCGGTCGACCTCGTGGAACTGCCGGGCCAGCGTGGCCGCGAGGTCGAACCGGAAGCCGTCGACATGCATCTCGGTCACCCAGTAGCGCAGCGAGTCCATGATCAGCTGAAGCACGTAGGGGTGGCGCATCAGCAGGCTGTTGCCGGTGCCGGTGGTGTCGTAGTAGTGCGCCCAGTCGCCGTCCACCAGGCGGTAGTAGGAGGCGTTGTCGATGCCGCGGAAGGAGAGCGTGGGGCCGTTCTCGTTCCCCTCGGCGGTGTGGTTGTAGACGACGTCGAGGATCACCTCGAGGCCGGCCGCGTGCAGGTCCTTCACCATCGACTTGAACTCGGTCACCTGCCCGCCGCCCGTGCCGTGGGCGGCGTAGGCGTTGTGCGGCGCGAAGAAACCGATGGTGTTGTAGCCCCAGTAGTTGGCGAGGCCGCGGTCCTGCAGCACGCCGTCCTGGACGAACTGGTGCACCGGCATCAGCTCGACGGCGGTCACCCCCAGCGAGGTGAGGTGCTCGACGACCGCGGGGTGGGCGAGTCCCGCGTAGGTGCCGCGCAGCTCCGGCGGCACGTCCGGGTGGGCGCGGGTCATGCCCCGCACATGGGCCTCGTAGATGACGCTGTCGGCGTACGACCGGTTCGGCGGGCGGTCGTCGCCCCAGTCGAAGTGCGGGTCGGTCACCACCCCGAGCATGGTGTGCCCGGCGCTGTCGCCGGGGTCCGGCCGGCCCGGGGTGCGCTCGTAGAGCGAGGCGTGGTTGTCGATCTGCCCGTCGATCGCGCGGGCGTACGGGTCGAGCAGCAGCTTGGCCGGGTTGCAGCGGTGGCCGAGGGCCGGGTCCCAGGGGCCGTGCACCCGGAAGCCGTAGCGCCGGCCGGGGCCGACGCCGGGCAGATAGCAGTGCCACACGAAGCCGTCGACCTCGGTCAGCGGGATGAGCCGGTGGGTGCCGTCGTCGTCGACGAGGGCGAGTTCGACCCGGTGGGCGACCTCGCTGAACAGCGCGAAGTTGGTGCCCTCGCCGTCGTAGGAGGCACCCAACGGGTAGGGGTGCCCGTTCCAGACGGGCACCCCTTTTCGGCGTCGTCGCGCCGTCACCGGGCCTCCTCCAGCGAGCCGTCCATCGGTCTCGCCGGGGCGGCCAGCGCGGCCACCGGGACTTCTCTGGGCACTTGGAGCACCTCGCGCAGGGTGGGCGAGGGCGCCGTGGGCACAAGTGGCGCGCGTTCGGCGCTGCGGACCCGCTGGGAGAACCAGATGATCTTGCTGCCGGTGTCGGAGGCGCAGCACCCCCAGCCGTCGCTCGTCGCCGCGATATGGGCCAGGCAGCCGCGCAGGTCCTGGTCGGGACGGAGGTCCTGGTCCTCTTCGCCGATGGCGGTGATCACGTGCTGGCCGTTCCACCACATCTCGATCGAGGCGCGCTTGTCCGTGGCGTGCTCGTCGATGGCGCCCAGCAGCAGTTCGGCACCCTGACGGACGGGCTCGACCAGGATCTCCAGGTCCCACAGGCGCAGATGGGCGGCCAGGATGCGGCCGACCTGCCCGACACGCGCGGGGCTCACTTCCACGTCGAGGTGGTAGTAGCAAGGTACTGCGGTCTTCATCGTCGTTGGCTCCTCACCGGCGAAGCTCCCGATTCCTCTCGGCCGTCGGCCGAGCCCCGAACACGAAGCGTGAGCGGCGATCGCTTCTGAGTCACCACCACACTGAGCCCGCTACGCCATTCGTGCAACACGAGACGACCGACACGATCACGCGGCGCCCCGTTTGAAGATCCAACAAGACGCAAAGTGGTCATATGTGCACCATGAGTGACATGCTTCTTCCAGCCAAAGCAGAAGTCTCTCGGCAGCTGCGCCGGTATCGGGCGTGGGAACGCCTGATGCTCGCGTCGCCGACGGACCGCTCGGTCCGCACGACCTTCGAGGACTCGGGCTACACGCTGTGCGTCCTCATGGGCAAGCGCTGCGCGCGCGAGGCGGCCGAGGCGGCCGAACGTTATCTGCGCAGCAACCTCATGACCTATTTGCAGGAACAGGACGCGCGGGCGCGCACCACCGGTGGCCCGCACCGCGGCCCCCCGGCGGTGGCGGCGTCCGTCCCTCCACGGTCCCCGGCGGGACCGTGACCCCCGTCCGGCGCAACACGGACGACCCCTTGTGGTTCCCGAGCCGGGCGGTGGGCCCGGCTTCCAGCTCGGCGGAGGTGTGTGACAGATGAGTTCGACCCCGGCCATCGGCCGGATCCCGGTCCGCGACGTCCGGCCGTCCGTGGACGGCGGCAGGCGGCCGGCCAAGGCCGTGCCCGGCGAGACCTTCCAGGTGACCGCCACCGTCTTCCGCGAGGGGCACGACGCGGTCGGCGCCAACGTCGTCCTGCGCGACCCGAAGGGCCGCCGCGGTCCGTGGACGCCGATGCGGGAACTGGCCCCCGGCACCGACCGCTGGGGCGCCGACGTGACCCCCGGCACGCAGGGCCGCTGGACCTACACCGTGGAGGCGTGGAGCGACCCGGTCGCCACCTGGCGCCACCACGCGTGCATCAAGGTCCCCGCCGGCCTGGACACCGGAACGGTCCTGGAGGAGGGCGCCGAGCTCTACTCCCGCGCCGCGGCCAAGGCGCCCAAGGGCCGCCTCCGCACCACCGTGCAGGCCGCCGCCGACGTGCTGCGCGACGACACGCTGCCCGTGGCGACCCGGCTGGCGGCGGCGTTGACGCCGGAGGTGGAGGCGGTCCTCGCGCGGTATCCGCTGCGGGAGCTGGTGACCGCGTCCGAGCCGCTGCCGCTGCTCGTGGAACGCGAACGCGCCCTGTACGGCGCCTGGTACGAGTTCTTCCCCC
>NZ_LAVA02000075.1 GCF_000974985.2 Streptomyces mangrovisoli | reverse complement strand
GTGCAGGAGTGTCATCGTGATCCGATCTGCGGTGGTGGTTGCGGGCCGGGTGGGTGGGTTGTCGGCGGCGACTGCGTCAGGCGCTCCTCGCCTCGGCCGCGACGAGGACGGCGAGTTCGTCGAGAAGTCCCTGCGGGTCGGCGCCCGCGGTGAGCGGCTCGTAGAGGGCGAGCGCCAGCGCCCAGTGGGCGGGGCCGGCGCGGAAGCAGCAGCGGGTCAGCGGTGCGTCGCGCAGCCGGGTGGACTGACGCGCGACCTCCAGCACCGCTTGCCTGAGCTGCTCGGGGCCGGCGTCCGGGTCGGCGACCAGCTGGACGGGCCGGGCGTCCGGGTCGGGCTCGGGCAGGACGCGGGCCTGCCACCGGCCGCCGGGCTCGCTGAAGACGGTGCGCAACACCGGGTGGCGGCGCTGGAGTTCGGCGAAGGCGGTACGGACGGTGTCGGGCGCCGGCGGCGGCCCCGCCACCACGGCGGCCGCGGTGACCATGTGATCCCCGGAGGAGCCGCCCCGCACCAAGTCGTAGAAGAGCCAGCGCTGTTCGTACGGCGTCAGGGGACGACTCGATGCGGCGCCGACCGGGGCGGGGCCGCCCGGGTCACGGCGGCGGAAGGGATGCCCGGGCAGCCGCACGCGGCGGCCGGGCCGGCCGAGGGTGGTGTCGACGTCGTACCCCTGACGCCAGAGCTCGGCGATCAGCCGCGCCGGGGAGGCGGGTTCGGTGGCGCCGATCCGTACGACCGGGGTGGAGGCCTGCTCCGGTGTGGACGCCATCTCGGGTGTGAACGCTTTCCCGGGTGTGGACGCCTTCCCGGGTGTCGTCGCCGGATCCGGTGCGGCGGCGAGCGCGGCCGGGGTGGGAGCCTCGCCCGCAGGGGCCGGAGCCTTCCCCGCCGCGGCGCGCAGCGCGTCCGGCAGGGTCGTCTCGCCGCGCGCCGCGGCCGCGGCCAGGGCGCCGAGTCCGGTGCCGCGCACACTCCGTGGGGTCACTCGGCGGGCGCGCAGCCAGCGCACCACGCCGTACTGGACGGCGACCGTCCGGACGGCGGGGGTGTCGCCGTGTCCGGCCGCCACGCGCAGCGCCTCGGCCACCTCGGACAACTCCAGCAACTCCAGCAACTCCGGCAGCTCCGGCAGCTCCGGCAGCTCCGGCAGCTCGGACGGCCGGGATGTCCGGGACGGCTCCGCGGCGCCGGGGGCGGCGGCGACCGGTGCCGGGTCGAGCAGCAGTTCCGGCCCGTCGCCCGCGGAGCGTCGCGGTGTGACGCCGACGGCCTCCTTCTCCCGCAGCAGGGCGGCGAGTTCGGCGGCGGAGGAGCCGGTGACGGCATCACGGCAGGGAAAGCGTTCCCGGCCGGCCCACAGGGTCAGGGCCACGTCGTCGAGGTCGGCGTCCGGCGCGTCCTCCAGCCAGGCGGCCAGTCGTTCGCGCAGTTCGGCCAGGGCCTCGGGGTCGCGGGCGGACAGCGCCAGCACGCGCGGGGGGTTCGTCGGTGCGGTCATGGCGGGTCACACCCTTTCGAGCTGCGGAGCAGGGGCGGGCTGGGAGAGTTCGGCAGGCTGCGCGAGGAGGGCGGGCTGCGCCAGGGAGCCGGCGGGCCGCTCCGGGGCCGTGTGCTGCTGCACGATCACATGGGCGTTGGTGCCGCCCACCCCGAAGGAGCTGACGCCCGCCGTGCGCGGCCGGCCGGGCTCCTCGGCCCACGCGCGGCCCTCGGTGAGCAGGCCCAAGCGGGCCGCCGTGCCGCCGAGTTCGTCGATCGGCTCGGCGACGTTGGGGGTCGCGGGCAGATGCCCGTGGTGGACGGCGAGGACGGCCTTGACGAGCCCGGCGATGCCGGCCGCGGTGTTGCAGTGCCCGACGGAGGCCTTGACGGAGCCGACGGCGACGGGCGGCCCGTCCGGCCCGAGCGCCTCCGCCAGGGCCGTGATCTCGATGGCGTCGCCGAGCCGGGTCCCGGTGCCGTGCGCCTCCACGAACCCGATGTCGGTGCCGCCGACACCCGCGGCGGCGAGGGCGTCACGGATGACCCGGGCCTGGCCGTCGACGCCGGGCGCGGAGTAACCGATGCGCGCCTTGCCGTCGTTGTTGACGGCGCTGCCGCGGATCACCGCGTACACCGGGTCGCCGTCGCGTTCGGCGTCGGCGAGCCGGCGCAGCAGCACGGCTCCGGCGCCGAAGCCGCCGACGGTGCCGGAGGCGCGCCGGTCGAAGGGGCGGCAGACACCGTCGTCCGCGTAGAGGAAGCCGGGGCGGTAGCGGTAGCTGCCGTCGGAGGCCGGGTCGAGGGAGACCGCGCCGGCGAGGGCGTAGTCGCTGCTGCCGGTCAGGAGGCTGCGGCAGGCGAGATGGACCGCGTACAGGCCGGTGGAGCAGGCGGTGTCGAGCATCAGGGCCTCCCCCCACAGGTCGTGCAGGTAGGCGAAGCGGGAGGCGACGAAGGTCGGGTCGGCGCCCACGACGTCGTCGACGCGGGCCTCGGGGTCGGTGTCGAGGACCTTGGCGCAGCCGGCGTAGAGGCTGGTGCGGGAGGCGATGTCGGACAGCCGCAGCGAAGCGTCCTCGACGGCCGACCAGAGCACCTCGTGGAGCACGCCCTGCTGGGGGTCGCCGCCGCGCAGGTCGTCCTCGCCGAAGCCGAGGAAGTCGGCGTCGTAGCGCGCCCCTTCGGCGCACATGCCCCAGCGTGCCACGCGCCGCTGCCCGCCGGGCAGTTCGGTGACGACGGGCCCGGGTCCCTCGGAGAAGCAGTCGCGTCCGGCGCGGAGGTTGTCCCAGAAGGCCGCGAGGTCGGCGGCGCCGGCGAAGCGGGCCGCCATGCCCACGACGGCGATCGCGTCGTCGTCCCCGGGCCGGAGCCGGGCCATGGGCCTTCGGGCACTCACTGCCCGGGAGTCGGCGCCGACGCCGTCACCGCCGCCCTGGCCCTCGCCCACGAGCAGCCGGGTCTGGGCGCGGACCGTGGTGTGGCGCAGCAGGTCGCCGATGGCGGGGCGGGTGCCGGTGGCACGGCGCAGGGCGGCCTGGAGCCGGACCAGCAGCAGGGAATGGCCGCCCACGTCGAAGAAGTTGTCGTCGGGCCCGAAGGAGGCGTGCTCGCCCAGCACCGCGCGCCAGGCGTCGTGCACCGCTCGGTGCGCGGTCGCGCCGAGGTGCGGGGTCGTACCCAGGTGGTCGGTCCCACCGGCGTGAGCGGGCCTCGGTGCCGAAGGGGCGCTGGGCCGGGGCGCGTCGGCCGCGGGCAGGCTCCCCGGTTCGGGCAGACGCTTGCGGTCGATCTTCCCGTTGGGGGTGAGCGGAAGCTCGTCGAGGGCGAGCAGGTGGGTGGGTACGGCGAAGGCGGGCAGGCCGGCGCGCAGGTGCCGCATCACCTCCGGGTGGGCGCCCGCGCGGGCGAACACGGCGTAGGCGACGATCTCCTTCTCGTCGCGCTCGTTGCGGCGGCTGGTGACGAACGCGGCCGTGACGTCCGGGTGGGTCCGGAGCACGGACTCGACCTCGCCCAGCTCCACCCGCTGGCTGCGGATCTTGATCTGGTTGTCCGCCCGCCCGATGAACTCCAGGCGCCCGTCGGCGGTCCGGCGCACGCGGTCGCCGGTGCGGTAGAGCCGGCCGTCGGGTTCGGGCCCGAAGGGGTCGGCGCAGAACCGCTCCGCGGTGCGGGCCGGATCGCCGAGATAGCCCAGCGCGACACCGGACCCGCCGAGGACCAACTCCCCCGGCATGTACGGCGGTGCGGGCACCAGGGTGTCCTCGAAGACGACGTGTGCGCGGGTGCCGGGGACCGGGTCGCCGATCGGGAGCGTGCGGACGCCTTCGGGTACGGCGTCGATGGCGCACCAGGTGGAGGTGAAGGAGTTCTCGGTGGGGCCGTAGCTGTGCAGCAGGGTCCCGGGGCGGGCCCAGCGCAGCGCCTTGCGCAGATGCGGCACCGAGATCAGCTCGCCGCCGAAGTAGACCCGGCGCAGCGTCTGGAGCAGGTCGGGCGCGTCCTCGATGATGCGGTTGAGCAGCGGGGTGGTGACCAGCAGGGTGGTCACGCCGAGCGCGCGGACCGCGGTACGCAGGGCGGGCGGGTCGAGGACGAGCTCCTTGTCCAGGACCGCGAGCCGGGCACCGTGGGTGAGGGCGCCCCAGATCTCGTAGGTGGCGCCGTCGAAGTTGAGCGGCGACAGGTGCGAGACGGTGTCGTCGGGGCCGAGCGGCAGGAAGTCCGGCCGGTGCATCAGGCGGGTGACGCCGCCGTGGTGCAGCAGGACGCCCTTCGGCCGACCGGTGGAGCCGGAGGTGTACAGGACGTTGAACAGGCTGTTCCGGTCGAGTTCGACGGCCGGCGGCACCACGGGCAGCCCGGCGGCGCGGCGGGCGATCTCGGGCAGGGTGTGCACGGGGAGGCCGTCGGGGGCGGCCGCGCGGGCGGCGCGCGCGGTCTCGTCCCGCTCGTCCGTACGGTCCTGCCCGTCCGGGCGGGCCTGCCCGTCCGG
>NZ_LAVA02000074.1 GCF_000974985.2 Streptomyces mangrovisoli | reverse complement strand
GAGCTGGGCGGGGAGGGAGGGCTGGGGCTGGGACTGGGGCTGGGGGGACGGAGCCGCGGACTGCGGCGGCTCCTCCTCGGGTGCCAGGAACTCCGCCACCCCGAGCCCGAGGGCGTCCACCCCGGCCAGGAGGTCACCGGCCGACGCGTCACCGCCGAGGACGCCACCGACCGGCAGGTCACCGCCGAGGACGTCGCCGCCGAGGACGCCACCAGCCAACACGCCCTCGGCCGGCGCATCCCCGCCCCGTACCTCCGCGGCCGGCGGCTCCGCCGGCAGCCGTGCCCACACCGTCTTCGCCCCGCGCCGGTACGTGACGCCCCAGCACTCGGCGAGCGTGGCGACGATCCGCAGTCCGCGGCCGTACTCCGGGGTCTCGCACGGTGTGTCCCCGGCGTGCTCCCGCGGGGCGCGGGCCGGGTGCTGGTCGCCGACCTCGACGACGAGCGAGCCCGACTCCTCCAGCCGGCACAGCAGGTGCACGTCGGTGCCCGCGTGCACCACCGCGTTGGTGACCAGTTCGCTGACGACGACCATCGCGTCCTCGCGCAGCCGGTCGGTCACCCGCTCGGCGCCGGGCACCTCGCGTCCGCACCAGCGGGCCAGCTCCTCGCGGACCAGACCGCGGGCCGAACCGGGCGCGAGGGGGCTTCCGGGCAGGGTCGCGCGCACCTCCGCGCACCCCCGCGCGCCGTCGTGCGACGGCACGTCGGAGGGACGGGATGCGCTTTCCCGTTGCGTCGGAATGGGCCCCATGGAAGCTCCCGGGCAGTTCGCGCGAATACACCTCGGCCGATGCGGACAGGGTGACAGACTGGCTCCGCCCATAAGCACCGAGTTACCGAAGTGGGCCGTCATGAGTGAGAACCGTGGTACGCCTGTGCTCGAAGAAGACCGGTTCGAGGAACGACTGCGAGCATCGGAACTGCGTCCTCTGCTCGCCGTGATGACCGCCGCCCGCGACGGGAGCTTCAGCAGGCTGCCGGAGGCGGGCGAGGGGATCGTCGCCGAACTGACCGCCGTCTTCAACCAGATCATCGACCGCAGCGTGCACTTCGACACGGAGACCCGGCGGGTCAAGCGCGAGCTGGTGCGCTACGGCCGGCTCGACGAGCGGCTCGCGGCCAGTCCGGGCCTCGGCGGCTGGACGACGCGGGTCGACGACGTCAACCACATGCTGGACGCCCTGGTCGCGCCGGCGGCGAACGCGGCGCGGGTGCTGGACGCGGTGGCCGGCGGCGATCTGACCCAGCGCGTCGATCTGCACGACGGCAGCCGCCAGTTGCGGGGCGACCTGCGGCGGCTCGGCCGGGCGGTGAACACGATGGTCGACCAGCTCTCACTGTTCACCGGGGAGGTCACCCGGGTGGCGCGCGAGGTCGGCACCGAGGGACGGCTCGGCGGGCACGCCAAGGCGCGCGGTCTGTCCGGGAGTTGGCGGGACGTGACCGAGGCGGTCAACACCATGGCGGCCCGGCTGACCGCGCAGGTGCGCGACATCGCCCTGGTGACCACGGCGGTGGCCCGCGGCGACCTGACCCGCACCGTCACGGTGGAGGCCACCGGCGAGCTGCTGGAGCTGAAGCTGACCGTGAACACGATGGTGGACCAGCTCTCCGCCTTCGCCGACGAGGTCACCCGCGTGGCCCGCGAGGTCGGCACCGAGGGGCAGCTGGGCGGCCGGGCGCAGGTGCGCGGTGTCTCCGGGGTCTGGAAGGACCTGACCGACAACGTCAACTTCATGGCGTCGAACCTGACCTCGCAGGTCCGCAACATCGCCCAGGTCACCACGGCCGTCGCCAACGGGGATCTCAGCCAGAAGATCACCGTGGACGCGCAGGGCGAGATCCTGGAGCTGAAGTCGACGATCAACACGATGGTCGACCAGCTCTCCGCCTTCGCCGACGAGGTCACCCGCGTGGCCCGCGAGGTCGGCACCGAGGGCAACCTCGGCGGCCGGGCCCAGGTGCGGGGCGTCTCCGGGGTCTGGAAGGACCTCACGGACAACGTCAACTTCATGGCGGACAACCTGACCTCGCAGGTCCGCAACATCGCCCTGGTGTCCACGGCGGTGGCGCAGGGCGACCTCGGCAAGAAGATCACGGTGGAGGCGAAGGGCGAGATCCTGGAGCTGAAGTCGACGATCAACACGATGGTCGACCAGCTCTCCGCCTTCGCCGACGAGGTCACCCGCGTGGCCCGCGAGGTCGGCACCGAGGGCAACCTCGGCGGCCAGGCGCAGGTCCGGGGCGTCTCGGGGGTGTGGAAGGAGCTGACGGACAACGTCAACTTCATGGCGCTGAACCTGACCTCGCAGGTCCGCAACATCGCCCAGGTCACCACGGCCGTCGCCAACGGCAACCTGTCCAAGAAGATCACCGTCGACGCGCGCGGCGAGATCCTGGAGCTGAAGGACACCGTCAACACGATGGTGGAGCAGCTGCGCGCGTTCGCCGACGAGGTGACCCGGGTCGCCCGCGAGGTCGGCACCGACGGCCGGCTCGGCGGCCGCGCCCAGGTGCTGGGCGTGTCCGGGGTGTGGCGGGATCTGACCGACAACGTCAACTACATGGCGGACAACCTGACCGGGCAGGTGCGCAACATCGCCCAGGTCGCCACGGCGGTGGCCCAGGGCGATCTGTCGAAGAAGATCGACGTGGACGCGCGCGGCGAGATCCTGGAGCTGAAGACCACCATCAACACGATGGTGGACACCCTCTCCTCGTTCTCCTCCGAGGTCACCCGGGTGGCCCGGGAGGTCGGCAGCGAGGGCCAACTCGGCGGCCAGGCACGGGTGGAGGGGGTCTACGGCACCTGGAAGCGGCTGACGACCAACGTGAACGAGCTCGCCTCCAACCTCACCACCCAGGTCCGCGCGATCGCGGAGGTCGCCTCGGCGGTGGCGCAGGGCGACATGTCCCGCCCGATCACGGTGGAGGCGCGCGGCGAGGTCGCGGAACTGAAGGACAACGTGAACCTGATGGTGGCCAATCTGCGCGAGACCACGCGCGCGAAGGACTGGCTGGAATCCAACCTCGCGCGCCTCGCCGCGCTGATGCAGGGCCACCGGGACCTGATGGAGGTCGCCGACCTGATCCTGCGCGAGCTGACCCCGCTGGTGAACGCGCAGTACGGCGCCTTCTATCTGGCCGACCCGGACGGGGACGACACCACGCTGCCCACCCCGGTGCCCGCCAAGGGCCTCGCGTTCATCGCGGGCTACGGCGCGGCGCAGGGCGCGACGGTGGAGACCGGCGGCCTGCCCGTGCACGGGCTGGTGCGGCAGGCGGCCCGGGAGAAGAACCGCATCCTCGTCGAGGAGGCGCCGGCCGACTACATCAGGATCAACAGCGGTCTGGGCGAGGCGGCTCCGACGACGATCGTCATCATTCCGATCCTGTTCGAGGACACGCTGCTCGGCATCGTCGAACTGGCCTCGTTCTCCCGGTTCTCCGATGTGCATCTGGCGTTCTTCGACCAGTTCGTGAACACCATCGGCGTCGCGATCAACACGATCATCGCCAACTCCCGCACGGAGTCGCTGCTGGGCGAGTCCCAGCGGCTGGCCCGGCAGTTGCAGGAGCGCTCCGACGAACTCCAGAAGCAGCAGGCGGAGTTGCAGCGCTCCAACGCCGAACTGGAGGAGAAGGCGGCCCTGCTGGCCACGTCCTCGCAGTACAAGTCGGAGTTCCTGGCGAACATGTCGCACGAGCTGCGCACCCCGCTGAACTCGCTGCTGATCCTCGCGCGGATGCTGTCGGACAACCCGGACGGGCATCTCTCCGACCAGGAGGTGCAGTTCGCGACGACGATCCACCGCTCGGGCTCGGACCTGCTCCAGCTGATCAACGACATCCTCGACCTGTCCAAGATCGAGGCGGGCCGGATGGACGTGCGCCCGAAGCGGCTGCCGCTGATCAAGCTGCTCGACTACGTCCACGCCACCTTCCGCCCGCTCACCCTGGACCGCGGGCTCGCCTTCGAGGTGGCGGTCGGCGAGGACGTGCCGCGCGAGATGTTCTCGGACGAGCAGCGCCTCCAGCAGATCCTGCGCAACCTGCTCTCCAACGCGATCAAGTTCACCGCGTCGGGCCGGGTGGAGCTGCGGGTCGGCCGGGTCACCGACCCCGACCGGCATCTCCTGCACGAGGGCGACGAGGTGATCGCCTTCGCCGTCTCCGACACCGGCATCGGGATCGCCGCGGAGAAACTCCCCGTCATCTTCGAGGCGTTCCAGCAGGCCGACGGCACCACCAACCGCAAGTACGGCGGCACCGGCCTCGGCCTGTCCATCAGCCGGGAGATCGCGGGGCTGCTGGGCGGCCGTATCGTCGCCGAGAGCGAGCCCGGCACGGGCTCCACCTTCACGCTCTACGTCCCCGTCGCGAGCCCGGGGCACACGGCGCCCGGAGCCGCGCCGCAGGGCCGTACCGGCGTGGTGGCGCTGCCCGCGCAGACGGCCGCCGAGCCGCTGCCGGCGCCCGCCGAGGTGGACGACTCCTGGCCCGCGCCCGCCAAGCTGGAGGCGTGGCGCTCCGGCCGGGCCGGGCGGGTGCTGCCGGGGCGGCGGGTGCTGATCGTGGACGACGACATCCGCAACGTCTTCGCCCTCACGCATGTGCTGGGCCGGGTCGGGATGCCGGTGCTGTACGCGGAGAACGGCCGCGAGGGCATCGAGACGCTGGAGCGCAACCCGGACGTCGAACTGGTCCTGATGGACATCATGATGCCGGAGATGGACGGCTACGAGACCATCGCGGCGGTCCGCCGCACCCCGCGCTGGGCGGGGCTGCCGATCGTCGCGCTGACCGCCAAGGCGATGCCGGGCGACCGGGAGAAGTCGATCGCGCGCGGCGCCAACGACTACGTGCCCAAGCCGGTGGACGTGGACCGGCTGCTGACCGTCGTGTGCGGGCTCCTGGACCCGCAGGGGGCCGGGGAGGCCGTCGAGGAGGACCAGGCCGAGTGAGGAGCCGTCACCATGACCGCTGACGCGACGACCGGCGAGTGCGCGAGCATCCTCCTGGTGGACGACATGGAGGACAACCTCATCGCGCTGGAGGCCGTCCTGGGCTCACTCAACGAGCCGCTGGTGCGCGCCCGTTCGGGCGAGGAGGCGATGAAGGCGCTGCTGCGGCAGCGGTTCGCCGTGGTGCTGCTGGACATCCGGATGCCGGGCATGGACGGCTTCGAGACCGCCGCGAACATCAAGCGGCTCGACCAGACCAAGGACGTCCCGATCATCTTCCTGACCGGCGCGGACGCGGACGCCGGCTATGCCTTCCGGGGCTACGCCACCGGGGCGGCCGACTACCTCACCAAGCCGTTCGACCCCTGGGTGCTGCGGTCCAAGGTCACCGTCTTCCTGGACCTGCACCGCACCTCCCAGCAGCTGCGCCGGGCGCTCGCCCGCGAGCAGCGGCACGCGGGCGAGGTAGGCGACCGCCTGGCGGAGCTGGAGAAGCTGCTCGCCCACGACCACCCGGACCTCCCCGAGGCCCGCACCCGCCTCCACGCCCTGCAACATCTGACGGAGGCGATACGCCGGGGCCGGGGAGACGACCAGCACCCCTTCGGACACGCCCACTGAGGCGCCCCTGTTTCTTTTAGGGGCGCGGGGAACTGCGCGAACGAGCCCCACGCACCCGCGGACGACAACGACACCCGGCAACCGCCGACCCCATGGCGGAACCGGCGGTGAGCCACACGGTCAGGACTCGCGCGTCCCCGCGTACATCTCGTCGATCAGGTGCTTGTACTCCCGCTCCACCACCGGCCGCTTCAGCTTCAGGCTCGGGGTGATCTCGCCGTGCTCCACGTCGAGGTCGCGCGGCAGCAGCCGGAACTTCTTGATCGTCTGCCAGCGCTGGAGACCCTGGTTGAGCTGGGTGACGTAGCCCTCGATGAGCTGGACCGTCGCGGGGGCGGCCACGACCTCGGCGTAGGACAGGCCCTCCAGGCCGTTGTCCTTCGCCCAGTCGAGCAGGGCCGGCTCGTCGAGCGCGATGAGCGCGGTGCAGAAGTTCCGGTCGGCGCCGTGCACCAGGATGTTGGAGACGTACGGGCAGACCGCCTTGAACTGGCCCTCGACCTCGGCCGGCGCGATGTACTTGCCGCCCGACGTCTTGATCAGGTCCTTCTTGCGGTCGGTGATGCGCAGATAGCCGTCGGCGGACAGCTCGCCGATGTCGCCGGTGTGGAACCAGCCGTCCGCCTCCAGCACCTCGGCGGTCTTCTCCGGCAGCCCGTGGTAGCCCTCCATGATGCCGGGGCCGCGCAGCAGGATCTCGCCGTCGTCCGCGATGCGCACCTCGGTGCCGGGCAGCGGCTTGCCGACGGTGCCGGTGCGGTAGGCCTCGCCCGGGTTGACGAAGGAGGCCGCGGAGGACTCGGTGAGGCCGTAGCCCTCCAGGATGTGGATGCCGGCGCCGGCGAAGAAGTAGCCGATCTCCGGGGCGAGCGCGGCGCTGCCGGACACGCAGGCGCGCAGCCGGCCGCCGAACGCCTCGCGGATCTTGGCGTAGACCAGGCCGTCGGCGACCTTGTGCTTGGCGGCGAGGGCGAACGGCGCGCTCCGGTTGCCGGTGCGCTGGAAGTTGTCCTGGGTGACCTTCGCGTACTCGCGGGCGACCTCGGCGGCCCACTGGAAGATCTTGTACTTGGCCCCGCCGCCCGCGCGGGCCTTGGCCGCGACGCCGTTGTAGACCTTCTCGAAGATGCGCGGCACGGCGGCCATGTAGGTCGGCTGGACCACCGGCAGATTTTCGATGATCTTGTCGACGCGGCCGTCCACGGCGGTCACGTGCCCGACCTCGATCTGTCCCGAGGTGAGCACCTTGCCGAAGACGTGCGCGAGCGGCAGCCAGAGGTACTGCACGTCGTCCGGGCCGACCAGCCCGGTCGCGGCGATCGCCTTCGCCATGTACGACCAGTTGTCGTGCGGCAGGCGTACGCCCTTGGGGCGGCCGGTGGTGCCGGAGGTGTAGATGAGGGTGGCGAGCTGGCCGGAGGTGATCGCACCGACCCGCTCCTTGATCAGCTCGGGGTGCTTCTCCAGGTAGGCGGCGCCGCGCTGCTCCAGCTCGGCGAGGGTGAGCACCCAGTCGGAGGACTCCACGCCGGCCGCGTCGATCACCACGACATGGGTGAGGGCGGGCAGCTCGGAGCGGCGCTCGACCGCCTTGGCGAGCTGGGCGGCGTCCTCGGCGATGAGCACCTTGCTCTCGGAGTCGGACAGGATGAACGCCGACTCCTCCGCGTTGGTCTGCGGGTAGACGGTGGTCGTGGCCGCCCCGGCGCACAGGATGCCCAGGTCGGCGAGGATCCACTCGACGCGGGTCGAGGAGGCGAGCGCCACGCGCTGCTCCGGCTCGACGCCCAGTTCGATGAGCCCGGCCGCGATCGCGTACACCCGGTCCGCCGCCTGTCCCCAGCTGAGCGAGGCCCAGTCGTCGGGGCCCTCGCCGGAGGCGGGCCGTACCGGGAAGCGGTAGGCCTCGGCGTCCGGCGTGGCCGCCACGCGCTCCAGGAAGAGGCCCGCCACGGACGGCGGACGGTTCTCGATCAGGGTCTGTGTGTCGCTCACGACATCCTCCGGGGCCCGCGACGGTGCGGCTGGCTCAGTGCGGCTGGTGGGCTCCCGCGAGTCACCGTCCGGCCATGCGGCGAACCGTTGTTTAACTCGCGAGTAACTATCGGGCAGAGATCAGGGTAAGGCGCGACCGGCCCCCGCGTAAGAGGCTGCGGCCTGTCACTTCCTACAGAGAGCGACCGCCTCCATGCGCAGGGGCCCGCCGCGCTTTCGCACGGCGGGCCCCTCTTGCACCCGTTTTGCCGGTGCACCACACGCTTACTGGCGGTAACGCGGGGTCACTTCTTGCCCTTGCCCGCTCCCGCGGAGTCGTCGCTGGACAGGACGGCGATGAACGCCTCCTGCGGAACCTCCACGGAACCCACCATCTTCATCCGCTTCTTGCCTTCCTTCTGCTTCTCCAGCAGCTTCCGCTTACGGGAGATGTCACCGCCGTAGCACTTGGCGAGGACGTCCTTGCGGATGGCGCGGATGGTCTCGCGGGCGATCACCCGGGAGCCGATGGCGGCCTGGATGGGCACCTCGAACGCCTGCCGCGGGATCAGCTCGCGCAGCTTGGCGACGAGCCGGACGCCGTACGCGTACGCGGCGTCCTTGTGGGTGATCGCCGAGAAGGCGTCCACCTTGTCGCCGTGCAGCAGGATGTCGACCTTGACCAGGCTGGAGGTCTGCTCGCCGGTGGGCTCGTAGTCCAGCGAGGCGTAGCCGCGCGTCTTCGACTTCAGCTGGTCGAAGAAGTCGAACACGATCTCGGCGAGCGGCAGCGTGTAGCGGATCTCGACGCGGTCCTCGGAGAGGTAGTCCATGCCGAGCAGGGTGCCGCGCCGGGTCTGGCACAGCTCCATGATCGAGCCGATGAACTCGGTCGGCGCCAGGATGGTGGCGCGCACGACCGGCTCGTACACCTCGGCGATCTTCCCCTCGGGGAATTCACTCGGGTTGGTGACGACGTGCTCGGTACGGTCCTCCATCACCACGCGGTAGACCACGTTGGGCGCGGTGGCGATCAGGTCCAGGCCGAACTCGCGCTCCAGCCGCTCGCGGATCACGTCGAGGTGGAGCAGGCCGAGGAAGCCGACGCGGAAGCCGAAGCCGAGCGCCGCGGAGGTCTCCGGCTCGTAGACCAGGGCGGCGTCGTTGAGCTGGAGCTTATCCAGCGCCTCGCGCAGCTCGGGGTAGTCGGAGCCGTCCAGCGGATACAGACCGGAGAAGACCATCGGCTTCGGGTCCTTGTAGCCGCCGAGCGCCTCGGTGGCGCCCTTGACCTGGCTGGTGACGGTGTCGCCGACCTTCGACTGGCGGACGTCCTTCACGCCGGTGATCAGGTAGCCCACCTCGCCGACGCCGAGGCCGTCGGCCCCGAGCATCTCGGGCGAGTTGGTGCCGATCTCCAGCAGCTCGTGGGTGGCGCCCGTCGACATCATCCTGATCCGCTCACGCTTGTTGAGCTGACCGTCGATGACACGGACGTACGTCACCACGCCGCGGTAGGAGTCGTAGACCGAGTCGAAGATCATCGCGCGGGCGGGCGCGTCCTTGACGCCGACCGGGGCCGGGATGTCCCGGACCACCTTGTCGAGCAGCGCGTCGACGCCGAGGCCGGTCTTCGCCGAGACCCGCAGCACGTCGTCCGGCTCGCATCCGACCAGGTTGGCGAGCTCCTCGGCGAACTTCTCGGGCTGCGCGGCCGGCAGGTCGATCTTGTTCAGCACGGGGATGATCGTGAGGTCGTTCTCCATCGCCAGGTAGAGGTTGGCGAGGGTCTGCGCCTCGATGCCCTGGGCCGCGTCGACCAGCAGGACGGTCCCCTCGCAGGCGGCGAGCGACCGCGAGACCTCGTAGGTGAAGTCGACGTGCCCCGGCGTGTCGATCATGTTGAGGATGTGCGTGTTGCCCGGCTCGTGGGTCGGGGCCCACGGCAGACGCACCGCCTGGGACTTGATCGTGATGCCGCGCTCGCGCTCGATGTCCATCCGGTCGAGGTACTGAGCACGCATCTGCCGCTGGTCGACCACACCGGTCAGCTGGAGCATGCGGTCGGCGAGCGTGGACTTGCCGTGGTCGATGTGCGCGATGATGCAGAAATTACGGATCTGAGCCGGGTCGGTACGGCTCGGCTCGGGCACATTGTTAGGGGTCGCGGGCACGCAGGGTCCTGTCTCTTGAGGCGCCTTGTGCCTCGGGTCGGATCGATACGTAGCCTCCATGGTCCCACGCGCGGCGACCGGGCACCGGTTTGGGCCGTACGCCGAGCCGCTGGTAACCTGGGTGGCTGTGCCTCATGCCCTCTCAGCGCGAGGCGCACCTCAAGAAATCATCGGCACGGGTCCTCATCGGCCCGTGCCAGAACCTGAAAAGGCTCATTCGTGGCGAACATCAAGTCCCAGATCAAGCGGATCAAGACCAACGAGAAGGCCCGTCAGCGCAACAAGGCTGTCAAGTCCTCCCTCAAGACCGCGATCCGCAAGGCCCGCGAGGCCGCTGCCGCGGGTGACGTCGAGAAGGCCACCGAGTACCAGCGCGCCGCGTCGCGTGCGCTCGACAAGGCCGTCTCGAAGGGCGTCATCCACAAGAACCAGGCCGCCAACAAGAAGTCGGCGCTTGCTTCCAAGGTCGCGGGCCTCAACGGCTGACACCTTTTTCTTGATCTGACCGCCGGAAGGACCCAGAGCGGGCCCTCTCTCATCCGCTCCCGTCCGGCACCCCCGAGCCTGTACGCGGCCTGCGTTCGCCACGCGGGTACGGGCTCACCATCGTGAACCGAGAACCCCACTTCCCTCCCTTCCCCGGGCGGGGGGTGGGGTTTTTGGCGTGGGGGTGGGGGTGGTCGGGCCCGGCCTCAGGGGCAGCGGGCAGCGGGCAGCGGGCAGCGGGCAGCGGGCAGGGTAGGAGTCGGGTCCGGCCGCGCGGGGCGGGGTGGGCCGGGG
>NZ_LAVA02000073.1 GCF_000974985.2 Streptomyces mangrovisoli | reverse complement strand
CCCATGGCGCGGCGCAGCTCGTAGCGGAGGGGGCGGAGGGGGCCGGGGGCCGAGCGGACGGGGATGGGGGGCGGGAGGGGGGAGGGGGGGAGGCCCCCCGAAGCTTCATCGAGCGAAGCGGGCTCGGAGCCCGGGGGCACATCAGCGCCGGCGTCCGCCTCAACAGCAGTCCCGGTCTCGACCGCGGCCCCCGTCTCGACAGCAGTCCCGATCTCGGCGGCGGTCCCGGTCCGGCCAACGCCCTCGGGCCCACCAGCGGCACCTGCCTCTCCCACGGCTCCCGCCTCGGCGATCGTGCTCGTCCCGGCAATCGCGCCCGTCCCGGCATCGGCGTCAGCGCCAGGGCCAGGGCGAGGGGCGTTCTCCGGCGCGGTGAGGGTGTCGTCGGGGGCCGTGTCGGTGCCTTGGGGCGGAACGAGGGTGGAGTTCGGGGCATGGATGGAGGCCCGCGCGGCCGAGGCGGTGGGCGTCCGGGCTTCTTCTTCCTGCGCGTTCTGCGGTTCTACGGCGACGTTGGCTCCCATGTCGCCCACCTCGTCGGCGAGTTGGTGGACGAGGATGCCGTGCCGGAACGCCGCCTCGCCGATGTCGGCGCACGTACTGCCGTAGACGGACAGGCGGTTGCCGTCCTCGCGTACGACTTCGACGGAGCGCCGTTCGGTGCGGGCCTCCTTGGTGAGCAGGTGGGCCAGGCGTGCGGCGTGCGGGCTGCGGACGGCGACGCGTGGGCGCAGCCGGGTGCGGGCGAACTCGCGCACCTCCTGGTCGGCGGCGAGCCTGCCCTGGTCGAGGGTGACGACGTGGTCCGCGACGCGGGCGGCTTCCTTGGGGTCGGCGGTGGTGAACAGGACCGTGCCGCCCTGGTTCGCGTGGGCGCGCAGTGTGTCGTGCAGCCACTGGCTCTCGCGTGCCGAGAGGCCGTCGGCGGGGTTGTCGAGTACGAGGGTGTGCGGGTCGGGCAGCAGTGCGGAGGCAAGGCCGAGGCGGCGGTCCATTCCACGGGAGAGGGTGCCGAGTCGTTCGTCGCGGAGGCTGATCAGGCCGATCGCTTCGAGGACTTCGTCGGCTCGCCGTGCGGGTGTGCCCGCTGCGGCGCACAGCATGCGCAGGTGTCCGCGTACGGAGCGGGCCGGGTGGCCCGGTACGTCGCCGAGGAGTACGCCGACCTCGCGGGCGGGGTGGGTCATGCGGTGCAGGGGCCGACCTCTGAAGTAGGTGATTCCTCGGCCCTGTTGGAGTTCGAGCATCAGTCGGAGTGTTGTCGACTTGCCCGCGCCCGCGGCTCCGTGGAGGGCGGTGACATGGCCGGCGTGCGCCTCGAAGGAGACGTCGTCGACGGCGGGCGGGTGCTCCTTGCGGGAGTTGCTGGTCAGTCCGATCGCCTGGATCACCCGAAGCAAGATAGCGCGCTATGTCCTGTTTGTCGGGTATAGCGTGCCGTGCTGCGCATCAAGGTGGCCGGGAGTCGCCTCACACTTCGGGGCGCAGCATGGGCGGGTTGAGCAGGGTGGCTCCGCCGGCTCGGAACAGTTGGGCGGGCCGGCCGCCCTGGCGGGTGGTGGTGCCGCCGGTGGGGACGAGGAAGCCAGGCGTCCCGGTGACCTTGCGGTGGAAGTTGCGCGGGTCGAGGGCCACTCCCCATACCGCTTCGTAGACGCGGCGCAGCTCGCCGACGGTGAACTCGGGCGGGCAGAACGCCGTGGCCAGGGAGGAGTATTCGATCTTGGAGCGGGCGCGCTCGACTCCGTCGGAGAGGATCTGCGCGTGGTCGAACGCGAGCGGTGCGACCGGTTCGCCGTCGCGGCCGTAGCCGCCGTGCTGGAGCAGTTCCTCGACCGGTGCCCAGCGCGCGTTGCTCGCGTCGCCGCCTGCACGGGGTGCGGGCAGGTCGGGGGCGAGGGCGAGGTGGGCGACGCTGACCACGCGCATGCGGGGGTCGCGCTTGGGGTCCCCGTAGGTGGCGAGTTGTTCGAGGTGCGCGCCGTTGTCCTGGGCGGGGGCGGCGGGTTCGTGGGCGCGCAGGCCGGTCTCCTCGGCCAGTTCGCGTGCCGCGGCCTGGGACAGGTCCTCGTCGGCCCGCACGAAGCCGCCGGGCAGCGCCCAGCGCCCCTGGAACGGCGACTCTCCCCTGCGTACCGCCAGCGCGCACAGGGAGTGGCGGCGCACGGTCAGCACGACCAGGTCCACGGTGACGGCGAAGGGCGGGAACGCTGACGGGTCGTAGGGCATGCCGCGATCATAGTCGTCTGCTTGACGATAAACACTCCCTTCGTCGGTCGCATCGGTGGCTGATCCACTTCGTTGCGTCATGGGCCTGACGGTCGGGTCGGAACGATCCCGGCCCGGGTCGCCCGTCGGCGGCCGCTGGGGACGTCACACCTGGTCAGAGCCTTAGTTGCAGTTCGTCTGCGGCTTCCTCGACGAGGGCGAGGCCCTGTCGGCTCACGCGCACGGCGAAGGGGGCACCGCAGACGCGCAGGTCCGAGAGGGCGATCTCCCCGAGGGGGGCGGACCGCAGTGGGCGGAGGGTGACCGTGCGGGCCGGTGCGTCGGGTCTGATGCCCGCGACCGAGGTGAGCAGCAGCACCCCCGCGGCCGCGGCGCCGGCCGACGGGCGGCAGGCCGCGGGGTGCGGCAGGGGCCCACCGCTGTCGTCGCGCTGTCGTCCCGCGTACATCTCCGGCAGCCGGTGGTCGAAGGCCTCGGCCGCGGCCAGGACGCCGTGCAGCAGGGTGCTCGCCTCCTGCTCGTGTCCGCCGGCAGTCAGGCCGGCGACGGCGATCGCCGTCTCGTGGACGCGTACGGCGCCGGAGCGGTGGCCGAACGGATTGAAGCCGGGTTCCTTCGCCCCCAGTCCGCGCAGCCCCCACCCGGAGTCCATGGCCGGTCCGGCGAGCAGCCGGGCGAGCTGTGCGGTGCGGGACTCGTCGAGCAGTCCGGGCGCGTGGCGGCCTTCGCCCAGAAGTCCGGTGTCCAGCAGGTGTGCGGTCTGCGCGGTCAGGTGCGACAGGAGGCGGCCGTCCGGGGTGCGGGCGGCCGCGGGGCGGCCACCGCCGGGGTCGTCGAGCCAGAAGTCCTCGTGGAAGGCGGTGCCGAGGTGCCCGGCCCATTGCCGTAGCTCCTCGGCGCCTGGTCTTCCGCAGGTGTCGAGGAGGTCGGCGCCGAGCAGGGCGGCCCGGTGTGCGTGGGCCTGTGTCTCGCAGCGCACGGGCCCGTCGGGCTGGGGCTCGACCAGATAGGTCCCGTCGCCCACGGTGCTGCGCAGCCAGGCCAGGCAGCGTTCCGCCGCGGGCAGCAGTTCCTCCGTCTCGCGCTCCGGGAGGCCCCAGCGTCGGGCCTCCGCGAGGAGGATGGGAAAGAGCAGGGTGGCTTCCGTGCCCGTGCAGCTCGGCGGGAGGTGCGTTCCCGCGTCGCGTCGCGGGCCGGGGATCATGCCGGAGCGCCGGTCCTGCCCCTGGATCTGGGTGCGCGCCAGGATGCGCAGGGTGCCTGCGGCGAGCCGGGTGCCGAGGGGCAGTGCCATCCGGGCCGCGGCGAGGGCGTCGGCCGGGGCGAGGCCGCAGCGCCACGGCGCGCCCGCGGCGAGATACACGTCGGCGGGACGGGTGAGGTCGCGCAGCAACAGGGCCCGTACGTCCTGCACGCTCCTGCGCAGCAGCGCGGCGGGCGTGGGGTCGTCGCAGGTGGCCCGCGCGGGGGCGATGGGGCTGTTGGCCGTGTGGCCGACCGCGCGGGCCGTGGTCGGAGCGGCGCTCTCGGACCGCACCCGTAGTTCCACGGTCGCGGTGCCGCCCGGTGGCAGTTCGAACTCCCAGCGCAGGAGTCCGGCCGCGGCCAGCGCGTCGGCCGGTGCCGGCCGTGCCGTGACGGCCGCGTGGGTCGTGGCGCGGGACCAGCGCAGGCCGCCGTCGTGGACGGTGGCGGGCAGGTCGGGTCCGCTCCGGCCGGCGGCGATGGCGGCCAAGTCGCCCAGGTCGGTGCCGAGGGCGACCTCGACCGGGAGTCGCACCGGCCTGGTCGCCGCGCTGCGGAGGGTGATGTGTTCGGTGCCGTCGGCGTGGCGGGTGCGTTCGACGACGATGTCCGGGTCGGGCTGTCCGACGGGGGACGCGCGCACCGTGCCCACGAAGTGTGCGGTTGCGGCGTCGGTCGTCGTGGCGCGGACGGTCAGGGGTTCGCGGCCCGCCACCCGCAGGCGGCAGCGCGACAGCACGCGGCGGCCACCGCGGTAGAACCCTTCGAGGCCCTGACCGGTCAGTTGCCCGTGTGCCGCCGAGACGACGAGGCCCGGCAGCGCCACGCAGATCATCGCGTCGTGCAGGGCGGGGAGGTCGAGGGGACGGGGTGGCGCCGGCTTGCGTCCGGGCGTGCTCGGTGGCGGGAGGACAAGGGACCGTGGGGACGCGGACGGCGGCCTCGACTGGGCCACGGCCGCATGGTCACCGGCGCCGGTGTCGGGCGGAGTGGACTGGTGCATGGACGGCTTCTCCTGCGCGCTGTGCGCCTCTTGCGGGTGCGGGACCCCACGAGAGGGATCCGCCTGGGAGTTGTGCGCTCGGCAGTACGTGCTGGTCACGCGCTCCGCCACACAGGTGAACGGGTCAGAACGGGGCCGAGTAACGCGCCGGAGGGTGAAGCCGACCGAATGGCGGCGGGGCGCCGGCCGCACGGTCACTGGTCGCCGTCGGCAGGTTCGAGGCGTGCGGGCGTCGCACCGGGAGGGGTGGCGCTGCGCGAACGGGGGGCGGGTGCGGTCGCGCCGCGCGGGCCGGGAGCGGCAGGTGCGGTGGGGTTGTGCGTGGCAGTGGCGACGGGAGCGGTGTCGCCGCCCGTGTCGGCCGGGTCGGAAGTCGTGCCGTCGCGTCGTGGCGCCGCCTTTCCGGTGGGGCCCTTACGGCCGCGGTACGCGGCGCGCGGCCTGGCGCCGTCGCCGGTTTGGGACTGTGCCGCCTGAGCTCGCCGTGCGCGGGCTCCGCTCTCCCCGCTGATCGAGGGACGCTGCCCGCGTCGACGGCGGGCGGCGGGGACGGGAGCGGGAATCCGCTCGGGCCCAGGGCCGACTTCGGGCTCATGACCGTCTACCGGCTCACGACCGTCTACGGACTCAAAGGTGAGGACGTATTCGGGCTGGGGGCCACCGGGACCGTCCTCGGGCCCAGAAGCAAAGGTGCCTTCGGGCTCGGGGGCGAGGTCGCCCTCGGGCCCGGGGAGGAGGTCGTCCCCGAGCTCAAGGTCGCGGCCGTCCTCGGGCTCAATCTCAGGGCCGTCCTCATACTCAGGGGCGAGGTCGTCCTCGGGTTCGCTGAGTGGGTAGGAGTCGGCTTCCGAGTCCATGCCGGTCCCGGATCCTTCCCCGTTCGCCCTGTCCGTTCCGGAGCCTCCGGACGCCTGTGCCCGCAGACAGCGGCGGATCGACTCCGGGTCCAGGCCCTCGTTGCACGCCTGGTGGAGCAGGCGCGCGAACAGGTAGCCGGGGTCGGCGCCGAGGGCCATGGCCAGGGCCTCGCGTGCTTCGAGATCGTCACCGGTGGACCAGGCGACCCAGCCGGCCAGGGTGAGCGGTGCGGCCGCGTGCTCGCCGTAGGGTCCGACGCAGCGGCGGGCGAGCGCGCGCCAGAGGCGCAGCGCGGGGCCGGCCGTCGGTCCTTCCATCCACTCGGCGGCGCGGTCGCGGGTGGTCCGGTCCTGGAGGCCGAGGACGAGTGCGGCGGCCTCTTCATGGGTGAGCAGTTCGTCGTCGCGGAGGTCGGCGAGGAAGGTGCCGGAGACCGGCGGCGCCTCGGCGAGGCGGTCCAGGACGCGTTCGGCGAGGTCCAGGGTCTCCCGTGCCACCTCGGCGCGGCTGGTGTCCTCGATGATCCGGGGGACGAGGGTCATGCTCACGGTGTCGAGCACGATCTCCTGCTCCAGTGCGGCGGCGGTCTCGCAGGGTTGGAGGCGGGCCCGCAGTTCGCTGAGGGTGCCGCGCACCTGGAGTCCCGCGTAGGTCGCGGCGGCGGCGAGGACGGAGGTGCCGGGCAGGCCCATCGGCGTGCCTTCGGGAGGGCAGCATCCCGTGCTGGGGCAGCAGTAGGACCAGAAGCGCCCGTCGGATACGCACAGTGCCTCGATCACGGGCACGTCGAGGCGGCCGCATTCGGTGCGCAGCAGTTGGGCGAGCGGGCGCAGGCGTTCCATGACCTCCTGGCCCGTCTCGCCGCGGGCCGGTTCGTGGCAGACGTACGCGACCATCTGTGCCGGGCGGACGCCTCGGCGTTCGCTGCCCGTGACCAGGCCGTGGGCCAGCTGGCGGGCCGCGGCCGCCCAGTCCTCCTCGCCCACGGGGATGCCGAGCCGCGCCCGGCCGCCGAACCGGCCGCGGCCGCCGCGGTCGTGGAGGGCAACGAGGACGATGCTGTCCTCGGGGCGGTAGCCGAGGAGGTAGGGGAGGGCGTCGGCCAGTTCGGCCGGGGTGCGGAGGGTCACCTGGTGGGTGCTGTCGTGTCCGGGGTATGCGGCGCAGGTGACGTGGTCGGCGGAGTCGATCCGGTCGAGGGCGGCGCGCGCGTCGTCGACGACGGAGCCGGTGAGTTCGGTCGAGGCGCGCGGCTCATCAACGACCGAGCCAATGATTTCGGCCGAGGCGTCCGCGTGCGCCGAGCCGATCCGGTCGACGACGGCCTCGACACCCGCCGTACCGTCCGGACGCCCCGAGCCCATCCGGCCCGCCACCCCGTCCGGACCCTCCGAGTCCCTTCCGCCCGCCGCCCCGTCCGGACCCTCCGAGTCCCTTCCGCCCGCCGGCTCGTCGATGCCCTCCGCACCAACGCCGCCCGCCATACCCTTCGCACTCTCCGAGCCCATCGGATCCCCCGTCCCGTTCCTGTCCGTGGAGCCGGCTCGATCGCCGTTTTCGGCGGGTTCTGCCGTTTCGCTGTGGTTCGTCATGCGCCGACGATCTCGCGGATTCGGATGTTCCGGTTGAGCCTGTGGATAAGTACGGGCAAGGACACGACAACGGCGGCGCGGTGCGCTCGCTTGTCCACAGGCGCGCCCGGCTGTCGGTGGAGTCCTGTTGTATGGAACGCATGGAGCACACGAGTAACGCGGACCTCCGCACGCAGGCCGACGCCGTACTCGCCCGGCTCGTCGGGGACGGAACGGGCACCGCCCGGCTGCGCGAGGACCAGTGGCGGGCGATCGAGGCGCTGGTCGCCGAGGGGCGCCGGGCCCTGGTCGTCCAGCGCACCGGCTGGGGCAAGTCGGCCGTGTACTTCGTGGCGACCTCGCTGCTGCGGGCCGGAGGCAGCGGGCCGACCGTGATCGTCTCCCCGCTGCTCGCGCTCATGCGCAACCAGGTGGAGGCGGCCGCGCGCGCAGGCATCCACGCCCGGACGATCAACTCGGCCAACACCGAGGAGTGGGAGGCCGTCCGCGCCGAGATCACCGCGGGCGAGGTCGACGTCCTGCTGGTGAGTCCGGAGCGGCTCAACAACCCCGACTTCCGTGACCAGGTGCTTCCGGAGCTCGCGGCCGCGACCGGGCTGCTCGTCGTCGACGAGGCGCACTGCATCTCCGACTGGGGTCATGACTTCCGCCCCGACTACCGGCGGCTGCGCACGATGCTCGGCGACCTCCCGCCGGGCGTGCCCGTGCTCGCGACCACGGCCACCGCGAACGCGAGGGTGACGGCCGACGTGGCGGAGCAGCTCGGCACGGGTGGCACGTCGGACGCGCTGGTGCTGCGCGGTCCGCTGGACCGGGAGAGCCTGCGGCTCGGCGTGCTGCGGCTGCCGGACGCGGCGCACCGGATGGCGTGGCTGGCGGACCATCTCGACGACCTGCCAGGCTCGGGCATCATCTACACGCTCACCGTCGCGGCGGCGGAGGAGGTGACCGCCTTCCTGCGCCAGCGCGGGCACACGGTGGCGGCCTACACGGGGCGGACGGAGAACGCCGAGCGGCAGCAGGCGGAGGACGACCTGCTCGCGAACAAGGTCAAAGCCCTGGTCGCCACCTCCGCGCTCGGCATGGGCTTCGACAAGCCCGACCTCGGCTTCGTGGTGCACCTCGGCTCCCCGTCCTCCCCCATCGCCTACTACCAGCAGGTGGGCCGCGCCGGACGCGGTGTGGAGCACGCCGAGGTGCTGCTCCTGCCGGGGAAGGAGGACGAGGCGATCTGGGAGTACTTCGCGTCGCTCGCGTTCCCGCCCGAGGAGTTGGTGCGCCGCACCCTGGACGTGCTCTCCCACGCGGAGCGCCCGCTGTCGCTGCCCGCCCTGGAGCCGCTGGTGGAGCTGCGCCGCTCACGTCTGGAGACGATGCTCAAGGTCCTCGACGTCGACGGGGCGGTGCACCGGGTCAAGGGCGGCTGGGTCGCGACCGGCCGGCCGTGGACGTACGACACCGAGCGGTACGCGTGGGTGGCGCGGCAGCGCAAGGCCGAGCAGCAGGCCATGCGGGAGTACGCGACGACGGCGGAGTGCCGCATGGAGTTCCTCCAGCGTCAGCTGGACGACGAGGGCGCGAAGCCGTGCGGCCGCTGCGACAACTGCGCGGGGGCCCGCTTCACGGCGGACACGTCGACGGGGTCGGTGGACGCCGCCCGCGCGGATCTGGGCCGGGCCGGTGTCGAGGTGGAGCCGCGCCGCATGTGGCCGACCGGGCTGCCGGCGATCGGCATCGACCTCAAGGGCCGTATCCCGCCCCGCGAGCAGGCGGGCGCGGGCCGGGCCGTGGGGAGGCTCTCGGACATCGGCTGGGGCAATCGGCTGCGGCCGATGCTGGCGCCCGGGGCCGCCGACGGACCTGTTCCGGACGATGTCGCGCGGGCCGTGGTGGACGTCCTCGCGGGCTGGGCGAAGGGGCCGGGCGGCTGGGCCGCCGGCGCGGACGGGGCCCCGCCGCGCCCGGTGGGAGTCGTCACCATCGCCTCGCGCACCCGGCCCCGGCTGATCCGCTCGCTGGGAGAGCACATCGCGCAGGTCGGCAGGCTGCCCCTGCTGGGCGGCGTGGAGTACGGCGGCGACGCGCCACCGATGTCGCGGAGCAACAGCGCGCAGCGCCTGAAGGCGCTCGACGGGGCTCTCACGGTGCCGCCCGCTCTCGCGTCCGCGCTCGCCGGGACGCCGGGCCCGGTACTGCTCGTGGACGACTACACGGAGACCGGTTGGACACTCGCTGTAGCCGCCAGACTGCTCATGGGAGCGGGCGCCGAGGGCGTGTTGCCGCTGGTCCTGGCCGTGCAGGGCTGACCGCCCGACCGCCGGGCGCCGCGAAGCGTCTCAAGGGCTGTCGGGTGGCAAATTGAGGGGAGGGATATAAGGCACGCACCACCAGATAACAACCGTCAGCCCACTTTGCTCGTTGCCGCATCCCCATTCGGCAGGAAGAATTGGGGTCCGCTCCCCGTGCAGCCCGTCCGTCACCCCCGGTAGGGCTCTGCTGCGGCGTGCGCTCCCCCGAATTCCACCCCGCCCCCCGTGTGGGCGCGTAGCCGAAGGGAGGAACGTGACCTTCGGATTCGCTCCGTCCTCGGCGGCGCCCTTGTCGACGTCCGCGTCCGCCGCGTCCGCCAACCGTCTTCTCGAACCTGCGGAATGGGCCGCTGCAGGCATCCCCTTGCTGCGTGACCCGCGCGAGGTGGTCAGCGGGCTGCACGCACGCCATCGCCCCGAACCGACCACGGCGATCGTGGCGGTCTTCGACTCGGAGGAACGGCTGTGCGCCAGCGCGTCGTTCACGCGGCGTGCCACGCCCGCCGACGGCTGGATGTTCCGCAACGCCCTGCTGTCGCAGCTGCGCAGAGTGATCCCGCACGATCTGCGCCGCCGCACGCCGGTGCGCACCGCCGTGCTGCTCTACTGCCGCGAGGGCGACGGTCGTTGGACGGAGGAGGACGGCGCGTGGATGTGGGGTCTGCGTGACGCGTGCACCCTGCACGGGCTGCGGTGCGGGGCGTACATAACCCTGACCCGTGACGGGTGGCAGGTGCTGGGCGAGGGCCGGGGCGGCCGCCGCCCGAGTTCGGACTCGGCGCCGGAGTCCTTCACGCTGACGCAGGCTCCTGTCCCGCTGCCGCGCACCGGTGGCGCCATGTCGGAGGTCCTGCGGCGCGCCGCGGCGCGCTGAGCGGACCCGCACGACCGGTCGACACACGGGGGAAGTCGGCAGTGGCAAACGGGAACCATGCGGCGGTACCCGCTCGTTGTCCCGACGAGTCCGCCACCGGCGATCCCGGACACGGCGGCTGATCAGCCGCCGTGGGACGGGCACACCCCCGCCACGCCGGGTCCGACGGGACGGAAGCGCACGCCAACCAGCCAGCCACCAACCAGGGCACCAGCCACTCGCACGGCGGGCGGGCACGCGCCGATCGGGCGCACGGCACCAGCACACCGGTCACTTCGCGACGCGCCGCCCGGTCGCACGACGTCCGGACATGCCGAAGGGCCCACCGTGCCGATACTGCCCGCGCGGCTGCGTCGGTCACCGCGCGGTGAGCCCGAGCGTCCCGGATGTCTCCGGGGAGGCTCAGACCCCTGCGCCGAGCACCGCGTTGACCTTCTGCGGGTCGCCGCAGACGATCAGCAGGGCGCCGGCCCTGGCAAGCGCCAGAGGGAGGGCGGTGGCAGCGGTGGTGTCGGGTCCGCCGTTGACGGCGACGACGACCACGGGACGGGTCGCGGCTCGGCCCGCGGCGGCGGCGTCCAGGTAGAAGACGTCGTCACGCGCGTCGTGCTGCGCCCAGTAGGAGGGTTCGCCGAAGGACAGTTCGTGCGCGGCCCACGGGTGCGGCTCGCCGGTGGTGATCACCAGCAGGTCGCCGGGGGCACGGCCCGAGTCCAGCAGCAGGTCCACTGCTTCCTCGGCGGCGTCGAGGGCACCCTCGACCGACGCCGGGATCAGCTGGATCTGGGGGGTCGCCGGGCCCGGGGCGGGCGCGGCGGGAGCGGCCGGACCCGAGGGCCCAGGCTTGACCGTGGTCACGTCACGCGGTGTGCGTTGCACCGGAGGCGTGGGCCGCAGGGGGCCGGGGCGACCGGGACGCGGCGGAGCCGCGGGGCGCGGTCCGGGTACGGGGCGGGGGGTCGGCGCGGTACGGCCGGCGGCCGGGGTGGCGCGGGGACCCTGGGCACTCTCGTGAATCGGGGGCTCCTCGGGACTGAGAGGCATGAGCTGATGTTTATCAAACGTTGGTGCGCATCGCGCCAGGGGGTGGCACATCAATGCGAGCGGAGTGGTCAGAAGTCGAAGCCGAGCTGACCTTCGATCTCCGGAACACTCGCGTCCGCCCAGCTGCGGGCCTTCTTGAGGTGCCGCCACTGGGGCAGCGCATCAAGATACGCCCACGACAACCGGTGGTACGGGGTGGGGCCCCGCTCCTCCAGTGCGGCCTTGTGCACGGGTGAGGGATACCCGGCATTGTCCGCAAAACCGAAGTCTGCATGGTCGATGCCCAGTTCGGCCATCATTTTGTCGCGCTGAACCTTGGCGATCACCGAGGCCGCCGCGACGGCCACGCACGACCGGTCGCCCTTGATCACCGTGCGGACCCGCCAGGGGGCGCCGAGGTAGTCGTGCTTGCCGTCGAGGATCACCGCGTCGGGGCGGACCGGGAGGGCTTCCAGGGCGCGCACCGCGGCGAGCCGCAGAGCGGCCGTCATGCCCAGGTCGTCGATCTCCTCGTGCGAGGCGTGTCCGAGGGCGTAGGAGGTCACCCACTGCTGGAGTATGTCCGCGAGCGCGGTGCGCCGCTTGACGGTGAGCAGTTTGGAGTCCGTGAGTCCCTCGGGGGGCCGGCGCAGTCCGGTGACCGCCGCGCAGACGGTGACGGGGCCGGCCCAGGCGCCGCGCCCCACCTCGTCGACACCGGCAATGATCTTCGCCCCGGTCGTGGCGCGAAGGGAGCGCTCGACGGTGTGGGTGGGTGGTTCGTACGGCATGGCGACCTCAGAGTACGCCGCCGGAAGGACGGCGCGACACCCTGGCCCCCCTCCGGGGTCACCGGACGGTTCCCGCAGGCCGGGACGGGGCGGCGGGCCCCCGCTCTCAGGGACCGGTCGGCCGCAGCAGCGGCAGCATCAGCTGGTCGATCATCTCCTCGAGATCACCGTCGCTCCATTCGCTGGCGCACATCTTCGACCGGTACATCATCATCGCGGGGACGGCGTCGAAGACATAGCTGTTCGACGCGTCGCCGCGCACCTCGCCCCGCTCGATTCCACGGTTGATGATCTGTCGCAGCAGTCCGATGGTCGGCTCCACGACGCCCTTGAAGATCAGTCCATGGAAGCGTTCGGCCTGGATCGGGTCGCATTCGTGAATGATCGATCGGAGGGCGAGCCCGGGACGCGAGTACATCGCCTCGCGCGCCTGACGGCAGAGCGCCAGCAGGTCCTCGCGGACGCTTCCACGGTCGGGGGCGGCGTCCAGGCGCGGCAGTCCGGCCCGCAGCGCGTCGGCGACGAGGTCCTCCTTGGAGGGCCAGCGCCGGTAGACGGCGGCCTTGCCGGTCTGGGCGCCGGCGGCGACGCCTTCCATGGTGAGGCCGTTCCAGCCGACCGTGCCGAGCTGCTCCAGCGCGGCTTCCAGGATCGCGCGTTCGAGCACGGCACCACGCCGTCGTAGGGAGGCCGTCCGAGCGGGGGCGGCCGTCCAGTGCGAGGCAACCATCTTTGTTCTCCAGCGGAGCGGGGGAGCGGGGATTCTCCAGCGGCGGGCACGACGTGGGGCAGCGACACGACGTAGGGCAGCGAGGGGGAGTTGCCGTACGGCGAGAAGTCAAGTGAACGCTTGCGTTCCCTATGGGGGCTCACTACCGTTGACTCGGCAGTGAACGCGACCGTTCACTAACGCTCTTGTGGGGGACTCAAGGTGACAACCTCTCAGCTGATCAGGAACCAGAAACCCGGTGCGGCCCGCCGGGAGGGGCATCCCGGCATCGCGCTCACCGTCATCGCGGCCTGCCAACTCATGGTGGTCCTCGACGCGACGATTGTGAACATCGCTCTGCCGCACATTCAAGACGCGCTCAGTTTCAGCACCACCGACCTCACGTGGGTGGTCAGCGCCTACACCCTCACCTTCGGCGGCCTGCTGCTGCTCGGCGCCCGCGCGGGGGACATCCTGGGCCGCCGCCGGGTGTTCATGAGCGGCATCCTGCTCTTCACGTTCGCCTCGCTGCTCGGCGGACTCGCGCAGGAGCCCTGGCAGTTGCTGGCGGCGCGCGCCCTCCAGGGCGTGGGCGGGGCGATCGCGTCGCCCACCTCGCTGGCGCTCATCACCACCACGTTCCCCGAAGGCCCGGAACGCAACCGGGCGTTCGGCGTCTTCGCGGCGGTCTCGGCGGGCGGCGGCGCGATCGGACTCCTGGCCGGCGGGATGCTCACCGAGTGGCTCGACTGGCGCTGGGTGCTCTTCGTCAACGTGCCGATCGGCGTGCTGATCGCGGCCCTCACCCCGCTGTACATCAACGAGTCCGAACGGCACCCCGGGCGCTTCGACATCGCGGGGGCGATGACCTCGACGCTGGGCATGGCGTCCCTGGTGTACGGCTTCATCCGCGCCGCGGAACAGGGCTGGCGCGACGGGCTGACCCTCGGCTCCTTCGGCGCCGCACTCGTGCTGCTGCTGGCCTTCGCGTTCATCGAGATGCGGGCGAAGGAACCGATCACGCCGCTCAGGATGTTCGCCGACCGCAACCGCTCCGGCACGTACGTGATCATGCTGAGCCTCGCCGCGGCGATGTTCGGGATGTTCTTCTACATCGTGCTGTTCGTGCAGAACGTGCTGGGCTACAGCCCCATCAAGGCGGGGCTCGCCTTCCTGCCGGTGACGGTGGCGATCGCCGTCGGCGCGGGTCTGTCGCAGCGGTTCCTGCCGACGCTCGGCCCGAAGCCGTTCATGCTGACCGGCTCGGCGCTCGTGGTGGCCGGGCTGACCTGGCAGAGCTTCATCGACCCCGGCAGCTCCTACGTCGGCGGGGTCCTCGGGCCGATGTTGGTCTTCGGCTTCGGCATGGGGCTGAACTTCGTCACCGTCACGGTCACGGCCGTCTCCGGCGTCGCCCCGCACGAGGCAGGGGCCGCTTCCGGGCTCCTCAACGCCACGCAGCAGGTGGGTGGTTCGCTCGGTCTGTCCATCCTCACCACCGTGTTCGGCTCCGCCGCCGACGACGAGGCGCGCAAGCAGCTGCCGAAGTTCCTCGCCACGGGTTCGGCGGAACAGAAGGCCGCGTTCGCCAAGACGCATCAGCTGCCCGCGCCCTGGAGCCACGAGGTGCTCGCGCACGGCATCGCGACCGCGTTCGTCCCGGCCGCCGCGATGGCCGTGCTGGCGCTCGCCACCGCCTGGCTGGTGATCAAGGTGCGCCGCAGCGACCTGGAGGCACTGAGCGGCACCGCGGGAGCCGGGCTGGGCTGAGCGCAGAGGCCGGGACGGGGGACGGGATGCGCGACGGAACGGGGCCGCGGCCCCCACCCCACACGCGAGCGACCGCCTCCCACCGGCCGCGGCCCGCACGCCGCACCCCGGCAACCGCCCCCTACCGGCCGGCGGCCCCCGCGACCCACTCCGGCAGCTCCTCCGTCCGCGTGTCCCACTCGGGCGGCGGGGCGCCGGTCTCCGCGCCCGCGAGGACTCCGCCCACGATGGCGCAGGTGGTGTCCACGTCGCCGCCGACCTGGGCGGTCGTCCAGAACGCCGACTCGTAGTCGCCGAGGGCCCGCGCGGCGGACCACAGGGCGAACGGAACGGTGTCGTGGGCGGACGTACGACGGCCGCAGCCCAGGACGGCGGCGACGGTGGCCGCGTCGCCGTAGTCGAGCATGTCTCTGGCGCGGCGCAGGCCCTGGCCGACCGCGCTCCTCGGGACGAGGGCGATCACGCCGTCGAGGAGGGCTCCGGGCTTGGGCGGGCCGTCCGGCGCGGCGGCCAGCGCGGCGGCCGCGGCGACGGCCATGGCCCCGACGACGGCCTCGCGGTGCTGGTGGGTCGGGTAGGCGGAGATCTCCGCCTGGTGGGTCGCCTGCTCGGGGTCGTCCGCGTACCAGGCGCCCAGGGGGGCGATGCGCATGGCGGCGCCGTTGCCCCAGGAGCCCTGGCCGTTGAAGAGGGCCGCGGACAGTTCTCGCCAGTCGCCGCCCTCCCGCACGAGCCGCAGCAGCCGGTTCACGGCGGGGCCGTACCCGCGGTCGAAGTCGTGGTGGTGGGCGAAGGACAGCGCCAGGGCGTCCTGGTCGATGCGGTGGTGGGCGGCGAGCACGGCCACCACCGAGCAGGCCATCTCGGTGTCGTCCGTCCACTGCCAGGGGCCCTGCGGCAGCTCGCGCCGCTTGAGCAGCGGATAGTGCGCCGGGACGAAGAACTGCGAGCCGAGGGCGTCCCCCACCGCCAGTCCGCGCAGGCTGGCCAGGGCGCGCTCCAGGCGTCCTTCGTACGAGGAATGTGCGGTCATCGCCCTGCCACTCTATCCGGTGATCCGAAAGCTATCCGGTGATCCGAAAGTCATCCGGCAATTCCGCCCTTATCCGGTAATTCCGTACGGCTCGGGATCACACCATCGTTCAAACGGCCTGTTCAGCGTGTAGCGGTCGTCGTCCCCGAGAACGAGCATCCGCATCTCGGCGTTCCCGGGGTTCTGGAGCGATTCGAAGTCGGCGACCGTCCAGTGGAACCAGCGCATGCAGAACAGCCGCATGGCGAGGCCGTGGGTGACGAGCAGCACGTTCGGCGGGTGGTCGGGGGCCTCGAAGCTGCGGAAGAGGCTCTCGAGGAAGTTGCCGACGCGGTCGTAGACGTCGGCGCCGGACTCGCCCTGGGCGAAGCGGTAGAAGAAGTGGCCGTAGGCGTCGCGGTAGGCCTTCTGGAGGCGTACGTCGTCGCGGTCCTGCCAGTTTCCCCAGTCCTGCTCGCGCAGCCGGGGTTCCTCGCGGACGCGTATCAGGTCGGGGTCGAGGTGGAAGGCGCGGAGGGTCTCGTGGGTGCGGCGGTAGGGGGAGACGTAGACGCTCACCTGTTCCTGGCCGAACAACTCGCGCAGGGTCTTGCCGGTCTCCTCGGCCTGCTGCCAGCCGCGGTCGGTCAGTGCCAGTGCGTGGTCGGGCTCGCGCTCGTACACGGAGTCGTCAATGTTGCCCGTGGACTCGCCGTGCCGGACAAGGACGATGCGCCGTGGTCGTGCCATGCCAAAACCCTAGATCGGGTCGGGCCCGATCGAGCACTCGTACGGGCCTTATACAGTGCAGGTCACACAAATCTTGCACCTGAACCCCCGGTAACAGGCGGAGACCGCGCACCTCGGATACGACCGGGCGCCTCGGGCACGACCAGGCGCCGCGGGCACGACCGGGCGCTGCGGGCACGACCGGGCACCTCGGGTACGACCGCGCGCCTCCGTACTCCGCGCTCCTTCCGGAGGCAGACGCCGGCCGCACGTACCTGGGCGCCGGGGAGCCGGAGCCGGTCTCACACCGTCCAGGTCGGCTCCAGCTCGACTATGTCCCCTGTGAGGGCCGCGACGTCCGCCTCCGTCTGGGCGCGCAGCGCGAGCCGTTCCACCCGCTCGGTGCGGTACTTGCCGTGCTCGGAGAGCGAGTGCCACATCGACAGGACCATGAACTCGTGGCCCGGCGCCTCGGCGAACAGTCCGCGGATCATGCCCGGGGAGCCGGCCATCGCCGGGTTCCAGACCTTCTCCTGCATCAGGGTGAAGTGCTCGACGCGTTCCTCGTGGATGCGGCAGAGCGCCACACGGATGAGGTCGCTGTCGGTGAAGCGCGGCTCGAAGCCGGTCTTCACGTCGAAGCGGTACTCGAACAGCTTGACCTGGCTGTCCTTGAACGTGCCGGACTGCGCGGCGGCGAGCCGGTCGTGGGAACGCGCCATGAAGGAGTCGTAGAAGGCGCGGCTCTCCCAGAAGGCGAAGACGTGCGCCACCCCGGGCCGTCCGCGGCTCCAGCCCCCGCCCTGCCCGCGAAACCCAGGCTCCCCCAGAAGCCCCGCCCACTTCCGCTGCCCCCGCTCGAAACCGCGGCGGTCCACCACGGTGCAGCGAATCCACTTGACCAGCACCGCGCCATCGTACGGCCAGGCGCGTGGCCTCCGTCACGCTCCGGCGGGATGCGGTGCCGCGGACGGCCCGGTGGACGTGGCACGATGGATGAAGAGCCTTTGACCGTCCGGCAGTTGGCGCGAGGCGCACGGGGAAGGGGAGACGTGGTCGACGGCCTCAGCAAGGGGATCCGCAAGGTCGAGGTGGCGCTGAAGTGGGACCCCAGTCCGGCAGGACAGCCGCCCACCGATCTGGACATCGTGGCCGCAACATACACATCGGCCGATCCGTATGGGGCTCCGGTCTATGTGGTGCACTTCGACAGCCGTTCGCCCGACGGCACGATCTTCCTCAACCGGGACAGCAAGGACGGCAAGGGCTTCGGCTGGGACGAGGTCATGACGCTCGAACTGGACCGGCTCGACGAGCGGTACACGCGCGTGGTGGTCGGTGTCGTCATCCAGCAGCGGGACGCCGACCGTACGTTCGTCGGCGTGCTCAATCCGGCGGTGCGGGTGCGGGAGGGCTGGAACGTGCTCGCCGAGGACGACTTCGGCGCGGTCCTCGGCGCTACGGCGGCGACGGTGGCGGAGTTCGCCCGCGACGGCTCCGGGGGCTGGGCCCTCCGCCCCGGCGTGTACGGCTACGAGGACGATCCGGCACTCTTCACCCGGGTGATGGGCCGCGCCCGCCTCACCTGACCGCCCGACGGACCTGGCCGCGCGCCGGACCTGACCGCCCAACCGTTCCGACCGCCCGACCGTACTGACCGCCCTCCGGACCTGACGCCCGACGGACCCGCCGCCCGAGGGCCCCGACCGCCCGGCGCGGACGCTCACCCCGACCAGGGCGCGACGATCGCGAGGGTCTCCCCCAGTGCCTCCAGGACCGCCGTGCGGTGGGTGAGGTGCCGGAGGGGCTCCTCCGTGCCGCGGGTCCGCAGGCCGCGGTCGGCGACGACGTAGAGCATCCGCAGGGTGCGCATGGTGTTGGAGGCCCAGGCCGGGACGGGTCCCGGCTCGCCCGTGGCGAAGGCCCGCGCGACGGGCTCCAGCCAGCGCACGGACTGCTCCTCGGTGAGGTCGGGGCGGCTCAGGACGCGGGCGAGGGCGTAGGCGACCCGGTCGTCCTCCTGCGCGTCGAGGACATGGTCCGTGGGAGCGAGCAGGCGGGCGACGGCCGACTCGGCGAGCGGAACGGGGTCCTGGCCCGGCCGGCGGGCGAGCGCCGCCAGCAGGTCGGCGCCGTGCGCGACGGCGTGCACCCAGCCCAGTACGGGATCGTGGCCGCGCAGGTCGGTCTCCGCGGGGTACCAGTCGGCGAAGGCCCGCCACCACGGGTCCCGCCAGTCCCCCGCGTCGGCGATCCGCGCGAGGACCAGGGGCGCGAAGGCACGGGCCTGGACGGCGGGGTCCGCGAACAGCCCCGCGACCCGGTCCCCCAGCTCGCAGCGCTCCTGCGTCCGCATCCCCGGTATCCAGCGCACGGCGGCGAGATACGCCCCGTCGTCCCGCACCTGCGGATCAACCGCCCGCAGACCGTCGACGAGCCGCCCGAGCGCGACGTCCACCCCGCCTTGTTCCTCGATCCCACCGTCGTGCCACTGCGTCATGACCATGCCCGGAGGCTACGACGCCGGGCCGCCACCCGGGACGGAAAAGGCCCGGGAAGCGCCGCGAGGCGGGGAGACCTCGGTGAAGGTCTCCCCGCCTCGCGGGTCACTCGGTGGCCCTCAGGCCGTCGGATCAGCTGCAGCCGCTCGTGGAGCCGCAGCCCTCGCAGATGTAGCAGGAGCCGGCGCGCTGCATCTTGGTGCCGCAGGAGAAGCAGAGCGGGGCGTCGGCCTGGATGCCGAGCTGCATCTCGACCAGTTCGGCGCTGGTGTGGGCCTGCCGGGGGGCGGGCGGCGCCACGGTCTCGATCTCGGCCTTCGGGGTGGCGACGGCCTTCAGCTCCTGGGCACGCGGGGCGGACTGGGCCAGGCCCTCGACGTCCACCTCGTCGTCGGCGGGCTCGTACGAACCCGTCTCCAGGTGGCGCTGACGCTCCTCGGCGGAGTGGATGCCGAGCGCGGAGCGCGTCTCGAAGGGCAGGAAGTCCAGCGCCAGGCGGCGGAAGATGTAGTCGACGATCGACTGCGCCATCCGCACGTCCGGGTCGTCCGTCATGCCGGCCGGCTCGAAGCGCATGTTGGTGAACTTCGAGACGTACGTCTCCAGCGGCACGCCGTACTGGAGGCCGACGGAGACCGCGATGGAGAAGGCGTCCATCATGCCGGCGAGGGTGGAACCCTGCTTGGACATCTTCAGGAAGACCTCGCCGAGACCGTCGTCCGGGTAGGAGTTGGCGGTCATGTAGCCCTCGGCGCCGCCGACGGTGAAGGACGTGGTGATGCCGGGACGTCCCTTCGGGAGGCGCTTGCGGACCGGGCGGTACTCGACGACCTTCTCGACCGCGGTACGGATGGTGTCCTCGGCCTTGGCGGTCACCTCGGCCTTCTCCTTCTCCTTGGTCTTCGCGGAGAGGGGCTGGCCGACCTTGCAGTTGTCGCGGTAGATGGCGAGCGCCTTGACGCCCATCTTCCACGCCTCGAAGTAGACCTCCTCGACGTCCTCGACGGTCGCCGTCTCCGGCAGGTTGACCGTCTTGGAGAGGGCGCCGGAGATCCAGGGCTGGATCGCGGCCATCATGCGGACGTGGCCCATCGCGGAGATGGAGCGCTCGCCCATGGCGCAGTCGAACACCTCGTAGTGCTCGGGCTTGAGGCCGGGGGCGTCGATCACATTGCCGTGCTCGGCGATGTGGGCGACGATCGCCTCGATCTGCTCCTCCTGGTAGCCCAGGCGGCGCAGGGCCTGCGGGACGGTGCCGTTGACGATCTGCATCGAGCCGCCGCCGACCAGCTTCTTGAACTTGACCAGGGCGAGGTCGGGCTCGAGGCCGGTGGTGTCGCAGGACATCGCGAGACCGATGGTGCCGGTCGGCGCGATGACGGACGCCTGCGCGTTACGGAAACCGTTCTTCTCGCCGAGACGCTGCACGTCCTGCCAGGCCTCGGTGGCCGCGGCCCAGATCGGGGTGTCCAGGTCGTCCACGCGCACGGCCGCGGTGTTCGCGTCGGCGTGCTGCTTCATGACGCGGTTGTGCGCGGTGGCGTTGCGGGCGTAGCCGTCGTACGGGCCGACGACCGCGGCGAGGTCGGCGGAGCGCTTGTAGGCGGTGCCGGTCATCAGGGAGGTGATGGCACCGGCGAGGGCGCGGCCGCCGTCGGAGTCGTAGGCGTGGCCGGTCGCCATCAGCAGGGCGCCGAGGTTGGCGTAGCCGATGCCGAGCTGGCGGAAGGCGCGGGTGTTCTCGCCGATCTTCTCGGTCGGGAAGTCCGCGAAGCAGATGGAGATGTCCATCGCGGTGATGACGAGTTCGACGACCTTGGCGAAGCGCTCGGACTCGAAGGACTGGTGGCCCTTGCCGTCGTCCTTGAGGAACTTCATCAGGTTCAGCGACGCGAGGTTGCAGGACGTGTTGTCCAGGTGCATGTACTCGCTGCACGGGTTCGAGCCGTTGATACGGCCGGACTCCGGGCAGGTGTGCCACTGGTTGATGGTGTCGTCGTACTGGATGCCCGGGTCGGCGCACGCCCAGGCGGCCTCGGCCATCTTGCGGAAGAGGGACTTGGCGTCGACCTCCTCGATGACCTCGCCGGTCATCCGCGCGCGGAGGCCGAACTTCCCGCCCTGCTCGACGGCCTTCATGAACTCGTCGTTCACGCGGACCGAGTTGTTGGCGTTCTGGTACTGGACGGACGTGATGTCGTCGCCGCCCAGGTCCATGTCGAAGCCCGCGTCGCGCAGGGCGCGGATCTTCTCCTCCTCCTTCACCTTGGTCTCGATGAAGTTCTCGATGTCGGGGTGGTCGACGTCGAGGATGACCATCTTGGCCGCGCGGCGGGTGGCGCCACCGGACTTGATGGTGCCGGCGGAGGCGTCGGCGCCGCGCATGAAGGAGACCGGGCCGGAGGCGTTGCCGCCCGAGGAGAGCAGCTCCTTGGAGGAGCGGATGCGGGAGAGGTTCAGGCCGGCGCCGGAGCCGCCCTTGAAGATCATTCCCTCTTCCTTGTACCAGTCGAGGATCGACTCCATGGAGTCGTCGACGGACAGGATGAAGCACGCGGAGACCTGCTGCGGCTGCGGGGTGCCGACGTTGAACCAGACGGGGCTGTTGAAGCTGAAGATCTGGTGCAGGAGGGCGTACGCGAGCTCGTGCTCGAAGATCTCGGCGTCGGCGGGCGAGGCGAAGTACTTGTGGTCCTCGCCGGCCTTCCGGTACGTCTTCACGATGCGGTCGATCAGCTGACGGAGGCCGGTCTCGCGCTGCGGGGTGCCGACGGCACCCCGGAAGTACTTGCTGGTGACGATGTTGACCGCGTTCACCGACCAGAAGTCGGGGAACTCGACGCCGCGCTGCTCGAAGTTGACCGAGCCGTCGCGCCAGTTGGTCATGACGACGTCACGGCGCTCCCAGGCCACCTCGTCGTACGGGTGCACGCCGGGGGTGGTGTGGATGCGCTCGATGTGCAGTCCCTTGGCCGCCTTCGGGCCCTTGGCCCGGGAACTCCGTGCCGGACCGCTCGCCGTCTCTGTCATGCCGCCTCCCTGTACGGGCAAAAACGCCCTGAAGTGCCCCGTTGTTCCCGTGGCACGGTGTTCTGTCTGGTGCTGCGGGCACCCTCAACTGCCGCCCGCAACAGGTCTTCTCGTCCGCCGCCGCCCGGCCGGCTCCGGTGCCCACCGGCCCGGTTCCGGCCCGCTGGTCAGTCGGCGGCGTGGACGGGCTCGGGGACCTGCGCGGTCCTCCCGGGCCCGTGGTCCTCCCGGCTCCCCGCTCCCGCGTCGTCATCGTCCGCGGCGGGGTCCCGCGTCGCCTGTCGCAGCTCCGCGACGGCCGCCTCGAAGTCGTCGAGCGAGTCGAACGCCCGGTAGACGGAGGCGAAGCGCAGATAGGCGACCAGGTCGAGTTCCTGCAACGGGCCGAGTATGGCCAGGCCCACGTCGTGGGTGGTCAGCTCGGCGCTCCCGGTGGCCCGCACGGCCTCTTCGACCCGCTGGCCGAGCAGGGCGAGTGCGTCCTCGGTGACAGGCCGTCCCTGACATGCCTTGCGCACGCCATTGATGACCTTGGTACGGCTGAACGGTTCGGTGACCCCGGACCGCTTGACCACCATGAGCGAGCACGTCTCCACGGTCGTGAAACGACGGGAGCAGTCGGGGCACTGGCGGCGCCTGCGGATCGATGTGCCGTCGTCGGTCGTACGGCTGTCGACCACGCGGCTGTCGGGGTGCCTGCAGAAGGGGCAGTGCATGGGCTCCATCCCTCCTCACAGCAGACTCAATGGCCTCGCCGGACCTCTCGGGTCCCTCGAAGCAGCCTCAAGCATAGGCGATCCGAGGGACCGCGGAGACCCAGGGGGTCCAGCAAAAACACAACTTGTGGGCTGCTGTAGCCATCCAACCACTAGATGTGGGGATTGGTTCATACGGCGAGGCGACACCGCGTGTCGCGGGCCGCGAGGCCCCTCGGGACCTGCGGAGACCGGGGTCCGGGCGGATCCGGGGCCCGGATCCGGGCCCCCGCACCGCGCCGCCGGCCATCCCGTTTGCGACCGCCACGCGAGGCTTTGCCGACGCGCGCGAGGGTGCCGGACGGGCGCCACGCGAGATCGGACACACGCCGTCCCGGGCGGCCGCGAGCGGCGGGCCGCTACGCCCGCGGGCACACGCGTCGCCCCGCGCGCACGCGCGACGCGAGGGGGTCGCGGTGGCCCGCGACACGCCGAACACGCGAGTGCACGCGCAATGTCACACGCCACATACGGGGATAGCGTGGGCGCCGCACGGGGGAGCCGTGAGACTCCCGCGCAGAACCGCACCGACACCCGGCCGGCGGTGCGCCGGATGGCAGACTGAGGGCGATCCCCGAGGTCATCGCCCCGGCGGGGAAGCGTACAGCAATGGGCTGTTTTGCCCTCCCGCCAAATATGACGAAGCCCTACACCCGGAGCCGTGATCAAGTCAGCGGATCCACGTTTTTTCACTCGAACGTGTGTTTGGCGCAACCTTTCGAAAGCAACTACCGTTGTGCAGCAGGGAGACCATCGAGAGGGGCCGACGTGACCACCACCGCAGACAGTGCCATCATCACTGCCCAGGACCGCCCCCAGGGCCGACTCGAGCCGGTGCATGCGATGAACGAAGCCGCCAACCCCGAGACGCACAAGCGCTCCCTGCCAGGCCGACCTCCAGGCATCAGGGCGGACAGCTCGGGACTCACCGACCGGCAACGCCGGGTGATCGAGGTGATCCGCGACTCCGTCCAGCGGCGCGGCTACCCGCCGTCGATGCGGGAGATCGGACAGGCCGTCGGCCTCTCCAGCACCTCGTCCGTCGCGCACCAGCTGATGGCTCTCGAACGCAAGGGCTTCCTGCGCCGCGACCCGCACAGGCCCCGCGCCTACGAGGTGCGCGGTTCCGACCAGTCCGTGTCGGTGCAGCCCACGGACACCGCGGGCAAGCCGGCCGCGTCGTACGTCCCGCTCGTCGGCCGGATCGCCGCCGGTGGCCCGATCCTCGCCGAGGAGTCCGTCGAGGACGTGTTCCCGCTGCCCCGGCAGCTCGTCGGTGACGGTGAGCTGTTCGTGCTGAAGGTCGTCGGCGACTCGATGATCGAGGCCGCGATCTGCGACGGCGACTGGGTCACGGTCCGCCGTCAGCCCGTCGCCGAGAACGGCGACATCGTGGCCGCCATGCTGGAGGGCGAGGCCACCGTCAAGCGCTTCAAGCGCGAGGACGGCCATGTCTGGCTGCTCCCCCACAACTCGGCCTACGAGCCGATCCCGGGTGACGAGGCCACCATCCTCGGCAAGGTGGTGGCCGTCCTGCGCCGCGTCTGACGCGGCGCCACCGGGCGGGCACACCTCTCCCGCCCCCCTTGACCGGGCCCCGGAACCCCTGCGCCGGTTCCGGGGCCCTGCACGTGCCCAGGGGGCCCTGCGCCTGCACCGACTACTCGGGCTCCGCCTTCTCCGACTCCTGCCGCGTCTCGGACTCCTTCTGCTTCGCCGTCGCGTCGATCGCCGCCAGCGAGCGGCGGACCTGGTTGCGGTCCGTCGTGTACCAGAAGTCGGGCAGCGAGGCCTTCAGATAGCTGCCGTACCGGGCGGTGGCCAGCCGCTGATCCAGTACGGCGACCACGCCGCGGTCCCCCGTCGCCCGGACGAGGCGGCCCGCGCCCTGGGCCATGAGCAGCGCCGCATGGGTGGCCGCGACAGCCATGAACCCGTTGCCGCCCTTGTCCTCGACGTCCTTCTGGCGGGCGCTCATCAGCGGGTCGTCGGGGCGCGGGAAGGGGATCTTGTCCATGACGACCAGCTGGCAGCTGGGGCCGGGCACGTCGACGCCCTGCCACAGCGACAACGTGCCGAACAGACACGTCCGCGGGTCGGCGGCGAAGTTCTTGATCAGCTCACCGAGGGTCTCCTCGCCCTGGAGCAGGATCGGGAACTCGGGGATGCGCGTGCGCAGCTCCTCGGCGGCGAGCTGTGCGGCCCGCATCGACGAGAACAGCCCCAGCGTGCGACCGCCGGCGGCCTGGATCAGCTCCGTCAGCTCGTCCAGCATGTCGCCCCGGTCCCCGTCCCTGGCCGGCCGGGCAAGGTGTTTGGCGACGTAGAGGATGCCCTGCTTGCGGTAGTCGAAGGGGGAGCCGACGTCGACGCCCTTCCACTGCGGGGTGTCCTCGCCCTCCGTGCCCTCCGGTGCCAGGCCGAGGGACGCGCCGACGCCGTTGAAGTCGCCGCCCAGCTTCAGCGTCGCCGAGGTGAGGACGACGGAGCGGTCCGTGAAGAGCTTCTCGCGCAGCAGCCCGGACACCGACATCGGCGCGACCCGCAGGGACGCCCCGAACCGGTCGTGGCGCTCGTACCAGACGACGTCCCACTCGGAGCCGTTCACGATCCGCTCCGCCACGTCGTGCACCGTCTCGACGGAGGCGAGGGCCTGCTTGCGCACCGCGTCCTCGTCCTGCACGGACTTGTCACGGGTCGCGCCGATCCCGGAGATCACCGTGCGGGCCGCGTCGCGCAGCGCCGCGAGCGCGTAGCCGAGGTCCTCGGGGATCTCCTCGAGACGGCCCGGCAGGGCCAGCTCCATCAGCCGCTCGAAGCCTTCCGCGGCGGTCTGGAGCTGGTCGGCGGCCTTCTCGTTCACCAGCTTCGCCGCGCGCCGCACGGCCCGGTTGACCTGGCCAGGCGTGAGCTCGCCGGTGGCCACACCGGTGACCCGGGACACCAGCTCGTGCGCCTCGTCGACGATCAGCACCTCGTGCTGCGGGAGGACGGGGGCGCCTTCGATCGCGTCGATCGCGAGCAGCGCGTGGTTGGTGACGACGACCTCCGCGAGCTTGGCGCGCTCGCGGGCCATCTCGGCGAAGCACTCGGCGCCGTACGCGCACTTCGTCGCGCCCAGGCACTCGCGGGACGACACCGACACCTGCGCCCAGGCCCGGTCGGAGACGCCCGGCGTGAGGTCGTCGCGGTCGCCGCTCTCGGTCTCGTCCGACCAGTCCCGCAGCCGCAGCAGGTCCTGGCCCAGCTTGCTGGTGGGCGCGGCGGCCTCGAACTGGTCGAAGAGACCCTCCTCCTCGTCCTGTGGAACGCCCTCGTGGAGACGGTGCAGGCACAGGTAGTTCGATCTGCCCTTGAGCATCGCGAACTCCGGGCGGCGCCGCAGCAGCGGGTGCAGGGCGTCCACCGTGCGCGGCAGGTCGCGCTCCACCAGCTGGCGCTGGAGGGCGAGCGTCGCGGTCGCGACGACCACCCTCTCCCCGTGCGCGAGCGCCGGCACGAGATAGCCGAGCGACTTGCCGGTGCCAGTGCCGGCCTGGACGAGCAGATGTGCATCGCCGTCGATCGCCTCCGCGACGGCTTCGGCCATGGTCACCTGGCCGGGGCGCTCCGTACCGCCGACGGCGGTGACGGCGGCGTGCAGGAGTTCGGGGAGTGAGGGCTTCGTCATAGCCCGACCACCCTACGGCGCGGCACTGACATCCGGGTGATCACGCCCCCGTCCACGGGAGCGCGGGGGCGCCTTCCACGGGGGCGCGCGGCGGCGTTCTCGGGGCCCGCGCCGGTGTTCTCGGGGCGCGCGACCGTGCTCTCGGGGTGTGCGGCAGTGTTCTCACGGCACGTGGCGCCGTTGTCCGGGCACGTGGCCGGTGGTTCCCGGCGACAAAGGCGCCTGTTCACAGCACATCACGCAGGGCGCGGTCGCGGATCATGAGGGCGGCCCTGCGCGGGGGCAAGTCGATCTCGATCTCGGCGGCGAAGCGGAACCCTCCGGTCAGGAAGGCCGCGACGGAGGGGACGTTGCGCAGGTCGGGCTCCGCGACGACCCGGCTGCAGGCCGGGCGGCGGTCCAGCACCAGGTCGGCGACGGCCCGCAGCAGCGCGGAGCCCAGCCCCCGGCCCCGGTCCTCGGCCCCACCGAGAAGGAGGTGGAGGCCGGTGTCGTGGCGCCGGGCCGGGTAGTGGCGGGCCAACGGGTCGAGATCGGCCCGGTAGACCTCCCAGTAGCTCATCGGGGCGCCGTCGAGCAGCCCCAGGCAGGGGACGCTGCGGCCGTCGCCGTCCAGCTGGGCCTCCAGGTGCGCGGCGGTCCGCGACGGGGGGCCCGCCAGCTCCCAGAACTCCGCCACCGCGGGGTCGTTCATCCAGCGGGCCACGAGCGGGAGATCGCGGTGCGGCACCACGGGCACCAGCTGGAAGGCGCCGACGGGCGTCGCGACCGGGCCCCAGCCGGCGACGCCGTCCAGATGTTCGGCCGCGCGGGCGGAGCGGAGCGCGCCGCCGGTGTAAGTGTCGGTGTCGGCGTCGGCGTAGGTGTCGGCGTCGGCGTGCCGGACGCGGTCGCGGGAGGCGCGTCGGCCGCCGCGGCCGGGCGCGCCGGGCAGGCGCAGTTCCAGCGTGTCCTCGCTGGTGCCTCCGGGCCCGGAGGGGTCCGGCTCGACGGTGGCGGCACCGGCGTCGATGGGCGGCACGCGCGCTCCTCTCAGAAGGCGGGGTGGGGCAAGGTCCTCAATGCAGCGGGTTGGCGACGGTGACGTAGACGGACTGGGTGTCGACCGGGCCGACGAGCTCGTCGAGGCCGTGCAGCCGGGTCAGCAGGTTGGCCTTGCAGCGCAGGACGGGTGTGTCGAGCAGCCGCGCGGGCAGCGGGGACCGCATCCGGGCCGGGCCGGACGCGGCCTCGGTCAGGAAGCGGCGGAAGGCCGCGAGCAGCAGGCGTTCGTCGGCCAGCCGCTGCGACCCGAACGCGCCGATCAGGCCGAGGACGTTGTTGACGCCCAGGTAGTAGGCGAACCGCTCGTCGGTGACCTCGTCGGAGACGAAGGTGTCGCTGCGCTCGCCGATCCCGGACAGCCGGGCGTCGAGTTCGTCGCGGCGGGAGGTGCGGAAGTAGTAGCCCTGGTTGTCGCGGTAGCGGCCGCCCGCGGGCCAGCCGTCGGCGTCGAGCAGGAGCAGGGTGTTCTGCTGGTGCGCCTCCAGCGCGATGCCCGCCTCCCCGTCCAGCCACAGCACGGGGCGCACGACGTGTTCGAGGTAGCGCAGGAACCACTCGGCGGCGACCGCGCCTCGCGGGCGGCCGGTCCGGCCGGCGAGCCGCGTGACGACCCGCGCGAGCCGGGAGCCCGTCGTGCCGCCGGACAGGGGCCGCGGCGCGACGAGTCCGGCGACGCAGCTCACGTCGTCGGCGGGCGCGAAGGGGTGGTGCCGGATCATCACGTCGAGACCGGGAACGGGTGTGCCCGACCGGTCGTCGACGCCGAGCCAGGCGGGGTCGCGGACGATGTCGAAGTCCGGGTGCGCGGCCCGCCACTCCTCGGCCAGACCGGCCCGCAGCAGCCGGTGCACCTCGACGCCCCGGTGGAGTTCCTTGCGCAGGTTCTCGCGGCGGGAGTTGGTGATGCGCAGGCCCAGCGACAGCTTCAGCATGGCGGGCCCGCCAGGGCGGTAAACAGTGCGCACCGAGGAGGTGGGGTGCCAGGCCTCGCCGAACGCACCGAGGTCGCGCAGCAGTCCGGCGTCGAACAGCGCCCCGATCGCGGGGCGGTGGTGGATCTCGCGGGCCTGCCACGGGTGCAGCGGCAGCGCCGCCCAGCCGTCGGGGAGCGGCAGCCCGGCGCCGGCGAACCGGGCGGTGAGCAGCTCGGCGGGCACCGGCCGGCCACGCTCGGTCCAGGCGGAGTCGGCGGCCAGGACGGAGGGGGCGACGGCCAGCCAGTGCAGCGGGAAGGAGCCGCGCGTCTCGGGCGAGTACCGCGCCGTCTCGGCCTCCGAGAGACCCTCGCGGCTCTTGGGGGTGGGGTGGAAGGGATGCCCGAACACGAGGGCCTGCTCGGCGGCGAGGAAGCGGTCGGAGCGGGCGTCCGGGGCGGCGGCTGCCGGGACGGCACCGGGGACGGTGGGACGGCCCCCGGCCGCCACGGCACCGTCGCACCGAAGGCCGTCCCCCTCGGTTTCGTCGAACCACTCCCCCGGCTCCCGCCGCCGCTCGCGCAGGAACGCGGCCGTACGCCGGACCGAGTCGGCCACCCGCCCGACGAGATCCGTGGCCTCGCCGCCCGGATCGGCCCCGGCCGGCCGGCCCGGGGTCTCGCGGGCCAACAGCGCCGCGACCGTCACCGCGTCGGCGGGCGGCGCGCCCTCGGCGAGGCGGGGCGCGCCGAAGCGGTGACAGCCCGTCGGGGACCAGTACCGCACCGGCACCAGCAGGGCGGTCCGGCTGGCGGGCAGCGGTACCCGCAGGATGCCGTCGACGGGCGCGGTGCGGCCGGTCTCCCGCACCCAGCAGCGCAGCAGGCTCTCCACGGCCGCGGCCTCGGCGGCGACACGCGGGTCCGGATGGTCCAGGAGATCCAGGACGTGCATCGGATCCAGAAAGCCGGACGGCCGCACGCCGTCGGCGGTCCGCGATCCGTCCGCGGCTCGCACGCCGTCCGCGATCCGCGATCCGTCCGCGGCTCGCACGCCGTCCGCGGTCCGCGCGTCCGGCACCGCCGTGCGTTCACGCGCGGGCTCTCGCTCCGGCTCCCGCTCACGCTGCGGGGGAACCGTCTCGGTCCGCGGGAGGGCGCTGTCGCTCCGCGGGGTGGCAGGGCTGTCGTTCAAGGGTGGTCCTAGTCGGTGATCAGTTCGGTCGAGCGGGTACGGCGGCGGACCGGCCGGTTGCCGGTCGCTCCCGGGCCACCTCCGCCACCGCGTCGGTGAGCCGGTCCAGTACGGCCGCGGTCTGTTCGTCGCTGATGGTCAGCGGCGGCAGCAGCCGTACGACGCTTGCGTGGCGGCCGCCGAGTTCGACGATCAGGCCGCGGCGCAGGCAGGCACGCTGGACGGCGGCGGCGGTTTCGGGGGCGGCGGGCCGGGGCGGCCGCTGGGACCACGCGTCGGCGGCCTCCGCCGCGGAACCGGGCGCCACCCTGTCCAGCTCGAAGCCGGGCACCATTCCGCCCGCCCCGAAACCCAGGACGCTCCCGGCGGCCCTCAGACCCAGCCCAGCCACGTCCACGTCCACGTCCACGTCCACGCCCGCACCCGTGCCCAAGCCGAGCGCAGCCCCCTCGTACATCACCGGGTCCGCCACCGAATCCGCCCCGAAGTCCGCCCCCGACACGAACTCCACCCCCAGCATCAGCCCCCGCCCCCGCACCTCCCCCACGCACGCGAACTGGGCCAGATCGGACCGGAGTCGGCGCAGCATCCGCGCGCCCAGGTCCGCCGCCCGCTCGGCGAGCCGGTGCTCGCGGACGTACGCCAGCGTGGCCGTCCCCGCCGCCATGGCGAGCTGGTTGCCGCGGAACGTGCCCGCGTGGGCGCCGGGTTGCCAGACGTCGAGGTCCTCGTGGTAGACGACCACGGCGAGCGGGAGGCTGCCGCCGATGGCCTTGGACACGACCATCACGTCGGGGGTCACCCCGCTGTGCTCGACCGCCCAGAACGCGCCCGTGCGCCCGACGCCGGTCTGGACCTCGTCGGCGATCAACGGGATCGAACGGGCCGCGGTGATCTGCCGCATACGGCGCAGCCAGGCGTCCGGCGCGGGCAGGACGCCGCCCTCGCCCTGGACGGGTTCGAGGATCATCCCGGCGGGCTGCGGGACGCCGGACTTGGGGTCGTCGAGGAGCGATTCCGTCCAGCGGGCGGCGAGTTCGGCGCCGCGCGGGCCGCCGACGCCGAACGGGCAGCGGTAGTCCTGCGGGTACGGCAGCCGCGCGACCCGTACCTCGCTCGCCCCGCCCGAGGCTTCGAGCGCCCCCGCGGTCATGCCGTGGTAGGCCCCGGTGAAGGCGAGGACGCCGCTGCGGCCGGTGGCGGCGCGGACGAGTTTGAGCGCGGCCTCGACCGCGTCGGTGCCGGCCGGCCCGCAGAACTGGACGCGCGCGTGGGCGGCGAGACCGGCGGGCAGGGTGCGGAACAGCTCGGTGGTGAAGGCGTCCTTGACGGGGGTCGCGAGGTCGAGGACGTGCAGCGGGGCGCCGGAGTCGAGGACCCCGCGGATCGCCTCCAGGACGACCGGGTGGTTGTGGCCGAGGGCGAGCGTCCCGGCGCCGGAGAGGCAGTCGAGGTAACGGCGGCCGTCGGCGCCTTCGATGGTGAGACCGCGGGCCCGCACGGGGACGATCGGCAGGGCGCGCGCATAGGTGCGGGCCGCCGATTCGCGCGCCGACTGCCGTCGCAGGATCCCCTCGTGCGCGCCCCGCGCCGCTCCTGCCACGGCGGCCTCCGCCTCCGCCTGCACTGTTCCCACCGGCTCGGTCACGGCCACGGCTTCCTGTTCTCCCTTCCGCTGCGGGCGAGTCGATGTCTCGCGGGCCCGGGCGGAACGCCGTCTCGCGTCGTCGGTCGAGTCGGCGCCCCGTGTCCCTCGGGCACCGGGTCCAGGCACGGACAGCGGACCCCCCACCGCTACCAACACCGCACGGCGCACGGGGTTACGGGTCGCACCAAGATCCTTGCCGTGACGGAACCGTTGCCGTTCCGTCGGCAGTCCCCCACAGCGAGCACATAGTGTGTGATGCCGTTCCGGGACCCGTGGCGGCGCCAAGGCCGTCAGGAACACCGGGACTTCCGGCGCCGCTCTCACAACCGTCTTCACAGCAGGGGGAATCAAGACCATGCGATCCATACGGCCGTCCACCGCCGCTCGGCGCGGGAGGAGTGCCTCCCGCCGAACCTCCCCCGTGCTGGCGGCCGTCGCCCTCGCCTCCGCGCTGGCGCTGACCACCACCGCGTGCCAGTCGAACGACACCAAGGCGGACGGTCAGGCGTCCGCCTCCGCCTCCGCGTCCTCCGGCGACGGCAAGATCCAGATCCCCGACGACATCAAGAACAAGCTCAAGGAACACGGGATCGATCTGGACAAGTGGAAGCACGGCGCCTGGAAGAACTGGGACAAGGACGACTGGCTGCGCGAGGCGAACGACTTCGTCAACCCGATCATCAAGGGCCTGTGGAACACGGACCGGATGCGCAAGGCCGACGACCCGGACAAGGCCGTCGCCAACGACATCGCCGGTGACCAGGGCGTGACCGACCCGACGCCGGCCCCGGTGCGGGCGCAGACCGTAGCGGCGCCGTACCACCAGAACGCCGCGACCTCGGGGAAGGTGTTCTTCGACTCCCCGCAGGGCACGATGGTCTGCTCGGCGACGGTCGTGGAGGACCCGGCGCATCCGGGCAAGTCCAACCTCATCTGGACGGCCGGTCACTGCGTGCACGCGGGCAAGGACGGCGGCTGGTACCGCAACATCGCCTTCGTGCCGTCGTACAACAACGCGGCCGCGTCGTCGGACCAGTTGCAGGGTGCCACCCGGGACCAGGTCGCGCCGTACGGCGTGTGGTGGGCGGACTGGGCGCAGACCTCGCAGCAGTGGATCCAGCAGGGCGGCGAGACCGGCGGCGCCGGTGCCTCGTACGACTACGCCGTCATCCATGTCACCCCGGAGCAGGGCGGCAGCGGCAAGTCCCTGGAGGAGACGGTCGGTTCGGCGCTGAAGGTGAACTTCGACGCCCCGGCGGTGCCGAAGGTGCAGAGCATCACCGCGAAGGGCTACCCGGCGGCGCCGCCGTACGACGGGCAGAAGCTGTACCAGTGCCAGGACAAGCCGGGGCGGCTGTCGCTGAACACGGGCGACCCGACGATGTACCGCATCGGCTGCACCATGACCGGCGGCTCCTCGGGCGGCGGCTGGACGGAGACCGGCGCGGACGGCAAGCCGGAGCTGGTGTCCAACACCTCGATCGGCCCGGTGACCTCGGGGTGGCTCGCGGGCCCGCGTCTGGGTGACGTGGCCAAGGGCGTCTACGACTCGGTCAGCAAGAAGTTCGCCGGGCAGTAGCCGCACGGCGTACACGCGCAGGCCCTCCTCCCGCGTCGAGCGGGAGGAGGGCCTGCGCGTTCGAGCGGGGTGCGGTCCGCTCCGGGTCTCCCGGGCTCAGAGCGCCGGGGCCGGGACGTACGGCGCGAGGTCCGCGGCCAGCTCGGCGTGGACCCGGACCTTCAGCAGGGTGCCCTCCGCGGTGTGCTCCTCGGAGATCACCTCGCCCTCGGTGTGGGCGCGCGCGACCAGCTTGCCGTGGGTGTACGGCACCAGCGCCTCGATCTCGACCGACGGCCGCGGCAGCTCGTTGTCGATGAGCGCGAGCAGCTCGTCGATGCCGAGCCCCGTGCGGGCGGAGACGGCGATCGAGCGCTTCTCGTTCCGCATGAGCCGCTGGAGCACGAGCGGATCGGCCGCGTCCGCCTTGTTGATCACCACGATCTCCGGCACCTCGGTGGCGCCGACGTCGCGGATCACCTCGCGCACGGCGAGCAGCTGCTCCTCCGGGGTCGGGTGCGAGCCGTCCACCACGTGCAGGATCAGGTCGGAGTCGCCGACCTCCTCCATGGTGGAGCGGAACGCCTCGACCAGGTGGTGCGGCAGATGCCGGACGAAGCCGACGGTGTCCGCCAGCGTGTACAGCCGGCCGCTCGGGGTCTCGGCCCGGCGCACGGTCGGGTCCAGGGTCGCGAACAGCGCGTTCTCGACCAGGACGCCCGCGCCGGTGAGACGGTTGAGCAGGGAGGACTTGCCGGCGTTGGTGTATCCGGCGATGGCGACCGAGGGCACCTTGTGGCGCTTGCGCTCCTGGCGCTTGATCTCGCGGCCGGTCTTCATCTCCGCGATCTCCCGGCGCATCTTCGCCATCTTCTCGCGGATCCGGCGCCGGTCCGTCTCGATCTTGGTCTCACCGGGGCCACGGGTGGCGAGGCCGCCGCCCTTGCCGCCGCCCATCTGCCGGGACATCGACTGACCCCAGCCGCGCAGCCTCGGCAGCATGTACTGCATCTGCGCGAGCGCGACCTGCGCCTTGCCCTCTCGGGACTTCGCGTGCTGGGCGAAGATGTCGAGGATCAGGGCCGTACGGTCGATGACCTTGACCTTGACGACGTCCTCGAGGTGGATCAGCTGGCCGGGGCTCAGCTCACCGTCGCAGACGACGGTGTCCGCGCCGCTCTCGACGACGATGTCGCGCAGCTCCAGCGCCTTGCCGGAGCCGATGTAGGTGGCGGCGTCCGGCTTGTCGCGGCGCTGGATGACGCCGTCGAGGACCAGCGCGCCCGCGGTCTCCGCGAGGGCGGCGAGCTCCGCGAGGGAGTTGTCCGCGTCCTGAGCGGTCCCGGTGGTCCAGACGCCGACGAGCACCACGCGCTCCAGGCGGAGCTGACGGTACTCGACCTCGGTGACGTCCTCGAGCTCGGTGGACAGGCCGGCGACGCGGCGCAGGGCCGCGCGCTCGGAGCGGTCGAACTGGTCGCCGTCGCGCTCTCCGTCGATCTCGTGGCTCCAGGCGACGTCCTCTTCCATCAGGGCATCGGCCTTGAGACCGTCGCGGTAGGACTGCGCGAGGCGCTGGCTCGCCTGGGAAGAGGAAGAAGAGGAGGTCATTGGGTCCTTACGTCGATGAGGATGCCGTCCGGCGGGTCCGGGACCGGAGGTTCACCGGCCGACCTGTACAACGCGCGAGTGCCCCGGGAGATTCCCGGCGTACCGTGCCGCGCCGACCCCACGATGGTCGCACGGCACGGCCCGCCACGTCACCGTGTTATCCAGGGGCGGAACCGGCTCCCTGCGACAGGCCCCGCTCCCGCCGTCAGCGGGTCGGCCGCTTCGGCGCCGGCGCCGTCTTCCAGTCCGGGTGGCCGGGCATCGGAGGGGTCTTCGCGCCGTAGAGCCACGCCTTGAAGAACCCGCTCAGGTCGCGTCCGGTGAGGTCCGAGGCGAGCTGCTCGAAGTCGGCCGTGCTCGCCGTTCCGTCCTCGTGGTCGGCGACCCAGAGCCGCTCCAGGCGTTCGAAGGCGTGCGTGCCGATCTCCTGGCGGAGCGCGTAGAGGACGAGCGCGGCGCCGTCGTAGACGCTGGGGCGGAAGATGCTGATCTTCTGGCCGGGGGTGGGGAGCTTGGGCGCGGCCGGGGGGCCGCCGGCGGCGCGCCAGGCGTCGGAGGCGCTGTAGGCGGCCTTCATCCGCTTCTCCATGGGCCGCTTCGCCTTCTCTTGTGCGTACAGCTCCTCGTACCAGGTGGCGTGTCCCTCGTTGAGCCACACGTCCGACCAGCTGCGCGGGCTGACGCTGTCGCCGAACCACTGGTGGGACAGCTCGTGCACCATGATCGACTCGATGTACCACTTGGGGTACGCGGGCTCGGTGAACAGGTCCTTCTCGAAGAGCGAGAGCGTCTGCGTCTCGAGTTCGAAGCCGGTGGACGCCTGCGCCATGAGGACGCCGTAGGTCTCGAAGGGGAAGCGGCCGACCTTGCTCTCCAGCCACGCGATCTGGTCCGGCGTCTTGGCCAGCCAGGGTTCGAGCGCCTTGCGGTCCTTCGCCGGTACGACGTCGCGGATGGGCAGGCCGTGCGGCCCCGTGCGGTGCAGCACGGCGGACCTGCCGATGGAGACCTGGGTCAGCTCGGTGGCCATGGGGTGCTCGACGCGGTAGGTCCAGGTCGTGTTCCCGGCCGCCCGTTCCCTGGCGACGGGGAGCCCGTTGGCGACGACGGTGTAGGCGTCGGGCGCGGTCACCCGGATGGTGAACATCGCCTTGTCCGACGGGTGGTCGTTGCACGGGTACACCAGGTGCGCGGCGTCGGCCTGGTCGGCCATGGCGAGCCCGTCCACCGTGCGCACCCAGCCGCCGTCCTGGTGTTCGGCGGGCACGGGGTCGCTGGTGTGCCGCACGGTGATCCGCGTCCAGGTACCGGCGGACAGCGGCGTCTCCGGCGTGACCACCAGGTCTTCCCCCGCGCGCGTGAACGCGGCGGGGCGTCCGTCGACGTCGACGGACTGCACGGTCCCGTGCGCGAAGTCGAGATTCAGCCGGTCCAGGTCGCTCGTGGTCACCGCGCGGATGGTGGTGACGGCCTGGAGCGGCTTGCTGTTGCTGCCCGTGTAGGTGAAGTCGAGGTGGTACGACGCCACGTCGTAGCCCGGGTTGCCGAGGTGCGGGAAGAGGCGGTCGCCGATGCCGAGCGGGGCCGGGGGCGCGCTCGCGCCGAGCAGGCACAGGGCGGCGGCGGAGGCGACGAGACCGGCCGCCAGACGACGCCCGCGCGGGCGCGGGTGGGGGCGGGTCGTACGGAGACGGGGCTGGTGGGCGCCGGTGCGCGGTGTGAGCGGCATGGGTCACCGCTATCAGCGCGCCCGTACCCCGTGGTGCCGACGCGCGACGTTCCCACTCGAACGGGGGCATGGGGGCGCCCATCGGGCCATGCACGCCGGGCGCGCACGCGGTGCGCGCGGGGGGCGGGATGTGTGCGAGTGGCGCGCGCGGGGGCCCGATGCACGTGGGCCGGGTGTGCGCGTGGGTGGGGCCTGGGTGGGTGTGGGGCGCGTGGGTGTGGGGCGCGTGAGCGGGGGCGCGTGGATGGGGCGCGTGGGCTCGCCGTGCGCGCGGGCCCGGCGTGCGGATCGCGCGCGGGCGCGGGGACACAGGGGTGCGCGCGGGGCGCTCGATGATCGCTTCACGCGGGGGCGTGCGAGTGGGTCCTCCACTCCGGCCCGCGGGTCTCAGGGGCTCGTCGGCTGCGGCTGGGCACGGCTCACGTCGTACACGCCGGGCACGTCGCGCATGGCGCGCATGAGGGACTGGAGATGCGCCGCGTCGGGCAGTTGCAGGGTGTAGGTGTGGCGGACGCGCTGCTGGCTCGGCGGTTCGACGGTGGCCGAGACGATCGCGACGCCCTCCAGGGCGATCGCCTCGGTGAGATCGGCCAGCAGATGCGGGCGGCCGAACGATTCGGCGACCAGGGTGACCCGGCACTCGGTGATGTCGCCCCAGCGCACTTCGACCTCCGGGCGCCCCACCCCGGTCATGCGCGCCACGGTCGGGCACTCGACGCGGTGCACGGTGACCACGCCGCCGCGCACCGGGAACCCGGTGATCTCGTCCGGCGGCACGGGGGTGCAGCAGCCGGCCAGCCGTACGGAGGCACCGGGCCGGTCCACCACGGCGGACGCCGGGGCGGGGTGCACGGGCCGGGATGCGGGACCGGCGGCGGAGCCGTTCGCGGCGGGGATCTCCCGGGCGGGCGCGCCGGGGCCGACGCCGGCCAGGTCCGCGGCCCGCGCCCCTGCCTCCGCACGCGCCCCTCCCTCAGTGCGCGCCCCTGCCTCCGCACGCGCCCCCTCCTCGGTACGCGACCTCTCCTCGCCCTCCTCGCCGCTCTCCCCGGCGCCCGCCGGGTGGGCCGCGAGCCAGCGCTGGATGGCGATGCGGGCGGCCGGGGTGTGGGCGTGGTCCAGCCACTCCCGGGAGGGTTCGGAGGCGGGGTCCTGGCCCATGAGGAGCTGGACGCTGTCGCCGTCGCGCAGCACCGTGCTGAGGGTCGCGAGCCGCCCGTTGACGCGGGCGCCGATACACGCGTGGGCGTCCTCGCCGTACTGCGCGTAGGCGGCGTCGACGCAGCTCGCGCCCTCGGGCAGGCCCAGGCTGCGGCCGTCGGGCCGGAAGACGGTGATCTCGCGGTCCTGGGCGAGGTCCTCGCGGAGGGTGGACCAGAAGGTGTCGGGGTCGGGCGCGGCCCGCTGCCACTCCAGCAGCCGGGACAGCCAGCCGGGACGGGTGGGGTCGGCGCGCTCGCCGTCGCCCGAGAGCGGCTCGCCGGGGGCCGACGGCCGGGCGCCGGAGGCGGCCTGTCCGGCGGCGGAAGCGGGGCCCGGCGGCTCGTCCGCGGGCGCCGTGTACGGGTTGCCGAGGGCGATCACGCCCGCCTCGGCGACCCGGTGCATCCGGTGGGTGCGGATGAGCACCTCGGCGACCTGGCCGTCGCCGCGCGCGACCGCGGTGTGCAGCGACTGGTACAGGTTGAACTTGGGGACCGCGATGAAGTCCTTGAACTCCGAGACGACGGGCGTCATGCAGGTGTGCAGCTCGCCGAGGACGGCGTAGCAGTCGGCGTCCTCGTTGACCAGGACCAGCAGCCGCCCGAAGTCGCAGCCGCGCAGCCGGCCGCGCTTGCGGCCCACCCGGTGCACGGAGACGAAGTGCCGTGGCCGGATGAGGACTTCGGCCGGGATGTCGGCGTCGCGCAGCACCGTGCGCACCTCGTCGGCGATCTCGGCGAGCGGGTCGTCCGTGCGGGCCGCGTTGTCGACGATCAGCTCGCGGGTGTGCGCGTACTCCTCGGGGTGGAGGATGGCGAAGACCAGGTCCTCCAGATCGGTCTTCAGGGCCTGCACGCCGAGCCGTTCGGCGAGCGGGATGAGGACGTCCCGGGTGACCTTGGCGATGCGGGCCTGTTTCTCGGGGCGCATCACGCCGAGGGTGCGCATGTTGTGCAGCCGGTCGGCGAGTTTGATCGACATCACGCGGACGTCGTTGCCGGTGGCGACGAGCATCTTGCGGAACGTCTCGGGCTCGGCCGCGGCGCCGTAGTCGACCTTCTCCAGCTTGGTGACGCCGTCGACGAGGTAGCAGACCTCCTCGCCGAACTCGCGGCGCACCTGATCGAGGGTCACGTCGGTGTCCTCGACGGTGTCGTGCAGCAGAGAGGCCGTCAGGGTCGTGGTCTCGGCGCCGAGTTCGGCGAGGATCAGGGTGACCGCGAGGGGGTGGGTGATGTAGGGCTCGCCGCTCTTGCGCATCTGGCCGCGGTGCGAGGACTCGGCCAACAGGTAGGCGCGGCGCAGCGGTTCGAGGTCGGCGTCGGGGTGGTGGGCGCGGTGGGCCTCGGCGACATGGCCGATGGCGTCCGGCAGCCGGTCGCGGGAGACGGGGCCGAGCAGGGCCACGCGGCTCAGCCGGCGCAGGTCGATGCGCGGGCGGGGCTTCCTGCGGGGCGACGGGGGCGCTTCCGGATCGAGCGGGGCGGAACGCTCGGGGGCGGGCGCGACCGGGGCAGGCGTCGCAGGGTTCGTGGCCTCCGCACTCATGGGGCACCTCCGGCTCGTGACCGGTGGACGGGGCCCCAGGGCATACGCGGCTCAGGGTTGGCGACGTTCCCCCGTCCGTGCCGGTGCTTGATGCTACCGACCCCATCACGCTCCACCGACCGCCTCTCGCCGAGCGTGAAACGGATCACCCATTCGAGCGACGAATTCGAGGTTTACGGTTTTGCGCCACCGTTCGCGCGGCGAACCATGGTTTCTCGCGGGGCTGGCCGCCGCCGGCCACGGATCGGTGGGTCCGGGGGCGCGGCGGCCACGGTTCGCGTGTTCAGCGGAGCGCGTTTTCCAGCCAGTCGGCTTCGATCTCCCCTGTGGCGACGATCACGGCCGGACCGGTCATCTCGATCTGGCCGTCGGGGTGTTCGGTGATGAGCAGGCGGCCGCCGGGCAGGTCCACGGTGTAGGTCACGGGGGTGCCGGTGACGGCGGGGTCGGCGCCGTCCCGGCGGGCGGTGGCCACCGCGACGGCGCAGGCGCCGGTGCCGCAGGACCGCGTCTCGCCCACTCCGCGCTCGTGGACGCGCAGGGCGACGTGGCGGGGGCCGCGGTCGGCGACGAACTCGACGTTGACGCCGTCCGGGTAGGCGGCGGCCGGGGTGAAGGGGGGCGGCGTGAACAGGTCGCCGGCGTGCGCGAGGTCGTCGACGAAGGCGACCGCGTGCGGGTTGCCCATGTTCACGTTGCGCGCGGGCCAGCTGCGCTCGCCGACGCTCACGGTGACCTCGCCCTCGGGCAGCCGGGCGCGGCCCATGCCCACGGTGACGTCGCCGTCCTTGGCGATGTGCACGGCCTTGACGCCGCCGCGGGTGGCGACGGCGAGGTCGCCCTCGCCGACATGGCCGGCGTGCTGGAGGTAGCGGGCGAAGACGCGGACGCCGTTGCCGCACATCTCGGCGATCGAGCCGTCGCCGTTGCGGTAGTCCATGAACCACTCCGCCTCGGACGCCATCGCCTTCGCCTCCGGGTGCGCGGCGGAGCGCACCACGTGCAGCAGGCCGTCCCCGCCGATGCCGGCGCGGCGGTCGCACAGGGCGGCGACGGCGGCCGGGGAAAGGTCCACGGCGTTCTCGGGGTCGGGCACGATCACGAAGTCGTTCTCCGTGCCGTGACCCTTGAGGAAGGCGATCCGCGTGCTCATGACTCGATCGTACGGGGTGGGTACGACACTCCGTCGCGACGGCCTCGGCCGGCACGGCGGCACGGGATGGGTACGGGTACGGCAACACGGTCCGGGAGCGGTGCGGCGCGCCGGTGGCGCTCGTGGCCCCGGAGGGGTCAGCGCAGTCGGGCCACGCGCAGGACGGCCAGGACGGCGACGACGGCCACCACGAGGACGTAGCCGAGGACGACCCGCCAGTCGGGGCGGCGGCCGGAGCCGCGGGGCGGCAGGCCGGGCCAGGTGTAGCCCACCCTGCGCGCCGCCATCATTCCCCAGCCGGCCGCGCAGCAGCAGATCAGCAGCCCCAGCATGGCGATCACGGCACCGCTGTCGCCGAAGTCGAAGGCGAGCGGGAAGGCGAACATCAGCGAGCCGACGGCCGCCAGACCAACGATGGGTGCGAGCTGCCACAGCCGCAGCCGGCGCTGCGGGCGCAGCTCGACCTCGACCTCGGGTCCGGCGTACATCTCGTCGGGCCCGGGTCCGTCGTCCGTGACACCGCCGTCGATCTCGTCGGGGCCGTCGGAGCTCAGACCGCCCTCGATCGGCTCCGGCTCGCCGAGACCGGCACCCAGGGGCTCGGAGTTCAGGGACTCGGAGCTCAGGGGTTCGGTGCTCAGGGGTTCGGTGCCTTGTGCGGTGTCGCGAGGGCCGGCCTCCATCGCCACGCGCCCTCCCAACTAGGACTTCATCTGGTCGATCGCAGCACGATGATGGCACGGCGCCGGAGGCCCCGATGACGGCCGGAGCATCCCGATGCCATCACGTGATCAGGCTGTGACCGGTCGTTCGAGCAACGCCAGCGCGAGCCGCGGAAGTTCTGTGATGTCCGCCGCAGCCCCACTGAGCCAGTGCACCCGCGGGTCGCGTCTGAACCATGAATCCTGGCGGCGCGCGAAGCGCTTGGTGGCACGGACGGTCTCCGCGCGCGCCTCCCCCATCGTGCACTCCCCCGCGAGCGCCGCGAGCACCTGCTGGTAGCCGAGCGCGCGGGAGGCCGTGCGCCCCTCGCGCAGCCCCCGCTCCGCCAGCTCGCGCACCTCCTCGACGAGCCCCGCCTCCCACATGCGGTCCACGCGGCGGGCGATGCGCTCGTCCAGCTCGGGGCGCGCCACGTCGACGCCGATCTGCACGGTGTCGTAGACGAAGTCGTGGCCCGGCAGATTGGCGGTGAACGGGCGGCCGGTGATCTCGATCACCTCGAGGGCCCGGACGATACGGCGTCCGTTGCCGGGCAGGATCGCGCGCGCGGCCTCCGGGTCCGCGGCGGCGAGGCGGGCGTGCAGGGCGCCGGACCCGCGCAGCTGGAGTTCCTCCTCCAGACGGGCCCGGACCTCGGGGTCGGTGCCGGGGAACTCCAGGTTGTCGACGGCCCCGCGGACGTACAGCCCGGAGCCGCCCACCAGGACGGGCCAGCGGCCGGCGGCGAGCAGGGCGTCGATCCGCTCCCGGGCGAGCCGCTGGTACTCGGCGACGGAGGCGGTGACGGTCACGTCCCAGATGTCGAGGAGGTGGTGCGGCACGCCGCCGCGCTCCTCGGGCGGCAGCTTCGCGGTGCCGATGTCCATCCCGCGGTAGAGCTGCATGGAGTCCGCGTTGACGACCTCCCCGCCGAGCTGCTGGGCCAGATGGACGCCCAGGTCGGACTTGCCCGCGGCGGTGGGGCCGACGACGGCGATGACTCGGGGGGCGGAAGGTGCGCTGCTCACCCCTTCAGTCTCCCAAACGCCGGGCACTCTTCACGCACGGGCCGGGCACCGGGCGTGACGCGAACGGCCCCGGCGGCGGGCCGGTCCTCCACCCGTCCGAGTACCGTTTGTCGCATATATAGGCGATTTCCTACGGTTTCCGAGGTGGATCATGGGTCTTCTGCACAACCTCAAGGACCGGCTGGGGCCGGCCAAGGAGAAGGTCTCGGACCTGGCGCAGCAGCACGGCGGCAAGATCGGGCACGGGCTGGACAAGGCCGCGCGGATGGTCGACGACAGGACCAAGCACAAGTACAGCGACAAGATCCACGCGGGCACGGGCAAGGCCAAGGGGGCCGTGGACCGGCTCGCGCAGAAGAGCGGCAACGGGTCCGGTACGGCGTCGGGTCCCGGCGGCGCGGACGGCCACGGCGGGATGGCGGGCGGCGCTCCGGAGCCCACGGACACGGACACCCCGCCGCCGCCGACGTCCTGACGGACCGTCCCGGGCGGCCGGGACGCGCCCGCGGCCGCTACGACCAGGCGGCGACCATGTAGCCCACGCCGTAGGGCGCGTCCTCGTACAGCAGGGAGCCGTTCAGGCCCGCGTCCTCGGCGGCGCCCGCGAGCACCTGCCAGGGGGCGCGGCCGGACGCCTTGAGGGCCTGGGCCAGCTCCGCGTCGAGCGCCTTGAGGGCCGGTACGTCCGCCGCCCCGAGCGCCCGCGCGGCCTCGGAGTCGAAGGGCGCGGCGCGCTCGTCGAGGTAGCCGGGCGCCTTGAGGGTGCGGCAGGCGCTGCCGTCGCCCATCACCAGCAGCGCGACGCGTTCGGCGCGCGCGGCGATCGACCGGCCGGTCTCCAGGCAGCGTTCGGCTTCGAGGGGCTCGCCCACGCCCAGGCCCTCGATCGGGGCGTCGGCCCAGCCCGTGCGCCCGAGCAGCCAGGCGGCGACGGCGAGCGACGGCGGCAGGGCGCGCGCGGCCGCGGAGCCCTCGGCCGTGCCGTCGCGGCTGCCCAGCGTGACGTCGGCGTCGACGCCGAACCCGCGGAACGACCCGGGGGTGCCCTGCGGGTGCGCGCCGCGCCCGCTGCGTTCGGCGGGGCCCACGACCACGAGCAGGTCGGGGCGGGCGGCGGCCAGCACGCCGAGCGCGTCCGCGCAGGCGGCACGGGCGGCGTCCAGCTCGGGAGCGGCACCCGCGGCGACCTCGGGCACGAGGAGGGGCGGGCAGGGGCAGACTGCGGCGGCGACAAGCATGATCGGCAGCGTAGCCCTGCCGGGGCCGGCGCTTGGTGTCCGACCGCGGCCCGGTGGGGGTTGACCGCGCAGTTCCCCGCGCCCCTGACGGGGGGCGCAGCTGCCCGGGCCCCTGAATGGGGCGCGAGGAACTGCGCGACCAGCCACGACGAGCCCGCACGGGGGCACCACCGCAAGGATCCGACTACCGGTCCGTGGGGGCTGAGCGCGCAGTTCCCCGCGCCCCTGACGGGGCGCACCTGCCCCGGCCCCTGAAAGGGGCGCGGGGAACTGCGCGACCAGCCACGACGCACCCGCACGGGGACACCACCGCCGAGTCCGCCGTCCCGCCCGGAGGGTCAGTCGCAGCCGCAGCCCGAAGCGACCGGCAGCGGAGCCGGCGCGCCGATCGTCGGGAGGCCCAGCATGACGCCCGCCGGCTGCGCGGCCTCCGCGGCGTTGCGCTTCTCCCACGCGTCGCCCGCGCGCGTACGGCGCATACCGAGGACGGCGCCCTCCGCGAGCAGGTGGTGCGGAGCGGCGTACGTGATCTCGACGGTGACGACATCGCCGGGGCGCACGTCCTCGTCGGGCTTGGTGAAGTGCACCAGGCGGTTGTCGGGCGCGCGCCCGGACAGGCGGTGCGTGGCGCCGTCCTTGCGGCCCTCGCCCTCGGCGACCATGAGGTCCAGCGTGCGGCCGACCTGCTTCTTGTTCTCCTCCCAGGAGATCTCCTCCTGGAGGGCCACCAGGCGTTCGTAGCGCGCCTGGACGACCTCCTTGGGGATCTGCCCCTCCATGGTCGCGGCCGGGGTGCCGGGCCGCTTGGAGTACTGGAAGGTGAACGCCTGCGAGAAGCGCGCCTCGCGGACGGCGTGCAGGGTCTGCTCGAAGTCCTCCTCGGTCTCGCCGGGGAAGCCCACGATGATGTCGGTGGTGATCGCCGCGTGCGGGATGGCCGCGCGGACCTTCTCGATGATCCCGAGGTAGCGCTCCTGCCGGTAGGAGCGGCGCATCGCCTTCAGGACCGTGTCCGAGCCGGACTGCATCGGCATGTGCAGCTGCGGCATCACGTTCGGCGTCTCGGCCATGGCGGCGATGACGTCGTCGGTGAAGTCGCGCGGATGCGGGGAGGTGAAGCGGACCCGCTCCAGCCCCTCGACGTTCCCGCAGGCCCGCAGCAGTTTGCTGAACGCCTCGCGGTCCCCGATGTCGGAGCCGTAGGCGTTGACGTTCTGGCCGAGCAGGGTGATCTCGGAGACGCCCTCGGCGACCAGCGCCTCGACCTCGGCGAGGATGTCGCCGGGGCGGCGGTCCTTCTCCTTGCCGCGCAGCGCGGGGACGATGCAGAAGGTGCAGGTGTTGTTGCAGCCCACGGAGATCGACACCCATGCCGCGTACGCGCTCTCACGCCGCGTCGGCAGCGTGGAGGGGAACGCCTCCAGCGACTCGGCGATCTCGACCTGCGCCTCCTCCTGGACGCGGGCGCGCTCCAGCAGCACGGGCAGCTTGCCGATGTTGTGCGTGCCGAAGACGACGTCCACCCAGGGCGCCTTCTTCACGATGGTGTCGCGGTCCTTCTGCGCCAGGCAGCCGCCGACCGCGATCTGCATCCCGGGCCGGGACGCCTTCCTCGGCGCGAGCCGGCCGAGGTTGCCGTAGAGCCGGTTGTCGGCGTTCTCGCGCACGGCGCAGGTGTTGAAGACGACGACGTCGGCGTCGCCGTCGGAACCCTCGGGGGCGCGGACGTAGCCGGCCTCCTCGAGCAGCCCGGAGAGCCGTTCGGAATCGTGGACGTTCATCTGACACCCGTAGGTGCGCACTTCATATGTTCTGACGTCCACTGCCTGGCCCCGGTCGATGCTGCTCATGGGACAAGGGTAGGCGCTCCCCGGAGTGGGTCCGGTCCGCGCCGTCGCGCAGCGCGGACCGGGCGGCCCGACGTCACGTGTCGGTGACGCTCGGCGATCAGCGGGCCAGCAGCGCGGTCGCCGAACCGGCGCCCGTGCAGAACGTCACCAGCAGGCAGGCGCCGAGGGTGTGCCGGATCCGCAGGGCGCGACGGAGCTCCGCGTAGCGGGCCTCGTACTCGCCGCGCAGGCGCGTGGCCCGGTCGGCGGTGACCTGGAGCGCCTGCCTGGTCAGGCCGAGACGCTGCTCGGTGAAGTGCCGGGTGAGGTCCTCGGCCTGACCGGTGGTGAGCCAGGGCAGGCGCGCGCAGAGCGCTTCGGCCTCGCGCTGCGCCTGCTCCCGTTCCGACCGCGCCAGCAGATAGCCCTCGACCTCTTCGGCGAGTGCGCCGTCCGGCCGGTGCGGCGGGGTTCCTCGGCGGCTCGACGGGGTCAAGACCGGCCGCTCTCGGATCCCGGCGTCGGCCGCGCGCCCGGTCCGCCCGCGTGGACGCCGGACTCGAGCTGGGCGATCTCGGGGTGGTGCAGGTCGAACGCCGGGGACTCGCTGCGGATCCGCGGCAGGGTGAGGAAGTTGTGCCGCGGCGGCGGGCAGGAGGTCGCCCACTCCAGGGAGCGGCCGTAGCCCCACGGGTCGTCGACACCGACCGGCTTGCCGTACTTGGCCGTCTTCCACACGTTGTAGAGGAACGGCAGCATGGACATGCCGAGGACGAACGAGCCGATCGTCGAGATCGTGTTCAGGGTGGTGAAGCCGTCGGCCGCGAGATAGTCCGCGTAGCGGCGCGGCATCCCCTCGACGCCCAGCCAGTGCTGAACCAGGAACGTGGTGTGGAACCCGACGAACAGTGTCCAGAAGGTGATCTTGCCGAGCCGTTCGTCGAGCATCTTGCCGGTGAACTTGGGCCACCAGAAGTGGAAGCCGGAGAACATCGCGAAGACGACCGTGCCGAAGACGACGTAGTGGAAGTGCGCCACCACGAAGTACGAGTCGGAGACGTGGAAGTCCATCGGGGGCGAGGCCAGGATCACACCGGTCAGACCGCCGAAGAGGAAGGTCACGAGAAAGCCGGTGGCCCACAGCATCGGCGTCTCGAAGGACAGCGAGCCCTTCCACATGGTGCCGATCCAGTTGAAGAACTTCACCCCGGTCGGGACCGCGATCAGCAGGGTCATGAAGGAGAAGAACGGCAGCAGCACACCGCCGGTGACGTACATGTGGTGCGCCCACACGGTCACGGACAGACCGGCGATCGAGATCGTCGCGGCGATCAGACCCATGTAGCCGAACATCGGCTTGCGGGAGAAGACCGGGATGACCTCACTGACGATGCCGAAGAACGGCAAGGCGATGATGTACACCTCTGGATGGCCGAAGAACCAGAAGAGGTGTTGCCACAGCAATGCCCCGCCGTTGGCGGCGTCGAAGATGTGCGCCCCGAACTTGCGGTCCGCCTCCAGGGCGAACAGCGCGGCGGCCAGGACCGGGAACACGAACAGGACCAGCACGGCCGTCAGCAGCACGTTCCAGACGAAGATCGGCATCCGGAACATGGTCATGCCCGGCGCGCGCATGCAGATGATCGTGGTGATGAAGTTGACCGCGCCGAGGATCGTGCCGAAGCCGGAGAAGGCCAGGCCCATGATGCCCATGTCCGCGCCGATACTCGGGGTGTAGACCGCGCTCGACAGGGGCGCGTACATGAACCAGCCGAAGTCGGGGGCGCCGTCGGGGGTGAGGAAGCTGGCCGCCGCGATCAGCGAGCCGAACAGGTAGAGCCAGTAGGCGAACATGTTCAGCCGCGGGAAGGCCACGTCCGGGGCGCCGATCTGGAGCGGCATGATCCAGTTGGTGAAGCCCGCGAACAGCGGCGTCGCGAACATCAGCAGCATGATCAGGCCGTGCATGGTGAACGCCTGGTTGTACTGCTCCTTCGAGACGATCTGGAGCCCCGGGCGGGCCAGCTCGGCCCGCATGACGAGCGCCAGCACGCCGCCGACCAGGAAGAACGCGAACGACGTACCGAGGTAGAGCGTGCCGATCGTCTTGTGATCGGTGGTCGTCAGCCACTTCACCACGACACTGCCGGGCTGCTTGCGCCGGAGCGGGAGCTCGCTCTCGTACGACTCCTCGGCGGCCGTGACACCGTGGGATTCGTTGTGGATGGTCACAAGTGGGTGTCTCCCGACGCTCGCGGTTCATGTCCCCTGCCAGCCGCCATCCTTGCGCCACCAGGGGCGACGCCGCCTTCATGAAGGGGCCGGGATACAGCCGTTCGCCTGACAGTCGGCCACGGACGGAGCAGCGACGGCGCGGCGCCGGGACCGGACGGGACGCCTGTGGGAGGAACCTCGCGGACTTCCCGTGGAGCTGTCAGGCGTCGCCCGGTATCCACCCCTGCCGGCGCAGGACGGCCGCGACGTCGGGTGCCTCGTAGTGCTCACCCTTGAGGACCTTGCCGTCGGCGCGGCGGGCCACCTGGCCGTCGGGGCCGAGCTTGGTCATGTTGGAGCGGTGGATCTCGGCGATCACCGCGTCGAGGTCGATGCCGTGCACCAGAGCGGTGCCGTACGCGACGTAGACGACGTCCGCGAGTTCGTGCGCCAACCGGTCGAGCGGGCCGCCGGCCGAGACCTCGGCGACCTCCTCGGCCTCCTCCCTGAGCAGTTCTCCCCGGTGCGCGCCGACGGCGGGCGGGACCTGCGTGGGGGTGTCCCGGGCGTCCAGGCCGAAGGCCCGGTGGAACTCCCGGACCAGAGCCGCGGGGGACCCACCGGCGGGCCCGGAGGGCGCGGCGACGGGGGCGCCGCCCGGGGCGGCAGAACCGCCGGCGAGGGGACCGGGGTCGGCGGAACCGCTGACGAGGGGGCCGGGGTCGGCGGAGCCGGTCGGCCGGGAAGTGCTCATGCGCCGACACTAACCGTCACCACTGACAACGCCCCCGGCCCCGGAATCCGCTCCCGGCGGGAAACCTCCCTGGCGGCGGCCCCCGGCTCCCTGGCAGGATCGCGCGCATGTCCAAGGTCCTCCCCCGCGTCCGCGGGCGCCGCGCGTTCCAGCTCGGCGCCGCCTGCCTCGTGGCCCTCGGGCTGCTGCTGTGGTGGCTGCTGCCGCTGGGCGAGCGCCCGCCGAGCGGGACGATCACCTTCAGCACGGGCGCGCCGCAGGGCGTGTACCAGGAGTACGGCCGCCTGCTGCGCAACGCGCTCGACAAGGACATGCCGCAGCTGAAGGTGCGGCTGGAGACCAGCGACGGCTCGCAGGAGAACGTCGCGCGCGTGGCGAGCGGCGACGCCGACTTCACCATCGCTGCCGCCGACGCGGTGGAGACGTACGAACTCGACCACGGCACGGGCGCGGGCGGGCTGCGCGGGGTCGCGCGGCTCTACGACGACTACGTGCAGCTGATCGTGCCGCGCGACTCCCCCGTCACGTCCGTCGCCGACCTGCGGGGCAAGCGGGTCGCGATCGGCCCGCAGGACTCCGGTGTGCGGCTGATCGCCGACCGCGTCCTGAAGGCCGCCGGGATCGACCCGCGCAAGGACATCACACCGGAGGCCGACGGCATCGACACCGGCCCGGACCGGCTGCGCACGGGCGCGATCGACGCGTTCTTCTGGTCCGGCGGGCTGCCGACCCGTGGTCTGGAGAACCTGGCCGAGAAGTACACCTTCCGGTTCGTGCCGATCGAGGCCGGCCTCGTCGCCAAGCTGCACGCCGAGAACGACGCGACGCGCTACTACCGGGCCACCGACATGCCGGAGTCGGCGTACCCGACGATCCAGAACGGCCAGGCGGTGCCGACGATCGCGGTCGCCAACCTGCTCATGACCCGCAAGGACATGGACCCGCGGCTCACCGAGTGGGTGACCCGGACGGTGATCAGGAGCCGCGACAGCATCGGCCGCAACGTCCACTCCGCGCAGCTGGTGGACCTGCGGACGGCGATCTACACGGACCCGCTGACCCTGCACGAGGGCGCGCGGCGCTACTACCGCTCGGTGAAGCCGTAACGCTGCCGCGCGGGCACCCGGACCGCGCTCGGTGAAGCCGTAACGCTGCCGCGCGGGCACCCGCGCCCGACCGGGACCGACCACGCGGAGGAAAACCGCCGCACCGCCACCCCCGCCGCACCGCCGCCCCCGCCGCACCGCCGCCCGCGCTGGGCCGCCCCAGCGCCCCCTCACTCCGACGGCCGCGACCTCGGCAGCGTGACCCTGACCTCCAGGCCGTGCGGCTCGTGGCGGTCGTAGGCGATCGTGCCGCCGCCCGCGGCGAGCAGGGTCCGGGTGATGGACAGACCGAGGCCGGAGCCCTTGATGTTCTGGTGGCGGCCGCTGCGCCAGAAGCGGTCGCCGACGCGGGCGAGTTCGTCGTCGGTGAGCCCGGGGCCGGTGTCGGTGACGGTGACGGTCGAGGTCTCCCCGCCGGCCAGCACGGCGACCTCCACCAGCCCGTCCTCCGGCGAGAACTTCACCGCGTTGTCGATCACCGCGTCCAGCGCGCTGGAGAGCGTGACCGGGTCGGCCCACGCGGTCACCGCCGGGCATCTGCCCTCCAGCCGTACGCCCTTGGCCGCGGCGGCGGGCGCCCAGGCCGCGACGCGCTCCGCGGTCAGCGCGCCGATGTCGGTCACCCGCAGCTCCGCCTCGGCGTGTTCGGCCAGCGCGAGGTCCAGCAGGTCGTCGAGAACCTCGGCGAGCCGCTTGCCCTCGGTGCGGACCGAGGCGATCTCCTCGTTGCCCTCCGGCAGTTCGAGGGCGAGCAGTTCGATCCGCAGCAGCAGCGCGGCCAGCGGGTTGCGCAGCTGGTGGGAGGCGTCGGCGACGAAGGCGCGCTGCTGCTCCAGGACGTCCTCGACGTTGTCCGCCATCTCGTTGAACGCACGGGCCAGCCGTCTGAGTTCCGGCGGGCCGCCGGCGACCACGACCCGCGACGTGAGCCGTCCGCTCGCGATCGCGTGCGTGGTGGCGTCGAGCACGCGCACCGGCCGCAGCACCCAGCCGGTCAGCCGCAGCGCCGCGCCGACGGCGAGCAGCATGGCGCCGGTCTCGCCCGCGGCGATGACCAGCCAGCCGTGCAGGATGCGCGAGCGCATCGCGTCGGTGGGCGAGTCGGTCACGACGACCGCGACGACGTCGCCGTCCCGGATGACCGGGGAGGCGACGATCAGCCGGTGGTGCTGCCAGGGCCAGACCTGCCGGGGGTCGTGGCTGCGCCGGCTGAGCAGCGCCTCGTCGAAGGCGTCGCGCATCTCGCCCTCCGCGGGCAGGAACCAGTCCTGGGGGGCGTGCGCCATCGGCGTGTCGGTGCGGTAGTAGACGCCCGCGCGGATCCGGTAGACCCGGTGGTAGCTGGCGAGTTCGCGCTCCAGGGTCTCCAGGCGCTCGTCGGGGTTGGCGGTCTCGGGGCGGGCGCCGGCGGGCGATTCGGTGACGTACTGCGCGAGCGCGGCGAACCGCGCCGTGTCGTCGATGCGGTCGACGACCACCTTCTGCTGCTGCGCCTTGGCCACGCTGATGGCGAGCGGCACGCCGAGCGCGAGCAGGACGGCCGCCAGGAGGACGATGAGCAGCGGCAGGAGGCGAGTGCGCACCCGGCCCCGCTACCCGGCCGGGGCGACGAGCCGGTAGCCGACGCCGCGTACGGTCTCGATCAGCGCGGGCATGCGCAGCTTGGAGCGCAGGGAGGCGACATGCACCTCCAGCGTGCGTCCGGTCCCCTCCCAGCTGGTCTGCCACACCTCGCTGATGATCTGCTCCCGGCGGAAGACGACCCCGGGCCGCTGGGCGAGCAGCGCGAGCAGGTCGAACTCCTTGCGGGTCAGCTGGACCACCGCGCCGTCCACGCTGACCTGGCGGGTGGGCAGTTCGATGTGCACGGAGCCGAGGCGCAGGGCGGTGTCGCCGCCGCCCGCCGCGTCCTCGTGGACGGTGCGCCGGCTGACGGCGTGGATCCGGGCGAGCAGCTCGCCGGTGTCGTAGGGCTTGACGACGTAGTCGTCGGCGCCGAGGTTGAGGCCGTGGATGCGGGAGCGCACGTCGGAGCGGGCGGTGACCATGATCACCGGGGTGCTGGTGCGCTTGCGTATCTTGCCGCAGACCTCGTAGCCGTCCTGGTCGGGCAGGCCGAGGTCGAGCAGCACGACCCCGAAGCAGTCGCCCTCGGGGACGAGGGCGCGCAGGGCCTCCTCGCCGCTGCGGGCGTGCGTGACGTCGAACCCGTGCCGCGCCAGCACGGCGGACAGGGCCGCGGCGACGTGGTTGTCGTCCTCGACGAGCAGCAGTCTCATTCCCGGCCCCCTCCGGTTCTTCGGTCGCGGTCCGCCGGCACGTGCTCGCGCGCCGTCGGCCGTCGTACGGTCATGTGGTCGTACGGCCGTACACGCGTACGGCACCGAAGCAGTCACGCTGATGGACGTCGGCGGAGTCAAGAGGGTTCCCCGTGCGCGCCGCTTCCGTTACGGGGCCGATACGCACTGCTGTGACGGGTGCTACGAGGTGTGTCCGGCCGCTGCCGGATCGTGATGCTCAGATCTCCCTCAGATGTAATGACGCTGGTCATGGCGCGTCACTACTGTCCTCCGAAACCGAGGAGGACGGAGCCCGAAAGCGATGACCGAGGTATCGACGGCCGAGAAGGACGTGGTCCGGCCCTCAGAACTGGTCGTGCTGAAGAGCGTCAACAAGCACTTCGGTGCGTTGCACGTGCTCCAGGACATCGATCTGACGATCGCCCGCGGCGAGGTCGTCGTGGTGATCGGGCCCTCCGGGTCCGGCAAGTCGACCCTGTGCCGCACCATCAACCGCCTGGAGACGATCGACTCGGGCACGATCGCGATCGACGGGAGTCCGCTGCCGCAGGAGGGCAGGGCGCTGGCCCGGCTGCGGGCCGACGTCGGCATGGTCTTCCAGTCCTTCAACCTCTTCGCGCACAAGACGGTGCTCGAGAACGTGATGCTGGGGCAGCTGAAGGTGCGCAAGGCGGACCGGCGGGCCGCGGAGGAGAAGGCGCGCTCGCTGCTCGACCGGGTCGGCGTGGGCACGCAGGCCGACAAGTACCCGGCGCAGCTCTCCGGCGGCCAGCAGCAGCGCGTGGCCATCGCCCGCGCGCTGGCGATGGACCCGAAGGTCATGCTCTTCGACGAGCCGACCTCGGCGCTGGACCCGGAGATGATCAACGAGGTCCTGGAGGTCATGCAACAGCTGGCCCGGGATGGCATGACCATGATCGTCGTGACCCACGAGATGGGGTTCGCGCGGTCCGCCGCGAACCGGGTGGTGTTCATGGCGGACGGCCGGATCGTCGAAGAGGCCGCGCCCGACCGGTTCTTCAGCAACCCGCGCAGCGACCGCGCGAAGGACTTCCTCTCCAAGATCCTGCACCACTGAGCCAAGCCATCGCACCACGACGGCGGTCGCACCGCGCCTCCGCCGTCTCCGCAGCGCGCCCATGGCGTACCCGTTGTGCGCCACTTTGACCCGATGCGGACGCCCGCGCGCACGCGCGCGTGGCGCCCCGCGTCTCCCCCACTCGAAGGATGTCTCTCATGAAGCTCCGCAAGGTCACCGCCGCCTCGGCCGCCGTGCTCGCCCTCGCCCTCGCGGCCACCGCGTGCGGCTCCGGCAACGACGACGACTCGTCCGGCGGCGGCAAGAAGATCAAGATCGGCATCAAGTTCGACCAGCCCGGCATAGGCCTGAAGCAGCCGGACGGCACCTTCGCCGGCTTCGACGTGGACGTGGCGACGTATGTCGCGGGACAGCTCGGCTACAAGCCCGACCAGATCGAGTGGACCGAGACCAAGAGCGCCGACCGCGAGAACGCCATCCAGCGCGGCGACGTGAAGTTCATCGTCGCCAGCTACTCGATCACCGACGAGCGCGAGCAGAAGGTCGACTTCGCCGGCCCCTATCTCCTCGCCCACCAGGACCTGCTGGTCAAGAAGGACTCCACGATCAGCAAGGGCACCGACCTCAACGGCAAGAAGCTGTGCTCGGTGACCGGCTCGACCTCGGCGCAGAACGTCCACGACACGATCGCCCCGAAGGCCCAACTGCGCGAGTACAGCGGCTACTCGGAGTGCATCGCCGGCCTCCAGAGCGGCGCCGTCGACGCGGTGACCACCGACGACTCGATCCTCGCGGGCTTCGCCGCACAGGACAAGTACAAGGACCAGTTCAAGCTCGCGGGCCTCAAGCTCAGCAACGAGAACTACGGCATCGGCCTCAAGAAGGGCGACGCCGACCTCAAGAAGAAGATCGACGACGCCATCGAGAAGATGGAGTCCGACGGCTCCTGGAAGAAGGCCGTGGACAAGAACTTCGGCCCGGCGAACTACCGGAACGAGCCGGCCCCGCAGATCGGCCACATCGTCAAGTAGCCGTCCCACGCGGGCGGCTAGCCAGTCCCCGGAGGGCGGCGCGCCGGACCTGACACCGGCGCGCCGCCGCTCCGGCACACGTGGAAGCGCGGGAGAAGCGTGTTCGACTTTCTGCAAGGTTACGACGTCCTCGGGGCGTTCTGGATGACGGTGAAACTGACCCTGCTCTCCGCCGTGGGCTCCCTCGTCTGGGGCACCCTGCTGGCGGCGATGCGGGTCAGCCCGGTCCCGCTGATGCGCGGATTCGGCACCGCCTACGTCAACATCGTCCGGAACATCCCCCTGACGGTCATCATCGTCTTCACCTCGCTCGGCCTCGCCGACATCTTCGGCGTGACCATGGGCGCCTCCGACGACTTCAAGGCTCAGGGCTTCCGGCTCGCGCTGCTCGGCCTGGTCGCCTACCACGCCGCCTTCGTGTGCGAGGCGGTGCGCTCCGGCATCAACACCGTGCCCGTGGGGCAGGCGGAGGCGGCCCGCGCGATCGGCCTCAACTTCAGCCAGTCGCTGCGGCTCGTCGTGCTGCCGCAGGCGTTCCGCGCGGTGATCGCCCCGCTCGCCAACGTCCTGATCGCGCTGACCAAGAACACCACCGTGGCGGCCGCCATCGGCGTGGCCGAGGCCGCCAGCCTGATGAAGCAGATGATCGAGAACGAGGCCCAGACGATCGCCGTCGGCGCGGTCTTCGCCCTCGGGTTCGTGGTCCTGACCCTGCCCACCGGCCTGCTCCTCGGCCGGCTCGGCAAGCGACTGGCGGTGAAGCGATGACCTCCGTCCTCTACGACGCCCCGGGGCCCCGCGCCCGGCGCCGCAACGCGGCCCTCGCGGCGGTCTTCGTCGCGCTGCTCGGCCTGCTGGCCTGGTGGGTCTGGCGCACCATGGACGACAAGGGCCAGCTCAAGTGGGCGCTGTGGCAGCCGTTCACCACCTCCGAGGCGTGGACGACGTATCTGCTGCCGGGACTCGGCAACACCCTGAAGGCCGCGGCGCTCGCCATGGTGATCGCGCTGCCGCTCGGCGCGGCCCTCGGCCTCGCGCGGCTGTCCGACCACCGCTGGGTGCGCGTTCCGGCCGGCGTGGTCGTGGAGTTCTTCCGCTCCCTGCCGGTCCTGCTGCTGATGCTGTTCGCCAACGAGTTCTACGCCCGCTCCACCGGCGTGGGCAGCGAGGACCGGCCGCTCTACGCGGTCGTCACGGGCCTGGTGCTCTACAACGCCTCGGTGCTCGCCGAGGTGGTCCGGGCCGGTGTGCTCGCGCTGCCGCGGGGCCAGGCGGAGGCGGCGTACGGCATCGGACTGCGCAAGGGCCAGACGATGGTGAGCATTCTGCTGCCGCAGGCGGTGGCGGTCATGCTGCCCGCCATCGTCAGCCAGCTCGTGGTCATCGTGAAGGACACCGCGCTCGGCGGCGTGATGATCGGCTACGCCGAACTGCTGACCGCGCGCAGCACGCTCGCGGCCAACTACGCCAATGTCGTACCGAGCTTCATCGTCGTCGGCGTCGTCTTCATCCTGGTGAACTTCGCCCTGACCAGCTTCGCCGGCTGGCTGGAGGGCCGGCTGCGGCGCAGCAGGCGCAGCACCGGCGCGGTCGTCGGCGTCCAGGACGCCGAGGAGCTCAACCCGGCCGAGATCCGCGGGGGGTTCGGCACCGGGGCGGGCGGCGGTGGCGTCTGACGGGGCCGCGTCACCGGGGCGGCCGACGGGGCGCGCCACCGCGGGGCGGCCGGGCAGGGCGCCGCTCGGCGGAGGCCGGCCGTGCCACCTCGGCGAAGGCCCGTCGGCGGCCGTTCATCTGACGATCGATCAGTCGATGGCGGGGAACGGGGAGGCAGTGGCATGATCGCCACTGCCTCCGTCACTTGACGCAAACTCCGGCAGTGGGTTGCATACGTTCTGTGATCGTGCACCCTGCTCCAACCTTCTGTTCACACGCGTCCCCGGGGACGCCGTCGCGGGCAGGGGGCGCCACGCCGTGGACCCGGTGATCATCGTCGGGGCGGGGCCCGTCGGGCTGACGCTCGCCCTGGCACTGGCGCGCCACGAGGTGCCGTCCGTCGTCCTCGACGAGGGGCCGGGCAAGGACGAACCGCGGCCCGCGCGCACCGTGGTGCTGCGCGAGGACACCGCGGGCCTGTCGGCCCGGATCACCGGCGTCCCGCTCGACACGGCCGGAATGCGCTGGGCCGGATGGCGGTCGCTGCGGCGCAAGCAGGTGATGCGGGAGATCACGTTCGAGGCCGACGAGCCCGCCCCGCTGCACGTCGCCCAGCATGTGCTGACCGGTGCCCTGCGCCAGGCCCTGGCCGGGGAGCCGCTCGTCAGGGTCGTCCCGGACAGCCGGGTCGACGCCGTCGAGCAGGAGGTCTCGGGCGTCACGGTCCACACCCGCGGCCCCCGGGGCACCTGGTGGCGCGGCAGCCATCTGGTCGGCTGCGACGGCCCGCGCTCCACCGTGCGCAAGCTCGTCGACATCCGCTTCCCCGGCCGTACGGCGGTCGAACGGCACGCCGTGGCCGCGCTGCGCACCGAACTTCCCTGGCCCGGCGAGGCGTTGCTGCACCGGACGCCGCCGTGGCGGACGTCCGGGCCGTCCGCCGGGGAGGTCATCGCCCGCCCGCTGCCGGACGGCGTGTGGCGGCTGGACTGGCTGCTGCCGCCCGGCAAGGACCTGGTCACGCCCGACCTGCTGGTGTCCCGCATCCGCGAGACGCTCAGCGGCTGGACGGGCAGCGCCACACCGACGTACGACCTGCTCGACACCGGAGTGCACACCGTCCACCACCGTCTCGCGCGCCGCTGGCGGGTCGGCAGGGTCTTCGTCGCGGGCGACGCGGCGCACCTGCTGGGCGCGCTCGGCACCCAGGGCCTGGACGAGGGCCTCCGGGACGCCGACAACCTCGCCTGGAAGCTGGCCCTGGCCTGGCACCACGGGCAGCACGAGGCGCTGCTCGACAGCTATCAGGCGGAGCGGCGGGCGGCCGTCGCCGCCCGGCTGCGCGCCGCCGACCAGGCGCTGCCCCTGGTCCGCGGCGGTGGCGGGCTGCGCTCCTACGTCCCCGGCTCGGCCCGCGGCCACGACGCGCTGCTCGTCGAGGGCCACCTCGGGCTCGGCGCCCTGGGCGGCCCGGGGACGTACGCCCACTCGCCGCTCGCGCCCGGCCCCCTGGAGGCGGAGGTGCCCGTCGGGACCGCGCCGGGCGCCCCGGTCGCCGATGTCCGGGTCACGGCCGAGGACGGCTCGTTCGTACGGCTGCGGGACCGGCTGGGGCGCGGCGCGCTGCTCGTCGTCCTGGTCGCGCCGGGCACGGTCGTCTGGGAGCGCAAGCACTGGGTGACCGCCGGGGTCATGCCCCGGCTGGCCGCCGCCGTGACCGCGCTCCCGCACCCCGCGGAGCTGCTGGTCGCCGAGAGCTACCCGGGCGCCGCCGCCCACACCGTTCTGCTCGTACGGCCCGACGGGCATCTCGTGACGGCGCTGAGCGGCGTCCGCCCGGCCGACCTGTACGCCGCGGCCGAGGCGGCCCTGGGCGGGCCCGCACCGGCCAGGACCACGGAGGGGACGGGGGCGGCCGCGGGGTCGGCTTCCTGAGGGGGCCGGGGGCCGCCGTCGGCCGGCCAAGGTGTTCAGGGGGCCGCACGAGGGGCGGTCCGGGGGTCCGACGCGGCCCCCACGGGGGGTCCGGGGGTCCGACGCGGCCCGCACGGGGGGCGGTCCGGGGGTCCGGCGTGGGCCGCACGGCGGGTGGCCCGGGGGTCCGGCGCGGCGGCCCGCCGGAGCGGTTCTCGGCGTGTCCTCGCGCGGCGCTCGCACACACGGTCACCCCACCGTCCACATGGTGACAGTCAGTTGACCGCCCTCCATGGTCATGGTGTACTCCGAACCGTGACCGACACCGATGTGCGCCTGTGGCGGAGGGTCCATATGGACCTCGTCCGCTACGCGGGCTGCGTGTGTCGCCCGTCCTGCTGATCTCGCATCCCTCTCTCCTCCACCGCGCGCGCCGCCGATGTGCCGCCGCGGCCCCATGCGAACGCTCATCAGGACGGTGCACGTGTCTGCCTCCCCTTCCTCCCTGCCTCCGGCTCCAGCGGCTTCCGCCTCCCCGGCGGCCCCCGTGTCCCCGGCTGCCGCCTCGTCCGCGGTGCCCGCCTCGGCGCCCACCCAGGCCGACCTGCTCGACTTCGCGCGGCGCACCGCCGCGGACGCCGCGCTGATCGCCTCGCTCCCGCTCGACCCCGAGGGCCGCACCTGGGTACGGCTCGACGGCCCCAAAGGCAGTGAGGCATGGCTGATCGGCTGGCCGCCCGGCACCGGAACGGGCTGGCACGACCACGCCGAGTCCGTCGGCGCCTTCGTCACCGCGGCCGGTGAGCTCAAGGAGAACTCGCTGGCCGCGCGACTGCCCGCCGACGGCTGGAAGACCCTGGAACTCGACGACGGCGTGGACCGGCAGCGACGCCTGCCGGCCGGCACGGGCCGCGCCTTCGGCCGCCACCACGTCCACGAGGTCCTCAACGTATCCGCGGACACGCACGCGATCTCCGTGCACGCCTACTTTCCGCCGCTGCCGCAGATCCGCCGCTACAGCCGCACCGGCCCGGTGCTGCGCCTGGAGCACGTCGAGCGCCCGGAGGACTGGCAGTGAGCGCCACCGGCCACGAACCGACCGCCGCCAAGGAATCGCGGGGCATCGGGCAGGGACCCGGCACCGGGGAAGCGTCCGGCGTCGGAGAACCGCCGCGGACCGAAGAACCGCCGCGGACCGAAGAGCCGCCCGGTATCGACGAGTTGCTCGAACGGGTTCGGGTGCGCTACGCCCGCGTCGAGGCGCACGACGCCTTCCGCGCGGCCCAGGCGGGCGAGGCGCTGCTCGTGGACATCCGCTACGCCGCCCTGCGCGAGCGGGACGGACTGATCCCCGGCGCGCTCGTCGTCGAGCGCAACGAACTGGAGTGGCGGCTCGACCCCCGGGGCAGTCATCGCGTCCCGGAGGCCACCGGCCACGACCTGCGCATCGTGGTGATCTGCAACGAGGGTTACGCCTCCAGCCTCGCAGCGGCCTCCCTGCACCAGCTCGGGCTGCGCCGGGCGACGGATCTCGTCGGCGGCTTCCAGGCATGGCGGGCGGCCGGGTTGCCGGTGACGCCGTAGCCGGAGGCCGGGGTGGGCGGCCGGCCCGTCGCTCTCCCGCGGGCCGGCCGCCCATCGTGCGCGGGGGCGGCGGGGTTCACTCCGTGGGGCAGTACATCGGAGCCGTGTCCGCGTTGGCCTTGGTGACCAGGCGGATGGGCGTGTTGGCGATCTTGTGCGCGCCCTTCTGCTTGCGCAGCAGGGCGATGGTGTTCTCGATCGCCAACTGACCGGTGTCGGCGGCCGAGTTGGAGACGGTGGCCGCGAACCGGCCGTCCTTGAGGGCGGCCAGCGCCGCGTCGGTGCCGTTGACGCTCACTATCTTCACGCCGGGGGCGCCCGCCGCCACGAACGCCTTGCGCGCCGCGAACGCCATCTCCTCGTTGGCCACGAACACGTATTCGAGGCTTGGGTGCGCCGCGATCATGCTCGCGGCGACCGCCTTCGCCTTGGCCGCGTCGAACATGCCGGGCTTGTTGGCGACCACGTGGACATTGGCCTCCAGCGCCTTGGTGAATCCGCCGACCAGCAGGTCGGAGGCGGCACCCGGGGCACCCGCGATGACACCCGCCTCGACGGTCGCGCCGCCGGCGTCGTCGTTGATCCACTGCGCGTCCAGCTTGCCGACCTGCTTGAGGTCGACGACGACCGCGCCGAGGATGTCGGACGGATCCGCGCTGACCGAGGTCAGGAAGAGCGGGATGTGCGCGGCCTTGGCCTCGGCGATGTCCTTCTTGAGCGCCTGGGTGTCGACGGTCTGGAGGATGATCGCGCTCACCCGGCGGTCGATCATGTCCTGGATGTTGGACAGTTCGTCGTCCGCGTCCTGGTGCGAGTTGGCGGTGACGAGACTCACCAGATTGCTGGAGGCGGTCTCCTCCATGGACTTCTGGAGGCAGGTGTGGAACTCGGTGCTGCCCCCGTTCACGAACCCGATCGTGAGGTGCCCGCTGCCGGAGCTGTCCGCGGTGCTGTCCGTCAGACCACAGCCGCTCAGCAACAGGGACGAGCCGAGCAGCGGGACGAGCACGATTCTTCGGCGGCAGGCGGTCGAGGGCATGGCGGGGCGCCTTTCAGACGTACTGGTACGCGACGGACCGGGCGAAGCTACCGCCGCCCCAAACCCGTGCACCCTCCCCGTCACGCACACTAAGCGTGCGCAACGGGTGACCCTGGGGCACCACCGGACACTGCCGCCCCGCGCAGCGCTCCCCACACAGAAGCGCGGGTCTCTGATCGGCACCTGACGTACTGCCAGATACCGGTCAGAGACCCGCGCCATCACGCTCGGACACGACCCGCCATCAGCCTCGGAGACCCGTGCCATCCCGCTCGGAGACCCGTGCCGTCACACCCGGGGAGGCTCCGCCTCGCGCTCGGACAGACTCACGCTCGCGATCCGAGAGCCTTGCCCTCGCGATCAGTGACCCCCCTCATCCAGGAAGTCCGTCTCCTCACCCTCGTCCGCCAGCGCCTGCCGGACCACGCGCAGGGCCATGCCCTCCGCATAGCCCTTGCGGGCCAGCATCCCCGCGAGGCGCCTCATGCGCTTGTCGCGGTCGAGGCCGCGGGTGGCACGCAGCTTGCGGGCGACGAGTTCGCGGGCCGTCTCCTCCTCCTGGTCGGAGTCGAGCCGGCCGACGGCCTCGTCGATCAGGGCGGAGTCGACGCCCTTGGTCCGCAGTTCCTGGGCGAGCGCCCGCCGCGCCAGGCCCCGGCCGTGGTGCCGGGACTCCACCCAGGCGTCCGCGTACGCGCCGTCGTCGATCAGCCCGACCTCCTCGAACCGCGACAGCACCTCCTCGGCCGCCTCGTCCGGGATCTCCCGCTTGCGCAGGGCGTCGGCCAGTTGCTTGCGGGTGCGCGGGGTCCCGGTCAGCAGACGCAGACAGATCGCCCGCGCCCGCTCGACCGGGTCCGCCGGGGGTTCCTCCTTCTCGGCCCTCGACGAGGAGGAAGAACCGCCGTTCTCACCGGCCGGTCCGCCGAGACCCCGGCGGCCCCGGCCCCGACGCCGGCCTCCGCCCGCGAAGCCCTCGCTCCCGGACTCGCCGGGCCCCTCGCCCGCGCGGTCCGGCCGGGCGCCGTACTGGTCGTCACTCCGGTCCGGCTCCCCGCCGTACGAAGCACCGGTTCCGCCCGGCCCGGCCCCGTACGGACCGTCCTCCCCGGTGGGGCCCGTGCCCCCTGCGTCGCCCCGGCCGCGGGCGGCGGCGGGGACGTACTCGGGCCACTCGGTTCGTCGCGTCACGGGTTACTTGGCGGCCGGGGCCTTGGCCTTGCTGGCCTTGGCAGCCGGGGCGGGGACCGTCTTCGCGTCGTCGGCGGGGGTGGCGACCGCCGCGTCGGCGCCCGGCTCCGCGCTGGGCTCCTCCGGACGCACGCCGACGCCCAGCTTCTCCTTGATCTTCTTCTCGATCTCGTTGGCCAGGTCGGGGTTGTCCTTGAGGAAGTTGCGCGCGTTCTCCTTGCCCTGGCCGAGCTGGTCGCCCTCGTACGTGTACCAGGCGCCGGCCTTGCGGACGAAGCCGTGCTCCACGCCCATGTCGATCAGGCCGCCCTCACGGCTGATGCCCTGGCCGTAGAGGATGTCGAACTCGGCCTGCTTGAAGGGCGGCGCGACCTTGTTCTTGACGACCTTGCAGCGGGTGCGGTTGCCGACCGCCTCGGTGCCGTCCTTCAGGGTCTCGATACGGCGGATGTCGATACGCACCGAGGCGTAGAACTTCAGCGCCCGGCCACCGGTCGTGGTCTCCGGGGAGCCGAACATCACGCCGATCTTCTCGCGGAGCTGGTTGATGAAGATCGCGGTGGTCTTCGACTGGTTGAGCGCGCTGGTGATCTTCCGCAGGGCCTGGCTCATCAGACGGGCCTGAAGACCCACGTGACTGTCGCCCATCTCACCCTCGATCTCCGCGCGCGGGACGAGCGCGGCGACCGAGTCGATGACGATGAGGTCGAGCGCACCGGAGCGGACCAGCATGTCCACGATCTCCAGCGCCTGCTCGCCGTTGTCCGGCTGGGACAGGATCAGGTTGTCGATGTCGACGCCGAGCTTCTTCGCGTACTCGGGGTCGAGTGCGTGCTCCGCGTCGACGAAGGCGACCTGGCCGCCGGCCTTCTGCGCGTTCGCCACGGCGTGCAGGGTCAGGGTCGTCTTGCCGGAGGACTCCGGGCCGTACACCTCCACCACGCGGCCACGCGGCAGACCGCCGACGCCCAGGGCGACGTCGAGTGCGGTCGACCCGGTGGGGATGACCTCGATGGGCTCGTTCGGGCGCTCGCCCAGGCGCATCACCGCGCCCTTGCCGAACTGCCGTTCAATCTGTGCGAGCGCGGCGTCGAGCGCCTTCTCGCGGTCGGTTCCTGCCATGGGTTCCACCCGGTTTGCTTGAGTCGATCGCTTCACGTCAAAGACGCTAACGCCTGCCACTGACAACGCGCCCCGACGCCGGTCCGGCCTGTGGATAACTCGGGTACCACTCCATACGAAACGGGGCAAAGCACCCGACGAGAGCCTCACCGGTTCCCCTATAAGAATGGATGTTCGATTTTCGTGTCAAGCTCACCACTCGGCATGTCCGAGCCTACGTTCGCGGCCGGGTGAGGGGCCGGGGGTCTGCGTTACTCCCCTCGGCGTACGCCGGGTCACTCCGGCCGGACGACGACCGCGCGGGGCGTGCCCGGCACTCTGGGCGGATGGAAGAGCAGCCACCCCTGTCCGCGCCGCCTGCGCCCTCGCCCTCCGCGCCTTCGCCGTCCGTGCCCTCTCCGTCCCTGCCCTCGCCGCGGCCTGCCGTCCCCCCGTGGTGGACCGGGCTCCGTCCCGTCGAGCGGGCCGCTGTCGCGACCGGTGCGGTGCTGATCCTCTCGGGGCTCGCGCACCTGGTGGTCTTCGCCGTCGACGGCGGTCCCTGGTTCGGGCCGGTCTCCTGGCGCAAGCCGGTCACGTTCGGGTTGTCGTTCGGCGTGACCCTGATCGCGGTGTGCTGGGTCACCTCGTACGTACGGGTGCGCCCGCGGCCGCGCGCCGCGCTGCTGCTGGTCCTCGCCGCCGACTGCGTCCTGGAGGTCGGCGGCATCACCCTCCAGGCGTGGCGCCGGGTGCCCTCGCACCTCGACATGGAGACGCCGTTCGACACGGTGGTCTCCATGGCGCTCGCGGTGGGCGGGGCCGTCCTCGTGGTCGTGCTCACCCTGTTCGCCGTGGCGTCGTTCCGGCAACGGCCCACGGGTCCCGTGGGGATGGCACGCGCGGTGCGTTCGGGGTTCGCGATCCTGCTCGTGGCGCTGGTCTCGGGGGCGGCGATGATCGCGCGCGGGGTGTTCCTCGTCCGGACCGGTCACCAGCAGGCCGCCTACGCGTCGACGGCCCCGCTCAAACCGCTGCACGGGGTGAGCCTGCACGCGGTCCTGGTCCTGCCCGTGCTGGCCTGGCTGCTGTCCCGCACGTCCTGGAGCGAGCGCACGCGGATGCGTGTCGTGACGGCGGCGGTGGGCTGTTACGCGGTGGCGGTGGTCGCGGCCGGCGTGTGGGCGGTCGTCGCCTACTGACGCCCGCCCTGGCCCTGCCCGTGCCCCCGTCCCTCGCCGTCGCCGCCCGTGAACCGCTGTCGCAGGCGGGCGAACGGGCCGGGCCCGGAGGTGCCCCCCGGGTGGCCCTCGACCCGGGGGTCGTCCTCGACGTCGTAGCGCTTCACGTACGCCCCCAGGAACGCCTGGAGCGTGGCTACGGCGGGGATCGAGATGAGCGCGCCCACGGCGCCCAGCAGGGCGGTGCCCGCGACGACCGAGCCGAAGGCGACCGCGGGATGGATGTCGACGGTCTTCGAGGTGAGCTTGGGCTGGAGCACGTAGTTCTCGAACTGCTGGTAGATCACGACGAAGATCAGCACCCACAGCGCGTACCAGGGGTTGACCGTGAACGCGATCAGCATCGGCAGGGCGCCCGCGAGATAGGTGCCGATGGTGGGGATGAACTGGGAGACGAAGCCCACCCAGACGCCGAGCACCGGCGCGTAGGGGATGCCCAGCGCCTGGAACAGGATGTAGTGGGCTATCCCGGAGATGAGGGCCATCAGGCCGCGCGAGTACAGGTAGCCGCCGGTCTTGTCGATGGCGATCTGCCACGCGCGCAGCACTTCGGCCTGCCGGGCGGGCGGCAGCACGGAGCACAGCGCCCGGCGCAGCCGGGGCCCGTCGGCGGCGAAGTAGAAGGAGAACAGGCCGATCGTCAGCAGCTGGAACAGGCCGCCGAGCACCTGGGTGGAGACGTCCAGCACGCCGGCGGCGCTGTTCTGCGCGTACTTCTTCAGCCAGTCGGAGCGGAGCAGCCCCTCCTGGATGTCGACCCGTCTGAGTTTGGTGTGGAAGGTCGAGTTGACCCAGTGGATCAGCGAGTCGAGGTAGTCGGGGAAGCCCTCGACCAGCTTGATGATCTGCCCGGCCAGCATCGAGCCGAGCAGGGTGATGAAACCGGCGACGACGATCACGAGGCCGAGGAAGACCAGGAAGGTGGCGAGCCCGCGCCGCATCCCCCGGGCGGACATCCGGGCCACCGCGGGCTCCATGGCGAGGGCCAGGAAGAACGCGATCAGGATGTTGATCAGCAGCCCGGTCAGCTGGTGGAAGGCCCAGCTGCCCAGCTGGAAGGCGGCGACGAGGGCGAGCGCGAGCACCATGGCGCGGGGCAGCCAGCGCGGCATCCCCGCGCCCCGCGCGGCGGTGTCCGCGGCCGGGGGCCCGGCGGGCGGCGTCGTGCCGAACGGCGATGGGTGCGCGGGGACCTGCCCGGTCTCGTCAGTGGGTGCCACGGACCAAGTCTCGCCCACGGCAGTGACAGCGGTACCGCTGCCCCCGGTCTTCGCGCGGACTCAGTGCCGCTCGCGCGGAACGTTCATGACCGAGCAGACGACGCGCCACACGTCCTTCGCGTCCCAGCCGTCGGCCAGCGCCTCGACCACCGTCCGCCCGCCGAGTTCGGACATCACGTGATCGCGCGCGAACATCTCGGCGTAACCCGCCCCGAAGTGCTCCGCCATCCGTTCCCAGAAGACCGTCAACCGCATGACCCCAGTATCCCGCTCCTGAGAGTGGCCCCGGCCCGTGGCCCCTTGCGGGGGCCGCCGCGCGCCCTACGGTCTGACGCATGTCCGAAACAGGAGCCGCACCTCCGCCGCCCCCGGCGCACTCCGCCCTCTTCCGTGCCGAGCAGTTCGTCTGGCTCACCGCGCGCGTACTGGAGCAGCGCCTCTTCGCCCATCACTTCCTGCACGCCGACCCCGACCCGGTGGAGACGGCGCTGGACGCGTACCGCAACGAGGACGGCGGCTACGGCCACGCCCTGGAGCCGGATCTGCGCGGCCCGGTCAGCCAGCCGCTGCACACCGCGCACGCCCTGCGCGTCCTGGACGGCATCGGGCGCTGCGCCGGTCAGCGGGTGGAGCGGGTGTGCCGCTACCTGACCTCCGTGTCCACGCCGGACGGGGCGCTGCCGGCGGTCCATCCGAGCCAGCGGGGCTACCCGGCGGCGCCGTTCGTCCCCGTCGTGGACGATCCGCCCAGCGAACTGCTGACGACCGGGCCCGTGGTGGGGCTGCTGCACCGCAACGAGGTGTGGCACGCGTGGCTGTTCCGCGCGACCGAGTTCTGCTGGCGGGCCGTCGACTCCCTGCGCGAGTCGCATCCGTACGAGATCGAGGCCGCGGTCGCCTTTCTGGACGCGGCGCCCGACCGCCCGCGCGCGGAGGCGACGGCCGACCGGCTGGGCCGCCTGGTGCGCGAGCACCGGCTGGTCGCGCTGGCCCCGGACCGGCTGGAGGAGTATCCGGTGGCCCCCGGGTACGCGCCGGGCGAGCACCACTTCCCGTACGACTTCGCGCGGACGCCGCACTCCCTCGCGCGCGCGTGGTTCACCGACGAGGAGATGGAGCGGGCGCTGGACCACCTCGCGGACGAGCAGCGGGAGGACGGCGGCTGGCCGATCCGCTGGCGCCAGTGGGCACCGGTGGTCGCTCTGGAGGCGCGCCCCATGGTGACGATCGAGGCGCTGCGCACCTTGCGGGCGTACGGCCGCTCCGTCGGCTGAACGGGCGGCCGGTCGCCGCCGATCGGGACGTTCAGCCGCTCATGGCGCGCACGCCGGCCGTCACGAGCACGGCCGCGGCGACGACGAGCAGGAACGGGGCGCGGAGCAGCAGCGCCACGGCGGCCGCGCCGAGGCCCGCGGCCCGCGCGTCGAGCGCGAGCGCGTGCCCGTCGGCGAAGGTCTGCTGGGCCGTGAGCGCGGCCAGGAGGGCGACGGGCAGCAGGGCGGCGAGCCGCTTGACCAGGGGGCGTTCGAGCACGCCCGCGGGCACGAGCAGCCCGGCGAGCTTCACGGCGTAGCAGCCGACGGCGGTGAGGGCGATGGCGATCCAGAAGTTCATCGGTCGTCCTCCGACGGGTGGGCGGGGGCGGTGGCTCCGGCGGGGGCGGCGGACTTCTCGGGGCCGACGCCGCGCCCGGTCGCCTCCGGGCCCTTGCCGCGTCCCTGGAGCCACAGCACCGCGGGCGCCGCCAGGGCGGCCACCAGGACCGGGACGCCGGACGGCAGCAGCGGCAGCAGGCCGAGGCCCAGCAGGACGGCGAGGGCGGCCGTCGCGCGCTCGGTGGTGGTCTTGAGCATGGGGGCGAGCAGCGCCAGGAAGACGGCGGGTCCGGCCGCGTCGAGGCCCCAGGCGTCCGTGTCGCCGATGGCGCGGGCGCCGAGCGCGCCGAGGACGGTGGTGAGGTTCCACAGCACGTACAGGGTGAGCCCGGTGACGGTGAAGCCGATGCGCGCGCTGCGCCGGGTCGGCTGGGCGAGCGAGACGGCCGTCGTCTCGTCGATGACCCACTGGGCGGCGAGGGGCCGTACCGCGCGCGGGAGGGCCAGCAGCTGGGACAGGCGAAGGCCGTAGAAGGCGTTGCGTACGCCCAGGAAGAAGGCGCCCGCGGCGGCGGTGTACGGGTTGCCCCCGGCGGCGAGCGCGCCCACCAGGGCGAACTGGGAGGCGCCGGTGAACACCAGGAGGCTGAGCGCGCAGGTCTGCCACAGGGTGAGGCCGCCACCGGCCGCGGTCACCCCGAAGGCGAACCCGGACAGCCCTACGGCGACCCCGACCCCCAGGGCGTCCCGGACGACGGCGGAATCGGGTTTCTCTCCGCCGTCGGCGCGTATGTCTTCGTAGACGATCTGTTCTGCCACGCCCCGGACGGTACGAGAAGGCCGGGCGGCGTGTCTTGTACGTTCTTGCGCTCGCGCTGGTAGGCGCCGGGCGGGACGCCCACGATACGGGCGAAGTGCCGGTTGAGGTGGGGCTGGTCGGTGAAGCCGACGGCGACGGCGGCCTCGGCGGGTGCCATGCCGGTGTCCAGGAGCCGGCGGGCCCGGCGCACGCGGGCGTCGGTCAGCCAGGTGTGCGGCGGCATCCCGTAGACGTCCCGGAAGGCCCGCAGCAGGGCGAAGGGACTGGTCCCGAACCGGGCGGCCAGCTTCTCCAGGGTCGGCGGGTCGGCCATGCGGTCCTCCAGCACGGCTCGCGCGCGGGCCGCGGTCCTGGCCCCGGCGGTGCGCACCTCCCGCTGGGGCAGCGGTCCGCCGTTCAGCCGGAGCAGCCGGGTCACGGCGACCCGCAGCAGGGTGTCGGCGGCCAGCGCGTTGCCCTCGTCGGCGGCCCGCAGGACCTGGTGGACGAGGTCGACGGCGTACGGGTCGTCGAGTACCGGGCTGACGAAGCCGGGCGTGCCGCGGATCGCCGTGGTCTCGGCGGCGATCTCGGCGACCACGTCGGGCGAGGGGTAGACGGCCCCGTAGCGCCAGCCCTCGGGGACGCCCGCCCGGCCGGTGTGGACGGTGTCGGGGTTGACCAGCGCGAGCGTTCCCGGTCCGGCGGAGACGTCGGCGCCGTGGTGGTGGAAGACCTCGACGCCGCCCGCGATGGCGGCGATCACGAAGTTCTCGTGGGTGTGGCGGACGAAGGTCTTGCGGATGTAGCGGGCGCGCAGCAGGTCGACACCGGGCAGATCGTCGTACTGCCAGTGCCGTGCTCGTTCCCCGCCGGTGCCCGCCATGTGCTCATTGTCCGCCCATGGACCCGCCCGCTCCCCGCCCGGACCGCCCCGATGGGGCGTTTGTCAGCATTCGTGCAGGTCAGCGACTTTGTCAGTGGGCGGGTGCAGGATGGACGCATGGTCAGCTCAGCCCACCGGGCCCTCGACGGCTTCTCCCCCGCGACCCGCGGCTGGTTCACGGGGGCCTTCTCCGCGCCCACCGCGGCGCAGGCGGGCGCGTGGCAGGCCATCGGCGCGGGGTCGGACGTGCTGGTGGTGGCCCCGACCGGTTCCGGCAAGACGCTGGCCGCCTTCCTGGCCGCGCTCGACCAGCTCGCCTCGACACCGCCCCCGGCGGACCCGAAGAAGCGCTGCCGGGTGCTGTACGTGTCGCCGCTGAAGGCCCTCGCCGTGGACGTGGAGCGCAATCTGCGCAGCCCGCTGACCGGCATCCGCCAGGAGTCCGTGCGCCTCGGCCTGCCCGAGCCCGAGGTGAAGGTCGGCATCCGCTCCGGCGACACCCCGCCCGCCGAGCGCCGGGCGCTGGCCACCCGGCCGCCGGACATCCTGATCACCACCCCCGAGTCCCTGTTCCTGATGCTGACCTCGGCCACCCGCGACGCGCTCGCGGGCGTGGAGACGGTGATCCTGGACGAGGTGCACGCGGTCGCCGGCACCAAGCGCGGGGCGCACCTCGCGCTCACCCTGGAGCGGCTGGACGAGCTGCTGCCGCGCCCGGCCCGCCGCATCGGCCTGTCCGCGACGGTCCGCCCGGTCGACGAGGTGGCCCGCTTCCTGTCCCCGCGCCGCAAGGTGGAGATCGTCCAGCCGGAGTCGGGCAAGGAGTTCGATCTCTCCGTCGTGGTGCCCGTGGAGGACCTCGGCGAGCTGGGCGGCTCCCCCGTCGCCGACGGCTCCGAGGGGGCCGAGCGGCCGTCGATCTGGCCGCATGTCGAGGAGCGCATCGCCGACCTTGTGCAGGCGCACCGCTCGACGATCGTGTTCGCCAACTCCCGGCGCCTCGCGGAGCGCCTGTGCAACCGGCTCAACGAGATCGCCTACGAGCGGGCGACCGGCGAACCCCTCGACGAGCACCACTCCCCGGCCGAGCTGATGGGCGGATCCGGCGCGGCGATGGGCGCGCCCCCGGTCATCGCCCGGGCGCACCACGGCTCGGTCTCCAAGGAGCAGCGCGCGCTCGTCGAGGAGGACCTCAAGGCGGGCCGGCTGCCCGCGGTGGTCGCCACCTCCAGCCTGGAACTGGGCATCGACATGGGCGCGGTGGACCTCGTGATCCAGGTGGAGTCGCCGCCGTCGGTGGCCTCCGGGCTCCAGCGCGTCGGCCGCGCCGGGCACCAGGTCGGCGCGGTCTCCACGGGCGTGGTCTTCCCCAAGTACCGGGGCGATCTCGTGCAGTCGGCGGTGGTCACCGAGCGGATGCGCACCGGCTCCATCGAGTCCCTGCGGGTCCCCGCGAACCCCCTGGACGTCCTCGCGCAGCAGCTCGTGGCGATGACGGCGCTGGACACCTGGCAGGTCGACGACCTGCTCGCCCTGGTCCGCCGCGCCGCGCCCTTCGCCTCGCTGCCGGAGTCCGCGTTCACGGCGGTCCTGGACATGCTCGCGGGCCGCTACCCCTCGGACGCGTTCGCCGAGCTGCGTCCGCGCGTGGTGTGGGACCGCGTCGCCGGCACGATCACCGGCCGCCCGGGGGCGCAGCGCCTCGCGGTCACCTCCGGCGGCACCATCCCCGACCGCGGCCTGTTCGGGGTGTTCCTCGCCGGTTCCGACCCCAAGAAGGGCGGCGGCCGGGTCGGCGAGCTCGACGAGGAGATGGTCTACGAGTCCCGCGTCGGCGACGTCTTCACGCTCGGCACGAGTTCGTGGCGCATCGAGGACATCACCCGTGACCGCGTACTCGTCTCGCCCGCCCCGGGCGTGCCGGGCCGGCTGCCGTTCTGGAAGGGCGACCAGCTGGGCCGGCCGCTCGAACTGGGCCGCGCGGTGGGCGCGTTCCTGCGCGAGGTCGGCTCCCTCTCCAAGGAGGACGCCCGGCTGCGGCTGGTGGCCGCGGGCCTGGACGCCTGGGCCTCGGACAACGTGCTGGCGTATCTGGACGAGCAGCGCGAGGCCTGCGGGCACGTGCCGGACGACCGGACGATCGTCGTGGAGCGCTTCCGCGACGAGCTGGGCGACTGGCGGGTGGTGGTGCACTCGCCGTTCGGCGCGCAGGTGCACGCGCCGTGGGCGCTCGCCCTGGGTGCCCGCCTCTCCGAGCGCTACGGCATGGACGCCCAGGTCATGCACGCCGACGACGGCATCGTCCTGCGCCTGCCGGACGCCGACCTGATGGGCCTGGACCTGCTCGACCAGGAACCCGCGCGCGCGGGCACCGAGTACGACGCCGACCAGGCCCCGGTCGGGGCGGGCGACGTCTCCTTCGACAAGGGCGAGGTCGATCAGATCGTCACCGACCAGGTCGGCGGCTCGGCGCTGTTCGCCTCCCGGTTCCGCGAGTGCGCCGCCCGCGCGCTGCTGCTGCCGCGCCGCAGCCCCGGCCGCCGCACCCCGCTGTGGCAGCAGCGGCAGCGCGCGGCGCAACTGCTCGAGGTGGCAAGCGAGTACGGATCCTTCCCGATCGTCCTCGAAGCGGTCCGCGAGTGCCTCCAGGACGTCTTCGACGTGCCCGGACTCGTCGAGCTGATGGGCGACATCGAGTCCCGCAAGGTGCGCCTCGTCGAGGTCACCACGCCCGAGCCGTCGCCGTTCGCGCGCTCCCTGCTGTTCGGGTACGTCGCCCAGTTCCTGTACGAGGGCGACTCACCGCTCGCCGAGCGGCGCGCCGCGGCCCTGTCGCTGGACTCGCGGCTGCTGGCCGAACTGCTGGGCCAGGCCGAACTGCGCGAGCTGCTCGACGCCGAGGTGCTCACCGAGCTGGAGCGGGAACTCCAGTGGCGCACCGAGGACCGGCGGGTGAAGGACGCCGAGGGCGTCGCCGACCTGCTGCGCCTGCTCGGACCGCTCACCGACGCCGAACTCGCCGAGCGCGGCGCCGAGGCGGGCTGGGCCCGGGAGCTGGCCGGGGCGCGCCGGGCGATCCTGGTGCGCATCGCGGGCGCCGAGCACTGGGCGGCGATCGAGGACGCGGGCCGGCTGCGCGACGCCCTCGGCACCGCACTGCCGGTGGGGGTGCCCGAGGCCTTCACCGAGCCCGTCAAGGACCCGCTCGGCGATCTTCTCGCGCGCTACGCGCGCACCCACGGCCCGTTCACCTCCGCCACCGCCGCGGCCCGCTTCGGTCTGGGGGTGGCCGTCACGGACGGCGCGTTGCATCGGCTCGCCGCGGGCGGCCGTGTCGTGCAGGGCGAGTTCCACCCGGCGGGCATCGGACAGGAGTGGTGCGACGCGGCGGTGCTGCGCCGGCTGCGCCGCCGCTCGCTGGCCGCCCTGCGGCACGAACTGGAACCGGTGCCGCCTGCGGCCCTCGCCCAGTTCCTGCCCCAGTGGCAGCACATCGGCAAGGGTCACGGGCTGCGCGGGATCGACGGACTGGTGCGCGCGATCGAGCAGTTGCAGGGCGCCTCCGTTCCCGCCTCCGCCCTGGAGAAGCTCGTCCTGCCGTCCCGGGTCACCGGCTACGCGCCGTCCCTGCTCGACGAACTGACCTCGGCGGGCGAGGTGGTGTGGGCCGGAGCGGGCTCGCTGCCCGGCAAGGACGGCTGGGTCTCGCTCTATCTGGCGGACGCGGCACCGCTGTTGCTGCCCGCCCCACACCCGTTGGAGCTCACCCCGCTCCACCGGTCCGTCCTCGAGGCCCTCTCCGGCGGGTACGGCCTGTTCTTCCGACAGATCGCCGACCAGATCCGCGCCACCACCCACCCGGACGCCACCGACCCCCAACTGGCCGACGCCGTATGGGACCTGGCCTGGTCCGGGCGGCTCACCAACGACACCCTGGCGCCGATGCGCTCCCTGCTGGGCTCCGGCCGCACCGCGGGCTCCACGGCGCACCGCGCCAGACGCACGGTCCCGCGCGGCCGTTACGGCTCCCTGACCGCGGCCGCCCGCACCGCCTCCCGGACCGGCCCGCCGACCGTCGCGGGCCGCTGGGCGCTGCTCCCCGAACCGGAGCCGGACGCCACGGTGCGGGCGCACGCCCTGGCCCGCACCCTGCTCGACCGGCACGGCGTGGTCACCCGCGGGGCGGTCGCCGCGGAGGGCGTGGAGGGCGGCTTCTCGGCGGTGTACCGGATCCTGGCGGCCTTCGAGGAGAGCGGCCAGGCCCGCCGGGGCTATGTGGTCGAGGGGCTCGGCGCGGCGCAGTTCGCGATGGACGGCGCGGTGGACCGCGTACGTGCGGTGGCCAACGCCCGCGAGCGCGGCGAGTCCCCGCCGGCCCCCGTGGACGCCGTGCCCGGCGCCTCCCCACGCTTCCCCGGCGACCTCGGCGGCCTCGGCCCGCTCGGCGACTTCGGAGCGGCGGGCGACCTCGGCGGGTTCGACGGCTCCGGAGCCTTCGGCGGGTTCGGCGACTCCGACGGGCCCGGGACGATCGACGGACCCCGGGCGATCGACGGCTCCGGACCGATCGACGGTCCCGGACGGTCCGACGGCTTTGGCGACGGCACCGCCTCCGACGGCCCCTCCGGATTCCCCGGCCCCTCCCCCTGGGGCGACCCGTCCGGCTTCGGCGATCCCGCCGGGCGAGGCGGCCCCCGGGGCCGCAGGGCCCGCGACGAGTACGTCTCCCCGCGCGACCACCACGGGTCCGGGACAGCCGGCTTCAACAGGAACGGCAGCGGTGACGGCGGCGGCCGCGGATTCGCCCCCGGCCACGGACTGCCGAACCGCCGTACGACCCCCGCGGGACCCCCGGCGGTCATACTCGCCGCGGCCGACCCGGCGAACGCGTACGGCGCCGCGCTGCCCTGGCCCGAGCCGCCGACCGGTGCCGGGCACAAGCCGGGCCGCAAGGCGGGCTCGCTCGTCGTGCTCGTCGACGGCGAGCTGACGCTCTACATGGAGCGCGGCGGCAAGACCCTGCTGGCCTGGCCCGCCGCCCCGGACACCGCTCCCTACGAGGACCCGCGGCTGCGCCCGGCCGCCGAGGCGCTCGCGGCCGCGGCCCGCGCGGGCACGCTCGGCACGGTCACCGTGGAACGGGTCAACGGCGCCTCCGCGCTGACCTCGCCCTTCGGCACCCTCCTGGAAGGAGCGGGCTTCATCGCCACCCCGCGCGGCCTGCGCCTGCGGGCATGACCCCGCTCACCCCGGCCCCGCCCGCCCCGGTCGCTCCGGCCGCCCCGGCTCCGGTCACCGTCGTGTCACCCTGGACCCATGCCCGAAGGTGACACGGTCTGGCAGGCCGCGAGACGGCTGCACGACGCGCTCGCGGGCCATGTGCTGACCCGCGGCGACCTGCGAGTGCCCCGGTTCGCCACCGCCGACCTCACGGGCCGTGGTGTGCTGGACGTCACCCCGCGCGGCAAGCATCTGCTGACCCGTCTCGAGGGCGGGCTGACCCTCCACTCGCATCTGCGGATGGAGGGCGCCTGGAAGGTGTTCGCGAACGGGCAGCGCTGGAGCGGCGGCCCGGCGCACCAGATCCGCGCGATCCTCGGCACCACCGACCGCACGGCCGTCGGCTACCGCCTGCCCGTGCTGGAGCTGATCCGCACGGCCGAGGAGAGCCGAGTCGTCGGACATCTGGGCCCCGATCTGCTGGGCCCCGACTGGGACCCGGGCACAGCCCTCGCCAACCTCCTGCGGGACCCGTCCCGGCCGCTCGGCGAGGCCCTGCTCGACCAGCGCAACCTGGCCGGTGTCGGCAACGTGTACAAGAGCGAGATCTGCTTCCTGCTCGGCGTGACGCCCTGGCTCCCGGTGGGCGCCCTGCCCGCCGACCGCGCCGAGGTGCTGCCCGTCCTCGCCCAGCGGCTGCTGGAGGCCAACCGCGAACGCCCGGTGCGCGGCACCACGGGCCTGCGCGGCCAGGACCTCTTCGTCTACGGCCGCGCGCCGCGCCCCTGCCTGCGGTGCGGCACGTCGGTCCGCAAGGCCGACCAGGGCGACGGCTCACGGGAGCGCCCCACCTACTGGTGTCCGCGCTGCCAGGCGGGTCCGGCCCCGGCCCCCGGCGCACCGCGCGCGGGCCGGGCGGCGCCGACCCGGCACCGTACGACCAATTGACGACCCGTCAGATCTGCTCGTACGGTCCTTGCATGCCCGTCTCGGCGTACGACCTCACCGGACGCACCGCATTCGTCACCGGCGCCGCCGGCGGTATCGGCCGGGCCTGCGCGCTGCTGCTCGCGGAGGCGGGGGCGAGCGTGCACTGCGCGGACCGGGACGCGGCCGGGCTGGACGAGACCGCCGCCCTGGTCGAGAAGCGGGGCGGCGCGGCCCGCGTCCACCGGCTCGACGTCACCGACCGCGACCGGCTGCGGCAGGCCATGGCGTCCTGCGAGCGGCTCGACGCGCTGGCCGCGGTGGCCGGGATCATGCATCGCAGCACGGTCCTGGAGACCCGGGACGAGGACCTCGACCGCGTGCTGGCCGTGAACTTCAAGGGCGTGCTGTACGCCTGCCAGGAGGCCGCCCGGCGGATGCTCGCCGAGGGGACGGCGGGCAGCATCGTCACGATGGCCTCGGGCGCCGTCGACACCGGCGGCCCGGGGCTGCTCTGCTACGGCGCCGCCAAGGCCGCCGTGGTCCAGCTCACCAAGACGCTGGCGACGGAGCTGGGCGGGCACGGCATCCGCGTCAACGCGGTGGCGCCGGGCTGGACCCGTACGCCCATGACCACCCGCGACGACGCGGCGGCGCAGACCCGCACGGAGGCGGCGATGGCCCGTCTGTCGCCGCTCGGCAGGGTCGGGGAGCCGGAGGACGTGGCGCACGCGGTGCTGTATCTGGCGTCCGACGCGTCGTGCTTCACCACGGGTCAGATTCTTCGCCCGAACGGGGGTGTGGCGATGCCGTGGTAGACGGTTCCGCAGGGTCGGCGAACGGCGGCGAGGCGGTCGTGGCACCCGAGGCGCCCGGCGACGGGGAGGCGCCCCGCCCGTCCGGGCCGACGGCGGACACCGGGCCCACACCCCCGGCCACCGGCTCCCCCGAACCCTCGATCTCGGCCACCGGCCTCCGCGAACCCTTGACCTCGACCCCGGCCACCGGCCCCCGCGAACCCGGGCCCCCCACTCCAGCCCCCGGCTCCCCCGAAGCCGAGCCCGGCCCCTCACCCGAGCCCAAGACCCCAGCCCATGGTGTCCCCGCGAACTCTCCCCGCCTCCGCCCCCGAAGCCGCGCCCCCACCGCTCGTGCCTTGGGCACGCAGTGCACCGGCAGCAGGCTCACGCTCCAGCCGCCGACGACGACCGCGCCCTCCAGCGCGCCGGCCCGCGGGGTCAGGGCGAGCCGCAGCGCGGCCCACCACCACACCGCCCCGAGTCCCAGGGCGGCCGCCCTGCGCACTGTCCGCCCTGCCATGGCCCGCCACCTCCACCCGGACGTTAGAGCGCCGCCCGGACGCCCGGACAGGGCGCACCGACGGCACACGGACGCATCCGGCGGAGCCGGCGGGTCACGTCGTCCCTCCACGATGACCGCGCGGGACCGCTCCGGCAACGCGGGCCGCCCGGACCTGCGGGAACACCGTCCGGGCAGGAAAAAACCCCGACCGCGCCTCCCCGGGGAAGTCCCGGAGAGGCCCCGGCCGGGGCCTCACAGATGCACGTCGGCCCGACGGCCGATGGTGTGCGGGTCAGGCGGCGACGACGTCCACGGCCTCGGCGGGCGCCTTGATGGTCACCCGCTCCGGCGGCACGCCGGTCACCGACACGGAACCCAGCATCGGACGGACCGGCGTGGGTACTGGCTGGCTGGGGGTGGCCGCAGCGGACTGGGCCAGCTCGGCGAGGGCGAGCTCGTCGCTCACTTCTCGCATGAGCTCGGACATCCGTACGTCCAGCGCGTCGCAGATGGCGGAGAGCAGCTCGGAGGATGCCTCCTTCTGCCCCCGCTCCACCTCGGAGAGATAGCCGAGTGAGACTCGGGCGGACGAGGAGACTTCGCGCAGAGTACGGCCCTGGCGCTGGCGCTGCCGACGCAGCACGTCACCCAGCAGGCGACGGAGCAGAATCATCGGTGGCTCCCTCCTCGGACCGTGTAACCGCATCCTTCTCGCCCCACCGTACCGCCTTGCGCCGCGGCCGTGCGGGGAGCGATGTCGTGTTCACTCAGGGCTGCAAACATCAAAACCCCCCGTTCCGTTCCGTATCCTGTGCCCGCTCATTCCCGGTCTGTTCGCTCGTCAGCTCCGCCAGAAGCAGGGCGAGCACGCTCCGTACACTCTCCATACGAATTTCCGCGCGGTCGCCGTTCAACCGCAGGGCCTCCACTTTTCCGCCACCGGCGGAACCTCCGCCAGGGCCGGACGGCCCCTCCACGGCCACGAAGACCGTCCCGACGGGCTGTCCGTCCTGGGCGTCGGGGCCGGCCACTCCGGTGGTCGCGAGACCCCAGTCGGCGCCGAGCGCCTTCCGGACGCCGGTCGCCATCTGGGCCGCGACCTGCGCGTCCACCGCGCCGCGGGCGGCCAGCAGGTCGCCGTCGACACCCAGCAGTTCACGCTTCAGCTCGGTTGCGTAGGCGGTCACCGACCCGCGGAAGACCTGGGAGGCCCCGGGGACGGCGGTGATCTCCGCCGCGACCAGGCCACCGGTGAGCGACTCCGCGACGGCGAGGGTCCCGCCGTTCACGGTCAGTAGTCGCACCACTTCGGTGGCCGTGGAATTCACGCTTCCGACTCCTCCAACGCGGCTTTTCGTTCGGCGATTCCCTTACGCCGCAGGACAATGGCCTGTCTCACATAGTCGAGGCCGGTGACCACGGTGAGGACGACCGCCACACCCATCACCCAGAACCTCAGGGTCGCCAGCCATCCCGTCAGCGGCAGCACGTACATCCCGACGGCGACGCCCTGGGTGAGCGTCTTCAGCTTGCCTCCGCGGCTCGCCGGGATCACGCCGTAGCGGATGACCAGGAAACGCAGGAGGGTCACGCCGAGTTCCCGGCCGAGGATGACGATCGTGACCCACCACGGCAGATCGTCGAGCGCGGAGAGACAGATCAGCGCCGCACCCATGATCGCCTTGTCGGCGATGGGGTCGGCGATCTTCCCGAAGTCGGTGACGAGGTTGTAGGTGCGCGCCAGATGCCCGTCGAACAGGTCGGTGATCATGGCGATTGCGAACGCCGCCCAGGCCAGGGCGCGCCAGGCCGGGTCGTATCCGCCGTCGGCCAGCATCAGCGCGACGAACCCCGGCACGAGGATGAGCCGGAGCATCGTCAGCAGGTTGGCGATGTTCCAGACGCTGGCCTGGTTGACGGCCGCGGCGGCGATCTTCTTGCCGCGCGGGGCCTTCGTGCCGTCGGTCTCGACCGTGCCGTCGGCCTCGACGGTCTCGGCGGGGGCCGTGACGGCGGAGCCGGCATCAGACATGTCCGGGGCAACCTCGTCGCCGGGCGCCTGTCCGGCCGGGGAGGAGCCGCCCGCGGCGGATGCCGGAACTCCGGTCATCTGGCGGCCTCCTCACTGATCATGGCCGAGCCGGTCACGGCCGGGCCGGGAAGCGGTTCGGCCACCAGGTCGACGCCTTCCGTACCGACCACCTTCGCCTCGACCATACGTCCGACCGCGAGACCCGCGCCGCTCGTGAGGAGGACCTGGCCGTCGGTCTCGGGGGCCTGGTGCGCGGCGCGGCCGCGCACGCCCTCCTCCTCGTCCACGGACTCCACCAGCACGTGCACGCTCTCGCCGAGGCGCTCCTCGGCGCGCTGCGACACGAGCTGCTCGGCCAGCCGGGAGACCCGGGCGAGCCGCTCGGCGACGACGTCCTCGTCGAGCTTGGTGTCGTACGTCGCGGCCTCGGTGCCCTCCTCGTCGGAGTAGCCGAAGACGCCGATGGCGTCGAGGCGTGCGTGGGTCAGGAAGCGCTCCAGCTCGGCCAGGTCGGCCTCGGACTCGCCGGGGAAGCCGACGATGAAGTTGGAGCGCACGCCGGCCTGCGGGGCCTTGGTGCGGATGGTGTCCAGCAGTTCCAGGAAGCGGTCGGTGTCGCCGAAGCGGCGCATCGCGCGCAGCACGTCGGGCGCGGAGTGCTGGAAGGACAGGTCGAAGTAGGGGACGACCTTCTCGGTGGAGGTCAGCACGTCGATCAGGCCGGGGCGCATCTCGGCCGGCTGGAGGTAGCTGACGCGGACCCGCTCGATGCCGTCGACGTCGGCGAGCTCGGGCAGCAGGGACTCCAGCAGCCGGATGTCGCCGAGGTCCTTGCCGTAGGACGTGTTGTTCTCGGAGACCAGCATGATCTCCTTCACACCCTGCTCGGCCAGCCAGCGGGTCTCGTTGAGCACGTCGCTCGGGCGGCGCGAGATGAAGGAGCCGCGGAAGGACGGGATGGCGCAGAAGGTGCAGCGCCGGTCGCAGCCGGAGGCGAGCTTCACCGAGGCGACCGGGGCGCCGTCCAGGCGGCGGCGCAGCGGCGCGCGCGGGCCGGAGGCGGGCGCGACGCCGTCGGGCAGGTCGCTGGGGCCGTGGCCGGGCAGCGCGACGTCCGCGGCGGACTCCTGACGCTCGGCGGGGCTGATCGGCAGCAGCTTGCGCCGGTCGCGGGGGGTGTGGGACGCGTGGATCCCGCCGTTCAGGATGGTCTGGAGGCGGTCGGAGATGTCGGTGTAGTCGTCGAAGCCGAGCACGCCGTCGGCCTCGGGCAGGGCCTCGGCGAGCTCCTTGCCGTACCGCTCGGCCATGCAGCCGACCGCCACCACCGCCTGGGTTCTGCCGTGGTCCTTGAGGTCGTTGGCCTCCAGGAGGGCGTCGACGGAGTCCTTCTTGGCGGCGTCGACGAAGCCGCAGGTGTTGACGACGGCGACGTCTGCGTCCGCGGCGTCCTCGACGAGCTGCCAGCCGTCCGCCTCCAAACGGCCTGCGAGCTCCTCCGAGTCCACCTCGTTGCGGGCGCAGCCAAGAGTGACGAGTGCGACGGTACGGCGTTCAGGCATGGGCTCTAGAGTACTTCGTCCCGCTGACACCCCACGTCGACGGGGTTGGCCGATCTTGGCCAACCCCGTGCGCACTTACCCGTCCGGCCCCCTGTCACCGGGATCCGAGGCCTTCGGCTAGCCGACCTCGGGGTCGCCCTTGGTGTACGTCAGGCGCTCCACGGCGCCCGGCTGGAAGTCGTCCTCGATCTTCTTGCCGTTGACGTAGAGCTGGATCGCGCCGGCGTCGCCGAGGATCAGGTTGATCTTCGAGCTGTCCTGGAAGGTCTTGGACTCGCCCTTGGCGAGGAGTCCGTCGAACAGCATCCGGCCGTTGTGGTCCTTCGCGGAGATCCAGCTGCGTCCGTCGACCGCGCTGACCCGGACGGTGACCTTGTCCTGGGGCGCGGCCGCGATGGCGCTGTCGGACGGCTCCGGGGTCTGCTCGGCGGACTTGCTGATCTTGGGGGTGGGCGTGGCGGGCGAGCTCGTCGTGGGCGTGGAGCCCTCGGCGACCTGCGTCTTGTCGTCGCTGCCGGAGTCCCCGCCCTTGACGGCGGTGAAGCCGACGAAGCCGACGACGGCGACGATGGCGGCGACCATGGCCGCCGTCCAGTTGGGGCCGCGCCGTTCGGGGCGGATGCGCTCCGCCTCGAAGAGGGGTGCGGCCGGGGTGGGTGCGGGACGTCCGCCGTGGGCGGCGTCGTACTGCTGGAGCAGTGGTTCCGGAGCGATGTGCACGGCCCTGGCCAGGGTGCGGATGTGGCCGCGGGCGTAGACGTCACCCCCGCAGGGGGCGAAGTTGTCCGCCTCGATGGCGTGCACGATGGCGATACGGACCCGGGTGGCGGTACTGACGTCGTCGACGGTCAGCCCGGCCGCGATGCGCGCCTGCTGCAGGGCGCGGCCGATGGAAGTGCTGGCTTCCTCGCGATCGTCTTCGAACGGACGCTCGTCTTCAGGGGAGTTGCTGCCGATGGACACGGGGGCGCCTTTCGAGCGTTTAGCCGCCTGTGCTGGAGGTTCAGTGTAGGGGGGGTGCGAAAGGGTGAGGCAACCGGGCGGTACGACTTGATACGCCATCGGAATGGCCGGTCACGCCGATGGCGGGACGGACCCGAACCCCATTGTGGGACCCGTATCCGTCCTTTCGCTCAACTTGACGTACGACGCAGGGAAACGGTTGCTCGTTGATCCCTAACGGGTGAGTCACGTTCGACCGCGGACCAGTCCTGTTCGATCCTGGCCCACCCGCATCGGGCAACCGCTTCCCGCGCGCCGTCCTCGTCTCACGCTTCCCCGCGAATCACCGCGATCACGCCGTCGAGTTCGTCGCCCTTCACAAGAACGTCACGTGCCTTGGATCCCTCGCTGGGTCCGACGATGCCGCGGGACTCCATCAGGTCCATCAGACGGCCGGCCTTCGCGAACCCGACGCGCAGCTTGCGCTGGAGCATGGACGTCGAGCCGAACTGGGTGGAGACCACCAGTTCGGCGGCCTGGCACAGCAGGTCGAGGTCGTCGCCGATCTCCTCGTCGATCTCCTTCTTCTGCTTGGTGCCCACGACGACGTCGTCCCGGAAGACCGGGGTCATCTGGTCCTTGCAGTGCTGGACGACCGCGGCGACCTCCTCCTCGGTGACGAAGGCGCCCTGCATGCGGGTCGGCTTGTTCGCCCCCATCGGCAGGAACAGCCCGTCGCCCTTGCCGATGAGCTTCTCCGCGCCGGCCTGGTCGAGGATCACGCGCGAGTCGGCGAGCGAGGAGGTGGCGAAGGCCAGCCGGGAGGGCACGTTGGCCTTGATCAGGCCGGTGACGACGTCGACCGAGGGGCGCTGGGTCGCGAGCACCAGGTGGATGCCGGCCGCGCGCGCGAGCTGCGTGATGCGCACGATGGCGTCCTCGACGTCGCGGGGGGCCACCATCATGAGGTCGGCGAGCTCGTCGACGATCACGAGCAGATACGGGTACGGGCTGAGTTCCCGTTCGCTGCCCTCGGGCAGCTTCACCTTGCCGTCGCGGATGGCCTGGTTGAAGTCGTCGATGTGCCGGTAGCCGAACGCGGCGAGGTCGTCGTAGCGCAGGTCCATCTCGCGCACCACCCACTGCAGGGCCTCCGCGGCCCGCTTGGGGTTGGTGATGATCGGCGTGATCAGGTGCGGGATGCCCTCGTAGGCGGTCAGCTCGACGCGCTTGGGGTCGACCAGGACCATGCGGACGTCCTCCGGGGTCGCCCGCATCATGACCGAGGTGATCAGGCAGTTGATGCAGGACGACTTGCCGGAGCCGGTCGCGCCGGCCACCAGCATGTGCGGCATCTTCGCCAGCGAGTGCATGACGTAGCCGCCCTCGACGTCCTTGCCGAAGGCGACCAGCATCGGGTCGTCGTCCTCGGCGGACTCGGCGAGCCGCAGCACGTCGCCGAGGTTGACCATCTCGCGGTCGGTGTTGGGGATCTCGATGCCGACCGCGGACTTGCCGGGGATCGGGCTGATGATCCGCACGTCCGGGCTGGCGACGGCGTACGCGATGTTCTTGGTGAGCGCGGTGATCCGCTCGACCTTCACGGCGGGGCCGAGCTGCACCTCGTAGCGGGTGACCGTCGGGCCGCGGGTGAAGCCGGTGACGGCGGCGTCCACCTTGAACTCGCCGAAGACCTTGCGCAGGGAGTCGACGACGACGTCGTTGGCGGCGCTGCGCGCCTTGCCTGGGCCGCCCCGGGTGAGCAGGTCCAGCGAGGGCAGCGCGTAGGTGATGTCGCCGGACAGCTGGAGCTGCTCGGCGCGCGGCGGCAGGTCGCGGACCTCCTCGGGCGCCGACTTGGTGAGGTCGGGCACGACGGAGTCGACGGGGAGCTTCTGCTGCCGGGGGCGGCCGGGCGCGATGTCCTTGGCCGGGGCGGGCTGCTCGGGGCGGGCCGCCGGTACGGGCGTCGGCGTGGTGTCCTCGCGGTCGCGGTCCCCGACCCGTACGCCCTGGGTGAGGTCGGCGACGATCGGTGACGGGGGCATCCCGTGCAGGACGGCCCCGTCGAGCGCCGCCGCGGCGGCCGCGGCGACGTCCACCGCGTCCATCTGCCGCTCCATGTCGGGCTGCGGGACCGCGGAGCGCCTGGGGCGGCCCCGGCGCCGCGAGAGGGCCTCCTGCTCGGCGCTGTCGGGGTCGTACGGCTCCGCGCCACCGCGGCGTCCGCGGGGACGCTCGGGCAGCCCCTCGCGCCACTGCTCGTCGTACCGCTCGTCGTCGTCGGGGAACTCCCCCTCGGCCACCACCGGGTCGTGCACGACCCCGAGGCGCACGCCGAGCGCCCGCAGCCGCTGCGGGATCGCGTTGACCGGCGTCGCGGTGACCACGAGCAGTCCGAAGACGGTGAGCAGCACGAGCAGCGGTACGGCGAGGACCTCGCCCATGGTGTACGTCAGGGGGGTCGCCGCGCCCCAGCCGATGAGGCCGCCCGCGTCCCTTATGGCCTGCATCCCGTCGCTGCGGGCGGGCGCGCCGCAGGCGATGTGCACCTGGCCGAGCACGCCGATCACGAGCGCGGACAGCCCGATGACGATCCGGCCGTTGGCCTCCGGCTTCTCGGGGTGCCGGATGAACCGCACGGCGATCACGGCGAGCAGTATCGGCACGAGCAGGTCGAGGCGGCCGAACGCGCCGGTCACCAGGATCTCCACCAGGTCGCCCACGGGCCCCTGGAGGTCCGCCCAGGTTCCGGCGGCGACGATCAGCGCGAGACCGAGCAGGAGCAGGGCGACGCCGTCCTTGCGGTGGGCCGGGTCGAGGCCCTTCGCGCCGTTCCCTATGCCGCGGAACACCGCGCCCACGGCGTGCGCCACGCCGAGCCACAGGGCGCGCGCCAGCCGGTAGACACCGCTGGTCGGGTTCGGCGCGGGCTTCGGGGGCGGGGCCGCCTTCTTCGCGGCCGCCTTCTTCGCCGGTGCCTTCTTCGCCGCGGCCTTCTTCGCCGCAGCCTTCGCGGGAGCGGCCGCCTTCTTCGCGGGCTGCTTCTTGGCTGCGGAGGAACGTGAGGCCATGGGTGTGAGGTTACCGGTGGAGACGACAGCGGACACGTGTGCCCACAGCTTCACCCGTTCGTGTCGCCCGCACCGGGGCGGTCGGCTGACGGCTGGTCATGGTCCGGTTTGCGACGGCGGATTCCACGCCCCGCACCCCTCCACCCGGCGCCGCACCGCGCGCCGGGCGCCCGGCCGTCAGCCCTGTGACGACACGGACGGTGCGCTGCCCGTGCCCGGCTCCAGGGCGTCCAGCGCCCGGCGCAGGCCGGTCAACTTCCGTTCCAGATGCGCCGCGGTGGCGACCGCCGCCGCGTCCGCGCTGTCGTCGTCCAGCTGCTTGGACAGCGCCTCGGCCTGCTCCTCGACGGCCGCGAGGCGCGCGGACAGCTCGGCGAGCAGTCCGGGCGACTCCTTCGCGCCGCCGGCGGCCTGCCTGCCGCCGCCCTCCAACTGGAGCCGCAGCAGCGCCGCCTGCTCCCGCAGCTGGCAGTTCTTCATGTACAGCTCGACGAAGACGGAGACCTTGGCGCGCAGCACCCACGGGTCGAACGGCTTCGAGATGTAGTCGACCGCACCCGCCGCGTAACCCCGGAAGGTGTGGTGCGGGCCGTGGTTGATCGCGGTGAGGAAGATGATCGGGATGTCCCGTGTCCGCTCCCGTCGCTTGATGTGCGCCGCGGTTTCGAAACCGTCCATGCCCGGCATCTGGACGTCCAGCAGAATGACCGCGAAGTCGTCCGTGAGCAGTGCCTTGAGCGCTTCCTCCCCGGACGATGCCCGCACCAGCGTCTGATCGAGCGCGGAGAGGATGGCCTCCAACGCAAGCAGATTCTCCGGCCGGTCATCGACCAGGAGGATCTTGGCC
>NZ_LAVA02000072.1 GCF_000974985.2 Streptomyces mangrovisoli | reverse complement strand
GGCCGGGGAACAGCCGGTCGAGGAGGGGTCAGCGGGCGGCGCGGTTGACCGCGGAGACGACCGCCTTCAGCGAGGCACGCGTGGTGTTCGCGTCGATGCCGATGCCCCACAGGACCTTGTCGCCGATCGCGCACTCGATGTAGGAGGCGGCCTGCGCGGAGGCGCCCTCGCTCATCGTGTGCTCCTGGTAGTCCAGCAGCCGTACGTCGATGCCGATGGACTCCAGGGCGTCGAAGAAGGCCGAGATCGGACCGTTGCCGGAGCCGGACAGGACGGTGTCCTCGCCGTCGACGGTGGCCTCGACGGTCAGGGTGTCCACGCCGTCGGTGTCGGTGGTCGACTGGCCGGTGCGGACCTGGATGCGGCCCCAGGCGTTGTCCGGGTTCGGCAGGTACTCGTCCTGGAAGACGGCCCAGATGTCGCCCGGCGTGACCTCGCCGCCCTCGGCGTCGGTCTTGGCCTGGATCAGCTTGGAGAACTCGATCTGCATCCGGCGGGGCAGGTCCAGCTTGTGGTCGTTCTTCAGGACGTAGGCGATACCGCCCTTGCCGGACTGCGAGTTGACGCGGATGACGGCCTCGTAGGAGCGGCCGACGTCCTTGGGGTCGATCGGCAGGTACGGCACCGCCCACTCGATGTCGTCGACGGTGACGCCCTTGGCCTTCGCCTCGGCCTCCATCGCGTCGAAGCCCTTCTTGATGGCGTCCTGGTGGGAGCCGGAGAAGGACGTGTAGACCAGGTCGCCCACGTACGGGTGGCGCGGGTGGACCTCCATCTGGTTGCAGTACTCCCACGTACGACGGATCTCGTCGATGTCGGAGAAGTCGATCTGCGGGTCGACGCCCTGGGAGAACAGGTTCATCCCCAGGGTGACCAGGTCGACGTTGCCGGTGCGCTCGCCCTGCCCGAACAGGCAGCCCTCGACGCGGTCGGCGCCCGCCATCAGGGCCAGCTCGGCGGCGGCGACGGCGGTGCCGCGGTCGTTGTGCGGGTGGATCGACAGGCACACGTACTCACGGCGGGACAGGTTGCGACCCATCCACTCGAACCGGTCGGCGTGCGTGGAGGGGGTCGAACGCTCCACGGTGGCGGGCAGGTTGAGGATGATCTCGCGGCCCGGACCGGGCTGCCAGACGTCCATGACCGCCTCGCAGACCTCCAGCGCGAAGTCCAGCTCGGTGTCGGTGAAGATCTCCGGGCTGTACTGGTAGCCGAACTCGGTCTCGGGGCCCAGCAGTTTCTCGGCGTACTCGGCGACCAGGCGGGTGCCGTCGACGGCGATCTGCTTGATGTCGTCCTTGGAGCCGCGGAAGACCACCCGGCGGAAGACCGGCGCGGTGGCGTTGTACAGGTGCACGGTGGCACGCCGGGCGCCCTTCAGGGACTCCACGGTCCGCTCGATCAGGTCCTCACGGGCCTGGGTCAGTACGGAGATCGTGACGTCGTCCGGGATCGCGCCCTCTTCCTCGATGATGGAGCGCACGAAGTCGAAGTCGGTCTGGCCGGAGGCCGGGAAGCCGACCTCGATCTCCTTGTAGCCCATCTTGACCAGCTGGTCGAACATCCGGCGCTTGCGCTCGGGCGACATCGGGTCGATCAGCGACTGGTTGCCGTCGCGCAGATCGGTGGAGAGCCAGCGCGGGGCGGCGGTGATCCGCTGGGCGGGCCAGGTGCGGTCCGGGATGTCGACCTGGTCGTACTGACCGTACTTGTGGATCGGCATGGAGGTGGGCTGCTGGCGGTTGGCCATGATCGCGTGGGCTCCTCTGGGTGTCCGGATGTCCGAATGGACGGCCGACGACGCAACGCCAGAGCTCCGCGGGGAGGGGGTCGGCCTCGACTACAGACCCTCGCCGCGGCAGCTAAGAAGAAGCAGCCCGAAACGCATGATGCCGTGCAGCCTAGCCCAGCCGCGCCGGGCGCGCGGGCCTGTATCAGTATGCGGGACGGGCCACGCGGAAGGGGAAAAATGGGGCGAAAGGTGTTCCATACCACTCCGCGCTACCGAGCTGTGCCGAATGTCCGGCTTTTTCACCAATCATGGTTGCGGGTAGTGACAGCCGCGCAGCACGGTGCCAAGGTGCCCGGCATGACGACCAACGGGGGCTTCGAGCCCGTCTTCTGCACGATCGTCCCGCCCCACGTCCTCGACAAGCTGGCCCGGCACGACGACCCGGAGCTGTCCGGGCCCGCCCGCGCGTCCCTGGAGCACGACGCCTACCAGCGCACCCGCCGCCGGCTGACCACCGTGCTCGGCGCGCCCGCCGTCGCGACGCCCGAGGGCGCGCCCGCCGCCCAGCCGCACCGCACGATCTACGACGCCCACCACAAGGAGGACCTGCCCGGCCGCAAGGTCCGCGCCGAGGGGGCCGCGCCGGGCAAGGACGCCACCGTCAACCGCGCCTACGCGGGCCTCGGGGCCACCTTCGAGCTGTACCTCCAGGCGTACGGCCGCGACTCCATCGACGGCCAGGGCCTGCCGCTGGACGCCAGCGTGCACTACGGCGAGAACTACGACAACGCGTTCTGGAACGGCGAGCAGATGGTGTTCGGCGACGGCGACGCCGAGGTCTTCCTCGACTTCACCATCCCGCTGGACGTCATCGGCCACGAACTGACCCACGGCGTCACCCAGTACACCGCCAACCTCACCTACTTCGGCCAGTCCGGCGCGCTCAACGAGTCGCTCTCCGACGTCTTCGGCTCGCTCATCAAGCAGCACGCGCTCGGCCAGACCGCCGCCGAGGCGGACTGGCTGATCGGCGCCGGACTGCTCGCCGAGCGCATCCACGGCATCGCCCTGCGCTCCATGAAGGAGCCCGGCACCGCCTACGACGACGAGGCGCTCGGCAAGGACCCGCAGCCCGCCACCATGGACGGCTACGTGCAGACCGGCCAGGACAACGGCGGCGTCCACATCAACTCCGGGATCCCCAACCACGCCTTCTACCTGACGGCGAGCGCGCTCGGCGGCCACGCCTGGGAGCGGGCCGGGCAGATCTGGTACGACGTGCTCACCGGCGGCGAGTTGAAGCAGGACGCCCTCTTCGCCGACTTCGCCACGCTCACCGGCCGTGCCGCCAAGGCCCGTTACGGCGAGGGCGAGGAACTGACCGCTGTACTGAAGGCGTGGGAGCAGGTCGGGGTGCGCACGACGTAGTCGCGGACCTCATCGGGGTGCGCGCCACCGGGTTCCGTACTACACAGGAACCCATGCGGATTTCGGTGAGGCGTACGGGAGGCTTCGCGGGCATCGAGCGGCACGCCGAGGTGGACACCTCGGACCGCCCCGACGCCCACGCATGGCAGGCCCTGGCCGAGCGGGCGGTCGCCGCCGGCCGGGGCACTCCGCCGGAGGGGGTGCCGGACGGCTTCAGCTACCGGATCACGGTCGACGGCCGGACGGTGTATGCGGCCGACCCCCGGCTCACGGAGGACCAGCGCACGCTGATCTCCCGGGTGCTGAAGGAAGGCGCGTGAGCCGCCCCCGCAAGCACTGAGAGCCCGTTGCCGCCGGGGCGTTGACTTCCGTTACCCCGGGTACGGATGATCCGCGCATGGCGACTGATGCAGGCAACGCGCTCCCCCGCTTCCCGGCCGGATTCCAGTGGGGCGTGTCCACCTCGGCCCACCAGATCGAGGGCGCGGCGGACGAGCGGGAGCGGTCCGTGTGGGACGACTTCACGGACGCGCCGGGACGGGTCAAGGACGGTTCCACGGCGGCGGTGGCCTGCGACCACTACCACCGCTACCGCGAGGACGTGGCGCTGCTGGCCGGCCTCGGCGTGGACGCGTACCGCTTCTCGATCTCCTGGCCCCGGGTGAACTCCCTGGGCGGTCTCGACTTCTACGACCGGCTGGTCGACGAGCTGGCCGCGGCGGGCGTACGGCCCGTGCCCACCCTCTTCCACTGGGACCTGCCGTCCGGCCTGGACTGGCTCGAGCGGGACACCGCGGCCCGGTTCGCCGACCATGTCGCCGTCGTCGCCGAGCGCCTCGGCGACCGCGTCACCAAGTGGATCACGCTCAACGAGCCCGCCGAGCACACCCTGCTGGGCCACGCCCTCGGCGCCCACGCGCCCGGCCGGAAGCTGCTGTTCGACGCGCTGCCGGTCGCCCACCACCAACTGCTCGCCCACGGGCTCGCGGTGCGGGCGCTGCGCGCGGCCGGGGCCGCGGACGTCGGCGTCGCCAACTCGCACGGCCCGACCTGGCCCGCCTCCCCGGACCAGCCGGACGTGGAGGCCGCCGACTTCTACGACCTGCTGCTCAACCGGCTGTTCGCCGACCCGCTGCTCCTCGGGCGGTACCCGGACGGGATCGCCCCGCTGATGCCCGGCGACGTCGAGGCGGACCTCAAAGTGATCGCCGAACCCCTCGACTTCTACGGCGTGAACTACTACGCGCCCACCCGGGTCGGCGCACCGCAGGGCAGCGAGATCGAGTTCGGCGGGCTCACCCTCCCCGCCGAACTGCCCTTCTCCGTCAGGGACATCGAGGGCGTCCCGGTCACCGACTTCGGCTGGCCGATCGTGCCGGAGGGGCTGACCGAGCTGCTCACCGGCCTGCGCGAGCGCTACGGCGACCGGCTGCCGCCGATCGTGATCACCGAGAACGGCTGCTCCTTCGAGGGGACCGACGACCAGGACCGGATCGCCTACCTGGACGGCCACCTCCGCGCCCTGCACCGGGCGGTGGAGGCGGGCGTGGACGTCCGCGGCTATTTCGTGTGGTCGCTGATGGACAACTTCGAGTGGGCGGAGGGGTACGCGCGCCGCTTCGGCCTGGTGCACGTCGACTTCGCGACCCTCGAGCGCACCCCGAAGGCGTCGTACCGCTGGTACCGGGACGCGCTCAGGGCGCAGAGATGACCGCGACCGAGCGGCCGCCCGGCGCCCTCGCGGAGCCGGTGGAGCGGGTCGGGCGGGGCTGGACCGCCTCGCTCTCGCTCGCCAACGGGGCGATCTGGGTGGGCTGGTACGGCCCGCTCCAGATCCTGCTGGCCTCCCAGGCCAAGGACTTCGCGCCCGGCTCCGGCATGTCCAAGGAGACGCTGCTGGCCTGGGTGACCGGCGCCGGCGCGCTGGTCTCGCTGCTCGCCAACCCGCTGTTCGGGGCGCTGTCGGACCGCACGGTCTCGCGCCGGGGCCGCCGTACGCCGTGGATCGTGGCCGGGACCGCGGGCGGCGCGCTGTCGCTGCTGCTGCTCGCGGGCGCGAGCGGCCCGGTGACGATGGCCGCGGGCTGGTGCCTGGTGCAGCTGACGCTGAACGCGGCGTTCGCGGCGGTGACGGCGGCGGTCCCGGACCGGGTGCCGCGCCTGCAGCGCGGGTCGGTGGGCGGCTGGCTGGGCGCGGCGCAGATCCTCGGGGTGGTGGCCGGCACCGGCCTCGCCACCGTCGCGGGCGGGATCACCGCCGGGTACGTGGCCTGCGCGGTGTTCACGGTCGCCGGGGTGGCGCCGTACGTCCTGCGCCACCCGGATCTGCGGCTGGCCCGCGAGGACCGGCCGCCGTGGGCCTGGCGGGCCTTCCTGGCCGGGTTCCGGCTCAGCCCGCGCCGGTACCCGGATCTCGGCTGGGCCTGGCTGACCCGCTTCCTGATCAACCTGAGCAACTCCCTGGTGCTGCTGTACCTCCTGTACTACCTGCGCGACCGCATCCACTACGGCGACCCCGACCAGGGCGTGCTGGTGCTGACCGCGGTCAACGGGCTGACCCTGATGGCGACCGTGGTGGTCGGCGGGGTCGCCTCCGACCGGGTGGGGCGGCGCAAGCCCTTCGTGCTGTGGTCGGGCGTGGTGATGGCGGTGGCGACGGCCCTGCTCGCGCTCTGGCAGACCTGGCCCGGCGCGATCGTCGCCGCGGCCGTCCTCGGGGTGGGGTTCGGGGTGTTCACCTCGGTGGACTTCGCGCTGATGACGGACGTCCTGCCCAAGGCGCTCGACCGGGGCAAGGACCTCGGCGTGATCAACGTGGCCAACGCGCTGCCCCAGGTCGCCGCGCCCGTCCTCGCCGCGCCGATCGTGACCCACCTGGGCGGCTACCGGGTGCTGTACCTGGCCGCCGCGGTGATCGGGCTCGCGGGGGCGCTGCTGGTGCGGCGGATCAGGGGGGTGGACTGAGCCGCGGTCCGGTGACCCGGCCGCCGCGGGCTCACAGCGCGCCCGCGTCCCGGGCCGACCACACGCTCGGGAAGTGCGGGCGCCAGCCCAGTTCGCGGCGGATGCGCTCGGTGGAGAGGATGCCGTACCAGGGGTCGGGGTCGGTGTTGGCGGACAGCTCGGCCGGCACCTCGACGCCGCACAGGGCGTACAGCTCGACCGTGGTCACGGGCGCGTCGTCGCCGACGTTGTAGATCCGGCCCGCGATGCCCGGCGCGTGCAGCAGCCGGAGCAGGGCCTGGGCGACGTCCACGTGGTGGGCCATCTGGAGCCGCTGCGCCGGGGCCCACTTCGGCGCCCAGTTCAGGGCCGCCGCGAGGTGCGGGTCGCCCTCGCCGTAGACGAACGGCAGCCGCGCGACGCGCACGTCCACACCGTCCAGCGCGAGCAGCGCCCGCTCCGCCGCCAGCTTCGACTCGGGGTAGGCGCCCCACATCTGCGCGCCCTCGGGACGGCTCTCGTCGTCCTCGGTCATCGGGCGGCCCCGCCCGCTGCCGTAGATCACGGCGGTGCTGACCTGCACGAAACGCGCCACCCCGGCGCCCTGCGCGGCCCGGCCCAGCTCGATCGCCGCGTCCCGGTTCACCGCCCACGCCTCCTCGTCCGGCACCCCGCGGAAGGAGGCGGCGACGTTGACCACCGCGTCGGCGCCCGCGACCGCCTTGCCGAGCGCCTCCGGGTCGCGCAGGTCGCCCACGGCGATCTCCGCGCCGAGCCGCGCGAAGGGCTCGGCCCGCGCCGCGTCCCGCACCAGGACCCGCACCCGTTCCCCGGGCCGGGTCTGCGCCAGCAGCCGCGGCACGAAGCGCCGCCCCACCTGTCCCGTCGTGCCCGTCACCAGTGTCAGCATCGCGCTCTCCTCGGTCCGTGCCCGGCGGCCGCTCCGCCCGGTGCCACCAGCCTCGGCCGGGGCGGGCCCGGCCGGGAGAGACCTCTCGATCAGGGGACCGGCACTCCCTGGATAAGCCGGGCCCGGTGGCGCAGCCTGGAGGGGTGGACCGACCCGAACTCGCCGACTTCCTGCGCGTGCACCGCGCCCGCCTCGACCCCGCCGACGTGGGCCTCGGCCCCGGGGCCCGGCGCCGTACCCCAGGGCTGCGCCGGGAGGAGGTGGCCGCCGTCGCCGGGATGTCCGTGGACTACTACACGCGCCTGGAGCAGGCCCGTGGCCCGCACCCCTCGCGGCAGATGCTGACCGCGCTGGCGCGGGCGCTGCGCATGACCGGCGACGAGCGCGACCACCTCTTCCATCTGGCGGGCGAGCAGCCGCCGCGGCAGCGGGCGGCGTCCCGGCACGTCTCCCCCGGGCTGCTGCTGATCCTGGACCGGCTGCACGACGCGCCCGCCCAGGTGCTCACCGACTGCGGGGAGGTGCTGGCGCAGAACGCGCTGTCGCGGGCGCTGGGCGGCGACGCGCTGTCCCGGCCGCCCCGGGAGCGCAACATGATCCGCCGGTTCTTCCTGGACCCGGCCGGGCGGACCCTGCTGGTGCCGGAGGACTTCGACGAGCACGCCCGCTCCCATGTGGCGAACCTGCGCGCGGTGGCCGCCTCCCGGCCCGCGGACCCCGAGCCCACGGCGCTGGTGGCGGAGCTGCGGGCGGGCAGCGAGGAGTTCGCACGGCTGTGGGCGGAGCACGAGGTGGCCGTGCGCCGGGCCGCGGTCAAGCGGTTCCGGCACCCGGTGGTGGGCCTGCTGGAGCTGGACTGCGAGGTCCTCGTCAACGACGAGCACCACCAGATGCTGGTCGTGCACACCGCGCGCCCGGGGACGGCGTCGTACGAGCGGCTGGAGCTGCTGCGCGTGGTGGGGCTCCAGGACCTGTCGGCGCGCACGGGCTGAGCGGGTCCCCCGGGCCGCGGGGGACCCGTGGAAAAGCCCTACGGGGTTGTCGGTGGCCCGGCGTACCCTGGAAACCGCCAGGCCGCCCATGTGGCGGGCGTGTCGTATCGAGGAGGACGAGCAAGGCCTCAAGCGCCGGCCCATGACTCAGACACCCACAGCTCAGACCCCCGCGCAGGGGCAGGCGAGTGCGCGGTTCGCGGTTCCCGCCCGGCATCCGATGGTCGCCGTGCTGGGATCCGGCGACTCCCTCCTGCGTGTGATCGAGAAGGCCTTCCCGGCGGCCGACATCCACGTCCGGGGCAATGAGATCAGCGCGGTCGGCGATCCGGCGGAAGTAGCCCTCGTCCAGCGCCTGTTCGACGAGATGATGCTGGTGCTCCGCACCGGACAGCCGATGACGGAGGACGCAGTGGAACGCTCGATCGCCATGCTGAGGGCGAGCGGGAACGGGACGAGCGACGGCCGGGAGACCCCGGCCGAGGTGCTCACGCAGAACATCCTGTCCTCGCGCGGCCGCACGATCCGCCCCAAGACGCTCAACCAGAAGCGCTACGTGGACGCGATCGACCACCACACGATCGTCTTCGGCATCGGCCCCGCGGGCACCGGCAAGACCTACCTCGCCATGGCCAAGGCGGTGCAGGCCCTGCAGTCCAAGCAGGTCAACCGCATCATCCTGACCCGCCCCGCGGTGGAGGCCGGCGAGCGCCTCGGCTTCCTGCCCGGCACGCTGTACGAGAAGATCGACCCCTACCTGCGCCCGCTGTACGACGCGCTGCACGACATGCTCGACCCGGACTCGATCCCGAAGCTGATGGCCTCGGGCACGATCGAGGTGGCGCCGCTGGCGTACATGCGCGGCCGCACGCTGAACGACGCCTTCATCATCCTGGACGAGGCGCAGAACACCTCGCCCGAGCAGATGAAGATGTTCCTCACCCGGCTCGGCTTCGACTCGAAGATCGTGATCACCGGTGACGTGACGCAGGTCGACCTGCCCAACGGCACCAAGTCCGGTCTGCGCCAGGTCCAGGACATCCTGGAGGGCGTCGAGGACGTCCATTTCTCCCGCCTGTCGTCCCAGGACGTCGTACGGCACAAGCTGGTGGGCCGTATCGTCGACGCGTACGAGAAGTACGACAGCAGTCACGGCACGGAGAACGGCACCCACCCGGGCGGCCGGGGCAAGGCCGGGCACAAGGGGAAGTAGACAAGCACACCGTCATGTCGATCGACGTCAACAACGAGTCCGGAACCGAGGTCGACGAGCAGGCGATCCTCGACATCGCCCGCTACGCGCTGACGCGGATGCGCATCCACCCGCTCTCCGAGCTCTCGGTGATCGTCGTGGACTCCGACGCCATGGAGCAGCTGCACATCCAGTGGATGGACCTGCCGGGGCCCACGGACGTCATGTCGTTCCCGATGGACGAGCTGCGCCCGCCGTCCAAGGACGACGACGAGCCCCCGCAGGGCCTGCTCGGCGACATCGTGCTCTGCCCCGAGGTCGCCACCCGGCAGGGCAAGGAGGCGCCGACGCAGCACTCCATGGACGAGGAGCTGCAGCTGCTCACCGTGCACGGCGTGCTGCACCTGCTGGGCTACGACCACGAGGAGCCCGACGAGAAGGCCGAGATGTTCGGCCTCCAGGCGGCGATCGTGGACGGCTGGCGCGCGGAGAAGGGCCTGACCGGCCCGTCCCCCGCGCCGACCGTGTCATGAGTCCCGGGCTGGTCCTCGGCGCGGTCCTGCTGGTCGTCGTGGCGTGGCTCGCCGCCTGCGCGGAGGCGGGCCTCGCCCGCGTCTCCAGCTTCCGCGCCGAGGAGGCGGTCAAGGCCGGCCGCCGCGGCAGCGCGAAGCTGGCCCAGGTGGCGGCCGACCCGACGCGCTATCTGAACGTGGCCCTGCTGGTGCGGGTGGCGTGCGAGATGGCCGCGGCGGCACTCGTCACCTACGCCTGCCTGAACGAGATCGACACCACCTGGCAGGCGCTGCTCGCCGCGATCGGCACGATGGTGCTGGTGTCGTACGTCGCCGTCGGGGTCTCCCCGCGCACCATCGGCCGCCAGCACCCGCTGAACACCGCGACGGCGGCGGCCTACGTGCTGCTGCCGCTCGCGCGGATCATGGGCCCGATCCCGCCGCTGCTGATCCTCATCGGCAACGCGCTCACCCCCGGCAAGGGCTTCCGCCGCGGCCCGTTCGCCTCCGAGGCGGAGCTGCGGGCGCTGGTGGACCTGGCCGAGAAGGAGTCGCTGATCGAGGACGAGGAGCGCCGCATGGTGCACTCGGTCTTCGAGCTGGGCGACACCCTGGTCCGGGAGGTGATGGTGCCGCGCACCGACCTGGTGGTGATCGAGCGGTTCAAGACCATCCGCCAGGCCCTGACCCTCGCGCTGCGCTCCGGGTTCTCCCGCATACCGGTCACCGGGGAGAACGAGGACGACATCGTCGGGATCGTCTATCTGAAGGACCTGGCCCGCAAGACCCACATCAGCCGCGACGCCGAGTCGGAGCTGGTCTCGACGGCGATGCGCCCCGCGGTCTTCGTGCCGGACACCAAGAACGCGGGCGATCTGCTGCGCGAGATGCAGAAGGACCGCAACCACGTCGCCGTCGTCATCGACGAGTACGGCGGCACCGCGGGCATCGTCACCATCGAGGACATCCTCGAGGAGATCGTCGGGGAGATCACCGACGAGTACGACCGCGAACTGCCCCCGGTGGAGGAGCTGGGCGGCGACCGGTACCGGGTGACGGCCCGCCTCGACATCACCGACCTCGGCGAGCTGTACGGCCTGGAGGAGTACGACGACGAGGACGTGGAGACGGTCGGCGGACTGCTGGCCAAGGCGCTGGGCCGGGTGCCCATCGCCGCCGCCTCCGCGGTCGTCGACCTGCCGGACGGCCGCGCGCTGCGGCTGACCGCCGAGTCCGCGGCCGGCCGCCGGAACAAGATCGTGACGGTGCTGGTGGAACCGGTCGGCCCGGCCGCGGCCGCCGGTTCCGGCCCCTCGGAGCGGGACGGGTGACCGGATGACGCCGAAGCAACTGCGCGCCCTGTGCCTGTCGTTCAACGCGAGCGTGGAGGACTTCCCGTTCAACCCGGAGACCTCCGTGTTCAAGGTGCTCGGCAAGCTGTTCGCGCTGACCGCCCTGGACGCCCGGCCGTTGACGGTGAACCTGAAGTGCGACCCGGAGGACGCGATCCGGCTGCGCGCCGACCACCCGGGCCTGATCGTCCCCGGCTACCACATGAACAAGCGGCACTGGAACACGGTGACGGTCGACGGCGAGCTCCCGGACCGGCTGGTCCGGGAGCTCGTGGAGGACTCGTACGACCTCGTCGTGGCGGGGCTGCCGCGGGCCGAGCGGCTGCGGCTCGACCGGCCCTGAGTCGCGGGGGCCGTCAGACGCGGGGCCGTCAGACGCGGGGCCGTCAGACGCGGGGCCGTCAGGCGCGGCGGCCGGTGCGCAGGCCGAGGGCGACCAGGGCCGCCGCGGCCAGCACGATCGCCGCGTCCAGGGCCATCACGGTGTGCACGCCGGTCAGCAGGTCGCCCGAGGTGGTGGCGAGGACGCCGAGCAGCGGGATGCCGATCGTGATGCCGACCTGCTGGGTGGAGGTGACCAGGCCGGTGGCCAGGCCCTGCTCCTCGTCCGGGACGCCGGAGGTCACGATGAGGCCGTAGGAGATGATCGCGCCGAGGTGGCACATGCTGGCCAGGGAGACCGCGGCGGTGGCCAGCCAGACCGACCCGCCGTGCGCGTCCAGCCCCAGCAGGGCGGCGATCAGGGCGCCCTGGCCGGTGAGCGAGCCGACCAGGGTGCGGCGGGCGCCGAACCGGCCGATGACCTTCGGGGCGCGCACCCCGGCGACCGCCGAGAGCACGCCCTGCACGCCGAAGACCAGGCCGGTCTCGAAGGCCGACAGGTGCAGGGTCTGCTGGAGGTAGAGGGTCAGCACGAAGACGACCGTCGACATCATCGAGAAGGTGACCAGCCCGCCGAGGTTGCCCCACGCGACCGTGCGGCGGCGCAGCATCGGCAGGGAGACCAGCGGGGCGGCGGCGCGGGACTCGACGGTCACGAACGCGGCCAGCAGCAGGACGCCCGCGGTCAGCCCGGCGACGACGTCCGCGCCGCCGAAGCCGCGGTCGGCGGCGGTCGACAGGGCGTAGATCAGGCTGAGCAGGCCGGCGGTGACGGTGACGGCGCCGGGGATGTCGAGGCGGGGCCGGTCGGGGGTGCGGGACTCCGGCAGCAGTCCCGGCGCGAGCGGCAGGACGACCAGGACGAACAGGGTCAGCAGGGCCATCGTGGAGCGCCAGCCGAACGCGTCGGTGAGGACGCCGCCCGCCACCATGCCGACGGTGAAGCCGAGCGAGAGCAGGGTGCCCGAGATGCCGAGGGCGCGGTCGCGGGCCGGTCCCTCCGCGAAGGTGGTGGTCAGCAGGGACATGCCGGTCGGGACGATCGCCGCCGCGCCGAGCCCCTGGAGCGCCCGGCCCGCGAGGAAGGACGCGGGGTCCCAGGCGAGCGTGGCCAGCAGGGAGGCGGCGCCGAAGAGGGCGAGCCCGGTCAAGAACAGCCTGCGGCGGCCGAACAGGTCGCCGACACGGCCGAACAGCAGCAGGAAGCCGCCGGAGGGCAGCGCGAACGCGGTGACCGCCCACTGGAGGGTGGAGTCGGTCATGCCGAGGTCGGAACCGAGCGCCGGCAGGGCGACGTTCAGGACGGAGAAGTCGAGCGCCACCATGAACTGGGCGGCGCACAGGACGAACAGGACGAGCCGGTCGCGCGTCGAGAGCCGGGGGGCGCCGGACGGGGCGCCGATCGCGTCCGCGGTGGTGGGGGCGGTGGTGGTGCGGGCGGTCGTGGTGCCGTGGGCCGTGGTGCCCGCGGTGGTCGTGCCCTCGGTGGTGGTGTCGTCGTCGGTGGTGGTGTCGGTCGCCATGGAACGAGCTTCGGGCGCGCGGAATACCGCTGGGGAGTCGGAACTTATGGTGGTGGTGGCACCACCAGACGCGCGGACAGGACCTAGGGGGAGCGGTACGTGGCGGAGGATCCGGCCAAGAGCCGTCGGCTGCGCGAACTGCGCGAGTTCCTGATGAGCAGGCGGGCCCGGGTGACACCGGCCGAGGCGGGGCTGCCGGACGGCGGCGCGCGGCGCCGTACGCCGGGGCTGCGGCGCGAGGAGGTCGCGGTGCTCGCCGGAGTGGGCGCCTCCTGGTACCAGTGGCTGGAGCAGGGCCGGGACATCTCGGTCTCACCGCAGGTGCTCGACGCGGTGGCCCGGGTGCTCCGGCTCAGCGACGCCGAGCGGCGGCACCTGTACCTGCTCGCCGGGCTGAACCCGCCCGCGCCCGAAGTGGCCCCGGAGAAGCGCGACATGTGCGAGGGGCTCCGGCGGCTGATCGACACCTGGATGCCGTATCCGGCGCACATCATGGACGCGTACTACAACTGCGTGATGTACAACGACGCGGCCGCGGTGGTGCTCGGGATGCGGCCGGACATCACGCAGAACTGCCTGGTGGACTTCTTCACGGACCCGCTGTACCGGTCCCGTTCGAAGAGCTGGGAGCGCAACGCCCGTACGGTCGTGGCCCAGTTCAGGGCGGCTTCCTCGGCCCGCCCCCAGGACGGCGGGTATCAGGCGCTGCTGGACGAACTGACCGGGGCCAGCCCGGAGTTCGCGCGACTGTGGGCGGAGCGGGACATCGAGGACGCGGGGCAGATCCGCAAGGAGCTGGACCATCCGCTGGTCGGGCTGCTGTGCGTGGAGTCGACGGCGATGAAGGTGCCGGCCCGGCCGGATCTGACGATCGTGCTGCACACCCCGCTGGACGAGGCGAACACCGCGGCGAAGCTGGAGTGGCTCGCCTCCCCGGAGGGCAGGCGCGGGGCGATGTACCCGGTGGCGGGGTGAGCGGGCGCCGTACGGCGGTGGCGGGTGGGCGGGCCCGGTCCGCCGGGCGGGTCCCGGGGCTTCGTATGCTCAGGTCATGACCGACAGCAACGCGCTCGACGCCGAGGACCTCAAGATCGTCACCCTGGCCCGTTCGGCCCGGGCCCGCAACGCCGTGCCGGAGGGGGCCGCCGTACGGGACGAGACCGGGCGCACGTATGTCGCCGGGACCGTCGGCCTCGCCTCCCTGAAGCTCAGCGCCCTGCGGACCGCGGTGGCGATGGCGGTGGCGTCCGGGGCGGAGTCCCTGGAGGCGGCGGCCGTGGTCACGGCGGCGGAGGGCCCTTCGGCGGAGGACCTCGCGGCCGTGCGCGACCTCGGCGGCGCGGGCACGCCGGTGCACGTGGCCGGTCCGGACGGCGTGGTCCGGGCGACGCTCCCGGCCGTCTGAGACACGTCCGGCCGGGGCCCGGTCCGCCGCCGCGGCGCGTCCGCGCACGGCCCGTCCGGGCTCGGCCGGGGCTCTGCCGGGGCTCGGCCGGATTTCACTCTTGTCGGGGACACGCCCATCGCGCATCAATGGGAAAGCGATTTCCGACGGGTCGTCAGATCCGTCGTAGCCCTCAGTGTGTCCGCACCCACCTGACGGTGAGTACCTCCCGTCCATCCCCACATGGCATCCCCATACATCGGGAAGGGAGTCGGATCCCATGAGAGGCAAGCGATTGTTCACCGGTGCGGCACTCACGGTCGGGACCCTCGCGGTCACCGGCCTGGCGTTCGCACCCACGGCCGCCGCCGTCACGCCGACGACCGCGACGACCACCGCGAGCTGCGGCATCTTCGGCGGTGGCGCGGCCACGCTCACCGCGACGCAGAGCGGCACCTCGGCCACCATCACGCTCACGTCCACCGCGATCACCGCGCCGCTCGCGCTGTCCGCGAACTCCATCACGTCCACGCTCACCATGGCCAAGTCCGGGGGCGGCTCCGTCGCCTTCAGCGGCAAGGTGAACCCGGCGATGGCCACCGGCGACCCCGTCACCGTCGGCCCGCTCCCCGGCACCGTGGCCTCCGGCGACAGCCTGGACTTCTACGGCGGTTCGCTCAAGATGGTGATCTTCGGCATCACCGTCACCTGTACGACGTCCTCGGCCCAGTCGCCCGGTCCGTTCGTGTTCGACTGACCGGCCCCGCGCCGAGCGATCCGTTCCGGATGCCGCAGAAACTGATGAGCCGTCAGCTTTCTGCGGCATCTCCATTGACTTCTCACCCTGCCTGCACATCAATGGCCCCCTGTCGGCGCAGAAGAGCCGCTGCGCCCGCATCCCTCAGGAGGGGGCCCATGGCTTGGACACTCCGAAGATCCCGCGGCCGGCACTGGGCGACGCTGCTCGGCGCGACCGCGCTCGCGGTCACCGCGGGCGGCGCGCTGGCCTGCCCGGCGGGTGCCGCGAGCGCGAACGTGGACTTCGCCACGCACTGCATCCCGCCCGCGGTCGCCGGGATCCCGCCGATCGACGGCACCACCACCGCGAACATCTCGGTGGACAACGAGACGCCCAAGGTCGGCGACACCGTCACCGTGACCTACACGGTGGTCACCCCGGCCGCCAACAACCCCACCAGCCTGGCCCTGCCGGCCGACATCATGACGCCCACCGGCAAGGTCACGCTCGGCGGCGCCCAGACCGGTGACGTCACGGTCACCGGCCCCAAGAAGAACGACCCGGTCCCGGGCAACGGCGTCTTCCCGTCGTTCTCCATGACCGGCACGTTCACCGTCACCAGCCCCGGCACGATCACCCTCTCGCCGGGCGACTACAACATCCACACCAGCTACATCCTGGAGCTGGACACCCCCTGCACGGTGACGAACCCGCCCGCCCCGGTGTCGGAGTCGGTCACCGCGTCGCCGGTGAGCCAGCCCAACACCCGTGCGATCAGCCTGAGTTCGGCCTCCGGTGCGCCGGGTGCCGCGGTCTCCGTCACCGGCAGCGACTTCACGCCGGGCGCCAGCGTCACGCTGGCCGGGCGGTCCGGTGACAACCAGACGGCGGACACGGCCACCGTGACCGCCGACTCCTCGGGCGCCTTCAGCGGCTCGCTGGTCGTCAACGACAAGACGACGAGCGGGATCGTGGCGTACGAGGGCAGCGCGTGGAGCTCCGACAAGGGCGCGGGCCCCGCCGCGTACGCCGTCATCGACGACACTCCCGTGCCGGCCGGCAGCCAGAAGCTGACGACCACCGTCAAGGCGGGCACGCTGTCGATGTCGCAGGCCGGGGACGCGGTCGCGCTGTCGTCGGTGGACTTCGGCAAGGGGGGTGCCTCCACGGGCGCCCTGCAGACCGTCACCGTGCAGGACTTCCGCGGCGGGCCCGCGGGCTGGTCCCTGACCGGCAAGGTCACCGACTTCACCGGGACCGGTGCCTCGATCGGGGCCGGGAAGCTGAGCTGGACCCCCGCGTGCGTGACCAAGGCGGGCAGCCCCAGCACCTGCAAGGCCGGTTCCGCGGGCTCGGTCGGCGCGTCGGGGGCGACCCTGGCGTCGGCGCCCGACGCCACGACCACCGGTGGTGAGTTCACCGTCGACGCCGGACTCTCGCTCGACGTCCCGGCGTTCACGCCTCCCGGCTCGTACTCGGCCGTGCTGACGCTGACGCTCACCTGATCGTCGTACCGGAAGCATCACTCCGCACCACCCGGCACTCCGCACCACCCGGCACGCCGTACCACTCAGCGCGTCGTATCGCTCAGCACGCCGTACCGCTCAGCACGCCGTACAGAGAGATCCGTACCGCCTCAGGCGGCCGGGCGACCGTTCCGTACGGTCCGCACCCGCCCGTCCGCCCCGGACAATTCCAGCCTTCCGTGGGGGTCCGCACCCATGCGCAAGCCGTCCGCCCTCCTGCTCCTTCCCGGCCTCCTCCTCGGTCTGCTCGGCTGCCTGGCCCTCGGTGTCACGGCCGCGGCCCCGGCGGCCGCCGCGGACAACGGGAGCTGGTCCGTCTACCCCGTCTCCTCGGCCGTCTCCGCGCGGCCCTACTTCTATCTCTCCGCCGATCCCGGGCAGACCGTGCGGGACCAGGTGGTCGTCGCCAACAAGACGGGCAAGCCGCTCACCTTCCGGCTCTACGCGGCCGACGCCTACAACACCGCCCGGGACGGCGGGTTCGCGGTGCGCTCGGCCGGCGAGCGGATGCGCGGGGTCGGCGCGTGGGCCCGGCCCGCGAAGTCGACGGTGACCGTGCCCGGCCACAAGAAGGTGACCGTGCCGTTCACGCTCCATGTGCCGAGCGACGCCGAGCCCGGCGACCACCCCGGCGCGATCGTCGCGCTGGACGAGCGGGTGGACCGGGGCGACGGCTCCCTCGCGCTGGGCGTCCAGCGGGCCGTCGGCGCCCGCGTCTACCTCAAGGTCGGCGGGCCGACGCTGCCCGCGATCTCCGTCGAGAACGTGACGGTCAGCCACCACCAGCCGCTGGTGCCGGGCCTCGGCGACAGCACGGCGGTGATCTCCTACACGCTGCACAACACCGGCAACGTCACCCTCGACCCGAAGGTGGAACTCAAGGCGCACGGGCTCTTCGGCCGGACGCTGCTCACCCGGGACCTGAAACGCGTCCCCTCGGAGCTGCTGCCCGGCCAGCGGGTGCGGCTGAGCGAGACCTGGCGCGGCGCGCCCCAGTTCGACCTCGGGCACGTCACGCTGACGGCGAGCGCGAAGGGCACCCGCGAGTCGGCGGGCGCCGGGTTCCTCGCGCTGCCCTGGCTGGTGGTCGCGGTGGTCTTCGCGGCCGGGGTGGCGACCGGGGCGCTGCTGGTCAGAGCGCGTCGGGGCCGCGCTCGCCGGTCCGTACCCGTACGACCGTCTCGACGGGCACGGCCCACACCTTCCCGTCCCCGATCTTCCCCGTCTGCGCGGCTGTGACCACCGCGTCGATCACGGCGTCGGCGTCCGCGTCCGCGACGACGACCTCGATGCGCACCTTGGGCACGAGGTCGACGCGGTACTCGGCGCCGCGGTAGACCTCGGTGTGGCCGCGCTGCCGGCCGTAGCCGCTGGCCTCGGTGACGGTCAGGCCCTGCACGCCGAGCTCCTGGAGCGCGGTCTTGACCTCGTCGAGGCGGTGCGGCTTGACGATCGCGGTGATGAGCTTCATGCCTGGGACCTGGTCTTCCGGGCGGTGGGCAGGGCGGAGTGGGAGTGGGAGACCGGGGCGCCATGGCCCAGGACCCCGTGATCGTAAGCCGTCTCGGCGTGCACCGTAAGGTCCAGGCCGGTGTGCTCGTGGTCCTCCGCCGCCCGCAGCCCCATGGCCTTGTCGAGCGCCTTGCCGATGCCGTACGTCGCCCCGAAGGCGTAGCCGCCGACCACCACGACCGCGACCAGCTGCCGGCCGAGCTGGGCGAGCCCGCCGCCGTAGAGGAGGCCGTCGACGCCGCCGGTCATGCCGGCCGTCGCGAACAGGCCGATGAGCAGCGTGCCGATGATCCCGCCGACCAGGTGCACGCCGACGACGTCCAGGGAGTCGTCGTAGTTCAGGCGGAACTTCCAGCTCACGGCGTACGAGCAGACGCCGCCGGCGGCGAGCCCCACGACCAGGGCGCCGAGCAGGGAGACCTCGCCGCAGGACGGGGTGATGGCGACCAGGCCCGCGACCGCGCCGGAGGCGGCGCCGAGGGTGGTGGGGTGGCCGTCGCGGCGCTGTTCGACGAAGAGCCAGCCGAGCAGGCCGGTGCAGCCCGCGGCCATCGTGTTGAGGAAGGCCGCCGCGGCGAGACCGTTCGCGCCGAGCGCCGAGCCCGCGTTGAAGCCGAACCAGCCGAACCACAGCAGACCGGCGCCGAGCATCACCATGGGCAGGTTGTGCGGGCGCATGGCGTCCTTCTTGAACCCCAGGCGGGGGCCGAGGACCAGGCAGAGCGCGAGCCCGGAGGCGCCGGAGGCGATCTCGACGGGCAGGCCGCCCGCGAAGTCGAGGGCGCCGAGCCGCTCGCGGATCCAGCCGCCCGGACCCCACACCCAGTGGGCGACGGGAACGTATACCAGCAGCGCCCACACCGGCACGAACACCAGCCATCCGGTGAACCGGGTGCGGTCCGCGACGGCGCCGCTGATCAGGGCCGCCGTGATGATCGCGAAGGTGAGCTGGAAGGTCGCGAACAGCAGGGTGGGCACGGTGCCGTGCACGCTGTGCGGGCCGATGCCCGCCATCCCGGCGTGCCCGAGGCCGCCGATCAGGCCGCCGCCGACGTCGTCGCCGAACGCCAGCGAGTAGCCGGCCGCGAGCCACACCACGGTCACCAGGGCGATCGACACGAAACTCATCATCAGCATGTTGAGCACGCTCTTGGCACGGACCATGCCGGCGTAGAACAGAGCGAGGCCCGGGGTCATCAGCAGCACCAGGGCGGTGGCGGCGAGCAGCCAGGCGGTGTCGCCCGTGTCCACGTGGGCGGCGGCGAGGGTCACGGTCACTCCAGCGGTGTGGGGGCTCGTGGGGCTCGTCAGAGGTTCACGGGTTCGCGTTTCCTGTTGCGCACGGGTGTGTTTCCGCGACGTTTCGTTGCGCGAGGGTTACCGGATTCTCACCATGCGCCGGGGTTGGGGGCACCGGGAGCCCGACCGCGCGGCGCCGCCGTGGGGGCCCCGGCGGCGCGCAGTGCGGCAGGGCTCCGGGGATCAGGGAGAATGGGCGGCATGAGCGTTCGCACCCAGTCATCGAAGCAGCCGGCCGAAGCCGACCACCGGGCCGGTTTCGCCTGTTTCGTGGGCCGCCCCAACGCGGGCAAGTCCACCCTCACGAACGCTCTGGTCGGGCAGAAGGTGGCGATCACCTCGAACCGGCCGCAGACCACCCGGCACACGGTGCGCGGCATCGTGCACCGGCCGGAGGCGCAGCTGATCCTGGTGGACACCCCCGGCCTGCACAAGCCGCGCACGCTGCTGGGCGAGCGGCTGAACGACGTCGTGCGCACGACGTGGGCCGAGGTCGACGTGATCGGCTTCTGCCTGCCGGCCGACCAGAAGATCGGCCCCGGTGACCGGTTCATCGCCAAGGAGCTCGCGGGCATCCGCAAGACGCCCAAGGTGGCGATCGTCACCAAGACCGACCTCGTCGACTCCAAGTCCCTCGCCGAGCAGCTCATCGCCATCGACCAGCTCGGCAAGGAGCTGGGCTTCGAGTGGGCGGAGATCGTGCCGGTGTCGGCGGTCGGCGGCGCGCAGGTCGAGCTCCTCGCCGATCTGCTGGTGCCGCTGCTGCCGGAGGGGCCCGCGCTCTACCCCGAGGGCGACCTGACGGACGAGCCGGAGCAGGTGATGGTGGCCGAGCTGATCCGCGAGGCCGCGCTGGAGGGCGTCCGGGACGAGCTGCCGCACTCCATCGCCGTCGTGGTGGAGGAGATGCTCCCGCGCGAGGACCGGCCGGCGGACAAGCCGCTGCTGGACATCCACGCGAACCTGTACATCGAGCGGCCCAGCCAGAAGGGGATCATCATCGGTCCCCAGGGCAAGCGGCTCAAGGAGGTCGGGATCAAGTCGCGCAAGCAGATCGAGGCGCTGCTGGGGACGCCGGTCTTCCTCGACCTTCATGTGAAGGTCGCGAAGGACTGGCAGCGGGATCCCAAGCAGCTGCGGCGGCTGGGGTTCTGAGGTCCCCCTCCGGGGCGGGGTCCCCTCCGGGGCGGGGCTGGTCGGGTGGCCACGGGGCCGCCGGGGTTCTCGCGCGGTTCCCCGCGGGCCCCTGGCGGGGGCTCGGCGGCGTGGATCTCTGCGGGCCGTCCTGGGCTGATCGCGCAGTTCCCCGCGCCCCTTTCAGGGGCTGGGGTGCGTGGGTCGCTGCGGGTCGTTTCTAGTTGATCGCGCAGGTCCCCGCGCCCCTTTCAGGGGGTGGGGTGCGTGGGTCGCTGCGGGCCGTCCTCGGTTGATCGCGCAGGTCCCCGCGCCCCTTTCAGGGGCTGGAGCGCGTGGGTCGCTGCGGGCCGTCCTCGGTTGATCGCGCAGGTCCCCGCGCCCCTTTCAGGGCGCTACGGGAGGCGGCTGCCGAAACCGATGGTGGGGACTGCTCTGCGGAGGGGCCAGGGGCGGGTCTGGGTCTCGGGAACCAGGTGGTCCAGGAACGCGTAGCGGCGCAGTGCCGCCCGGTTCTGGCGGTCCAGTGACTGCACCTTGCGCCACCACGCGCCGACCTCCGCCCAGCCCGGCGCGGACAGCGAGCCGCCGAACTCCTGGACCGACAGGGCCGCGACCAGGCCCGCGAAGGCGAGCCGGTCGGCGAGCGGCCAGCCCGCGAGGGTGCCGGTGACGAAACCGGCCACGAACACGTCCCCCGCGCCGGTCGGGTCGAGCGCCTCGACCTCGATCGCGGGCACCTCGGCGGTCTCCCCGGTACGCCGGTCCACCGCGTACGCGCCCTCCCCGCCCAGCGTCACCACGGCCACCGGGACATGCTCGGTCAGCGCGTGGGCCGCCGCCCGCGGGGTCGCCGCGCCGGTGTAGCGCATGGCCTCCTCCGCGTTCGGCAGGAACGCCTCGCAGTGCGCGAGGTCGGCGAGCCCGGCCAGGTCCCAGGCGCCGGTGTCGTCCCAGCCGACGTCGCCGAAGACCTTGGTGCCCTCCGCGGCGGCCTGCGCGATCCAGTGGGCCTGGCGGCCCGGCGTCAGGGAGGCCACGGCGGCCCGCGCGCGGGGCGGGCAGTCGGGGGCGGGCTCCTCGGGCGGCGGCTCGTGCCCGTGCGAGACCATCGTGCGCTCGCCCTCGTACGCCATCGAGACGGTGACCGGGCTGTGCCAGTGCGCGACCGTGCGCGAGGCGGACAGGTCGACGCCCTCACCCTGCTCCAGCGCGTCCCAGCAGTACTCGCCGTAGTGGTCGTCGCCGAAGGCCGCCGCGAGTGAGGTGCGCAGGCCGAGCCGGGCCAGCGCGGTGGCCATGTTGGCGATGCCGCCGGGGCTGGAGCCCATCCCGCGCGCCCAGGACTCGGTGCCGCGCACCGGGGCGGAGTCGAGCCCGGTGAAGACGATGTCGAGGAAGACGGTGCCCGTGAGGTAGACGTCCCAGGGTGGGCCGCCGGGGGTGCCGCGCAGGGCGGCGAGCGGGTCGACGTGGGGCGCCGACAGGGCCTGCCGGGCTCCCTGGTCCGGGGACGCGTCGAAGGCGTCGGAGGCGTTCACGGTGCGCTCCCTGACGTGGTACGGATCAGGCCAGTGTGCACCACGTCACCCAAAGGACGCCGGGCGTCACGCCGAGCCCCGCCGCCGAAAGGGACGCGAGGAACCGCGCGACCAGCCCACAACGACCGACACCGACCCACCCACCCCAGCCCCGAAAGGGGCGCGGGGAACTGCGCGACCAGCCCACAACGACCGGCACGGACCCACTCACCCCCGCCATCGAAGGGGCGCGGGGAACTGCGCGACCGGCCCCGACGGACCCGCACCCGCCGCCCTCACCCCCGCCCGACAGGGCCCCGCCCGGCAGGACCCCGCCCGGCAGGGCAACGCCTACCAGCGCGGCACAGAAGGCGCGACCCAGCCCGGCCGGGCAACCCGCATCGCCGCGGCGTCGTCCCGCTCCCGCAGCACCCCGTCCGCCTCGACCCACCGCCGGTGCAGGAACTCCACCCGCTCCCGGTCGAGTTCGACACCGAGCCCAGGCGCGTCCGACACCGCGACGGAACCGCCGTCGAACGCGATGCGCTCGCCGAGCACGTCCTCCGACTGCCACGGATAGTGCGTGTCGCACGCGTGGTGCAGATTCGGCACGGTGGCCGCCACCTGGGTCATCGCGGCCAGCGAGATCCCGAGGTGGGTGTTGGAGTGCATGGAGATGCCGACCCCGAACGTCCGGCAGATCGCGGCCAGTTGCTGGGTGTTGCGCAGTCCGCCCCAGTAGTGGTGGTCGGAGAGCACCACCTGGACGGCGCCCCGCGTGAACGCCTCCTCGATCTCCGCGAAGGTCGTCACGCACATGTTGGTCGCCAGCGGCACCCCGGTCCGTGCCGCGACCTCGGCCATCGCCGGGGTGCCGAGCGCCGGGTCCTCCAGGTACTCCAGGAGATCGCCGACCTCCTCGGCGACCCGCACCGACGTCTCCACCGACCAGGCGCCGTTGGGGTCGAGCCGCAGCGGCCGGCCGGGGAACGCCTCCGCGAGGGCCCGTACGGCCGCGATCTCCTCCTCGGGCGCGAAGACCCCGCCCTTGAGCTTGTACGACGTGAAGCCGTACCGCTCGGTGAACCGGCGGGCCTGCTCGACGATCCCGGCGGGGTCGAGGGCCGCCCCCCAGTCGTCGCGCTCGGCGGGTACGCCGTCGGGGTGGGCGGCCCACTTGTAGAACAGGTACGCGCTGTACTCGACCGCGTCCCGCACCTTCCCGCCGAGCAGCGCGTGCACGGGCAGGCCGAGCGCCTTGCCGAGGGCGTCGAGGCAGGCCACCTCGAAGGCGGAGACGACGGACAGGCGCAGCTTGTCGGCGGTCTGCACGCCCCGCAGCCCGCCGACGTCGACCCGCGCGGAGACCCGCGAGCGGTCCACGGCCAGTTCGTCGGCGACCGTGAACAGGCCGTTCAGGTCACTGACCTGACGCCCCTTCAGCTGCTCGGCGAACGGCCGGGCGAGTTCCAGGTACTTGGTGTCGCCGTACGTCTCCCCGACGCCGGTGATCCCGCCGGCCGTCACGATCTCCACGATCAGGCGGGGGGTGTAGGGCTGGTGCACGCCCTGCGTGTTGAGCAGCGGCGGGTCGGCGACCAGGATCGGGGTCAGCCGGACGTCGGCGATCGCGAGGTCGGCGTTCACAGGGCGGCTCCTACGGGATCGGCGGTCACGGCGGCTGCCACGGATGCGGCGGTCACAGGGCGGCTCCCACCAGGTCGAGGCCGGTGGCGAGCAGCGCCCGCAGCTCGGCCAGGTCGGCGGGCGAGGGGTCGGTGAGCGGGGCGCGCACGGGGCCGACGCGCTCGCCGCGCAGCCGGGCCGCCGCCTTGACGAGGGACACGGCGTAGCCGGGCACACGGTCGCGGATCTCCACGAGCGGGACGTAGAAGTCCCGCAGCAGCTTGTCGGCCGTACCGCCGTCGCCGTCGCGCAGGGCGGTGAAGAAGGCGTTCGCGACCTCCGGCGCGAAGGCGTGCACGGCGGAGGAGTAGGCGGGGACGCCCACGGCGGCGTAGGCCCGCGCCTGGATCTCGGCGGTGGCGGCGCCGTTGAAGAAGAGGAAGTCCTCCGGTGCGGCGAGGGTGAGCCGCTGGAGCCGGTCCAGGTCGCTGTGGCCGTCCTTGAGGCCGACGACGCCGGGGATGCGGGTGATGCGCCGGAACGCGTCGAGGCCGTAGGCGACCTGGCCGCGCTGGTAGGCGATCAGGGGCAGCCGGGTGCGGGCGGCGAGGCACTCCAGCTGGGCGACCAGGCCGCCTTGCGGGGCGGCGGTCAGGTAGTGCGGCAGGACGAGCAGGGCGTCGGCGCCCGCGTCCTCGGCGATGCGGGCGAAGCGGGCCGCCTGCGCCCAGCCGTAGCCGGTGCCCGCGACGACCGGGACCCGGCCCGCGGACTCCTCGACGGCGATGGTCACGACCTGCCGGTACTCGTCCTCGTCCAGGGAGAAGAACTCGCCGGTGCCGCAGGCCGGGAAGACGGCGCCGGGTGCGGTGGCGAGCCGGTCGGCGACATGGGCGCGGAAGCCGTCCGGGTCGAGGGTGCCGTCCTCGTGGAAGGCGGTGAGCGGGAAGGACAGCACCCCGCGGGCCATGCCGTCGCGCAGCCTGCGGACCGCCTCGGTGTGCGCCACCGTCATCCATCTCCCTATGTAGACGTCATCCACGTATGAAGACAGAGCCTAGATACGCGAACGCCCGGCGTCAACGACGCCCCGGCCCGCCCGGCGGCGACGGCTCCCCCGCCCGCCCCTTACGATCACCCCATGCCGGAGAGACCGGAGAGACCGGAGACGCCGGGCGTGCGCGAGGTGAAGTCGGCGGCGCGGACCGTCGAGCTGCTGGAGCTGCTCGCGGCGCGCGGCGACCGCCCGGCACGCCTCCAGGAGCTGGCCGACGAACTCGCCGTGCCGCGCAGCTCGATGTACGCGCTGCTCCAGACCCTGATCGCGCACGGCTGGGTGCGCACGGACGTCACCGGCTCGCTCTACGGCATCGGCATCCACGCCCTGCTGACCGGCACCAGCTACCTCGACTCCGACCCGCGCGTGCGCATCGCGCGCCCCCATCTCGACGAGGCGTCCGAGGCGCTCGGCGAGACCATCCACCTGGGCCGGCTCGACGGCCGTGACGTCGCCTATCTCGCGACCCGCGAGTCGCACGCCTATCTGCGCACGATCAGCAGGGTGGGGCGACGGCTGCCCGCGCACGCGGGAGCGCTGGGCAAGGCGCTGCTCGCGGAGCGCCCCGACGCGGAGCTGCCCGAGGGGCCCTTCGAGGCGCTCACCCCCAACACCCGCACCGGCAGACAGGCGCTGGCCGCGGACCTCACGGAGGTGCGCGAGCGCGGCTGGTCCGTCGACCGCGAGGAGAGCGTCCTCGGGATCGTCGGGTTCGGCTTCGCGCTGCGCTACGACTCCCCCGCACGGGACGCCATCAGCTGCTCGGTACCGGTGGCCCGGCTGACCCCGGCACACGAGGAACGGATCGTGGCGGTGATGCACGAGACCAGGGCGAGGATCGAGGCGACGGCCCCGACAACAGCAGGCGCCCCGAACTGGCGCTGACCCGCACCCCTTAGCGCCGCCCACCCCCAAAGGGGCGCGGGGAACTGCGCGACCGGGCCCCACCGGCCCGGGGTGGTGTCCGCCCACCGACGGATCGGGGCGCCCCAAGCCCAAGAGGGGACGCGCCTACCCCCCTCCCCCCGCCCCAAACCCACCGTGCCGCACATCACACCCAAACCGCTCTTCATCCACAACCAACCGCTTGATACAACTTGCTCGCGCGTTCCTGTCCCTCGACGGCCTGCGCTCCTCCCCTCCCCCCGAGCCGAGCCGCTCCTTCCGCATGCCCCGGGAACGCCCGTGTCCGCCCCCCGCATCACCCCCTGGCCCCTCGTCGCCCTCTTCACGGCCGGGTACCTGGCCCCCTATCTGCTGCCGACGATCGTCGGCAGGCTCGGGGCCTCCCTCGCCCTGTCCGCCACCCAGGCGGGCGCCATCGGCAGCGCGCTGCTGCTGAGTTCGGCCGCCGCCGGATTCCTGCTGGCCGGCCGGGCCGACCGGTTCGGGCCGCGTGCCCTCGCCCGCGCCGGGCTCGCCCTCGCCGTCCTCGGCTACGGCGGCGCCGCCCTGACCCATGCCGTACCGGCCGTGATCGCGGGCACCGTCCTCGGCGGCCTCGGCTCCGGCACGGCCACCACGGTCGCCGCCACCGGGATCGCCGCCCTGGGCGCACAGCCCGCCGGCGCCGGGTCCGGCGGATGGCGCCGCGACCCGCACCGGGTGTCCACGCTCGGCCTGCTCGGGGTCTCCGTGCTCGCGGCCGTCGTCTATCTGACCGTCCCGCACCTGGGCGCGGGCCACGCGCAGCCGCTGGCCGCGATCGCCCTCACCATGGTCGCGGTGTGGCCGCTCACCGGCCGCCTGCCGGCCCGGACGGCGACCGGACCCGGCCGCGCCGCGCACGGCCCGCTGCCCCGACCGCGCGCCGGCGCCGTCCTCGCCGCCGCGCTGCTGCTGTGGTCCCTGGCGCAGAACAGCCTGTGGGGGGTCAGCGGCCGGATCGGCACCACGCAGGCGCACCTCGGCGAGGCCGCCGTGGGCGTGGTGTTCGCGGTCGCGCTGGGCGCGGCCCTGCTCGGCGTGCTGGGCGCGGGCGCGCTCGGGCAGCGGCTCGGCCGGGCGCTGCCGATCGGCGGCGGGACCGTGCTGATCGCGGGCTGCATCGCGCTCAGCGCCTCGGCCCGGGACCTGGGCGGCTTCGCGTTCGGCGAGATCGCCTGGAACGTGCTCTACCCGGTCGTCCTGTCGTACGTCATCGGGCTGGCCGCCTCCCTGGACCCGCGGGGCCGCTGGGCGGTGCTGGTCGGCTCGGCGTCCTCACTGGGCACCGCGGCGGGGCCGCTGGCCGGCAGCCTGCTGGCCGCGCGGGCGGGCTACCCGGCGATGGGCACGGTGCTGGCCGCCGGGCTGCTGGCGGTCGCGGTGCCGATGACCGCGGTCGCCCTGCGCACCGGCGGCGCGCGCCGTCGCCCGGCGCCCGCCGCCGCGTCCGTCCGTTACGAGAAGGTGTACGCCTCCACCTCGGCGATGTAGCGCGCCCGGCGCTCCTCGTCGTGCTCCAGGAAGGAGGCGAGGAAGGAGTTGCGGGCGAGCTCGCGCAGCCTGTCCTCGGTGAGCCCGAGCCGCTCGGCCACCGCGTCGAAGTTGTCGCCGACGTAGCCGCCGAAGTAGGCGGGGTCGTCGGAGTTGACCGTGCACAGCAGCCCGGCGTCGAGCATGGCGGGCAGCGGGTGGTCGGCGAGGGTGTCGACGGTGCGCAGCCGGACGTTGGACAGCGGGCACAGCGTCAGCGGGATCCGCTCGCGCACCAGGCGCTCGACCAGCGCGCCGTCCTCCATGCAGCGCAGGCCGTGGTCGACGCGTTCGACGCCGAGCACGTCGAGGGCCTCGGTGATGTACTCGGGCGGGCCCTCCTCGCCGGCGTGCGCGACCCGGCGCAGGCCGAGGGCGGCGGCCGCCTCGAAGACCTCACGGAACTTCACGGGCGGGTGGCCGACCTCGGCGGAGTCCAGGCCCACGCCGGTGATCCGGTCGAGGTGGGGCTTCGCGGCGTCCAGGGTGGCGAGCGCCGACGCGGCGGACTCGTCGCGCAGGAAGCACAGGATCAGCGCGGTGGAGATCCCGTGGTTCGCCTCGCTCGCGCCGAGCGCCCGCCACAGCCCCTCGACGACCGTGCCCATCGCGACGCCGCGGGCCAGGTGGGCCTGCGGGTCGAAGAAGATCTCCGCGTGGCGCACGCCCTGTGCGGCGGCGCGGGCGAGGTAGGCGTTCGCGAGGTCCTCGAAGTCCTGCTCGGTACGCAGGACGGTCATCAGCTCGTAGTACAGGTTCAGAAAGGACTGGAGGTCCTCGAACCGGTAGGCGTGGCGCAGTTCCTCGGTGTCCGCCCAGGGCAGGGTCAGACCGTTGCGCGCGGCGAGCGCGAACGCCAGTTCAGGCTCCAGGGTGCCTTCGATGTGCAGGTGCAGTTCGGCTTTGGGGAGGGGCATCGCAGTATCGTACGGCGCTTTCACCTGCGCTTCGGGACCGGTACGCGCATGAGGTCCTGTGCCACGGTGAGCTCGCCCTCGTAGCCCGCGGCCCGCGCCTGGCGCTCGAACTCCTCCGGATCGGGGTAGCGCTGGCTGAAGTGGGTGAGCACGAGGTGCCGTACGCCCGCGTCGGTGGCGGTGCGCGCGGCCTGGCCGGCGGTGAGGTGCCCGTGCTCGGCGGCGAGCCGGGCGTCCTCGTCGAGGAAGGTGGACTCGATGACCAGCAGGTCGCAGCCCTCGGCGAGGGCCTGCACCCCGGGGCAGAGCCGGGTGTCCATGACGAACGCGAACCGCTGCCCGCGGCGCACCTCGCTGACGTCGTCCAGTGAGGTTCCGTCGAGGACGCCGTCGCGCTGGATGCGGCCCACGTCGGGTCCGGTGATGCCGTGCGCGGCGAGCTTCTCGGGCAGCATCCGGCGCCCGTCGGGCTCGGTGATGCGGTAGCCGTAGGACTCCACGGGGTGGGAGAGCCGGAAGGCCTCCAGGGTGTACGACGTCGTCCGCGCGAGGACGCCGTCGCGGGCGACGGGCGCCTCGGTGATGCCGACGGTCTCGCGGTAGGCGGTGGCGTACCGCAGCCGGTCGAAGAAGCGCTGCCCGGAGGCCGGGTAGTGGGCGGTGACCTCGTGCGGCACCTGGTCGAGGTTGATCCGCTGGATCACTCCGGCGAGCCCGAGGCTGTGGTCGCCGTGGAAGTGGGTGACGCAGATCCGGTCGATGTCGTGCGCCGCGACCCCGGCGCGCAGCATCTGCCGCTGGGTGCCCTCGCCGGGGTCGAACAGGAAGCCCTGGCCGTCCCAGCGCAGCAGATAGCCGTTGTGGTTGCGGTGGCGGGTGGGGACCTGGCTGGCGGTGCCGAGCACCACCAGCTCACGCACGGACACCGTCGCCTATCCGGGGGGCCACGCGAGGCCCCGGCCGCCGACCACGTGCGCGTGCGCGTGGAAGACCGTCTGCCCGGCGCCCGCACCGGTGTTGAAGACCACCCGGTAGCTGTCCAGCTGGTCCTCGTCGGCGACGGCCCGCGTCTCGCGCAGCACGTCGGCGGCGAGTTCGGGGGCCTCGGCGGCGAGGGTGGCCGCGTCCTTGTGGTGCGCCTTGGGGATGACCAGGACGTGCGTCGGCGCCTGGGGGTTGATGTCCCGGAAGGCGACGGTGGTCTCCGTCTCGCGGACGATGGTCGCCGGGACCTGCCCCGCGACGATCTTGCAGAACAGGCAGTCCTCCTGCGGCTCCCCTGCCATGCGGGTTCCCTCCGGGGGTTGATCGGTTTTGGGCATCGTATCGCCGGTGGGCACGGGGTCGACGGACGGCGGGCCGTCGTCCGGGCGGCGGGCTCTCCTCCGGACGGCGGGCCGTCGTCCGGGCGACGACAGCGGGCGGGACCGGGCGGGCGGGGCCGCGGGGGTCGCGGACCGGTGGGACCGCGGACGGCACGGGCCAGCGGGCCGCGGGCGGGGCGGGGCCGGGCCGGGTGGGGGCCCGTCCTGCCCTGCCCTGAACGTCCGTCAGGAAGGCGGTGACGGCGGGGTCTTCGCCGGGCTGGTCTCCAGCGTCTCCAGGGCCAGGCGGATCGCCTCGTCGAGCTGGGGGTCCCGGCCCGCGGCCCAGTCCTGGGGGCGGTGGAGCACCTCGATGTCCGGGTCGACGCCGTGGTTCTCCACGTCCCAGCCGTAACCCTCCAGCCAGAAGGCGTACTTGGGCTGGGTGACGAGGGTGCCGTCGACCAGCCGGTAGCGGCTGTCGATGCCGATCACGCCGCCCCAGGTGCGGGTGCCGACCACCGGGCCGATGCCGAGGGCGCGGATCGCCGCGTTGACGATGTCGCCGTCGGAGCCGGAGAACTCGTTGGCCACCGCGACCACCGGGCCGCGCGGCGCGTCCATCGGGTAGCTGTAGGGCCGCATCCCGCGCGGGTTGGCCCAGCCGACGATCCGCCGGGCCAGCTTCTCCACCACCAGCTGCGAGGTGTGCCCGCCGCGGTTCTCCCGGACGTCGACGACCAGGCCCTCGCGGGCCACCTCCACCCGCAGGTCGCGGTGGATCTGGGCCCAGCCGGGGGCCTGCATGTCGGGCACGTGCAGATAGCCGAGCCGGCCCCCGGAACGCTCGTGGACGTAGGCGCGCCGGTCGGCGACCCACGCGTGGTAGCGCAGCGGCTCCTCGTCGGCGATCGGCACGACGACCGCGTGCCGCGGGTCGCCGCCGCCGGACGGGGAGACCGTCAGCTCGACCGGCTTGCCCGCCGTGCCCACCAGCAGCGGTCCCGGACCGGTCACCGGGTCGACGCCCTGTCCGGCGACCGCGAGGATCGCGTCCCCGGCGCGCACCGCGACGCCGGGCGCGGCCAGCGGGGAGCGGGCGTCGGGGTCGGAGGTCTCCGCGGGCAGCACGCGGTCGATGCGCCAGCTGCCGTCGTCGTGGCGGGAGAGGTCGGCGCCGAGCAGGCCCTGGCGGGGGCCGCCGCCGGAGCCGCGCGGCGTGACGTAGGCGTGCGAGGTGCCGAGTTCGCCGTGCACCTCCCAGAGCAGGTCCACCAGGTCGTCGTGGGTGGCGACGCGGTCGAGGACGGGCCGGTAGCGGTCGAGGACGCCGTCCCAGTCGACGCCGCTCAGGTCGGCGCGCCAGAAGTTGTCCCGCATGATGCGGCCGTTCTCGTCGTACATCTGCCGCCACTCGGCGGCCGGGTCGACGCTCTGCCGCACCCGCCCGAGGTCGATGGTGAAGGCGGTGTCGCCGTCCTCGTCCGAGGAGGCGCGGCGGTCGCTGGGCACGACCCGGAGCCGGCCGTCGGACCACAGCAGGACCCGCTTGCCGTCGCCGCTGACCCGGAAGTGGTCGGCGTCGTCCGCGAGATGCTCCAGGCGCTGCTGCACGAGGTCGTAGCGCTGCAGCTCGCTGCGCGGGTCGGGGTCGTCGGGCCGCGCGCGGCTGGCGCCGAGCACGCCGTGCACCGGGTGCCTGAGCCACAGCACGCCGTCCTTGGCGGCCCGCAGGCCGGAGTAGCGGCCGGCCTCCACCGGGAAGGGCACGATCCGGTCGGCGAGGCCCTCCAGGTCGACGCGGGTGGCCGGGGTGCCCTCGCTGTCGGGTGTCTCGTCCTTGTCCGGCGCCTCGAAGGGACGGCCGTGCCGCTGCGGGCCGAACGGCGAGGGCGTGGTCGCGGCGAGTGTGATCAGGTGCGGGCGGTCGCCGACCACGAACGCGAGGTCGAAGACGTGCTCGTCGTAGACCGGGTCGAAGGAGCGGGTGGACAGGAACGCCAGGTGCTTGCCGTCGGCGGTGAACGCGGGCGCGTAGTCCTGGAAGCGCAGCGGGGTCGCCTCGGTCACCGACAGGTCGGTGGTGTTGGCGAGCCGGAGCTGGCGCAGCGGGCGCGGCCCGGGGTGCGACCAGGCGAGCCACGCCGAGTCGGGCGAGAAGACCAGGCCGGTGACGTCGCCGTCCTCGCTGCGGTCGACCTCGCGGACCTCGCCGGTCTCCCGCTCGACGAGCAGCAGCCGTCCGTCGTGCGCGGCGACCGCGGCGCGGCTGCCGTCGGGCGCCATGGCGAGGCCCAGCACCCGGCCGAGCCGGCCGGCCGCGAGGCGGCGCGGGGTGGCGCCGGGAGCGAGGCCGGTCGCGGGGGCGAACTCCAGCGCGTCGTCGCCCTCCGCGTCGGTCACCCACACCACCCACTCCTCGCCGTCCGCGCGGAAGGCCCTGGGCAGCCGGGCGCGTACGCCGGGCCGTACCGCGAGGGCACGGGCGGGGCCGGAGCGGTGGGTCACCCAGTGGACGCCGCCACGCACGCAGACGGCGCTGCCGCGGCCGGTGTGGTCGGGGGACGCGGAGCCGAACCAGCGGGCCGCGTCGACCGGGTAGGGCTGCTGGTCGACGCGGGGGCCGCCGAGCCGGATGTCCAGGCGGCGCGGCTCGGCGCCGTCCAGGTCGTCCAGGAGCCAGAGTTCGCCGGCGCTGGCGTAGACGACGCGGGTGCCGTCGGTGGCCGCGTGCCGGGCGTAGAAGGCGTCGAGGGGGGTGTGGCGGCGCAGGTCGGAGCCGTCGGCGAGGGAGGAGTACAGGGCGCCGGTGCCCTCGTGGTCGGAGAGGAAGGCCACTCGGTCGCCGACCCAGAGCGGCTGTTCCAGGTTGCCGTCGAGGTCCTCGTGCAGCCGGACGAACTCGCCGGGTTCGTCGCGGTCGATCCACAACTTGCCCGCGGTGCCGCCCCGGTAGCGTTTCCACCAGGCGGCCTCACGGCCCATCGGCGCGGACAGCAGCACGGTGTGCGGGCCGAACGCGACGTCGCCCACAGGGCCGTACGGCAGGGTGGTGGCGGGTCCGCCGTCGAGCGGGACGGCCCGCGCCCAGCTGCGGCGCAGGCTCGCCTGGCCCGCGGCGCTGACCGCGAGGATCTGCCCGTCGGGGGTCCAGCCGCGCACCTGGGTGCGCGAACTGCCCCAGTACGTGAGGCGTTTGGACGGTCCGCCGGCGACCGACGCGAGATGCACCTCGGGTGCGCCGTCGCGGGTGGAGGTCCAGGCGACGAGGGTGCCGTCGGGCGACAGGCGCGGATGGGTCACCGGCATGTTGTCGGCGCTGACGCGCCAGGCCCGTCCGCCGTCGAGGGGCGCGAGCCAGACGTCGTCCTCGGCGGTGAAGACGACCGTATCGCCACGCAGATGCGGAAAGCGGAGATACGCGGGCTGCTCGGGCGGCAGGGGGTGAGTCACCTGGTCAGCCTATGCAGCGGCGCCGGGCGACGGGAGGGGTTCGGATCACTTGCCGGTCCGCGACCACCGCCCACCCGGTGGCTCCCCGGCCCGGGTCACTTGCCCTCGACCGGCCAGCAGGTCGGGTCGCCCTTGCACCACAGGGTGCGGGTGACGGTCACGGTGACGGTCGGCTCGGGCTGTCCGCCGCTCGGCCGGTAGGTGACCGCGGGGGTCGACGCGGCCGTGCAGTCGCCGAGCCCGGAGACGCGGAACGCCTGCTTGCCGCCCACCGTCGCGACGAGATCGCCGCGCACGCAGGCCCCGTCGACGGCGCGGGTGACCTTGCCGGTCACGGTGATCTTCCTGCCGTCGTCGGTCTGCCCCTGGCAGTCCACGGAGGCGACGGTGGTCTGCGACGGCGAGGGCGACTTCCCCGGGGTGTACGCCTTGTCCGCGCTGCCGAAGTTCGCCGTGCAGCTGAGCCAGCGCACGTGCACATGGCGCCGGTTCAGCTCCGCGGTCGCGGTCTTGTCGGTGGTGTACGCCACCGACGCCGTGGTCAGCTCGCCCGGCTCGCACGCCACGGCGCCGCCGCCGGCGACCAGTGCGAGCGCCGCCACCGCGAACGCGCGCCGCTGCCGTCGCTCGGGTCGTAACCGTCTCAACACCCCCATGGGGGCAGCCTGCCACCACCTCGGCGGCCGCGGTAGGGCGCATGCGGCCACTCGAGCGCCCCGCGAGTTCCGCCGCCCGTACGGGTGTTCAGCCGCCGAACAGCAGCCACTGCTGGAGTTCGACGAGGTTGCCCTCGGGGTCCTTGAGATGGGCGACGCGCATCCGGTCGGTCATCGGGGCGGGGCCGTGCAGTATCTCCGCGCCACGGGCCGCGATGGTCTCGCAGTAGGTGTCCAGGTCGTCGATCCTGAGCACCACCAGGGAGCGGTGTCCGGTGGCCGAGTCGCCCAGTTCGCCGAGGACTTCGGCCATCATCGACCGGTCCTGGAGCGCGATGCCCGCCGATCCGGTGGCCGGGCTGAACTTCTCGTAGGGGCCGCCCTCGGCGCCCGACTGCGGCTTGAGGCCGAGGACTTCACCGTAGAAGCGGTAACAGGCGGCGAAGTCGCTGACGAGCAGCCGTACTTGAGCGAGTTCCAAGGTGTTCCTTCCCCGTGTGGTCGGTGCGGCTCAGGTCAGGACCAGCGGCCGGTCAGGCCGAGGAGCAGGGCGGCCGCGGCCGTCCCGGCGGTCGATGTACGCAGCACGCTACGCCCGAGGACGTAACTCGCCGCCCCCGCCTCGGCGAACGCCGCCAGCTCCTGGGGCGACACGCCTCCCTCAGGGCCGACGACGAGCACGATCTCGCCCTCGGCGGGCAGTTCGGCGGTCGCGAGGGACCTGTCGCCGCTCTCGTGCAGCACGGCGGCGAAGTCGGCGCGCGCCAGCAGCTCGGCCACCTGCCTGGTGCTCGCCGCGTCCGCGACCTCGGGGAAGCGCGCCCGCCGGGACTGCTTGCCGGCCTCGCGGGCGGTGGCCCGCCACTTGGCGAGCGCCTTCAGGCCGCGGTCGCCGCGCCACTGGGTGATGCAGCGGGAGGCCGCCCACGGCACGATCGCGTCGACGCCGACCTCGGTCATGGTCTCCACCGCCACCTCGCCCCGGTCCCCCTTGGGAAGGGCCTGGACGACGGTGATGCGGGGCTGCTCCCGCGGTTCCTCGACGACCTTGTCCAGGCCCGTGAGGACGAGGCGGTCCTTGCCCTCGGCGGCCTTGACGACGCCCTCGACCCAGCGGCCGCGGCCGTCCGTGAGGACGACGTCCTCGCCGGGGCGCAGCCGCTTGACGGACACCGCGTGGCGTCCCTCGGGGCCGTCGAGGACGAACTCCCCCGCCTCGAAGGCCGGAAGGGGGTCGAGCACGAACACCGGCGCGGTCATAGGACGTCTCCTCCCGCCTGCGGAAACGCAGACAACGCTGTCGTGGCGGCGGCGAGTTCGCCGGCCAGCACCTCCACCAGCCGCCCCGCGGGCAGCTGCCGGGCCATCCGGTGGCCCTGTCCCGCCCACAGCGCCATGCCCTGCGCGTCGTCCGCCTTCGCGGCCGCCTTGCGCAGCGGCACGGTGAGGTGGTGCACCTCCGGGTAGGCGGCCGGGGCGTACGGCCCGTGCTCGCGCAGGAAGCGGTTGACCAGGGCGCGGGCCGGGCGCCCGGAGAAGGCCCGGGTCAGGTCGGTGCGCACGAACAGCGGGTTGATCAGGGCCTGTTTGTGCACGGTGGGCGCGCCCGACTCGGGGGTGGCGAGGAACGCCGTGCCGAGCTGGGCCGCGCTCGCGCCCTCGGCGAGCACCGCGGCGATCTGCCCGCCGCGCATGATGCCGCCCGCGGCGACGATCGGGATGTCCACGGTCTCGCGGATCTGCGCGACGAGGGAGAGCAGCCCGATGCCGGTGCCGTCGTTCTCCTGGATGTCGCGGTGGGTGCCCTGGTGGCCGCCCGCCTCGACGCCCTGCGCGATCACCGCGTCCGCGCCGGCCCGCTGCACGGCGAGCGCCTCCTCGGCGGTGGTCGCGGTCACCAGGGTGAGGGTGCCGGCCCGGCGCAGCGCCTCCAGGGTGTCCTCGCTCGGCACGCCGAAGTGGAACGACACGGCGGCCACCGGCTTGTCGAGCAGCACGGCGAGCTTGGCGTCGTAGCCGTCGTCCCGGTCGCGGTCCGGGTCGCCGAGCTCGGTGCGGTACCAGGCGGCCTCGCCGGCCAGCTGGTGGGCGTAGACCTCCACGGCGGAGAGGTCGGAATGCTCCGGTTGCGGCATGAACACGTTCACGCCGAAGGGGCGGGAGGTGAGTCCCCGCAGCTGCTTGATCTCCTGGTACATGCCGTCGGCCGTCTTGTACCCGGCGGCGAGGAAGCCGAGCCCGCCCGCCTCGGACACGGCGGCGGCGAGCTGCGGGACGGATACGCCGCCCGCCATGGGGGCCTGCACGATCGGTAGTGGGAAGAGATCGGTCAGTGCGGAGGACATGACGGCATGTTGTCACGTCCCCCCAACAAGTCCGAATCCAGCCTTCCGCCCGGCATAGGCCAATGGCACGCCCCCGGCCGGAGGTCCGGCCGGGGGCGTCCCCGGGCTGGTGGAAAGCGCTCGCGGAGCCGCCGTCGGCGGCCTTCGAAGCCCTTCCGGTGGCCGCCGTCAGCGGCCGTTGAAGGCGTCCTTCAGGCGGGAGAACAGGCCCTGCTGGCCCGGCTGGAACTGGCCCGTCGGGCGCTCCTCGCCGCGCATCTTGGACAGCTCGCGCAGCAGCCGCTCCTGCTCCGGGTCGAGCTTGGTCGGGGTCTGCACCTCGACGTGCACGATCAGGTCGCCGCGACCGCCGCCGCGCAGGTGCGTGACGCCCCGGCCGTGCAGCGGGATCGACTGGCCGGACTGGGTGCCGGGCCGGATGTCGACCTCCTCCATGCCGTCCAGGGTCTCCAGCGGCACCTTGGTGCCGAGGGCGGCCGCGGTCATCGGGATGGTGACCGTGCAGTGCAGGTCGTCGCCGCGCCGCTGGAAGGTGCTGTGCGGCAGCTCGTGGATCTCGACGTACAGGTCGCCGGCCGGTCCGCCGCCGGGGCCGACCTCGCCCTCGCCGGCCAGCTGGATGCGGGTGCCGTTGTCGACACCGGCCGGGATCTTGACGGTCAGGGTGCGCCGCGAGCGCACCCGGCCGTCACCCGCGCACTCCGGGCACGGGGTCGGCACGACCGTGCCGAAGCCCTGGCACTGGGGGCAGGGGCGGGAGGTCATGACCTGGCCCAGGAAGGACCGGGTCACCTGCGACACCTCGCCGCGGCCGCGGCACATGTCACAGGTCTGCGCCGCCGTGCCGGGGGCCGCGCCCTCGCCGTTGCACGTGTTGCAGACGACGGCCGTGTCGACCTGGATGTCCTTCGTGGTGCCGAAGGCCGCCTCGTCGAGCTCGATCTCCAGCCGGATCATGGCGTCCTGGCCGCGGCGGGTGCGCGAGCGCGGTCCGCGCTGCGACGCCGTGCCGAAGAACGCGTCCATGATGTCGGAGAAGTTGCCGAAGCCGCCGGCGCCGAAGCCACCGGCACCGCCCGCGCCGCCCGCCTGCGAGAGGGGGTCGCCGCCGAGGTCGTAGACCTGCTTCTTCTGCGGATCCGACAGGACCTCGTAAGCGGCGTTGATCTCCTTGAACCGCTCCTGCGTCTTCGGATCGGGATTGACGTCCGGGTGCAGCTCGCGGGCGAGCCGCCGGAACGCCTTCTTGATCTCGTCCTGCGACGCGTCGCGGCGCACGCCGAGTACGGCGTAGTAGTCCGTGGCCACTTCAGGACTCCGCCAGGATCTGTCCGACGTACCGTGCCACTGCGCGTACCGCTCCCATCGTTCCCGGGTAATCCATGCGGGTCGGTCCGACCACGCCGAGCTTGGCTACTGCCTCGCCGCCCGAACCGTAGCCGACCGAGACCACGGACGTGGAGTTGAGTCCCTCATGCACGTTCTCGTGACCGATGCGCACGGTCATGCCCGAATCCTTCACCTCGCCCAGGAGCTTGAGGAGCACGACCTGCTCCTCCAGCGCCTCGAGCACGGGACGGATCGTGAGAGGGAAGTCATGGTTGAAGCGGGTCAGATTGGCGGTGCCGCCGATCATCAGCCGCTCCTCGTTCTCCTCGACCAGTGTCTCCAGAAGGGTGGAGAGCACGGTGGAGACCGTACCGCGGTCCTCGACGTCGAAGGCCTCCGGGAGGTCCTCCACGAGTCGCGGCACGTCGGCGAACCGGCGGCCCGCGACCCGGCTGTTGAGCCGCGCCCGCAGATCCGCCAGCGAGGCCTCGCCGAACGGCGCCGGGCAGTCCACCAGCCGCTGCTCCACCCGGCCGGTGTCCGTGATCAGCACGAGCATCAGCCGCGCGGGCGCGAGCGACAGCAGCTCCACGTGGCGCACGGTCGAACGGGTCAGGGACGGGTACTGCACCACCGCGACCTGCCGGGTCAGCTGCGCGAGCAGCCGCACCGTGCGGGCCACCACGTCGTCGAGGTCGACGGCGCCGTCGAGGAAGTTCTGGATCGCGCGCCGCTCGGGCTGGGTCATCGGCTTGACGCCCGCGAGCTTGTCGACGAAGAGCCGGTAGCCCTTGTCGGTGGGGATGCGCCCGGCGCTGGTGTGCGGCTGCGCGATGTAGCCCTCGTCCTCCAGGGCCGCCATGTCGTTGCGCACCGTCGCCGGGGAGACGCCGAGGCTGTGCCGTTCGGTGAGCGCCTTGGAGCCCACCGGCTCCTCGGTGCCGACGTAGTCCTGGACGATGGCGCGCAGCACCTGGAGCCTGCGTTCACTCAGCATCCCGCGCACACCTCCAGCCGTCGTTCCCGTATGTCGTTCCTGTGGCGCTTCGCCTGGCACTCTGCGCGCGCGAGTGCCAGCGCTCCCCAGCTCAGTGTACGGCCGTGGGGTACGCCCCGGGCAAGGTCCGCCGCCGGGGTTCGGGTGCCGTCGGCGTCGTAGGGCTAGCGTCGCGGTATGACGGTGACTTGGGAAGAGCTGGGGTGGGAGCGGGTGGCGTCCGGGGTGGGACGCCGCAGGCTGCCGCGCTGGGACTGCACGGCGGGGCTGGTGGTCGGCCGGGGCGCGGCGCTGGTCGTCGACGCGGGGTCCGGGCTCGGGGAGGGCGCGCGGCTGCGGGCCCAGGCGGAGGCGCTGGCGCATCACCGTGTGACCCATCTCGCTCTCACCCATCCGCACTTCGACCACGTTCTCGGCGCCCCGGCCTTCGCGGGCGCCGAGGTGTTCGGCGCGGTCGGGGTCGGGGCGGTGTTCGCGCACGAGGCCGGGGAGCTGCGGGCGGACGCGATCCGGTGCGGTCTGGAGGCGGCCGCGGCGGACGAGGCGCTCGACGTGCTGACCGCGCCCCGCCACGAGGTCAGCGGCGAGTGGACGCTGGACCTCGGGGGCGGCGTCCAGGTGCTGATCGCGAACGTCGGCCCCGGCCACACGGCGCACGATCTGGCGGTCCTGGTGCCGGGCGATCGGGAGGTGGTGTTCTGCGGCGACCTGCTGGAGGAGTCGGGCGAGCCGCAGGCGGGCCCCGACGCGGTCCCGGCCCGGTGGCCGGCCGCGCTCGACCGGCTGCTCGCGCTGGGCGGCGAGGACGCGCGGTACGTGCCAGGTCACGGGGCGGTGGTGGACGCGGCGTTCGTACGACGACAGCGCGACGAGCTGGCGGCACGGTTCGGCGTGTCGTGAGCAGGGGTCCGGTGTGTGACGCGTGCCCGGTGCACGTCGATTTTCGGCGTGTCGTGGGTCCGTCCGGGTCGGTTCTCCTATCGTCGTTCGAATGCGCCAGTACTCTCCGGACCTGACCCCGCCCTGGAAGAAGCCGCAGCCCGTCCCCGAGGTGCCGGCGGAGCCCGGCCTGGTCGTCGAGGAGCCCGGCACGGGCTACTGCGGCGCGGTGATCCGCTGCGAGGCGGGCACGGTCACCCTGGAGGACCGCTTCGGCAAGCACCGGGTGTTCCCGCTGGAGCCGCGGGGCTTCCTGCTGGAGGGCCGGGTCGTGACCCTGGTGCGCCCGCCCGCCGCGGGCCCGGCGCGCCCGGCCCGTACCGCCTCCGGTTCGGTCGCCGTCCCGGGGGCCCGCGCACGGGTCGCCCGCGCCGGCCGGATCTACGTGGAGGGCCGGCACGACGCCGAGCTGGTCGAGAAGGTGTGGGGCGACGACCTGCGCGTCGAGGGCGTGGTCGTGGAGTACCTGGAGGGCGTCGACGACCTGCCGTCGATCGTCGCGGAGTTCGCGCCGGGCCCGGACGCGCGCCTCGGCGTCCTGGTGGACCACCTGGTCCCGGGCACCAAGGAGTGGCGCATCGCGCAGTCGGTGACGAGCGAGCACGCGCTGGTGGTCGGGCACCCGTACATCGACATCTGGGAGGCCGTGAAGCCCGCCTCGCTGGGCATCGCGGGCTGGCCGCGGGTGCCGCACGGTCAGGACTGGAAGACGGGTGTGTGCCGGGCGCTGGGCTGGCCGTCGGAGAACACGGGCGCGGTGTGGCAGGCGATCCTGAAGCGGGTGGGGTCGTACAAGGACCTGGAGCCGGAGCTGCTGGGCCGGGTGGAGGAGCTGATCGACTTCGTCACGGACAGCGGTGGGGCCTGATGTCGGCGAAGGCGCCGAACCGGAACCCCGGGGCTGTTCACCCCGCCGGGTGATCGGCCGCCCTACGCCCGCGTCTCCTCTCCGAACAGCAGGTGCTGCGGGGCGTAGCGCCACAGGGCGCGTTCGCAGGGGGTGCGGCAGAGCATGATGTCGATGAGTTCGGCCTCGCCGTCGCGGAACCGCAGCTCCAGCACGACGATCTTTCCCCACCGGCCCGGCGGCGATCGGAACCAGCCACCCATGGGGCTCGTCTGCCGCTGGACGCCGACCCCGTCCAGCTCGTCCCACGGGATCAGCTCGGCACCCCGGGCGGACAGCCGCCACACCCCGGAACGGTCGAAGGCGAGGGCCCGCCCGCGCTCCCGCCAGGCCAGCAGGAGCTGCCGGAAGCCGAGGACCGCGAAGGGCAGGAACAGCAGGCCGATCGGGCTGCCGGTGACGACGGCGGCCAGCCCCAGCGAGCCGATGAGACACGCGGGCAGCGCGGGCAGCACCAGTACGGGCAGCCGCCGCAGCGCCCACCGCACCACGATCGCGTTCTCGTCGGGTTCACCGCCAGGGATCATGACGGCGAAATCTAGACCCGCGGGGCTCAGTCCACCAGATCCCTGACGACGGCGTCCGCGAGCAGCCGCCCGCGCAGGGTGAGGACCGCGTGGCCCGCGTCGTACGGCTCCCGCTGGAGCAGGCCGTCGGCGAGCGCGCGGCGGGCGGCCTCGCGGCCCCTCTCGTGCAGCAGGGACAGGGGCACGCCCTCGCGCAGCCGCAGCTCCAGCAGGACGCGCTCCACCCGTCGGTCCTCGTCGCTCAGCAGCTCACGGCCCGCGCCGGGCGTACGGCCGGACGCCAGGGCCGCCGCGTACGCCCCGGGGTGCTTGACGTTCCACCAGCGGACGCCGCCGACGTGGCTGTGCGCGCCGGGGCCCGCGCCCCACCAGTCGGCGCCGCGCCAGTACAGCTCGTTGTGCAGGCAGCGTCCGGCGTCCGAGGTGGCCCAGTTGGAGACCTCGTACCAGTCGAAGCCCGCCGCCGACAGCGTCTCCTCGGCGATCAGATAGCGGTCCGCGTGGACGTCGTCGTCCGTCATCGGGACCTCGCCCCGGCGGATGCGGCGGGCCAGCTGGGTGCCCTCCTCGACGATCAGGGCGTACGCGCTGACGTGGTCGGGACCCGCGCCGATCGCCGCGTCCAGGGAGGCCCGCCAGTCGTCGTCGGACTCCCCCGGGGTGCCGTAGATCAGGTCCAGGTTGACGTGCGCGAAACCGGCCGCGCGGGCCTCGGCGACACAGGCCTCGGGGCGGCCCGGGGTGTGGGTGCGGTCGAGGATGCGCAGCACGTGCTGCTTCGCGCTTTGCATGCCGAAGGAGATCCGGTTGAAGCCGCCCTCGCGCAGGGTCGCGAGATAGGCCGGGTCGACCGACTCGGGGTTCGCCTCCGTCGTGACCTCCGCGTCGGGCGCGAGGCCGAACTCGTCGCGGATCGCGGCCAGCATCCGCACGAGGTCGCCGGCCGCGAGCAGGGTCGGGGTGCCGCCGCCGACGAAGACCGTGCGGACCGGGCGCGGGTCGTCGCCGAGCACCTTGCGGGCGAGGCGGACCTCGTCGATCAGGGTGTCCGCGTAGTTGTCGCGGGAGGCGAGCACGCCGCCGGTGCCGCGCAGCTCCGTCGCGGTGTACGTGTTGAAGTCGCAGTAGCCGCAGCGGGTGGCGCAGTAGGGGACGTGCAGATAGAACCCGAGCGGGCGGGCGGCGGCCCCGGCGAGCGCGGACGCGGGGAGCGCGCCGTCGTCGGGGACGGGTTCGCCGTCGGGAAGAGCGGAAGGCATGGACCCATTGTCCAGGACACGAGCCCACCCGCGGCCCGGTGGGTGGCCAGCCGCGCGGTTCCCCGCACCCCTTGAGGGGGCCTGGGCAGGGGCCCACCAGGGGCGCGGGGAACTGCGCGATCAACCCCCACCGACCCGCGGACGACCACCGCCCCCCGACCCCGCGCAGGCGCAGGCGCCTTCAAGGGGCGCGGAGAACCGCGCGAAAGCCCCCCACCGGCCCGCGGCCGACCACAGCCCCCTACTCCCCCGAGCGGAGCGCCACCGCCTGGAGGACCAGCAGCGCCAGGTCGTCCTCCGGCGGACGCCCCCCGAAGTCGTGGACCAGCCGCCGGATCCGCTCCGCGATGTCCTCGGCCCCGAGCCCCGCGCAGCCGGCGAGCGCCGCCGCGAGCCCGTCGCCGTCGTCGAACTGGCGGGAGCCGGAGCGCCGCTCGGTCACTCCGTCCGTCACGCACAGCAGGCTGTCGCCGGGGCCCAGCGCGAAGCTCTCACTGGTGTACGACGCGTCCTCGATCACCCCGAGCAGGGTCTGCGGCTGCGCGGCCGTACGCACCGACCCGTCGCGGCCCAGCAGCAGCGGCAGCGGATGCCCGGCCGAGGCGAGGGTGCAGCGGACGCCGCCGTCGAAGGGCGCGAGCTCGCCGTAGAGCAGGGAGAGAAAACGTGTCTGCGGACCGTCGCCCGCGGCCACCGCGCGGCCGCCCGCCGCGACCAGCGCGCGGGCCGCCGCGTCCGCCGCCTCGGTGGCGTCGTCGAGCAGAAGCTGGTTGAGGCGGTCCAGCACGTCGGCGACCCGGTAGCCCTCGCGGGCGAGCAGCCGCAGCCAGGGCCGGGCAAGCCCGATGACCACGGCCGCCTCGGGGCCCTTGCCCTGGACGTCGCCGACGGCGAAGCACCAGCGGCCGTCGCCCGCCGGGAAGAGGTCGTAGAAGTCCCCGCTGGGGCCGCCCTTGTCGCAGGGTTCGTAGACGAGGGCGCTGGCCACCCCGGGGATCTCGGCGACGGCCCCGGGCAGCAGGCCGCGCTGGAGCACGGCGCTGATGGTGGCCTGGCGGGCGTACTGGCGGGCCGCCCCGATGGCGAGCGCGACCCGGCGGCTGAGGTCCTCGATCAGCCCGGTGATCTCGTCGGGGAAGCGCGCCAGGCCGCGCCGCCCGATGACCAGCGTGCCCAGCGGGCGGCCCCCGGCGATCAGCCGGTACGCCAGCGCCGTGCCGTGCGTGTCGTGCGGGCCGACGGCGGCGGCGCCGGGCCAGGGGTAGGGGGCGGGCCCGGCGCGCAGGCCGTCGGGGTGGCCGGGCGGGTCCTTCTCCAGGGCGCGGCGCAGCGCGTCGATGCTGTTCTCGCTGGTGTGCCAGACGCGGGCGAGGCGGGGGCCGGTGCCCGCGGCGGGGCCGCCCCAGCCGTCCGTGTCGCCGCCCGGGGCCGGGTGCGGCGGCCCCCAGCGCCCGGTGGACTCGTCCTCCAGCCAGACCGCGCACCAGTCGGCGAGCCGGGGCACGATCAGCTGGCCGGCCAGGGCGGCGACGAGGTTCTCGTCGAGCTGCCCGGCGAGCAGGTCGGACGCCTCGGCGAGGAAGGACAGCGCCCCGCGGCCGAGCCAGTCCCGGTCGCGCTCGGCCCGCGAGGGACCGTGGCGTTCAGCCGGGGGCGGGGGGAGCTGGGCGGGGAGGGAG
>NZ_LAVA02000071.1 GCF_000974985.2 Streptomyces mangrovisoli | reverse complement strand
CCGGTGGGCGGGGCGCGGCGGGCGGCCGCCGGATGACGATCCGGGTGGTCGTGGCCGACGACCAGGAACTCGTGCGCAGCGGCTTCGGCATGATCCTGGAGGCACAGCCGGACATCGAGGTGGTCGCCGAGGCCGGGGACGGCGAGGCGGCGGTCGCGGCGGTGCGGGAGCACGCCCCCGACGTGGCGCTGCTGGACATCCGGATGCCCGTGCTGGACGGTCTGGCGGCCGCGCGCAGGATCTGCGCCGGGTCCCGCTGCAAGGTCGTCATGCTGACCACGTTCGACCTCGACGAGTACGTCTACGAGGCGCTGTACGCCGGGGCCAGCGGCTTCCTGCTCAAGGACGTACGGCGGGACGACCTGGTGCACGCGGTGCGCGTGGTCGCGGCGGGCGACGCGCTGCTGGCTCCCGCGGTGACCCGGCGCCTGGTCGCGGACCTCGTGCGGCGGCGCCGCGCGGAGGCGGCCACGGAGGCCACCCCGGACCGGCTGGCGGTGCTGACCGCCCGCGAGGTGGAGACGCTGCGGATGCTGGCGCGGGGCCTGTCGAACGCGGAGATCGCGACGACGCTGTTCGTGAGCGAGCACACGGTGAAGACCCATGTGAGCAATGTGCTCGGCAAGTTGGGGCTGCGGGACCGGGTGCAGGCGGTGATCTGCGCCTACGAGACGGGACTTGTCACGCCCGGCGCCCCCTGAGCCACCGCCCCGCCTCCCTCTGACGGGTGAGTGGCCGCCGCGGCTCACCCGTGCGACGGACCCCCGAAAACCGCTCCCTCCGGCGATCCGGCGACCTCCCCTCCGGCGCGAGTCTGTCCGGGACGCACCCCTCGCCCCGTTCGGCGGGCGGGGCGCCGACGACCGAATCGCGACGTTCCACCGGGAGGGACCGTGCTGCGCGCCTTCGCACGGGTGGCGACCCGCCGCCCGCTCACCGTCATCGTCCTCTGGCTGCTGCTTCTGGTACTCGGCTTCGGCGTCGGGACCGGTGTGTTCGGCCGGCTCTCCGACGACGTGGCCGGGATACCGGGCGCAGAGTCGGAGCGCGCGGCGAACTACCTGGACCACGTGGACCCCGAGGGCGAGTCGCTCACCGCCGTCGTCTCGGGCACCGCGGTCGCCGATCCGGCCCTGCGGGCTCAGGTGGAGCGCGCGGTCGCCGAGGTCCGCGCGATCGCCGGGGTGGCCGCCGTGCCCGACCCCTACCGCACCCACGGCCTGACCGCCGCCGACGGCAGGGCGCTGATCGTGCCCGTCACGCTCGACGGAGGCCTGGACGACGACGCCGAGGACCGCGCCATCGACGCGGCGGTGGCCCGTATCAAGGCGATCGACGCGCCCGAGGTCCACGTCAGCGGCGGCCCGCTGCTGGGCCGGCAGCTCGGTGACCGCGCCCAGGAGGACGTGCGCGACGCCGAGTTGATCTCGCTGCCCGTCGTACTGGCGCTCCTGCTCGTGGTGTTCGGCGGGCTGCGCGCGGCGGTGCTGCCGCTGGTGATCGCGGTGAGCGGCATCGCCGGGGCGTTCCTGGCGCTGTTCGCCTTCAGTCAGGTCACCGACGTCTCGGTGTACGCGATCCAGGTCACGACCATGCTGGGGCTCGGACTCGCCGTCGACTACGCCCTGTTGACCGTCGTGCGGTTCCGCGAGGAACGGCGCCACACCGACGACGTGGGCGAGGCCGTGCGGCGCACGGTCGGGCAGGCCGGGCGCACGGTGCTGTTCTCCGGGCTCACGGTCGCCGTGAGCCTGACCGGGCTACTGGTCTTCCCGAGCACGTTCCTGCGCAGCATGGGCCTGGCGGTGGCCGCGGTGGTCGTGGTGGACATGCTGGCCGCGATCACCTTGCTGCCGGCGCTGCTGACCCTGTTCGGCGGGCGGATCGCCCCGGCGCGGGCGGCGCGCGAACGCCAGGAGGGGCGGGTCTTCGCCCGCCTGGCGCGGTTCGCGACCCGCCGCAGGTACGCCGTCCTCGCCGTCCTGGTGCCCGCCCTGCTCGTGCTCGCGCTGCCCGTGGCCGGGCTGCGCATCGGCCTCGGCGACGCGGGGCAGCTGCCCCGGAACACGGAGGCACGGCAGGTGTACGACACCGTCGACGCGCACTTCCCGGCCGGAACGGGCGTCTCGCCGGTGACCGTGGTGCTGCGGCCGGGCACGCGGGAGGCGACGGCCGACGCGATCCGGGCCCTGTCGCCGGGGTCCGTCTCCCGCGCGCTGCCCGACGGCGCCACCGTCGTACAGCTCCAGCCGTCCGGGTCGCTGGACGGCAGGGCGGCGACGGACCTGGTGCGGCGGGTACGGGAGCTGCGGGGCGCGCAGCCCGTCGAGGTCACCGGCGCGGCGGCCCAACTGGTCGACTTCCGCGCCATGTTGGCGGAGCGGGCGCCCTGGGCGGCGCTGACCGTGCTGGCCGGGGTCCTGGTGCTGCTGTTCGCGTTCACCGGCTCGGTCCTGCTGCCGCTGCGGACCGTCGCGACGACCCTGCTCAGCCTGGGCGCCGCGCTGGGCGTGGTGGTGTGGGTGTTCCAGGACGGGCATCTGGCGGGCGCGCTGGGCGCGCGCGGGCTCGGCTCGCTGAGCCTGACGGCGCCGCCGCTGATCGTCGCGATCGCGTTCGGACTCGCCATGGACTACGAGCTGTTCATCCTGGCCCGGATGCGCGAGGCACGCGCCGGGACCGGCGACGACCGGGCGGCCGTGGTCGACGGGCTGCGCCGCTCCGGCCGGGTGGTCACCTGCGCGGCGCTCCTTCTGGCCGTGGTCTTCGGGGCGTTCATGACCGGCGGCTTCTCGCCCATCCTCCAGATCGGTCTGGGGCTGACCCTGGCGGTCCTCGTCGACGCGACGGCCGTACGGATGCTGCTGGTCCCGGCGACGATGGCGCTGCTGGGCCGCCGGGCGTGGTGGGCTCCGCCGGCCCTGCGCCGCGCGCACGCCCGCTTCGGTCCGGCCGAGGCGGCGCCCGCCGCCCCGCGGGAGACGGGGTGCGCCGCGGGGCGGGGGCAGCCGGAGCGGGCGTAGCCGTCCCCGGACCGCCCCTGAACCGCCCCTGGAGCGCCGTCGGTCAGCGGGGGTTCAGGACGGGGCCCGGGACGGTCGGTCCGGACCGGGCCCCGTCGAGGGCGGCGAGGAGGCGCCGGTCGCGGGGGGCCGTACGGCGGTCCAGGCGGGTGTCCAGGAGGTGGCGGGCCGCGGTGCCGTGGCCCGCCGCGAGCAGCGCGTACAGCAGGGTCTCCTCCACCACCTCGCGCTGGGCGGCGCTGCCGCCGACCCGGCGCAGCACGGGCAGCAGGGCGGAAAGGCCCCGGGCCGCCTCCGCGAAACGCTCCTCGACCAGCGCGCCCAGCGCGTCGCACAGGGGCGCGATCACCTCGCGCTGGGTGGCGTCCGCGCCCGCCGCGTGGTCGCGCAGCCGGCGCAGGGCCCACAGGTCGCCCGCCGCGGTCAGCGCGACCGCCGCGTGCAGCGCCGTGAACGCCGTCGCCGGGCGCTCCACCACCTCGCGCGCCACCGCGTCCAGTACGTCCGCCACCGGCAGGTCGTCACCCGGCCAGGTGCCGCTCAGCCGGGCCCGCCACAGCAGGGAGCCCGAGTCGACGAGCGCCCGCACCCCGTTCACCCGGCCGGGCGCGAGCTGGGTGCGCCAGCGCCTGCGGACCGCTTCGGGGTCGTCCAGGGCGAGTTCGTGCAGGGCGATGTGCCAGGAGAAGTGGGCCCGGTGGACCGCGCCCCGGCCATGGCCGCCGACCCAGCCGTCCAGCCAGTCCCGGCCGGCCTCGTGGGCGCCGGACTCGTAGTGGACGTGGGCCAGCGCGTGCACCGCGTGCCCGGAGGCGGGCTCGGCGGCGAGGGCGCGGTGGGCGAGTTCGCCGGCCTCGTGCAGCCTGCCCTGCTCCTGCCGCAGGAAGGCCAGCAGGGAGGTGTGGAACCAGTGTCCGTCGTGGGCGGGTGCGGTACGGCGCAGCAGGCCGAGCGCGTAGTCGTCGTCGAGGTCGGCCACGCCGGAGAAGGCGATGGTGGGCACGGCGGCGGCCAGGGCGAGGGCGTCCGCCGGGTGGTTCTCCAGGTGGCGCAGCAGCGCCGCGTCGCCGTCGTCGCCGTGCACGCGGCGGGTGACCACGTCCACGAACGAGCGCTCCCGCTCGTCCGCCCGCTCGCGCGCGCCGCGCCGGGCCCGCGCGAGCGACCGCGGTACGTCGACGGGGGCGCCGCACTCGTGGCCCAGCAGGGCGAGCGCCGCGTGGCCGAGGGCGAAGCCGGGGTCCAGCTCGACGGCCCGCTCGAAGCACTCGCGGGCGCCGGAGCGCACCTTGAGCACGCGGTCGAGTCCGCGCCGGTGGGCCGCCGCGGCGGCCGCGTGGGTGGACAGCGGCAGGCCGTGGCCGTCACCGGGCCGACGGCCTCCACTGCGGCGCCGGGGTGTCAGCGGGGCCAGCAACTCCTCGGCCAGCGCCGCCGCCTGGACCCTGATCTCGGGGACGGCGGTGGTCTCCCACAGCTCGCCGCGGCGCGCGGAGCCGAGGGTGAACAGGGGCAGTTCGGCCCGGTCGTCCCGGCCCTGCAGCCGGCCGTCGCGGGTGGCGACGCCGAGACCCAGCGGGCCGGGCACGGCGGCTCCGGAGGCGAACAGCGAGCGCCACAGCGGGTCGTCCGCGCGCCCGCCGGGACCCGTGCAGTCGACGACCCAGCCGACGCGCAGCGTACGGCCGTCGGCCAGCTCGACGGTCAGGGGGCCGTCGTCGTGGACGGTGACCGAGGTGACCGTGCCGGTGTGGACGCGCAGGCGGCGGGCGGTGCGGGCGCGGTCGACGCGTTCGGCGGTGGCGGGCGCCATGCGGTGCCGGTGGGTGTTCCACAGCGCCCCCTCCCGGGCCAGGAACTCCGCCCGCTCCTCGGGCGTCAGACTGCGCCACAACCGCGCGGTGTACGGCCGCAGACTGTCGACGGCGGGCCGCCAGTCCCCCTGGGTACGCCGACTACGACTGACATGGCCGTAGACGACGCGCCGCAACCGCGCGAGATACTCGGAGGCAGCCTGCCCGGGGTCCGCGACGGCGCGCTCGGAGGCTGCAGCGGCCCGCTCGGGGCCTACGGCGGCTTGATCGGGACCCACGACGGCCTGCATGCGGTCCTCGGCCGATGACACGCCGGCCGCGCCCGACGGCCAGGCGTCCGCGCCCGACGGACGGTCAGCCGCACCCGACGGCCGGACGTCCGCGCCCGACGGCCGGTCGGTCGCGCGTGACGGCCGGACGTCGGCGCCCGGCACCGAGCCCGGCGAGCCCGCCGAGCCCGCCGCAGGCGACCCGGTCAGCCCTTCGGGGACCGGTACCGGCCCGGCCGGACCGAGTGCGTGCGGCTGGGGGAGCAGTCCGCTGCGGCTGAGCGCGTGCACGGTCCGGCCGGGCCGGTCGAGGGTGAGGGCGAGGTCCACGGCGGTCAGGCCGGTGCCGACGAGCAGGACGTCGGAGACGTCCGCCGTCGGCCCGTCCAGGGCGCCGGGCGCCCAGGGAGCGGCGACGAAGCGTGGCGAGGAGCGCAGCGCGGGCGGCGCCCACGCGGCGGTCGGCGCGGCCGGCCCGGTGGCCAGGACGGCGCTGTCCGCGATCAGCGGCTCCCCGTCGGCGAGGCCGAGTTCGACCCGCCCGCCGGGGGCGGCGGCGCAGCGTACGGCACGGCTGCGCAGCCGCCGTACGGTGACCGTGCCGTGCGCGTGGACGATCGCCTGGCCCAAGGTGTCGGCGAGATAGGCGCCGTAGCGGTAGCGGGTCGCGAAGTCGGCCGCCGTCACGGTGGGTTCGCCGTGCCGGCACAGCCAGCGGACGAAGTGCCCGGGATCGTCGGGGTAGCCGCTCATGCCGCCCGCGGGCACGTTGAGCCGGTGCCGGGGGTCGGCGGTGGCGTAGGCGGTGCCACGGCCGGCCTCCGGCGCGGGGTCGATCAGGACGAGGTCGAGGGGAGTCCGGCGGCGGGCGGCGGCCTCGAGCAGGTGCACGGCGGTCAGGGTGCCCGCCGCGCCCGCTCCGACGATGGCCACGGTGTGCCGTGTGCGGACTTCGGTCACGAATACCTCCGGCAGGTTCGGGCACGGAGCGCGCTCCCGGGTTTCCGGGACGCCGCCCTCCGTGTTCTCGCGGTTTCCCCACTGTTCCGATCGGGACGGCCGGGAAGCCATGCCGGGCCGGGGATCTCACCGGAAACTCAGCGCACCGGCCGGCGGTTCATACTCTGTTCACAAACGGAGCGACCCGGACAACCGCGCGATCCGGCCGCCCCCCGCTTTCCGGCCGCCGTGTCTCGGACCCCTCGCGAGAGCGCCTCCGAGGCCGCCCCGCCGCCTCCGCGCACAACCCCCGCGCGGCCCGGCGCACAGCCCCTCTTCACAGGAATCTCAGGAAGCCGCCCACCCATTCAAAGGATCGCCCCAGACAAAAGTCGCAGGATGCACCCACACAGGCGAGAACTCAGGAAGGCGTGTCGTGGGCTTCGCACACATATCGAACGGGTCCCGGTCGGCGAGATGGAGCCGGCGGGGGATCCTGGCCGTCCTGGGTGCCGTACCGGCCGCCGCGCTCGCCGGATGCAGCTCCTCCTCCGGGTCCGGCGACTCGGCCGGTTCCGCGGACGGCAAGGACGCCACCGCCTCGGCGCAGGCCGCCGCGAAGAAGCAGCCCACGATCAAGGTCAGCCCGGCGTCCGGGGCGACGAGGGCCGACTTCTCGAACCCGGTCGTGGTGACCGTGACCGACGGCACGCTGGCGTCCGTCAAGGTGACCGGCAGCGACGGCTCGACGCTCGCCGGTTCGCTCGACTCGGCCGGGACGAAGTGGACTTCGGAGCAGAACCCGTACTCCGGCACGAAGTACACGGTGACGGCGAAGGCCGAGGGCGTGGCCAAGGAGACGGTGACCACGTTCAGCACCAAGTCCGTCGGCGCGACCTATGTGGGCTACTACACGCCGGAGGCGAACTCGACGTCCGGCGTCGGGATGCCGGTGTCGATCAACTTCACCCACGCGGTGAAGGACAAGGCCGCCGTGCAGAAGGCGATCACGGTGACCGCGGACCCGGCCGTCGAGGTGGTCGGGCACTGGTTCAGCGACACCCGGCTCGACTTCCGGCCGGAGACCTACTGGGCCGCGGGCACGAAGGTCACCCTGAGTCTGCGGCTGAAGGACGTCGAGGGCTCGGACGGCGTCTACGGCGTGCAGTCGAAGGACGTCACCTTCCACATCGGCCGCTCCCAGATCAGCACGGTCGACCTGTCGACGAAGGAGATGACCGTACGGCGCGACGGCAAGACCCTCGCCACCTACCCGGTCACCGGCGGCGACTCCTCGCACACCACCTGGTCCGGGATCATGGTGATCAGCGAGCGGTTCAAGGAGACCCGGATGGAGTCCTCCACGGTCGGTCTCGGCGACGAGTACGACATCAAGGACGTGCCGCACGCGCAGCGTCTGACCACCTCCGGCACCTTCATCCACGGCAACTACTGGGCGTCCAGCGCGGTGTTCGGCCACCAGAACGCCAGCCACGGCTGCGTCGGCCTGCACGACACCAAGGGCGCGAACGACACCTCGGTGGCGGGCTACAAGTTCTACGACAGCTCCATGCTCGGCGACGTGGTGATCGTGAAGAACTCGGGCGAGAAGACCGTCGCGGCGTCCAACGGCCTCAACGGCTGGAACCTGTCCTGGGCGGACTGGAAGGCGGGCAGCGCCGTCTGAGCCGACCGGAAGGCGGGCGGCGCGGTCCGAGCCGCCGCCCCGCGACCCGGCGCGCGCCACCTCCGCAACGGGGTGGCGCGCGCCGCCGTTTTCGCGCTTCACGCCGTGAACTCCCCCTGGGGAAAGCAACTTTCTTTGTTTCAAGTCTTGACGACCGGAGCACCGGGGAGCACATTGGCCGCACCTTGAGAGCGCTCTCAGAGCGCTCTCAGGATTCCCCCGCACACCCATCCGTACCCGAGAGGCACACCCCCATGAGTGCAACCTCCGGAACACCCCGCGCACGGCGCCCCCTCAGACGGGCGCTCGTCGCGTTCATCGCCACGCTGGGCCTCGCGGCGGCGGCCGCCACCGTGGCCACCGTGCCCGCGAACGCCTCCGCCCCCACCACCCCGACCGGCTGGTCGCAGGTCTTCCTCGACGACTTCAACGGCTCGGCCGGAACCGGCGTCAACACCTCCAACTGGCAGTACGACACCGGCACTTCGTATCCCGGTGGGGCGGCCAACTGGGGCACCGGCGAGGTCGAGACGATGACCTCGTCCACCAACAACGTCGCCCTCGACGGCAGCGGCAACCTGCTGATCACCCCGCGCCGCGACGCGTCGGGCAACTGGACGTCGGGCCGTATCGAGACCACCCGCACCGACTTCCAGCCCCCGGCCGGCGGCAAGCTGCGCGTCGAGGCGCGGATCCAGATGCCCAATGTCACCGGCACGGCCGCGCAAGGGTACTGGCCCGCGTTCTGGATGCTCGGGTCGCCGTTCCGCGGCAACTACCAGAACTGGCCGTCCGTCGGCGAGCTGGACATCATGGAGAACGTGCAGGGCCTGAACACCACCTGGGCCACCGTGCACTGCGGCACGAACCCGGGCGGTCCGTGCAACGAGACCACCGGTCTCGGCAACTCCACCTCCTGCCCGAACACCACCTGCCAGTCCGGCTTCCACACCTACACGATGGAGTGGGACCGCTCGGTCAGCCCCGAGGCGATCCGCTTCTACGTCGACGGCGTCAACTACCAGACGGTGACGTCCAGTCAGGTCGACGCGACCACCTGGTCCAACGCCACCAACCACGGCTTCTTCGTCATCCTGAACGTGGCGATGGGCGGCGGCTTCCCCGGCGCGTTCGGCGGCGGCCCCTACAGCACCACGGAGCCGGGCCACTCGATGGCCGTGGACTACGTACAGGTGCTCCAGGCCAGCGGCAGCAGCAGCGGCGGCGGCACCACTCCCCCGCCGTCCGGCAACCGCGACGCCTACAGCGCCATCCAGGCGGAGTCGTACGACAGCCAGTCCGGCACGACCGCCGAGACGACGACCGACACCGGCGGCGGACAGGACATCGGGTACGTCGCCAACGGCGACTGGGCGCTCTACAAGGGTGTCAACTTCGGCTCCACGGCGGCCACCCAGTTCAACGCGCGGGTCGCGAGCGGCGCGGCGAGCGGGGTGAGCGGCCTGGTCGAAGTACGGCTGGACAGCCGCAGCAACGCGCCCATCGGCAGTTTCGCGGTGGGCAACACGGGCGGCTGGCAGACCTGGCAGACGATCCCGGCGAACATCAGCGGGGTGACCGGCACCCATGACGTGTATCTCACCTTCACGAGCGGGCAGTCGGCCGACTTCGTGAACGTGAACTGGTTCGACTTCGGCCACTGACCGGCCCTTCCCCCCGGCGTCGGCGGCCGGCCCTTCTCGGAGGGCCGGCTTCCGGCGCCGTACGCATGGGCCCGTCCGTGCCGCCGGTTCCGGACCGGGCGCCGTACGTCCGGCGGCGCGAGCCCTCAGGACGGGCGGCGCACCTCCGCCCGGAACGCCGCCGGGGTCGCCTCCGTGTGCAGGTGGAAGAACTTGGTGAAGTTCGCCGCGTCGGGGAAGCCGACCGCGGCCCCGACCCGCCCGATCGGCAGGTCGGTGTGGGCGAGCAGGCGCTTGGCCTCCAGCACCACGCGCCGGTCGATGAAGCCCTTGGGGGTCCGCCCGGTGGCGGCCCGCACCGCGCGGACCAGGGTGCGGCGCGAGTAGCCGAGCCCGTCGGCGTAGGCGCTGACGCTGTGATTGGTGGCGAAGTCGCGTTCGACGGCGTCCCGGAAGCGCGTGAACGTGCCGTCCGCCGGATGCCCCTCCCCCACTCCCGGCGCCGCCCCGGCCGCGAGATGGGACAGCCGCAGCAGGAACGCCGTCAGCGTGTGCCGCAGCACCGCGAGATGCAGGCCCGGCGGCAGGGTGGCGGTGTCCTCGTACTCGCGGCGCAGCTGCGCGAGGCCCGCCCGCAGGGCCGTCAGCTGCGCCTCGTCCGGGCGCAGCAGCGGCGGCAGGTCGTAGCGGTACAGGCCGGTGGCCTCCACGGTGGCGCGGGGCAGGAAGCCGGGCTGCATGGTCAGCACGGTGCCGCGGTACTCGCTGGTCTTCGAGAAGCGGTGGACCTGGCCGGGGCGGATCCACAGGAGGTCGCCGGGGCCGGCCTCGTACTCGGCGAAGTCGATCATGTGGCGGACGGGGCCCGTGGCGAAGAGCATGACCACGTGGAAGTCGATGCGGTGGACGCGGTGCAGGGGCGCGTCGGCGTGCCAGGTCACTCCGGTGTCCATCGGCCCGACCTGCATGCCGACACCGCCCACGCTCATGTCGGCCGGGAAGGGGAACGTTCTGATCGTGACCTCGTCGCCGACCGCGCTCGCCTCGCCGCCAGGGAGTTCCCTGTCCACCATGTTCCTCATGTGCCGCATGTTCGGTTCGTGCCGCTCCCGCCGTACCGCCGGTGTCCCATTTTCACCACAGGCTGGCACACGCCGACCTCCCTGCATAAAAGTCAGACTTTTACGCTTGAACGTGTACTGCCAGCAATCTCGCACTTCATGAGGACCTCTTGAAGATGAGCACGCGCGCGACGGGCCTCCCGGGAAGGACCGAGCGCGACCGACGCGCCGTCGACTCCGCCCGCGTCCTGGCGGCCGACGCCCTGCGGAGGGCCGCCAGCGGACGCCCCGGCGCCGTGCCGAGCCTCGTACCGGCGGCGTACGCGATCTTTCAGAAGGTGATGTGCGTGACCCGGCCGACCCCGAGTGACGGACCGGCACCGGACGCCCCCGGCCACCGCCCCGTGCGGGAGCGCCGCCCGGCCCCGCACGGGCTCACGCTCACCCGGCAGGGCGTACCGGCGTACGCGAGCGCCCCGGACGTGTTCCGCGAGCGGGTGCTGCCGCCGTCCGTGCGGTCCCGCGCCGCGGTCGAGGCGGGAGCCGCCCTGACGGGGTACCGCTTCGTAGGTGACGCAGGACGCATCGTCTCCCTCGGACGCTTCGGGGCCTTTGCCGCCGCGGGGACCCCGTCCGCCGAGTTCGGCCTCACCGCCGAGAACGTAGCCGCCGCGGCCCGGGAATCCCTCGCCGCCGTGCGCGGTTGATCCGATCGCAGAAAGAAGATGATCAAAGTGACCGAAGCGACCGCGACCGCGGGAGCGCTGGAGCGCCTGTCCGACCTGGGCGTCTCCGTCTGGCTGGACGACCTGTCGCGCAGGCGGATCACGTCCGGCGGTCTCGCCGCTCTCGTGGCGGACGGCGGTGTCGTCGGCGTGACGACCAACCCGTCCATCTTCCAGGCCGCCATCGGCTCGGGCGAGGGGTACGAGGAGCAGCTCACCGAGCTCGCCGTCCGCGGTGTCACCGTCGACGAGGCCGTACGGATGATGACCACCGCCGACGTGCGCGCCGCCGCCGACATCCTGCGCCCCGTGTTCGACGCCACCGACGGGCAGGACGGCCGGGTCTCCATCGAGGTCGACCCGCGTCTCGCGCACGACACGGCGGCCACCGTCGCGGAGGCCAGGCAGCTGGCCTGGCTGGTGGACCGGCCCAACACCCTCATCAAGATCCCGGCGACCCGGGCGGGCCTGCCGGCGATCACCGAGGTCATCGGCCTCGGCATCAGCGTCAACGTCACGCTGATCTTCTCCCTGGAGCGCTACCGCGAGGTCATGGACGCCTATCTGGCGGGGCTGGAGAAGGCCAGGGAGCGCGGCCTGGACCTGTCGGAGATCCACTCCGTGGCGTCCTTCTTCGTCTCCCGTGTGGACGCCGAGATCGACAAGCGGCTGACGGTCCTCGGCACGGCGGAGGCGCTGTCGCTGCGGGGCCGCGCGGCGCTCGCCAACGCCCGGCTCGCGTACGCGGCGTACGAGGAGGTCGTCGCCGGTGCCCGCTGGACGGCGCTCGCCGCCGCGGGGGCCCACGCGCAGCGCCCGCTGTGGGCGTCGACCGGCGTGAAGGACCCGGCGTACAAGGACACGCTCTACGTCGACGAACTGGTCGCCCCCGGCACCGTCAACACCATGCCGGAGACGACCTTGAAGGCCGTCGCCGACCACGGCGAGATCCACGGCGACACCGTCACGGGCGGCTACGCGCAGGCCCGCGCCGACCTCAACGCGGTGGAGCGGCTCGGCATCTCTTATTCCGACGTCGTGGGGCAGTTGGAGAACGAGGGCGTCGCCAAGTTCGAGGACGCCTGGCAGGACCTGCTGGACGCGGTCACGAAGTCCATGAACGACAAGGGAGTTGAGGCATAGATGACTGCGACCCCGCTCGAAGAGGTGACCAACCCGGCCGCCGGGTGGGACAACCCGCTGCGCGATCCGCGCGACCGCCGGCTGCCGCGCATCGCCGGGCCGTCCGGGCTCGTCATCTTCGGTGTCACCGGCGACCTGTCCCGCAAGAAGCTGATGCCGGCGGTCTACGACCTCGCCAACCGCGGCCTGCTGCCGCCGGGTTTCTCGCTCGTCGGCTTCGCCCGGCGCGACTGGGAGGACCAGGACTTCGCGCAGGTGGTGCACGACGCGGTGCGCGAGCACTCGCGCACGCCGTTCCGCGAGGAGGTCTGGCAGCAGCTGTCCGAGGGGATGCGGTTCATCCCGGGCGACTTCGACGACGACACCGCGTTCAAGGCGCTCGCCCAGACGGTCCAGGACCTCGACGCGGCCCGCGGCACCAACGGCAACTACGCCTTCTATCTCTCCGTACCGCCGAAGTTCTTCCCCAAGGTGGTCAAGCAGCTGAAGAAGCACGGCCTCGCGAACGCGCCCGAGGGCTCCTGGCGGCGCGGGGTGATCGAGAAGCCGTTCGGCCACGACCTGAAGAGCGCCCGGCAGCTGAACGCCATCCTGCACGACGTGTTCGACCCGGAGCAGGTGTTCCGGATCGACCACTACCTCGGCAAGGAGACCGTCCAGAACATCCTGGCGCTGCGGTTCGCCAACCAGATGTACGAGCCCATCTGGAACCGGTCGTACGTCGACCACGTACAGATCACGATGGCCGAGGACATCGGCATCGGCGGCCGGGCCGGGTACTACGACGGCATCGGCGCCGCCCGCGACGTCATCCAGAACCACCTCCTCCAGCTGATGGCGCTCACCGCGATGGAGGAGCCCATCGCCTTCGACGCGGAGTCGCTGCTGACGGAGAAGCTCAAGGTGCTCAAGTCGGTGCGGCTGCCCGAGGACCTCGGCGCGCACACCGTGCGCGGCCAGTACACGGAGGCGTGGCAGGGCGGCGCCCAGGTGCCCGGCTACCTCCAGGAGGACGGCATCGACCCGGAGTCCGGCACCGACACCTACGCCGCGATCAAGGTGGGCATCGACAACCGCCGCTGGGCGGGCGTCCCCTTCTACCTGCGCACCGGCAAGCGGCTCGGCCGCCGCGTCACCGAGATCGCGGTGGTCTTCCAGCGCGCCCCGCACTCCCCCTTCGACAGCACGGCGACCGAGGAACTCGGCCAGAACGCCGTCGTCATCCGGGTCCAGCCCGACGAGGGCATGACCGTGCGGTTCGGCTCCAAGGTGCCCGGCACGTCCATGGAGATCCGGGACGTGACGATGGACTTCGCCTACGGCGAGTCGTTCACGGAGTCCAGCCCCGAGGCGTACGAGCGGCTCATCCTGGACGTACTCCTGGGCGACGCGAATCTGTTCCCCCGTCACCAGGAAGTGGAAGAGTCCTGGAAGATCCTCGACCCGATCGAGGAGTACTGGGCCACACATGGCAGGCCGGCGCGGTACGCGTCGGGGACATGGGGACCCGAGGAAGCGGACGAGATGCTCGCACGAGACGGACGGAGCTGGCGCAGGCCATGAAGATCGACCTGACGGACACCACGGCAAGCAAGATCAACAAAGCACTGGTGCAGGGTCGCCGGGCCATCGGCACACCGGCCGTGGGCATGGTGCTGACGATGGTCATCGTCACGGACGAGGAGAACGCCTACGACGCCATCAAGGCGGCCGAGGAGGCGTCGCACGAGCACCCCTCGCGCACCCTCGTCGTCATCAAGCGGCAGGCCCGCACCCCGCGCGACCGCACCAACTCCCACCTCGACGCCGAGGTCCGGGTCGGCGCCGATGCGGGCACCGGCGAGACCGTGATCCTGCGCACCTACGGCGAGGTCTCCGACCACGCCGACTCGGTCGTGCTGCCGCTGCTGCTGCCGGACGCGCCGGTCGTCGTGTGGTGGCCCGGGGACGCCCCCGACAACCCCGCCAAGGACCCGCTCGGCGCACTGGCCCAGCGCAGGATCACCGACCTGTACACGGTGGGCAACCCGCTCCAGGCGCTGGAGATCCGGGTGCGCAACTACGCGCCCGGCGACACCGACCTCGCCTGGACCCGGCTCACGCCGTGGCGCTCGATGCTCGCCGCCGCCCTGGACCAGGCGCGCACCGACGTGACGCACGCGGCGGTGGAGGCCGAGGCGGACAACCCCGCCGCCGAACTCCTCGCGCGCTGGCTGGAGGCGCGTCTCTCGGTCAAGGTGGACCGGGTGGTCACCGCCGGACCGGTGGTCACCGCCGTACGGCTCGGCACCGCCGGGGGCGACATCGTCATCGACCGGCCCGAGGGGCCGCTCGCCACCCTGACCCTGCCCGACCAGCCGCCGCGCACCCTCGCCCTGAAGGTCCGCACCACCTCCGAACTGATCGCCGAGGAGCTGCGCCGCCTCGACGCCGACGAGATGTACGCCATCGCCCTGCGCGGCGAGAGTGCCAAGGAGACCGCCCGATGACCGACACCCCCCGCCTCGACCGGCGCCCGGAGTGGACCGCGCTGGAGGACCACCGCGCCCACTGGCAGGACCATCTGCGGGAGCTGTTCGCCGCCGACCCCGGCCGTGCCGAGCGGTACGTCGTGCGCGTCGGCGATCTGCGCATCGACTACTCCAAGCACCTGATCACCGACGAGACACTCGCGCTGCTGCGCGAACTGGCCGCGGCCACCGACGTGTTCGGCCTGCGGGACGCGATGTTCCGCGGCGCGAGGATCAACGTCACGGAGGACCGCGCGGTGCTGCACACCGCGCTGCGCGCCCCCCGCGACGCGGTGGTCGAGGTCGACGGCGAGAACGTCGTGCCGGGCGTGCACGCCGTGCTCGACAAGATGGCGGACTTCGCCGGCCGGGTACGCTCCGGCGAGTGGACCGGCCACACCGGCAAGCGGATCAGGAACGTCGTCAACATCGGCATCGGCGGCTCCGACCTCGGCCCCGCCATGGCGTACGAGGTGCTGCGGCCCTTCACCGCCCGGGAGTTGACGTTCCGGTTCGTGTCGAACGTCGACGGCGCCGACCTGCACGAGGCCGTCCGCGACCTCGATCCGGCGGAGACCCTGTTCATCGTCGCCTCCAAGACCTTCACCACGATCGAGACGATCACCAACGCGACCTCGGCGCGCACCTGGCTGCTGGAGGGCCCGCACGGGCTCGGCGACGAGAAGGCGGTCGCCCGGCACTTCGTCGCGCTGTCGACCAACGCCGGCAAGGTCACCGACTTCGGCATCGACCCGGACAACATGTTCGAGTTCTGGGACTGGGTCGGCGGCCGCTACTCCTACGACTCCGCCATCGGCCTCTCGCTGATGATCGCCATCGGCCCGGAGCGGTTCCGCGAGATGCTCGACGGCTTCCACCTCGTCGACGAGCACTTCCGCACCGCGCCCGCCGAGGCCAACGCCCCGCTGATCCTCGGCCTGCTGGGCATCTGGTACGGCAACTTCTTCGACGCGCAGTCGCACGCGGTGCTGCCGTACTCGCACTACCTGTCGAAGTTCACCGCCTACCTCCAGCAGCTGGACATGGAGTCCAACGGCAAGTCGGTGGACCGCGACGGCGAGCCGGTCGACTGGCAGACAGGGCCCGTCGTATGGGGCACGCCCGGCACCAACGGGCAGCACGCCTACTACCAGCTGATCCACCAGGGCACCAAGCTGATCCCGGCCGACTTCATCGGATTCGCCCGCCCGGTCGGCGAGTTGAGCGACGTGCTCAAGGCCCAGCACGACCTGCTGATGGCCAACTTCTTCGCCCAGACGCAGGCGCTCGCGTTCGGCAAGACCGCCGACGAGGTGCGCGCCGAGGGCGTCGCCGAGGCGCAGGTCTCGCCCCGCACCTTCCAGGGCAACCACCCCACGACGACGATCCTGGCCGCCGAGCTGACCCCGTCGGTGCTCGGCCAGCTCGTGGCGCTGTACGAGCACAAGGTGTTCGTGCAGGGCGCCGTGTGGGACATCGACTCCTTCGACCAGTGGGGCGTGGAGCTCGGCAAGGTCCTCGCCAAGCGGATCGAACCCGCGCTCACCGAGGGCGCCGACGTCCCCGGTCTCGACCCCTCCACCGCCGCCCTCGTGGCCGCGTACCGCGAACTCGGGAAGTGAACTGACTATGCAGCTCGGTCTCATCGGTCTCGGCAAGATGGGCGGCAACATGCGGGAACGCATCCGCCGCGCCGGCCACACCGTCATCGGCTACGACCGCAACCCCGTCCTGTCCGACGCGGAGAGCCTCGCCGATCTGGTCGACAAGCTCGAAGCCCCGCGCACGGTCTGGGTGATGGTCCCCGCGGGCACCGCGACCCAGGGTGTCGTCGACGAGCTCAAGGACCTGCTGTCGCGCGGGGACACCGTCGTCGACGGCGGCAACTCCCGCTGGACGGACGACGAGAAGCACGCCGCCGAACTCGGCGTCAAGGGCATCGGCTTCGTCGACGCGGGCGTCTCGGGCGGCGTGTGGGGCCTGGAGAACGGCTACGCGCTGATGGTCGGCGGCGACAAGGAGCATGTAGAGCGGCTCCAGCCGATCTTCGACGCGCTCAAGCCGGAGGGCCCCTACGGCTATGTCCACGCGGGCCGGGTCGGCGCCGGGCACTTCTCCAAGATGGTCCACAACGGCATCGAGTACGCCATGATGCAGGCGTACGCCGAGGGCTGGGAGCTGCTGGAGAAGGTCGACTCCGTGACGGACGTCCGGGAGGTCTTCCGCTCCTGGCAGGAGGGCACCGTCATCCGCTCCTGGCTGCTCGACCTCGCGGTCAACGCCCTCGACGAGGACGAGCACCTCGACAAGCTGCGGGGCTTCGCGCAGGACTCCGGCGAGGGCCGCTGGACGGTGGAGGCCGCCATCGACAACGCGGTGCCGCTGCCCGCGATCACCGCCTCCCTCTTCGCCCGGTTCGCCTCCCGGCAGGACGACTCCCCGCAGATGAAGATGATCGCCGCGCTGCGCAACCAGTTCGGCGGGCACGCGGTCGAGTCGAAGAAGTAGGCCGGTGGGTGGGGGGACGTCCGTCGGGCCGTCCCCCCAGCCCCGTCGGCTGAGGGCGTCCCGGTCCGGGTCGCCGTGTTCAGCCGCCCACCAGCAGTTCCGTCCAGGTCCGCGCCACCTTGTCCAGGGCGAAGGAGTCGCGCACCTGGGTGCGGGCCAGTTCGCCCGCCTCGCGCCAGCGCTTCTCGTCGTCGAGTTCCGCGATCGACTCGGCGATCGCCGCCGGGTCGTCGTGGATCCACCGGCGGTCGTAGATCTCGTCGGCGCCGGGCCAGGGCAGCAGCGCCGGTACGGCCGCGGAGGCCATGCCCTCGGCGGGGGCGAGATGGAAGGACTCGTCGTCGCTGGTGGACAGCACATGGCCGACGCGGCGCAGCCAGCCCGCCACGTCCGGGCCGAACGAGTCGAAGACCACGGCCCCTTCGAGCAGCGGCGAGGTCTGCATCCGCCGCAGCACGTCGTCGTAGTGGGCGCGCTCCTCGGGCTTGTTCCAGATCCACCAGTACTCCCACGGCGGCTTGGACTTGACCGAGAGCTGCCAGCGCCGGTCCCGGGCGCGCAGCCGTTCGAGGACGTCCAGGCCGAGGTCGAGCCGTTTGCGGCTGGGCGCGATGCCGATCATGCCGAGCCGGAAGCGGGCGCCGGGCGCCTTGGGCCGGTCCAGCTGGTCGGCGTCCACCCAGTTGGGCACGACGACCACCTTCGACTCGGGCCAGCCGGTCGAGGCCAGGGCGCGGCGCCGGTAGTAGGGGCTGACGCAGATCACCTGGTCCACGGCGTCGATGTCGACCTGCCGGGGCCACTCGGCGTCCAGTTCGAAGCGGTGCAGGCGGATCACCAGCCGGCTGCCGGGCCGCTTGTGGCGGCTGTACCAGACGGCCGCGGGCCCGCACCACTCGACCACCACCACATCGGCCCAGTCGGCGAGTTCGCGGCTCTCGGCGGCGTCGTGCCGGGCCAGCGCGGACCAGGCGTCGACGCGGACGTCCAGGCCGGGCAGGGAGCGGAAGTGGTCGAGCAGCCGGGTGAGGAACTTCAGGTCGTGGCCCGCGACACCGACGCGCAGCGGCCGGGTGCGGCGGGCGACGGCGGCCGGTGCGGGCGGCAGCGCCCGGTCGAGCTGGGCCCGCCAGCGGGCGGCGGCCCGTTCCAGGGTGTAGTGCGCGGCGGCGGCGCGACAGCGGTCGGCGGCCAGCAGCCGGGCCCCGGGATCGCGTACGGCGCTCTCCACGGCGTCGGCGGCGTCGGCGAGCCGGGCGCGTCCGGGGACGTAGAGCGGGTAGTCGGTGCCGAGCAGGGCCTCGTGCGCGGGGGTGCGGTTGAGCACGACGGGCAGGCCCAGTGCGCCGAACTCCAGCACCTTGGTGGACAGTTCGAGGCTGGCGTCGAGTGCGGGGTCGCGCCAGCCGAGGCCGAGGTCGCAGTCGGCGGCCAGCCGCATGGCCTGCTCGCGGGGCTGTCCGCCGTGGTGCACGACGCCGGGGGTGGCGCCGTGCAGGGCCTGCGTCATGGCCGCCAGGAAGTCGGGGTGCGCGGGGTCGTCGTGGATCTTGTCGCCCACGGTGTGGAGTTCGGCGCGGATGCCGCGCTCGGCGAGCAGCGCGGGCAGCCGGGTCATCGGCAGGGTGTTCCAGCGGGGTGCGAACTTGCCGGTGTAGACGAGCCGGAAGGGATCGTGCGGCCGGTCCCGCTCGGGCGGCGGGGAGCCGGGCACGGGCACCGCGGGCGGGGCGAGCACGCAGCGGCCGCACGCCTCGGGCACCCAGGTCTCCAGGAACCCGCGCAACTCCTCCGTCTGGCACAGCAGTCGGCAGCTGGTCTGGGCGATGCGGGTCAGCTCCTCGCGGGCCTCCTCGGTCATCTCGGCGGCCGACTGGGGAACATCGGTGAGATAGGCCCAGATCCGTCCGTCGAAGCCGCCGTCGGCGGCGACCCGGGTGACGAGCCTGCGGCCGCGCAGCACGATCAGGTCGCACGGCTCGTCGGCGTCGAGGCGGGCGAGCAGTGCGGACGCCTGCACCGGCGAGAGCGGACGGTCGTGCTGCCCGGGGACCAGCCGCTCCTCGGCGGGGCGGACGATCCGCACGCCGGGCAGCCGGGTCAGCGGGTCGATCAACCGGCCGGTGCGCACCGGGGACTTGAGGACGAGGCGGACCTCGCAGCCGGCCGCGGACAGCGCCTGGACCGTGGACTGCGCCCAGACGGCGGAGCCGTCGATCAGGTTGAGGTCCACGTCACCGTAGACGAGGGCCCGGCGGGTGCGGCTCATGACGTCTCCTTGGCGCGTACGGCGAACAGGCGGTGGCCGCGGGTGGACCAGGCGTCCGGCGGCAGGCCGCCCAGGTGCAGTTCGCGGCGCACGAGCAGCGGGTCGAGGGCGGGCACGAAGACGTAGTCGTCGTCGGCCGTGGTGTGTCCGAGCGCGTCGGCGTCCGACCACTCCTGAGCGCACATCAGGTCCAGGAGCAGGGTCGGCGGCCGGTCCTCGGTGAGGTCGGTCCAGTCGGCGACCCAGGGCGCGGCGGGGGCGCCGGTGCGCACCTCGACCCCGGAGGCGACGAGTTCGTCAAGACCCCGGTCGTCGGGCACGACGACCTCGGCCGGACGATGGTGCTGAGCGAGGACCTGTTGGGTCAGCCGGGCGAGCGAGGTGCGGTCGCCGGGTGCGGCGACGACGGCGACCCGGCGGGCCTCCAGCGGGTCGGGGGCGCCGACGAGCCGGGCGAGGCCGGCGAGCCGTACCCGGGTGCCCTCCCGCAGGAACGCCTCCCGCAGCCGGTCCCGGGCGTCGTCGTCGCGGGGGTCGATCCGGTCGAGCCGTACGCCGGTGTCCGCGTCGATCACGGCGTCCCAGTGCAGGGCGGTGAGGCCGGGGGCGGCGCTCGCGGGCGCGTCCCGCCACAGCACGGTGGCGCGGCCCTGGGCACGTGCCTCGGCGAGCACCTCGGCGAGGGTGCGGTCCAGGTCGGGCGCGAAGTTGGTGCCGGTGAGCGACCAGGGGCCGGGCCCGGCGCAGGCGCTCAGCTGGACCACGACCGCGTCCGGGTCGGTGCGTTCGACGAGCAGCCGCCCGTCGTGCGGCAGCAGCCGGCCCACGACGGCGTCGACGGCGAAGTCGGCGGCGGCGGTGTCGGTGAGGACGCCCGCGACGACCAGGCGGTCGCGGGGACCCGCGGACAGGGCGCGGTAGGAGAGGTGGAGCCGGTCGTCGGCGGCGGTGGGCAGGCCCCGTTCGGGTGCGGCGGGCACGGCGCGGGGACCCGCGGCAGGGGTGCCGGGCCGGGACTTCGCGCGGCGGCCGCGCCACATGCCGTACAGCTCCCCGGGCAGCCGGGTGGCGCCCTTGCGGGGCGAGCGGGCCGCCGCCACCAGGGCGCGTCCCATGCGCAGCGAGGTCGAGCCCTCCAGCATGGCCACGCGGGCCTCCAGCACGCCGACCCGGTCCCGGGCGCCGCGCAGCGCGGACGCGAGCTGCTCCTTCTCCCGTACGGCGGCGGCCAGCCGGTCGGCGAGGGTGTCCTCCCGGGCCTCGGCGCGGGCGTGTTCGGCCTCCTCGGCGATGCGCTCCAGGTCCAGGACGCGGGCGCGCAGCGAGCGGGAGACGAAGTCGGCGAGGACGTACTCGTCGGCGGTCCGCAGCTCGGTGGGGAACCCCTCGGAGGCGACGGGGTGCCCGAACCAGTCGTAGGGCGGCAGGAGTTCGTCGGTGCGTGTGAACACCGCGCCGGCGTGCAGGTGGACGTAGTCGAGGACGTCCGCGCGCAGCACCTGGCAGCGCTGGGCGACGAGGTGGTCGAGGAGGCGGTGGTAGGGCAGTTCGGTTCCGCGGTGGCCGAAGAGGACCAGGCCGCGCCCGCCGGGCCGCAGCCGTTCCAGCACGGCCCGGCAGTCGTCGTCGGTGCCGTGCAGGGCGGGGTCGGGGCCGTAGGACATGATGACCAAGTGGCCCTCACCGACCGGGCGTTCGTCGCGCACCAGCCGCACGCCGTCGGGGAGGTGGAGATAGGGCTCCAGGCGCAGGGCGCCCGGGGTCGCGTCGACGACCGTCGTGACGCCGTCGAGGTGCGGGTGGAGCAGATCGGTCAGGCGCATCAGCGGGTCCTCGTGAAGACGTGGAAGCCGACCCGGTTCTCGCGGAAGCCGTACGGCCGGAAGAGGGTGTGCCGCAGGCCGAGGGGTTCGAGTGCGGCGCGGTAGGCGGCGAGCGGCCGGTGCACGATGTAGTCGCCCCGGGGCCTGCGCCGTTCGAGGTTCTCGTCGGTGACGATCAGCCGGCCGGTCAGCCGCACCAGGGAGGCGAGGTTGCGCAGGCCCGCCGCCCACTGCCCGTCGTCGAGGACGTGGAAGAGGACGTCGACGCAGAGCACGAGGTCGTACGGCCAGGGGCTGCGCCAGTTCGCGAGCGAGGCGAGGGCGTAGCGCGGGCCGCCGCCCTCGGCGCGGGCGTGGGCGAGGGCGGCGGGGCTCGCGTCGAAGGCGTCGACGCGGTGGCCGCAGCGGGCGAGGGCGCGCGCGAAGTGGCCCTTGCCGCACCCCGCGTCCAGCGCGAACAGCGGTGCGGCGGGGCTCGCGAGGTCGCCGACGAGGGAGAGCAGGGTGCCGAGCCGGAGTGCGTAGAAGAGTTCGTTCCCGGCGCGGTCGAGGCCGATGTGGCCGCCGGACGCGAGGTCGTCGTGGTCGCGGTGGCGGGCGTCCCAGTAGGCGGCGGTGCGGGTGAGCGGGCCGGCCGTGGCCGTCGCTTCGTCAGTCATGGTGCTCCAGCCACTGGGTGACGATGTCCGCGATGCGTGGGCCCGTGCGGCCGTCCCACAGCGGGGGGCCGTCCGCCGGGAGGGTGTTCGCGCCGTCCAGGACCTTGCGCAGCGCGGGGATCAACTCCCCGTGCGTGACCAGGCGGTTGGTGCCGTGGGTGACGGTGACCGGCCGCTCGGTGGTGGTCCGCAGGGTCAGGCAGGGCACGCCGAGCACGGTGGTCTCCTCCTGCACCCCGCCCGAGTCGGTGATCACCGCCGCGGCGCCCCGCACCAGGCTCATGAACTCGATGTATCCGAGGGGTTCGAGGAGATGCACCCCCGGCGCGTCCGCGAGTCCTGCGGCCGACAGCGCCGCCCGGCCGCGCGGATGCAGCGGTACGGCGAGGTCGAGGTGGCGGGCCGCCTCGGCGAGGACACCGGCGGCGGCGCGGGCCGCTTCGGGGTCGTCGACGTTGGCGGGCCGGTGCAGGGTGACGACGGCGTAGCGCTCGGGCAGGCCGTGCGCGGCGCGGGCGGCGGCCGGGTCGAACAGGCCGACGTGGCCGAGCAGGGTGTCGATCATCGGGTTGCCGACGAAGTGCACCCTGCCGATGTCCACGCCCTCGCGGGCGAGGTGGCCGACCGCCTCCGGGCTGGTGACGAAGAGCAGGTCGGCCAGCTGGTCGACCAGGCGCCGGTTGACCTCCTCCGGCATCGCCATGTCGAAGCTGCGCAGGCCCGCCTCGACATGCGCCACCGGCACGCCGAGCTTGGCGGCCACCAGGGCGGCGGCGAGGGTGGAGTTGACGTCGCCGTAGACCACGACGAGCCGGGGTGCGCGGGCGGTCAGCTCGGCCTCCAGGGCGACCAGCAGGTCGGCGGTCTGGCGGGCGTGGCTGCCGGAGCCGACACCGAGGTCGGCGTCGGGCCTCGGCAGTCCGAGCTGCCGGAAGAACACCTCCGACATGCGTTCGTCGTAGTGCTGACCGGTGTGGACGAGGGCCTGTGCGCAGCCCGCCGCCTCCAGCGCGGCGACCACGGGGGCCGCCTTGACGAAGTTGGGCCGGGTCCCGACCACGTGCAGGACTCGCGCGTTCATGTCGTCTGCCTCTCACCCCGGCCGCCTACCGTGGCGGCATGCCGTCGCGACGTACGTTCCGTGCTCTGATCCTTGCCGCGTCCGTGGCCGTGGGCGAGTTGCGCCACGACCCCACGCGGGCCGCGCTGCTGGGTGTGCGGCTGCTTCCCGGCCGCGCCCGCCGTCCGTTCCTGCCGGTCGAGCGGCGCCTCGCCGCTCGCGCTCGCGCGGTGGGGCCGGCCGCGGTGCCCTCCGCCGTCCGGGTGACGCTGCGGCGCGCCCGCGCGGTCCGGCCGGTGCCGGGGCGGGTGCTGCACGTGGTCACCAACTCGCTGCCGTTCAAGCACGCGGGCTACACCGTGCGCACCCAGAAGCTGGCCGAGGCGCAGCGCGCGGCGGGGCTCGATCCGCACGTGGTGACGCGGATCGGGTTCCCGGTCGCGCAGGGCGTGCTGGACGCGCGTCCGCTGCAGATCGTGGGCGGGGTGCCGCAGCACCGGCTGCTGCCGCCCTGGCTGCCGTACGGGCAGGGCGCGGTGCTGGCCCGCAACGCCGAGCTGGCCGGGCGGCTGGTGGAGCGGCTGCGGCCGGCCGTGCTGCACGCGGCGACCGACCACGCGAACGGCAGGGTGGCCCTCGCCCTGCGCGCGGCCCACGGGCTGCCGGTCGTCTACGAGGTGCGCGGCTTCCTGGAGGACACCTGGCTGACCCAGCGGCCGGGGCGCGGCCCGGAGGACCCCGCCTATCTGATGCGGCGGGCGCTGGAGACGGAGTGCATGCGCGAGGCCGATCTGGTGCTGACGCTGGGCGCGGCGATGAAGGCGGAGATCGTGGCCCGCGGGGTGCCCGAGGAGCGGGTGCTGCTGGTGCCGAACGCGGTGGACGAGGCGTTCCTCGCGGAGCCCCTGGACGGGGCACCGGTCCGGGAGCGGCTCGGCATCGCGCCGGACGAGCTCGTGGTGGGCACGGTCAGCAGCCTGACCCCGCTGGAGGGGATCGGTACGTTGCTCCATGCGGGTGCAGAGCTGAGACGGCGTGGAGTTCCGCTGCGGCTGCTGATCGTCGGCGACGGTCCGGAGCGCCCGGCGCTGCTCCGGCTGGCCGCGAAGCTCGGTCTCGACGACGGCACGGCGCTGTTCACCGGCCGCGTGCCGCACTCCCAAGTCCGGGAGTTCCACGCGGTGTTGGACGTGTTCGCGGTGCCGCGAACCGATGACCGGGTGTGTCATCTGGTGACCCCTCTCAAGCCGGTCGAAGCGATGGCAAGCGGTGTCCCCGTTGCTGCAAGTGATCTCACCGCGATGAGAGAACTGGTCGAACCGGAGGTTAACGGGCAGCTAATTCCTCCCGAATCCCCTCAAGCTTGGGCAGATGCCCTCGAAATCCTGCTTTACAGTCAAAAGCGACGGGCCCAGTGGGGCGCCGCCGCTCGCGCCCTGGTCGCGCGGGACCGAACCTGGGAGAGGGTCGCCGCAACGACCCGCCGGGCGTACCGCACCCTGGGGTGCGCCTGAGCGCGGCACGGCCCCCGACCCACCGAACTCTTTCCAGCGTCAGATCCGACGCAGTCCAGTCCAGCGTTTCCGATCCAGCCTTGAGGCCGGGTGAATCCCTATGCAGGTCGAACAGACCGAACCGCTCGGGGACATGAGCGAACAGCTCGGGGAATCAGAACGGGCCGACCACGTGGAACTCGCGGTGATCGGCCTCGGCTATGTAGGACTTCCACTGGCGCGCGAAGCCGCGTCCGTCGGCCTGAGAGTCGTAGGACTCGACCGCGACCCGAAGATCGTCGCGGCACTCAACGAAGGCCGCTCCCACGTCGACGACGTGTCCGACGCCGACGTGCGCCGGATGCGGGCGGCGGGCTTCACCGCGTACACCGACGACGCGTGCCTGGCACGCGCGCAGACCGTGGTGATCTGCGTGCCCACCCCGCTCGGCGAGGACGGCGGACCCGACCTGGGCGCCGTCACCTCCGCCACCCGCACCGTCGCGGGCCGGCTCCGCCCGGGGCAACTGGTCGTCCTGGAGTCGACCACCTACCCCGGCACCACCGAGGAGATCGTCCGGCCACTGCTGGAGGAGTCCGGGCTGAGAGTGGGCGAGCACTTCGCGCTCGCCTTCTCCCCCGAGCGCATCGACCCGGGCAACACCACGCACGGGCTGCGCGAGACCCCCAAGGTGGTCGGCGGCTGCACGCCGTCGTGCTCGGTCCAGGCGGTCGCCTTCTACGGCAAGATCGTGGAGACCGTCGTCCAGGCGAAGGGCACCCGCGAGGCCGAGATGGCCAAGCTGCTGGAGAACACCTACCGGCACGTCAACATCGCCCTCGTCAACGAACTCGCCATCATCAGCCGCGAGTTGCACGTCGACGTGTGGGACGCGATCCGCTGCGCGGGCACCAAGCCGTTCGGCTTCCAGGCCTTCCGGCCGAGCCCCGGCGTGGGCGGCCACTGCATCCCCATCGACCCGAACTACCTGTCGTACAAGGTGCGTTCGTCGCTCGGCTACGAGTTCCGGTTCGTGGAACTGGCGCAGGAGATCAACCGGCGGATGCCGGAGTACGTCGTGCGCCGCGCCCAGGACCTGCTCAACACCGCGGGCGCCCCGATGAACGGCTCCCGGGTGCTGCTGCTCGGCGTCACCTACAAGCCGGACATCGCCGACCAGCGCGAGTCGCCGGCGCTGCCGGTGGCCCGGCTGCTGCGGGAGCGCAGCGCCGAGGTGTTCTTCCACGACCCGCACGTCGCGGCCTGGTCGGTCGACGGCACGTCGGTGCCACGGGTCGAGGACGCCCTCGCGGCGGCCCGGGAGCACGACCTGACGATCCTGCTCCAGGACCACTCGGCCTACGACCTGCCCACCCTCGCGGACACCGCGCGTCTGCTCTTCGACACCCGGGGGCGGATCTTCCGGCCCGGTGTCGAGGTCCTGTAGCCGCACACCGGACGCCCGCGGCCCGCGCGGGGCGGCGCACCGCGCGGGCCCGGGGCGCCGCACCCGACCCCTTGCCCGTCCCGCGCGGGCCCGGGGCGCCGCGCGGGCCCGAGGCGCCGCCCCCGACCCCTTGCCCGTCCCGCGCGGGTCCGGGGGCGCATCCCGCCCCCTCGCCGATCCCGCGCGGGCCCGCCGATCCGTTCGTGTCCGCAGCGCGCGCAGCGCGCCGTGCGGGCCCGGACTCCATGCACTCACCCGCGGGGGACGTACGGAGTCGAAAGGCTGCTGTGTGATGCGGATACTTGTCGTGACCGTCGTGCATCACCCCGAGGACGCGCGCATCCTGCACCGCGAGATCGGGGCCCTGCGCGAGCGCGGCCACCATGTCGTCTACGCCGCCCCGTTCTCCGCCCACGGGGTGGTGCCCCGGCCGGGCCTGGAGGGGGTCGACCTGCCGCGCGCCGTCGGGCGCGACCGCCGGACGGCCCTGCGCGCGGTGCGCGCCCTGCTCGCCATGCGCGGCCCCGAGGTCGACGTGGTGCTGCTGCACGACCCGGAACTGCTGCTCGCGCTGCCCGGCACGGTACGGCGCTGGAGGCGCACCGGCCGGTCCCCGGTGGCGGTGTGGGACGTGCACGAGGACACCGCGGCGGCGCTCGTCATGAAGGGCTGGCTCCCCCGCCTCCTGCGCCCGCCGCTGCGGCTGGCCGTGCGGGGCGCGGAGCACCTCGCGGAACGGCACCTGCGGCTGCTGCTGGCCGAGGACGCCTACCAGGACCGCTTCCGCCGCACCCATCCCGTCGTGCTCAACCTCGCGGGCGCGCCGCCCGAGCCGCCGGAGCCGCCCGGCTGCGACCGCGTGGTCTACCTGGGCCAGCTGTCCCGGGCCCGCGGCGCGCTCGACCTCGTCGAGACGGCGCGGCTGCTGGCGCCGGAGATCCGGGTGGAGGCGATCGGCGCGGCGAACCCGGACGTACGCGACGCGCTGGCCGCTGCCGACCGGGACGGGGTGCTGCGCTGGCACGGCTTCGTGCCCAACGACCGGGCCCTCGCGCTGCTCTCCGGCGCACTCGCGGGTGTGTCCCTGCTGCACGACCAGCCCAACTACCGCCATTCGCGGCCCACCAAGGTCATCGAGTACATGGCGCACGGCGTGCCGGTCGTCACGACGCCGACCCCGCTCGCGGCCGAACTCGTGGACCGACACGGCTGCGGCATGACGGTGCCCTACGAGAACCCGGCGGCAGCGGCGGCCGCGATCCGGCGCCTGCGCGACGACCCGGGCCTGCGGCTGCACGCCGCCCGTTCGGGCTACGAGGCCGCCGTCGCCCGGCTCAACTGGTGCGACCGGTCGGCCGAGTTCGCCACGCTGCTGGAGGCGTGGGCGAAGGAGGCGGCGTCCGGGACTACGGCCTCGGGTGGCGCGGCTCGTACAGCCCCACCTCGCCGCCGCCAGGCAGCCGGAAGCCCGTGACCCGGCCCCACCGCGCGTCCTGCGGCGGGCCGGTGAACTCCGCTCCCTTGGTGGCGAGTTCGGCGCAGGTCGCGGCCAGGTCGTCGCACATGAGCAGCAGTTCGAAGCGGGGCTCGCCGTCCGTCGGATGGCAGGCCACCTCGGCGGGCGGCGCCTGGAAGATCAGCCAGCCGGCCCCGGCGTCGACGTGGGCCCAGCCCAGCACGTCCCGCAGGAAGCGGCGGTCGGCGTCGGCGTCGCGCGTGTGGATCACCACATGTGCCCCATTGATCACGCGCGCAGGCTAGTGGCGGGCGACGCCCGGGACAAGGACCCGGGCGCCGCGCCTCACACGTCCGTCCTGCCCACGTCGGTCCTGCCCACGTCGGTCCTGCCCGCGTCGCTCCCGGCCGCGTCGATCCCGGCCGCGTCGCTCCTGGCCGCGTCGAGCAGCGGCCCGAGCTCGCGCACGACGACGGTCAGGGCCCGTACGTCCTGTTCCGCGCGGGCGACGAGGATCGCCCCCTCCAGGGCGCTGATCATGAGCGTGGCCAGCGCCCCGGCGCGCTCGGCGGGCACGCCCATGCCGGTCAGGGCCTGCGCCACCGGCCCGGCCCAGGCGGCGAAGGCGGCGGCCGCGGCCTCCCGGGTGGAGGCTCCGGCCGCCGCGCGGTCCACCGTGGCCGCGGCGACCGGACAGCCGGCGGCGAAGCCCGTCGCGGTGTACTCGTCGATCCACTGTCCGGCCATGGCGGCGAACAGCGCGCCCGGCGTCGGCTCGGCGAGCCCCTCGACGAAGCGGGCGACGCGTCGGCCCGCGTACCGGCCGCCCCAGGTCACGGCCTCGTTGACCAGCTGTTCCTTACCGCCCGGGAAGTAGTGCTGAAGGGATCCGCGCGGCGCCTCGGCGTGCGCGGCGACCTCGCGCATCCCGGCCGCGGCGAGCCCGCCGCGCCGGATGAGCTGGGCCGCGCTGAAGACCATGCGCTCCCGCGGGCCGTACCGGACCCCCTTCGACTCCGCCATGCCCAGGTCCCGCCTTCCGTTCCCGGCCCTCGTCCTCGGCCTCGCGCACCCTCCCCCTCGCTCATTATGACCGGCGTCATAACGCCTTGCTACTATGACGCCTGTCATAACGCGGTGGGCCGGGGCGGGCCCCGGCGGCGGTCGAAGGGCGGTCCCATGGATGTCGACGGACGCATCGGCTTCATCGGCCTCGGCGTGATGGGCCTGCCCATGGCGCTCCGCCTCGCGCGGGAAGGCCGCCCCCTCGTGGTGTGGAACCGCACGGCCGCCCGCGCCGAGCCGCTGCGCGAGGCCGGGGCGGAGGTGGCGGCGGATCCGGCGGAGGTGTTCGAGCGGGCCGGGACGGTACTCCTGATGCTCGCAGACGACGTCGCGGTCGACGCCGTACTGGCGCGCGGCACATCGGAGTTCACGCGGCGGGTCGCCGGACATGTCGTCGTGCACATGGGTACGACGTCCCCCGGGTACTCGGCCGCGCTGGAGAGCGATGTCCGCGCGGCGGGCGGGAGTTATGCGGAGGCGCCGGTCTCCGGCTCGCGGGTCCCGGCCGAACAGGGGCGGCTGGTGGCCATGCTGGCGGGCGGGGACGAGGCCGTGGCCGCCGTACGGCCGCTGCTCGCGCCCCTGTGCCGCGAGACGTTCGTCTGCGGCGCGGCCCCGAACGCGCTGCTCATGAAGCTCTCGGTGAACCTGTTCCTGATCACGCAGGTGACCGGGTTCACCGAGGCGTTCCACTTCGCCGAGCGGCAGGGGCTGCCCGCGCGGCTGTTCCTCGACGTCCTGGACGCGGGCCCGATGGCCAGCGGGGTGTCCCGGATGAAGGCGCCCAAGCTGCACGCCCGCGACTTCGCGGTGCAGGCGGCCGCCCTGGACGTGCTCAAGAACAACCGCCTCATCGCCGAGGCCGCCCGCACGGCCGGCCTCGCCTCTCCCCTGCTCGACGTCTGCCACACCCTCTTCGCGGAGACGGTGGCGCTGGGGCACGGGGGCGAGGACATGGTGGCGGTCCTCAAGGCCCTGGAGAACCGCTCGGCCCGCCGCGACGGCACCTAGGGCCCCCTCGCCGCCGCCCGACCTCGGCCCCCGCCGCCGCCCGACCTCGGCCCCCTCGCCGAGTCGGTCCCTAGCCCCCGTCCCCCCGCCGTGGGATGCCGTACGCCCGCTCCACCCGCAGCCGTACGACCAGGCGGCCGTCGCGGACCATGGCGGCGCGGTAGTCGTCCCAGTCGGGGTGCTCGCCGAGGATGTCGCGGTAGAGCCGGATCAGCTCCTCGACGGTCTCGTCGTGCGGGTCGCGCGCGACCGGCGTGAGGTCCGCGGTGCCCTCGGCCACCGTGTACGCCCAGCGGTCGGACGTGGTCACGTGGTACGACGCCCGCGGGTCCCGCCGCAGGTTGCGGGTCTTGGCGCGGTCGTCGGTGACCGAGATCCGCAGCAGTCCCTCGTCGGGGTAGTAGTGATGGCTGACGTTGGACAGCTGGGGCCGGCCGTCGCCCTTGAGGGTGACCAGCACCCCGCCGCGGGCCTCGGAGAGCAGTGCGAGCAGTGCGTTCTGCGTGGCGTCCTGAGTCATATCGGTGACAACCGGCGGGTGCGGCCGCCGCATTCCGTACGGTCACCCGCACGGGCGAGTAGACAGTGTCTACGGCTCCTGGTAGACACTGTCTATGAGCGAGGTCGAGGACTGGGGCGGGAGCGGCGCGTCCGGCGGCGGGACCGGAGCGTACGGCGGCGGGACCGGGCGTCCGCTGCGGGACCGGCTGGTCGACGTGGGGGTGGAGCTCGTCGCGCGGGAGGGCGCCCAGGCGCTGACCCTGCGGGAGATCGCCCGCCGCGCCGGGGTCTCCCACGGCGCGCCCCGCCGCTACTTCCCCACCCACCGCGAACTGCTGTCCGCCATCGCCCGCCGCGGGTTCGACGGCCTCGGCGCGCGGGCCGCGGCCGCGATCGGCGACGGTACGGCGCCACCGCGCGAGCAACTCGCCGAACTGGCCCGGGTCTACCTCGCGTTCGCCCGCGACAACCGCGGCATGTACGAGCTGATGTTCCGTCACGACGTGCTGGAGAGCGGCCGTCCGGGACTGCGCGAGACCAGCCTGCCGCTGTTCGGCGTGCTGGCCGCCCTGGTGGCACGGGTGCGCCCGGACGCGGACGCCCGGCTGATCGCTGGCGCGCTGTGGGCGAACCTGCACGGCATCGCCCAGCTCTGGCTCTGGGGCAGCCTGCAACTCGCCACGGGCGCCGAGGACATCGCCCCGCTGCTGCGGTCCGCGCTGGACGCGCACCTCGGACCGGAGGCGGACCGGTGAAGGCCCGTCTGACGCTGGCGAGCAGCGTGTCCGGCGCGGTGATCGTCGCACTGGACGGAACCGTGCTGACCGTCGCCCAGCCCACCCTCCGGCGCGACCTGCACGCCTCGTACGCGCAGGTGCAGTGGACCAGCACGGCCTATCTCGTCGCCGTCGCCGGGCTGTTGGTGTTCTGCGGGCGGCTCGGCGATCGCTACGGGCACCGCCGCGCGTTCGGGCTGGGGATGCTCGGCTTCGGCGCGGCCTCCGCGGCCATCGCGGCCGCGCCCGGCATCGGCTGGGTGATCGGGCTGCGCGCGGTGCAGGGCGCGTGCGGCGCGCTGCTCCAGCCGGCCACGCTCGGCATGGTGCGGGCCGCGTTCCCGCCGGAACGGCTGTCGGGCCCGATCGCCGTCCGCACGAGCGCGATCGGACTCGCGGCGGCGGCCGGTCCGGTGGCGGGCGGAGCGCTGGTCACGGCGTTCGGCTGGCGGTCCGTCTTCCTGCTGGGGGTGCTGCCCGCGGTGGGGTTCGGGGCGGCGGCGCTGTGGGGAGCCCCGGGACCGGAGCGCCCCGACGCCCCACGGGCCGCCCGCCCCACGCGAGTCGACCGCATCACCCCACTCGACCACCCCATCCCCCTCGACCTCCCCGGCGCCCTCCTGCTCGGCGTCGCGCTCGCGGGTCTGGTCCGCACCCTGGTGGCGCTGCCCTCGGCCGACCCCCTCACCCTGGTCTGCGGTGCGGCCGCGCTGCTCGCGGGCGCGGGCTTCGTCCGGCACGAGCGGCGCGCCGCACACCCGTTGGTGCCGCCCGCCCTCGTCGCGCGCTCCGCCGCGGGCCCGGCGCTCGGCGTGCTCGTCGCCGCGTCGGCCTCGCTGTTCGGCGCGCTGTTCGTCGGCAACCACCTGTTGCAGGACACCCTCGGCCTCGACCCGTTCCACAGCTCCCTGCGCGCCCTGCCGCTCGCCGTGCTGATGGTGCTCGCCGCGCCCGTGTGCCCCATGCTGCTGCGCCGGGCCGGGCCCCGCACGACGGTCACCGGGGCGATGGCGGCGCTCGCCACCGGCGTGCTGCTCCTCGCCCACCCGGCGGGCACCGCCGTCTGCGCCGCCGCGTTCGCGCTGCTGGGGGCGGGGTTCGGCACCGTCATGGTCGCGGCGACCCAGCTCGTCGTACGCCTGGCCGCCGTCGAACAGGCGGGCGTGGCGGGCGGGTTGCAGCAGACCGCGCTCAACGTCGGCCCCGCGCTGGGCGTCGCCGCGGCGGCCGCGCTCATGAACGCCGGCGCGGCCACGGACGCGGCCGCGCTGCCGGTCCTCGCCGGGGTGGCGCTCACCGGCGCGATGGCGGGGCGCGCGCTGCCGGGCCGTGCCGTCGCGTCGATCACACCTGACCCCGATGCGGGGACGGGTTCGCCCGTTCCTGCGCGACGATGAGGACTGAGGACGGCCGGGCGGGGTATCCCAGTCGCACCTCGTACGACGCGAGTGGAGGAAGAGCGATGGCACAGCTGCGGCAAGAGGTCGATCCGGGCGAGGTCGGACTGGATCCCGGGGCGCTGGAGCGCCTCGACCGGCACTTCGCGCACCACGTCGACATCGGACGGCTGCCGGGCTGTCTGATCTCCGTGGCGCGGGGCGGACAGGTCGCCCATCTGGCCACGCTCGGCCGGCGCGACGTCGCCGCCGGGCTGCCCGTCGAGGCGGACACGCTGTGGCGGATCTACTCCATGACCAAGCCGGTCACCGCGGTCGCCGTGCTGCTGCTGGTCGAGGAGGGCCGGCTGTCGCTCGACGACCCGGTCGAGCGGTATCTGCCCGCCTTCGCGAACCCCCGCGTGTACGAGAGCGGTTCCGGCGACGAGGTGCGCACCCGGCCCGCCGAGGGGCCCGTGCGCGTACGGCATCTGCTCACCCACACGGCCGGGCTGACGTTCGCGTTCTACCACTCCCACCCCGTCGACGCCCTCTACCGCGACGCGCACCTGGAGTCCTCGGTGCCGCCCGGCGCGGACCTGGCCGAGACGATCGACGTGTACGCGGGGCTGCCGCTGCAGTTCGAGCCGGGCACGCAGTGGAACTACTCCGTGGCCTCCAACGTCCTCGGCCGGATCATCGAGGTGGTGTCCGGCCGCCCGCTGGACGCGTTCTTCGCCGAACGGATCTTCCGCCCGCTGGGCATGACGGACGCGGGCTTCGAGGTGAGCAACGAACAGGCCGCGAGACTCTCCGAGTTGTACGGCGAGACCGAGGGCGGCGGCATCGAGCCGATCGCCGGTCTGCCGCTGCGGGGCCGCCCCCGCTTCCTGTCCGCGAGCGGCGGCATGGTGGCCTCCGCGCACGACTACCACCGCTTCATGGAAATGCTGCGCCGCGGCGGCGAGTTGGACGGCACCCGGCTGCTGACGGCGGCGTCGCTCGCCCTGATGTCCGCCAACCAGCTGCCCGGCGGCGCCGACCTGCGGGCCTACGGCAGCCGCCCGGCCCACGACGAACCCGGCAACGAGGGCCTCGGGTTCGGCTTCAACGTCTCCGTGGTCACCGACCCGGCCCGCACCCAGTCCCCCACGGGGCTCGGCTCGTTCGGCTGGAGCGGGGTGGCGACGACGACGTTCTGGGTCGACCCGGGCCGCGATCTGACCGTACAGTTCATGACCCAGGTGCGCCCGAAGAGCTCGCTGAAGATCTTCCCGGAGCTGCGGCAGCTGATCCACGAGGCGATCGTGGAGTAGTCCACGAGCGGTCGGCGCGGGCGGATCCGCGGGGTGGCGGGCGGGGCCTTGCGCCCCGCGGCCCCCGTGCCCGTCAGGACCAGTGCGCGACCGCGGCGTCCAGGTGCGGCAGGTGGTGGTCCAGCCGCTCCCGCTTGGTGCGCAGGTAGGTGATGTTGTTCTCGCACGGCGGGATCAGCAGCGGCACCGTCTCGGCCACCGTGACGCCGTTGTCGACCAGCGCCTCGCGCTTGCGCGGGTTGTTCGACATCAGCCGTACGGAGCGCACACCGAGGTCCTTCAGGATCTCCGCGGCGACACCGTAGTCCCGGGCGTCGACCGGCAGGCCGAGGGCGAGATTCGCCTCCACCGTGTCCAGGCCCTCCGCCTGGAGCGCCATCGCGCGCAGCTTGCCCAGCAGTCCTATGCCACGGCCCTCGTGACCCCGCAGATAGACCACGACACCCCGGCCCTCGGCGACGACCGCGCGCAGTGCCGCCGCCAGCTGGTCGCCGCACTCGCAGTGCTGGGATCCGAACGCGTCCCCGGTCAGGCACTCCGAGTGCAGCCGGGTGAGGACCTCCTCGGTGCCGATCTCGCCGTACACCAGCGCCACTTGCTCGTCACCGCGGTCGTGGTCCATGTAGCCGATCGCCTGGAACTTGCCGTAGACGGTGGGCAGCGGAGCATTCACAACGCGTTCCACGCCCGTGCGCTGTGGCGACTTCTTGCCGAGTACACCGACTTTTTCTGTCATGATCTGATTCCTAAGCAGAGACGAAAGGCCGTGAAGAAATGGTTGGTTCGGGCGCGGGTTCGGCAGCATACGGTCTGTTGCCGGCGGACACTACGGAAGACGTACGGACGCGGGGGGCGGGCGTTTCAACACAGGTCGCCGTCCTTCCGGTCGGGAGCTTCGAACAGCACGGTCCGTTTCTTCCGCTGGCGACCGACACGCTCGTCGCCTGTGCCATCGCCCGGGAGATCGCCGCTGCGCACCCGGTGCACCTCCTTCCTCCCGTGACGATCGCCTGCTCGCACGAACATGCGGCGTGGCCGGGGACCGTCAGCATCTCCTCCGTGACTCTTCACGCGGTGGTCAGGGACATCGCGGACTCGCTGCGCCGCTCGGGCGTCGACGCCCTGGTGGTGGTCAACGGGCACGGCGGCAACTACGTGCTGGGCAACGTGGTTCAGGAGTCCTCCGCGCGCGGTGAGCGGATGGCGCTGTTCCCGGCCGCGGAGGACTGGGAGACGGCGCGGGAGCGGGCGGGGGTGGTGACCTCGCTCCTCACCGACATGCACGCGGGGGAAATCGAGACCTCCATTCTGCTGCACGCTCATCCCGAACTGGTCCGGCCCGGCAACGAGTCCGCCGATTTCACCGCGGACGACCGCCGGCATCTGCTCACCGTCGGAATGTCCGCCTATACCGAATCGGGTGTCATCGGCCGTCCTTCCCTGGGTTCGGCGGAAAAGGGGAAGGCTTTGCTGGCGAGCCTCGCGGAATCCTTCGGCGCGTATGTCGAGTTGCTGACCTGAGCCGCCTCCGGGTCCGCCGCGGCGGACCCGGAGACCTCCGCCTTCGAATTCCCCGAATTCCGCGCGGTATCGGCGGGTCCGGCCGCCGCGTCCGCCGCCTCCGGCGCCTGCGCCCGCTCGCGCAGGCCGGTGTACCAGCGGGCGATCAGGACGAGGGCTCCGGGCAGGCTGGCGGCGAAGCTGAGCACGCCGTAGACCACCGCGACGGACAGCCCGTCGCCCTCGCCGAGCCCGGCGGCGGCGAACGCCCAGGCGGTGGCGCCCTCCCGGGGGCCGAAGCCGCCGATGTTCAGCGGGATGCCCATGGCCACCAGCGCGAGGATCGCGAGCGGCAGCAGCACCAGCGCGGAGGCGTCGACCCCGACGACCCGGGCGGCGACCACGAACATCGCGATGTGGCCGGCGAGGACGACGGCCGAGGACAGGGCGACACCGGGCCCGTTGCGGCGGGAGAACAGGCACTCGCGCGCCTCGGCGAGCGTCCTGCGCAGCACCCGGCCGCGGGTGGACGGAGCCCGGTTCATCCGTACGGCCGTGACCACGGCGAACGCGCCCACGGCGGCGAAGAGCGCCAGCGGGGCGACGTTGCGGGCCTCGACGAGGACCGGGGAGGGCACGGTCAGCAGGACCGTGACGCCGGTGACGGTCAGGGCGATCTGGCCGGCGGCCCGCTCCAGGACCACGGCGCGCACGCCGCGCCCGACGTCGCCCGCGCTCTGCCCGTGCCGGACCGCGCGGTGCACGTCGCCGAGGACCCCGCCGGGCAGGGCCGCGTTGAGGAACAGCGCGCGGTAGTAGTCGGCGGTGGCGGCTCCGAGGGGCAGCCGGATGTTCAGCCCGCGGGCCACCAACTGCCAGCGCCAGGCGCTGAAGACGGTGGTGACGGCGCCGACGATCAGCGCCACGGCCAGCGTCGGGCCGTCGATGCGGCGCAGCCCGTCCAGGAAGACGCCGGTGCCGAGCCGCCACAGCAGCAGGCCGAGGATGGCGACTCCGGCGACGGTGCCGAAGTGGGTGCGCAGGGCGCGGGCGGCTGCGCTGCCGCGCCGCGGGGTGGAGGCGTCGGGGGCGACGGCGGCGGCCCGGGTCTCCCTCGGGGCGGGCTGCACCTCCCGGGCGACGCTGTGCTCCGCCTCCCGGGCGACGGCTTCCCGGGCGACGGCTCCCCCGACGGCCAGATCCTTCACGCCATGCCCGACGGGCTTGACCTCACGCCCGGCGGCCTCGGCCTCCCGCGCGGCGGGCTTGGCGTCATGGCCGGCGGCCTTCGTCTCACGCCCGGCGGCCTTGGCCTCATGCCCCGCGGCCTTGGCCTCACGCCCGGCGGCTATCGCCTCGCGCCCGGTGGTCGTCTGCGCGTCGTCGCCGGCCTGCTTCTCGAGGGTGACGGTGACCCGCGCGCCCTGAGCCTTCCCGCGCGCGCCGCCGTACCCCTCGCGTATGCGGGCGAGCGGACCGGCCGCACCCACCGTCTGCACGCTCATCAGGCACCGTCCGTCGGCCGGGCCAGCGCCAGCAGGTCGTTGTGGTGCACGACGACCCGCAGCTCGCCGGCCGCGCAGGCCGCGAGGCGCTCGGCCAGATAGGCCTCGGCGCGTTCCGCGAGCTCGGGGCTCTCCTCGACGGCCGCGCCGACCCAGCCGCGCAGCCACTGCGCGGTGAGCTCGGCCTGCTCCGGGCCGAGCCGCCAGGCGCTCGGGTGCACGATGACGGTGGCGCCGCGTTCCCCGAACGCCTCGCAGGCGACGTCGACCGCGTCCGGGCCGAGCAGTCCGTCCCGCCGCTGGTGGGCGTTGAACGCCTCGACGATCTCGGTGTCCAGCGGGTGCGCCGGTTCGAGCTCGACCCGGCCCGCGACCGACAGCGTCAGCAGGGCCGGGCAGCTCGCCCCGGCACAGGCCTCGGCGAGCGCCTCGACCTCCTCGCGGGTCAGCACGTCGAGGAGGGCGGAGGCGGTCACGAGGGTGGCGCCCACGAGCGCGTCCGGGGTGAGCCGGGCGACGTCGCCGCGCCGGGTCTCCACGGTGACCCGGCTGCCGTCGGCGGCCGCGCGGGGCGAGGCCACGGCCGCGAAGTGCAGCAGGTAGGGGTCGCGGTCGTGCAGGACCCAGTGCTGGGCGCCGTCCAGCCGCGGGGCCAGCCAGCGGCCCATGGAGCCGGTGCCGCAGCCCAGGTCGTGGATGACGGTCCCGTGCGCGCGGCCGGGCAGGTTGGCGAGCCGGATGCGCAGCGGGTCGAGCAGGTCGGCGGCGCGGGCGAAGGCGTCGGCCTCCTCCCGCAGCGCGAGCCACTCGGGCGCGTAGCGGGGCGGCTCCTCGGGGTCGGTGTCGCGCAGCCGCAGGGTGGCCCGCTCGGCCGCCCGGACGGGGCCGGCCCCGGCGATGACCGCACCGTCGTCCGCGGGCCCGCCGGCCGCGCCCGAAGCCGTACCGGCTGCCGCGGCCGCCGTGGCCGATCGGGCCGTCCCGCCCGTGGTCTCGCCGGTCACGGCGCCCACCTCCCCGTCCTTCGCCTCGCGCGGCCCCGGCTGGACCGGGACCTTGCCCTGGCGGCCGCCGGCCGTGGCGCCGGGCGCCGGGGACGCCGTATCAGAAGCAGGCTTGGAAGCCGTGGTTCCGCTCATGCCGCCCTCCTGGGCTCGCTGGGGAGCCGGCCCAGGACGCCGGCCAGGCTGCGGGCCGTGGTGGCCCAGCCGTCCAGGGCGGCCCGCCGCCCGCGGGCGGCCGCCTTCAGCCGGCGCCGCACGTCGGCCTCGCCGAACCAGGCGCGCAACTCGACAGCGAGCGCGGCCGGGTCCTCCGGCGGGACGAGGATGCCGGGCACCCCGCCGTCGGGGGCGCGGCCGAGCGCCTCCGGCAGCCCGCCGACATCGGTGGCCAGCACCGGGATGCCGCGGGCCAGCGCCTCGGTCACGGCCATGCCGTAGGTCTCCGCGTACGACATCAGCACCATCAGGTCGGCGGCCGCGTAGGTGGCGTCGAGCCGGGCGCCGGCCTGCGGTCCGGCGAGGGTGATCCGGTCCCCGATGCCGTACTTGGCGATGAGGGACCGCAGATGGGCGACGTACTCCGGGTCCTGTCCGAGACCGCCGACGAGGACGCAGCTCCACGGCAGGTCGGTCGCCGTGGCGAGCGCCTCGATCAGCCGGTGCTGACCCTTGCGCGGTGTCAGCGAGGCCACGCACAGCAGCCGGGAGACACCGTCGGTGCCCACCGCGAGCGGCGCGATGTCGGCGCCGGGGGTCGCGGCGTGCACCCGCTCGGGGGCGAGTCCGTGGTGCGAGACCAGGCGGCGGACCGCCCAGTCGCTGGTCGCGATGACGGCGGGGACGGCGCGCAGCACGGCGCGTTCCCGGGCGTCGAGGTCGGCGGCGGTCGCGGGGTCGAGGCCCCGCTCGTCGCCGAGCGGCAGGTGGACCAGGACGGCGAGGCGCAGCCGTTCGGCCTCGGGGACCACGATCTCGGGGACGCCGCAGGCGACGATCCCGTCCATCAGTACGACGGCGCCGTCGGGCAACGCGCCCAGAGTGCGCGCGAGTTCGGCGCGGTCCGCCTCCTTGGGCCGGGGCCAGTCACCGGCGACGGCGAGCTTGTCGACCTGCCAGCCGAAGCCGGGCAGGTCCAGACAGACGCGCCGGTCGTAGGCGTTGCCGCCGCTCGGCGCGGACGGGTCGTCGACCCCGCCCGGCATGACGAAGTACACGGTGCGCAGGGACATGGGGAGCAGATCGCCGTTCTTGCGGGCGTTCGGTTGCGCGGGCACGTAGGTGAGCCGGGCCGGGTCCAGGGTCGTGTCCGTCACAGCGCACGCTCGTAACTCGCCCAGGCGACATGCGACTCGTGCAGGGTGACGGAGATCCCCGCGATGCCCTTGGCGCCCTCGCCGAGGGCGCCCTTGTGGATCGCCTCGGCGAGCCGGTCCGCGATCACCTTGGCGAGGAACTCGGTCGAGGTGTTGATCCCGGCGAACTCGGGCACGTCGTCGAGGTTTTGGTAGTTCAACTCGGCTGCCACGGAACCGAGTTCCTGGGTGGCGAGTCCGATGTCGACGACGATGTTGTCGTCGTCCAGCTGCTCCCGCCGGAATGTGGCGTCGACGAGGAACGTGGCTCCGTGCAGGCGCTGCGCAGGTCCGAAGACCTCGCCGCGGAAGCTGTGGGCGATCATGATGTGATCGCGGACGGTGACACTGAACAACGGACGACCCTCCAGGTGCGGCGCGTCTGGCCCACCGGTGGATTACTTCCGGTGGATGCCGTGTAGTACGGCTCTTCGCTCCCCCGCGTTCAGTCGGCTCACACTCTTTTCTCAGGTCAGGCGCGCAAGCCGTACCGGAATGAACTACCGGACCGAATCGGAGTCAACGATTCCGTCAGGCGGGGTCCGAACACGGGCCTGAACCGGCTTCCGAACCGGCGTCCGGAACGAGGTCCGGACCAGGGTCCGGATAGCGGACCAGATGACACAGCGCGGGGATCCTGCCGGAGGCCAGCTCGGGCATCACGTCGGGCAGTTCGTCGAAGGCGCTCTCCCCGGTGATCAGGGCGTCGAGCGCCGGATCGGCGAGCAGGTCGAGGGCGAGGGCGAGCCGGTCGGCGTAGGAGCGGGAGGCGCGCCGCGGGGAGACGGTGCCGACCTGGCTGCTGCGCAGGGTGAGCCGGCGGGAGTGGAACGCCTCGCCGAGCGGAAGGCTGACCGTCCGGTCGCCGTACCAGCTGAGTTCGACGACCGTACCCTCCGGGGCCAGCAGTTCGAGGGAGCGGGCGAGACCCTGCTCGGTGGCGCTGGCGTGCACGACGAGGTCGCAGTCGCCGAGCGCGTCGCCGGGCGCGGCAAAGCCGACGCCGAGGGCCTCGGCGGTCTTGGCGCGCGCGGGGTCGGCGTCGACGAGTTGCAGCCGTACGCCGGGGAAGCGGGCGAGCAGGGCGGCCACCGAGCAGCCGACCATGCCGCCGCCGACGACGGCGATCCGGTCGCCGATCATGGGGGCCGCGTCCCAGAGGGCGTTGACGGCGGTCTCCACGGTCCCGGCGAGCACGGCGCGCGCGGCAGGCACGGAGTCGGGCACCACGGTCACGGCGCTCACGGGGACGACGTACCGCGTCTGATGCGGGTACAGGCAGAACACCGTACGCCCGAGGAGGGAGTCGGGCCCTTCCTCGACCACACCGACGCTGAGGTAGCCGTACTTCACCGGTCCGGGGAAGTCGCCCTCCTGGAACGGTGCCCGCATCGCCGCGTGCTGGTTCTCCGGTACGCCGCCGCGGAACACGAGGGTCTCCGTGCCCCGCGAGACACCGGAGTACAGCGAACGCACCACGACCTCGCCCTCCTCGGGCTCGGGCAGGGCGGTGTCACGGACCTCGCCGTGGCCGGGCGAGCGGAGCCAGAAGGCACGCGCGGAGCGGTTCATCGGCATCCTCCTGAACGTTCGGGAAGTGGTGCACGTACCGAGAAGTGCACAGGCCGCGCACAGTACGCGGCGTTGATCGACTCTGTCACTCGGCCGGAGGACGTGCGGTGGTCCTGAACAACACTTACGACGCAAGGCCGGTCCAGCAGGAGACCGCTGTGGGAGCGGGCGTACAGATCCTGTTGCTGGCCCTGCTCGGCTCGGCGATCGGCATGGGCCCCGCGGGCTGGGTGACCGGCCTGGTCTTCGCCGTCGCCACCTGGGCGGTGCTCTCCCGGGCCCTGCACCGCACCCGGCCGCGCTCATTCGGCCCGGCGAACCGGGTCACCCTCGGCCGGGCGACCCTCGTGGGCGGTGTGACGGCGCTGGTCGCGGACTCCTTCGAGAGCTCGCCCCCGGTGTCGCTGCTGGTCGGCCTGACGGCCGTGGCGCTCATCCTCGACGGCGTCGACGGCAAGGTCGCCCGCGCCACCGGCACGTCCACGGCGCTCGGCGCGCGTTTCGACATGGAGGTCGACGCGTTCCTGATCCTGGTGCTCAGCGTGTACGTGTCGACGCAGCTCGGCCCGTGGGTGCTGCTGATCGGCACCATGCGCTACGTCTTCGTCGCCGCCGCCCGCGTCTGGCCGTGGCTGAACGGCGAACTCCCGCACAGCATGGCCCGCAAGACGGTCGCCGCCCTCCAGGGCATCTGCCTGCTCCTGGCCGGCGCGCAGCTGCTGCCGCAGGCGGCGAACCTGGCGGTGGTGCTGGCGGCGCTGGGGTCGCTGGTGTGGTCGTTCGGCCGGGACGTGCTGTGGCTGTGGCGGCACGGCTCGGCTCCGGTCGCCGAGGCCGAGCCCGTCCGGGAGGACAGCCGCCCCGTACGCGAGCTGGAGCTGACGCACTCCTGACCGGGTGATGGCCCGGTAGGGGCTTGTCGCGCAGTTCCCCGCGGCCCTGAGGGGCGCGGGGAACTGCGCGATCAACCACGACGGACCCGCACTGTCCGGCTGCTACGACCGCGCGGAGCGCGCCCGAACCAGCGCGAAGGCCGCGGCCGCGAGCCCGAGGACTCCCACGACCAGCCCCGCGATGCCGAGCCCGCGGGCGGTGGAGTCGCTTGCGGAGTCACCGGAGGCGGAGCTCTTGGCGGCCGACGCGGTGGCGGTGGAGGCGGCCGGGGACTGCTCGCCGCTCTCGCTGCCCCCGGCGCCCTTGGCCGTGAGCTTGACGACCGGGGCCGGGTTCTCGGGCTCGTCGTCCCCGCTCTGCGCCTGCTCGATCCAGCGGACGGTCTTGCCGTCGGAGTAGGTCTGCAGGGCCTTGAAGGTCAGCTGGTCGGTGTCGTCGGGCAGCTGCCCGAAGGCGACGTCGAAGTCCTCGTACTGCCCGGCCCCGATCTTGCCGCCGGTCCAGGTGATCTCGGATACGGCCTCGGTGATGGTGCCGTCGTCGGTCTTGACGGGCGTCTTCAGCTTGGTGGTGGTGACCTTGGGGGTCCAGCCGTCGTGCGGCGAGACGAGCACGCCGAGGACCGGGTGGTCGGTGGGCAGGAAGACCTGCACCTTGGTGGTGGCGGCGCTGTCCTCCTCGTTCGGCACGCGGAAGGTCAGCTGGCCGTCGGTGGCACCCTTGGCGTAGCTCTCGGGGTGGACGGTGACATGCGCGGAGGCGACACCGGCGGCGGCGAACAGGCCGACGGCGGCGAGAGCGGTCACGGTGCCGGCGCGGCGCAGGGGGGAACGGTGTGCGGACATGACTGAGGAGATCTCCGTACGGGAGTGGGTTCGGTCGGGTCAGATCGAGAACGCGAACCCGGCCGGAGGCCCCCTCCGGTGCACGGCGTGCCGCAGCGGCCGCAGCGGAGGCGCGTCGGGCGCGTCCGGAACCCGCGTGATGCGGGCGCCCGGCAGGACGAGGGGCGCGTCCCGCCACCAGGCCACCAGGCCGGGCACGAACCCGGCGGTCCGCCGCAGCAGGGAGAAGAGCGCGGCCTCGCCCCGCCGCAGCCACCAGGCGGCGAGCAGGGCGGCGCACAGGTGGGCGAGGGTGGCGTGCCCGGTGAGGGCGTGCGACTGCGCGCTCCCCATGTCCATGCCCGGCATGGACGCCATGGACCCCATGTCCGTCACGGAGCCACCGGCCCCGTGACCGAGCCCGAAGGCGAAGTGCAGGACCCCCTGGGTGACGAGCATGGCGCCGGTGATCCCGGTCAGCGACCGCTCGCGCCCGCCGAGCACCCACCCGAGCCCGAACACGGCGGCGAAGGCCAGGGCGTCGACCCGGGGCGACGGCATGTGCCCCATGGCCAGCCCGTGCCCGGCGGCAGCGAGCAGCACGCACACCGCGGCGAACACCACGGCCCGCAGGCTCCGTACCGCCGCCGACGCACTCATGGTGAGGGATCCTGCCACGCAGATGAGATACGCGTGCGCTCGCCCGTAGGTTCACCGCGATGTGGCCCGGGCCGAGGGTGCCGCGGTCAGCCCTTCTGTTCGACGCGGACCCAGTCCACCTCGGCCTGCACTCCCCCGGCCGCGATCTTGTCGACGCTGGACTGGGGCAGGCCCCAGTACGGGGTCGTGGCCTTGTTCCAGCCGGCGGGGTAGGCGCCGCCCAGGGCGAGGTTCAGGATGACGTACTCGTTGTGGTCGTAGACCCACTGGCCGCGGGTGGATTCGAGGACGGTGCGGGTCGTCTCCTGGACCAGGGCGTCGTCGACGTAGAAGCGGATCGAGGTCGGGGTCCACTCGACCGCGTAGGTGTGCCACCGGTCGGCCGTGCCGCCGCCCGGGTAGGTCTGGCGGGCGCCGATGTTGCCGTCGGCGGAGTAGCCGGGGCCGTGCAGGGCGGTGCTGGTCCAGTCGGGGTAGCCGATGTTCTCCATGATGTCGGTCTCGCCGGAGGCGGGCCAGGAGACGGACGGGTCGTCGACATTGCTGCCCAGCAGCCAGAAGGCGGGCCAGAAGCCGTCGCCGACCGGGAGCTTCATGCGGGCGCTGACCTTGCCGTACGTGAAGTCGAAGTGGGTGTTGGTGTCGATGCGGCCCGAGGTGAAGTCGTAGGTGCCGCCGCCGGCCTGGGTGCAGCCCTTGCAGTACTTGGCGTGGAGGATCAACTCGTTGTCGCGCACGGAGATGTTGTCCGGGGAGTCCACGTACGCCTGGGACTCGCCGTTGACGGAGCCCATCTCCGTTCCGGTGCGCACCACACGCCACTTGGAGCGGTCGAGAGAGGCGCCGGTGAAGTCGTCGAAGAACGTGGTGCGGTAGCTGCCGCTCTGGTCGGCGGGCAGCGCCGGGTAGGCCGCCGACGCGCTGCCGCCGGTGCCCCAGACCTGGAACTCGTAGAGCGAGTAGCCGAACTGGGCCGTGTAGGGCGCCGGGTTGTAGAAGCTTCGGCGCTCCTTGCCCAGCATGCGGATGTAGCGGCCGGTGGCGGGCGAGGAGAGGGTGACGGTGTCGTGCAGGCCCGTCGCGTCGCCGGGCGCCTTGACGTTCGCGCGGCGGGTGGAGATCTCGGCGGCCGAGGGCTCGTAGACCGTGCGCCAGGTGCGGTTGTCGTCGGAGACCTGGAGCTGGTAGTCGACCGCGTACGCCGACTCCCAGTACAGGTCGACCGAGGAGATGGTGGAGCTCGCGCCGAGGTCGACCGAGACCCAGCGGTCGGTGTTCCAGTCGCTGGCCCAGCGGGTGCTGCCGCCCTTGAGGTCGGCCGGCCAGCCGCCGTCGGTGACGTACGAGGGGGAACTGCCCGCGTCCTGGTAGTAGTTGCTGAACGCCGGGTGGTTCAGGGCGAGGTTGGCGCGGGTGGTGGACGCCGGGGCCGGTTCGCCGCCGTAGATCTTGAAGGAGTACAGGGAGTAGCCCCACTGCGTGGCGCGCTGGATGCCGCGCAGGCGGACGTAGCGGCCCACGACCTCCTGCGGGTAGGTGTGCGCGGTGACCGAGCCGCCGGTACCGGCCGTCTCCGTGTAGAAGGGCGTCCAGTCGGTGCCGTTCTTGGAGACCTCAAGGGCGTACTTCTTGCCGTACGCCGCCTCCCAGTCGAGGGTGACGCTGTCGACGCGGATCGTGGTGCCGAGGTCGATCGAGATCCACGCGTCGTCGGCGAAGTTGCTGGACCAGCGGGTGGAGCCGGCGCCGTCGAAGGCGAGGCCGGGGGTGGTGCCGCCGTTCTCGCTGCCGGAGGCGGTGACGGCGGCGGGGTTCGCGGCGTAGGCGCCGGCCGCCCGGTCGGTGTCCCAGGTGGCGGCCGCGGCCGCCGTCGCGGCGGAGGCGGGGGCCACCAGGGCCGGTGCGGTCAGCAGCAGGGCCGTCGTGGCTAACGCGGCGAGGACGGTGCGGGTCGGTCTCGATGACATGCGGCTCTCCCGGTCGGTGATGAGTGAATGGCAGGTGCATGACATTCATGGAGGGCCGGCGGGCGCGAGGTTCCCGCACCCGCGTCCGCCGGCCGGTCTGGCGGTTATTGCTGTACGGCGGTTTTTGCTGTCCGGCGGTCTTGGCGATCCGGCGGTTCTCGCGATCCGGCGGTTCCGCCGTCCGGCGGTGGGTCGGGGCGGCGCCGCGCGTCGCCCCGACCCGCCGGTCTCAGGCGGCGCGTCGGCGCACGCCCCGGTGCCCGCGGACGATCTCCGCGTACCGGTGGCCGCTGCCCTTGATGGTGCGGCGCTGGGTGCGGTAGTCGACGTGGACCAGGCCGAAGCGCTTGTCGTAGCCGTACGCCCACTCGAAGTTGTCCAGCAGCGACCAGGCGAAGTAGCCCGCCAGCGGGGCACCCTTGCGGGCCGCCGAGGCGCACGCGGCCAGGTGCTGGACCAGGTAGTCCTGACGCTCCGGGTCGTCGACCGTGCCGTCGGGGCGTACGACGTCGGGGTAGGCGGAGCCGTTCTCCGTGACGTACAGCTTGCGCGCGCCGTAGTCGTGGGTGAGGCGCAGCAGCAGGGTCTCGATGCCGTTCGCGTCGATCTCCCAGTCCATGCCGGTGCGCGGCACGCCGAGGCGCCGCACGGAACGGGCGCGTGGCGCGGGCCCGTTGGGGTCGTCGGCGATGGCGGCCGGGAAGTAGTAGTTCAGGCCCAGCCAGTCCAGCGGCGCCGCGATGGTCTCCAGGTCCCCGGGGCGCTCGGGGAGTTCGACGCCGTACACCTCCTGCATGTCGGCGGGGAAGCCGCGGCCGTGGACCGGGTCGAGCCACCAGCGGTTGACGTGTCCGTCGTGGCGGCGGGCGGCTGCCTCGTCCTCCGGGCGGTCGGTGGCCGCGTGCACGGTGGAGAGGTTGTTGACGATGCCGATCTCGGCGTCGGGGGCGGCGGCGCGGATCGCCTGCGCGGCAAGGCCGTGGCCGAGCAGCAGGTGGTAGGAGGCGCGCACGGCGGCCGTCAGGTCGGTGAGACCCGGCGCCATCTTGCCTTCGAGGTGCCCGATCCAGGCGGAGCAGGACGGCTCGTTGAGGGTGGTCCAGTGGCGGACCCGGTCGCCGAGGCGCTCGGCCACGATCGAGGCGTACGCGGCGAAGTGCTCGGCGGTCTCGCGCTCGGGCCAGCCGCCGCGGTCCTGGAGCACCTGCGGGAGGTCCCAGTGGTACAGGGTGACGGACGGGGTGATGCCCGCGGCCAGCAGGCCGTCGATCAACTCGTCGTAGAACGCGAGGCCCTTGGCGTTGACCGGGCCGTCGCCGCCGGGCACCACGCGCGGCCAGGCGATCGACAACCGGTAGGCGTTGGTGCCGAGTTGGCGCATGAGGTCGATGTCCTCGCGCCAGCGGTGGTAGTGGTCGCAGGCGACGTCCCCCATGTCTCCGTTGTCGATGGCCCCCGGCGTGCGCGAGAAGGTGTCCCAGATCGAGGGGGAACGGCCGTCCTCGGCGACCGCTCCCTCGATCTGGTACGCCGAGGTGGCCGTGCCCCAGAGGAAGTCCTGCGGGAGGGCGGCGAGGTCGATGGTCACGGAATTCCCTTCGGATGTGGAGGAGTCGGTCACTTGACGGCACCCGCCGTGAGCCCCGCGACGAGATAGCGCTGGAGCAGCAGGAAGCCCGCGACCACCGGGACGCTCACGACCAGCGAGGCGGCCATGATCTGGTTCCAGTACACGTCGTTGAGCGTGGAGTAGCCCTGGAGGCCGACCGCGAGGGTGCGGGTGGCGTCGTTGGTCATGACGGACGCGAACAGCACCTCGCCCCAGGCGGTCATGAAGGCGTAGACGGCGACCGCGACGATGCCGGGGATCGCGGCCGGCACGACCACCCGGAACAGCGCGCCGAGCGGCCCGCAGCCGTCCACCAGCGCCGCCTCGTCCAGGTCGCGCGGCACCGAGTCGAAGTACCCGATCAGCATCCAGATCGAGAACGGCAGCGAGAAGGTGAGGTAGGTGAGGATGAGGCCGCCGCGGGAGCCGAACAGCGCGATGCCGGTGGCCTGGCCGATGTTGACGTAGATGAGGAACAGCGGCAGCAGGAACAGGATGCCCGGGAACATCTGGGTGGACAGCACGGTGACGGTGAAGACCCGCTTGCCGCGGAAGTTGTAGCGGCTGACGGCGTACGCGGCGAACACCGCGATCACCACCGAGCTGACGGTCGCCGCGCCCGCCACGATCAGCGAGTTGCCGAAGTACCGGGCCAGCGGGACCGTGGACCAGATGTCGATGTACGGCCGGATGGTCAGGCCGCTCGGTATCCAGCGGAACTGGCCCGTGACGTCCGCGAGCGGCTTCAGCGAGCTGGAGATCATCACGTACACCGGGATCAGCACGAAGCCGGTGAGCAGCGTGAGGAAGATCCGCCGGGCCCAGAGGAAGGAAGTGGGCGGCGCCATCGGCGACTTGACGGGCCGGGCGGCGGCTCGCGCCTTCAGGGACCCGGGGGCCCGCACCGCGAGGGGGGACTCAGACATCGGACGTCCTCCGTCCACGCGAGGTGAGCACCAGGTACACGCCGGTCACGACCAGCAGGAAGAGCAGCAGGAGCACGGACATGGCGGAGCCGGTGCCGAAGTTCCAGGTGACGAAGGACGCCTGGTAGATGTGGACCGAGATGAGGTCCGCGGACTCCGGGGCGGCCTTGCCGAACAGGACGTAGGGCGTGTTGAAGTCGTTGAACGTCCACAGGAACAGCACCAGGATCAGCACCTGGTTGACCGCGCGCAGCGACGGCAGGGTGATGCGGCGGATCTGCTGGAGCATCCCCGCGCCGTCCAGCGCGGCGGCCTCGTACAGCTCCTTGGGGATGTTCTGGAGGCCCGCCATGACGATCAGGAACGCGAACGGCCAGCCCTTCCACACCGACACGGTGAGCAGCGCGTAGAAGCTGTTGTCGCCGATCAGCCAGAACGACCGCTTGTCGGTGAGGTGCAGCTGGTCGTGCAGCACGTGGTTCACCAGGCCGTTGTCGTGCTGGAACATGAACACCCAGGTGATGACGGCCGCGTAGACCGGCAGGGCGTACGGGATCAGGAACAGCGCGCGCAGCAGGCCGCGGCCGGCGAAGGTCTCCTGCATGAAGATCGCGGCGGCGGTGCCGATCAGCCAGCACAGGCCGACCGACAGCAGCGTGAAGGCGACCGTGACGTAGAACGAGTGCAGCAGGGCCTCGCCGACGGGGGCGTCGAAGTCGACCGACAGCTTGTAGTTGCCGAAGCCGGCCCAGGGCGCGGTGTTCCAGTTGCTGATGTAGATCTGCGTGAGCTCCTTGAAGCTCATCACCACACCGATGACCATCGGGATGAGATGGACCAGGAGTTCGAGCAGCAGGGCGGGCAGCAGGAGGAGATAGGGAAGCCCGATGCGGCGGATCCGCCCGGTGCGGCGGCGGGGTTCGCGCGCCGCACCGGGGGTGGCTCCTCGCACCGGCTCTTTTGTGGGAGCGGTGGTCGTGGTCATCTTGTTCAGGCCGCCGGCATCTGCTGCTGGGCCTTCTCCAGCGCGGCCTTCACCGAGTCCGTGGTGACCGCGTGGCCGGCCGCGGCGTCGGCGAACAGGTCCTTGACGGCCGTGCCGACCGCCGTCTCGAACTGCGACTCCGAGGCCACCTGCGGCAGCGCGGCCGCGCTGGTGGCGAGGGTGTTCTTCAGCACCGAGTTGGACGCGGAGTTGAACTGCGCGTCCTCCTGCGCGGCCTTGACCGGCGGGATGGAGGTGTACGCGGTGTTGAGGATCTTCTGCTCGTCGTCGCTCGTCATGAACTTCACGAACTTCGTGGCGCCGTCGAGGTTGTGACTGTTCTTGAAGACGGCGATGTTGATGCCCGCGACCATCGAGTTGGTCTGGGCGCCGGTGCCGGGGGTGCCGGACTGGACCGGGACGGGCGCGATGCCGTAGTCGCTGTCGCTCATGCCCTGCGACTTGAGGTTGGCGGCGGCGGACTGCCACAGCAGCATGGCCTGCTTGCCCTTGGCGAAGTCGCTGACCGACTGGTTCTGCGCGTACTCGGCGTCACCGGTGGGGATGACCTTGTCCTTGGCCATCAGGTCGACGTACTGCTTGACCGCGTCGACCACCTTGGGGTCGGTGAAGTTGGGCTTGCCGTCGGAGGAGAAGAAGTCCGCGCCGTGCTGCTTGGCGAAGACGAAGACGTGGTGGATGTTCTCGGAGACGTTGGCGCCCTCGGCGCCGAGCACCGACTTGCCCTTCGCCTTGATCTTCTTGCCGTCGGCGATCAACTCGTCCCAGGTGGCCGGGGGCTGGGAGATGCCGGCGTCGGCGAAGATCTTCTTGTTGTAGTAGAGGGCGTACGCCATCGAGTACAGCGGGACGGCGGCGGGGTCCTTGCCCTCGGCCCCGGTCGAGCCGAGCGCGGAGTCGACGAAGCGGTCCTTGCCGCCGATCTTCGCGAAGTTCTTGGAGTCCCACGGCAGCAGCGCGCCGGTCGCCTGGAGCGAGGCGCTCCAGGTGTTGCCTATGTTGAGCACGTCGGGGCCCTGACCCGAGGTGGTCGCGGTCAGGATGCGGTTCAGCAGGTCGGACCAGGGCACGACCTCGAGCTTCACCTTGATGCCGGTCTGCTGCTGGAACTTGTCGAGTTCGGGCTGGAGGACCTTCTTGTCGATGGCGATGCTCGCGCCCTGGTTCGAAGCCCAGTAGGTGAGCGTCTTCGGCGAGTCGTTGGACCCGCCGCTGTTCGACGAACCGCCCCCGCATGCCGTGGCGGCGAGAGCGAGAGAGAGGGTGACGGCGCCGACGGCAGCGGCTCGGATGCGTCGCATGGCTCCTGGTGTCCCTTTCCGGGAGTCGTGAACCCGGGGGCGGCTACGGCAACCGACACCTGCGTTCGGCTCCCGAAGCCCCTCACGGCTTAATTTAGGACGTGAGTTAAACCTCCGGAGCCAGCTCCGTCAAGGGATTCGGCAGGACTGGCGGCGATGGATACGGGATGGTGACCGGGCGCCGGACGCCCACCCCGGGGGCCGGGCTCGGACGGGTGCGCCCGCGGCAGGCGTCCACCGCCGGGGCCGGGTACGGGCGGGTGCGCCCGCGGCAGGCGTCCACCGCAGGGGCCGGGTACGGGCGGGTGCGCCCACGGCGGGCGTCCACCGCCGGGGCCGCGCCCCGGGCGGGTGCGCCCCACCACGACGCACCCGCCCGGGGCCTGACCCCCGCCCCGCGACCACCGGCCGTCGCGCCCCGTTCGCGCAGTTCCCCGCGCCCCCTGACGGGGCCCGACCACCACCCCCCAGGGGCGCGGGGAACTGCGCGACCAGCCACGACGCGCCCGCACGGGGGCACCACGCCGCATCCTCGACTGCACGCCGGCGGGGGCTCGGCGCGCAGTTCCCCGCACCCTCGAAAAGGGGCGCGGGGAACTGCGCGAACGGCCACGACGCGGCCGCAGCCGTCACCCGGCGAGAGCCGCCCCCGACGGCACCCGGGCGTACCCCACGGGCCGAGCCGTGAACGTGCCCCGCCCCTGCGTCCGGCTCCGCAGCCGCGTCGCGTAGCCGAACAGTTCCGCGAGCGGAACCGTCGCGGTCAGGACCGCCGAACCCGCCCGCGCCACCGAGCCGGTGACCCGGCCCCGGCGGGCGGCGAGATCGCCGAGCACCGCGCCGACCGCGTCCTCGGGCACGGTGACCGTCACCTCGGCCACCGGCTCCAGCACGACGGTGACGCACGCCCGCAGAGCCTCCCGCAGGGCAAGCCGCCCGGCCGTGCGGAACGCCATCTCGGACGAGTCCTTGGAGTGCGTCGCGCCGTCGGTCAGCGTGACCCGCAGCCCCGTCACGGGGTACCCGCCGACCGGCCCCTCGGCAAGGGCGTCCCGGCAGCCCGCCTCGACCGCGCGGACGTACTCCTGCGGCACCCGGCCACCGACCACGGTGGTCGCGAACGCGAACCCCGTGGGCGCGCCGGCACCCGTCCCGTCGTCGTCCATCGGCTGCACGTCGAGCACGACATGGGCGAACTGGCCCGCCCCGCCGTCCTGTTTGACATGCCGGTGGACCAGCCCCGACACGCCCCGCACGACGGTCTCCCGGTACGCGACGCGCGGCCGGCCGACGTTGACGTCCAGCCCGGCGTCACGGCGCACCTTCTCCACCGCGACCTCCAGGTGCAGTTCACCCATGCCGGACAGCACCGTCTGCCCGGTCTCGGGGTCGGTCCGAACGGCCAGGGAGGGGTCCTCCTCGGCCAGCCGGGCCAGCGCCGTGGCAAGGCGTCCGGTCTCCGTGGACCTGCGCGCCTCGACCGCCACCGACACGACCGGCTCGGCGGACGTGGGCGGTTCGAGGACCAGCGGGCTGCCGGGCGCGCACAGCGTGGAACCGGGCCGGGCGGACTTCAGCCCGATGACGGCGACGATGTCACCGGCGCCCGCCCGCTCCAACTCCGCGTGCCGGTCGGCCTGTACGCGCAGGATGCGTCCGACGCGCTCGCCGCGCCGCGCGACCGGGTCCCATACGTGGTCTCCCTTCTCGATGGTGCCGGAGTAGATCCGGACGTACGTCAGCCGGCCTCGGGCGGTCGCCGTCACCTTGAACGCCAGTGCCGCGAGCGGCGCTTCGGGGTCGGCGGGCCGCTCCTGCGCCGTACCGTCGTACTCACCCCGTACGGGCGGTACGTCGACGGGCGCGGGAAGCCACGAGACGACGGCGTCCAGCAGCGGCTCGATGCCGCGGTTGCGGTAGGCCGAGCCGCACAGGACGACCAGGCCGTCACCGCTGCGGGTGAGGTCGCGCAGGGCGGAGGCCAGCGTGCCGTCCGAGAGCGTCGACCGGGTGCAGTACTCGTCCATCGCCCCGGCGTGCAGACCGGCGACCGTCTCCTCCAGGGCGCGGCGCCGCCGGCCCGCCTCGTCGGCCGACTCCCGCGGCACGGGCCCCTCCTGGAACGTGCCGTCGTCCCAGAGCAGCGCCCGCATCCGCAGCAGGTCGACGACGCCGCGGAAGCCGTCCTCCGCGCCGATCGGCAACTGCACCACCAGCGGCGCCGGATGCAGCCGTCGCCGGATCGACTCGACGGCGGTGTCGAGGTCGGCTCCCGCACGGTCCATCTTGTTCACGAACGCGATTCTCGGCACGCCGTACCGGTCGGCCTGGCGCCACACGGACTCGCTCTGCGGCTCGACGCCCGCGACGGCGTCGAACACCGCGATCGCGCCGTCGAGCACCCGCAGGGAGCGCTCCACCTCGTCGGCGAAGTCGACGTGCCCGGGGGTGTCGATCAGGTTGACGCGGTGGCCGCGCCAGTCACAACTGACGGCCGCGGCGAAGATGGTGATGCCACGGTCGCGTTCCTGGCTGTCGAAGTCGGTGACGGTGGTGCCGTCATGGACCTCGCCGCGCTTGTGCGTGGTACCGGTGGCGTACAGGATCCGTTCGGTGACGGTGGTCTTGCCCGCGTCGACATGGGCGAGGATGCCCAGGTTGCGCAGACGGGTCAGGTCGGTGGTCAGGCGGCGGTCGGTCTCGGTGCGCACGGCCCTTGGCCTTTCGGCTGGTTCGGAAGAAGGCGGCGCGATTGCCCGGACGGGAGCGGACGGACTGACCCGCCACGGTCACGGGAGCGGCGAACGGAACGACGCTGTGCGTTCCTTCGCGTGCCGGACCGGCGGGGGTGCGTCAGCGGGCCGTCGCGGGCGTCCGGTGCCGGCCGCGCAGCGGGCACCGGACGGACGAGGACACCAGGATCACCTCGTACCGTGCGCGGGGAGCGGACACAGCGGTGCGGTCACGCACGGCCTCGCTCCCTCCACTCGTCACGGAACACGCCACCCGTCGGGGGCGGCGCGTCGTTCGTCCGTGGCGAGTGTAGGGAGCCCGGAGGGCGGCGGGCATCCGATTTTGTCCAAGGTCCGGCGGAGCACGTGATGTGACGGAACCTCAGCCCGGTCGTCGGCGGGAGAGGACGTACTGCCGTACGAGCGGGGACAGGCGCCAGCTGTCCGGTGTCGTGCCGCCCGCCTCGATCAGGTGGAGCAGACCCGTGAGGCGCTCACGGACGGTGTTCTCCGGCTCCCCGGCCAGCGCGGCCAGCGTCCGCGTGGCCGTCTCCGGCTCCTCGCGCAGCGCCAGCAGCCACAACAGGCCGGCACCGGAGGGGTCGAGACGCGTGTGGCAGGCGTCGAGCCGGGCGCGCAGATCGTGGTCGGGGTGGGTGAGTTCGGCCAGCCGGGTCCGGGGATCGGCGAGATCCTCGACGAGCGCCGCGAGCGGCCGGCGCGGGCTTTCGGCGAGCAGCGCGGCGGCGGTGCGCAGGGCGAGCGGCAGGCCGTCGCAGAGGGCGGCGAGCCGGACGGCCGCGTCCGGCCCGTCGGTGATCCGCGTGTCGTCCGGGCTGGACACGGCCAGGGCGCGGCGCAGCAGAAGGGTCGCGTCGGCCGTGGGCAGCGCGCCCACGGTCAGGCGGTGCGGTGCGCGGACGGCGAGCCGAACGGGCGTGGTGACCAAGGTCGTTGCGGAGGAGAACGCGGGCAGCACGTCGATGAGCTGGCCGGGATCGGCGACGTCGTCGAGGACGATCAGCAGCGGACGGCCGTTGTCGGCCAGCGAGGAGAGGACGGTCGCGCACAGCGCGGACCGCTCGGCCCACCCCGCGGGTACACGGGCGGCGGGTACGCCCATGGCCCGCAGGAATCCGCCGACCAGGGCGGTGCCGTGCACCCGGGACACGTCGGCGCAGAGGACCCCGCCGGGGAACCCGCCCCGGGCGAGGGCCTGGTGGGCGGCCTTCAGGACCAGTTCGGTCTTGCCGCTGCCGACCGGTCCTTCGACCACGATCGGTGAGCGGGGCCCCGACTGCTCGGTGAACAGGGCGGTCAGACATGCCAGTTCGGCGTCGCGTCCGGCGAACGCCGGTGTGGGGAAAGGCAGTCCGGCCAGGGCGGGTGGGACCGTGTACGGCAGCCGGACCCGCAGGTCGCGGCCCTGCACGACCGGGGACAGGAACAGTCCGCCGGATATGGCGTTGCGCACCGGCCCGTCGGACGTCACCGGACGGACCCGGCGCGATGGGCGATCCGCCACTGGTCGGCGACCAGTTCGTCCAGTCCGGTCGAGGCCGGGGCCCAGCCCAGCTCCGCGGTGATCGCGGAGGTGTCCGCGACCAGGAACCGCGCCTCGTCCGCGACCGCGGGACCGTGGCTGCGCGGCACCGGGCGCCCGGTGAGCCGTTCGACCGCTTCGACGACATCGCGGACGGCGGCCGGGTGCGCGCCGAGGTTGTACACGGCGTGGGCCCCGGGCGAGGTCGCGCCCAGGGCCAGTGCGAAGGCCGTCGCCACGTCCTTGACGTGCACGAAGTCGCGTACGGCGGTGCCGTCGCCGTTGATGCGCAGCGGGGCCGCGTCGCCGGCCGCCGCGGCGACCGTGTGCGGGACGATCCGCGTCGGGTCGCGGTCGGCGCGGCCCGCCGTGCCCCCGGCCGCGTTGAAGATGCGCAGGATGGTGGCGCCGAGCAGGCCGGTGGCCGCCTGCCAGCCGATCAGGTCCTCGCAGGCGGCTTTCGAGGCGGCGTACGCGTGGATCAGGTCGCGCGGCGCCGTCTCCGGAACGGGCGCGCCGTCCGGGCGGCCGTAGACCGTACTCGTCGAGGCGAACACGAGGCGGCCGGGGCGCCCGGTGCGGTCGGTCTCGGCGGCCATCGCGTCGAGCAGGTGGACGGTGCCGGTGACGTTGACGGCGTAGTAGCGCGTGGGCTGCCCGGAGCCCGTCCGGGCGCGTGCGAGGCCCGCCAGATGGCATACGCCGTCGGTGCCGCGCACCGCCTCGGACACGGCGGCCCGGTCCGTCAGGTCGGCGTGCCGGACCTCCACGCCGTCGGGGAAGACGGGCGCCTGGTCGTGCACGAGCGCCACGACCTGCTCGCCGCGGGCCAGGAGTTCGTGGACGACGGCCCAGCCGACGTAGCCGGCCGCGCCGGTGACGAGTACGCTCACGCGCCCATCCAAACACCGGTCGGTGTGCGGTGGGAGTCTGACAGGTCGTCATGTGCGACGTCAGAGGCTTCCGTCGCCTCCGCCCTCAGCGTCGCCTGCGCCTCCACCCTCACCGCCGCCTGAGCCTCCGTCTCCGCCTCCGCCTCCGCCTCCGCCTCCGCTTCCGCCCCGACCCTCGCCTGCGCCCTCAGCGTCGCCTTGGCCTTCGTCCTCACTGTCGTCGCCGTCCCCCGCGTCGTCCTCGCGATCCGCGATCCCGTCGGGCTCCGCCCGCGGTGCGGGCACCGCGGTGAGCCCGGTGGCCGCAGCGTCCGGAGGAAGCCCGGTGGCCCCAGGGCCCGGGTTCAGCCCGGAGGCCCCCGGATCCGGCGGCAGCGCCGCCAGTTCCCGGGTCAGCGCCTCGACCGCCGCCGTGTCGCCGAGTTCCTCGAACAGGTCCGCCGCCCGGCGCCAGCAGGCGCGCGCGGCCTCCGGGTCGCCCGTGGTCAGGTGCAGGCCGCCCAGGGTGCGCAGGACGTCGGCCTCGTCCCAGGTGTCGTGGATGCGTTCGAACACCTCCCGGGCCGCCAGGCAGTCGGCGATCGCCCGCCGGTGGTCGCCCTTCCGCCGGGCCACCTCGGCGTGGATGGTGCGGCACCGGGCCCAGGCGCGGTCGTCGCGGCTGCCGTCGAGGTCCTCCCAGATGACGAGCGCACGGGACGCGGCGTCCGCGGCCTCCTCCAGCCGGTCCAGATGGATCAGGGAGACGGCGATGGTGTCGAGGGCCGAGGCCGTGCCGGAGCGGTCCGGCACGGTGAGCCGGGCCATCACGTCCAGCGCCTCGTACGACAGCCGGAGCGCCTCCTCCCAGTCCTCCCACACCCGCGCGGCCATGGCCATGTCCTTGAGCGAGTCGGCCTGGCCGTGCAGGTCGCCGAGCCCGCGGCGGACGTCGAGTCCGGCGGCGAACGCCGCGCGCGAGCGGTCCACGCTGCCGACGGCCCGGTAGCCGGTGGCGAGGTTGTTGAGCAGCCAGCCCTGGCCCGAGTGCGCACCGCACTCGGCCGCGGCCTCGGCGGCCACGTGGTGCGCGTCGATCCACTGGTCCCAGGAGAGGGTCTGGGTGAGGTAGCCCCACATGCTCAGCGGGATGGACCACACCAGCCGGCCGAGGTCCTCGGCGGCGCCCCGGTGCACGGCCCCGAGCAGGTTGGGCTGTTCGGCCTCGCACCAGGCGAGGGCCTCGTTGCGGTCGGGGAAGACCGCCGGCCGCGGGCCGAGCCAGGCGCCGATGTCGGGGCGGATACGGCCGGGCCGCATGACCGTGTCGGCGACGTTCACGGAGTGCGCGTACCAGCCGAACAGGTTCGTCAGCACCGGTCGCCGTTCGGTGTCGTCGGCGGCGAGGCGGTCGCTGAAGGTCCGTACGAGGTCGTGCATCCGCCAGCGCCCGTACGGCGTTCCGGCCTCGACCAAGTGGGCGCGTTCCAGAGCCTGGAGGTCCCGGCGGGCGGCGCCCTGGTCGGTGCCGGCGAGCACGGAGACGGCGGCGGTGGACACGTCCGGGCCAGGGTTCAGCGACAACAGCCGGAACAAACGGGCCTGGGTGGACGGGAGTTGGCGGTACGACAGTTCGAACGCGGCCCCCACCGCGGTGTCCTCGTACCGCAGTGCGTCCAGCCGGGCCCGCTCGTCGGCCAGTTCGGCGGCCATGCGGGACAGCGGCCGGGTGGGATGGCTGATCAGTACGGCCGCGGTGATGCGCAGGGCGAGCGGCAGCCCCGCGCACAGTTCGGCGATCCGTGCGGCGTCCTCGGGCGCGTCGGTGACGCGGCTGTCCTCCGGGCGGGCGAGGCGCAGGGCGCTGTCGAGCAGTCGGACGGCGTCATTCACGAGAAGGGTGTCCAGATCGAGTAGTCGGGCGTCGAGCATGCCCAGGGTGTGCCGGGACGTCACGATGGCCGCGGTGGCGCCGTCGGTGGGCAGCAGGGCCCTGGCCTGGTCGTGGGTGGCGGCGTTGTCGATCACCACGAGGATGCGACGGCCGCTGCGGGCGTACGACGCGAGGATCGAGGTGTAGAGCCGCTTGCGGTCCTGGAGGTCGTGCGGGATGTGCTCGCCGGGGATGCCCAGCGCCCGCAGGAACCCCTCCAGCGCCTGCGCGGGAGCGACGCGGCGGGCGTCGTCGTAGCCGAACATGTCGACGAACAGGACACCGCCGGGGAACCACCCTCTGGCGCGGGCGGACCGCGCCGCCTGGAGCGCCAGTTCGGTCTTGCCGACGCCGGCCAGTCCCCCGACCGCGGTGACGACCACGACGGGTCCGCCCGCGCCCTCGCGAGGTCTTCGGGGCTCGGGGTCGAGCCGGCCCAGGAGGACATCGCGCGGGGCGTCCCGGCCGACGAACACCGGGGAGGCGGACGGCAGTCCGTGCAGGGCGGGCGAGATCTCGGGGGGTAACTCGACGGTGATGTGGCGGCCTTGGAGGACGGCGGAGAAGAACACACCGCCGGATATCGCGTTCGGCGAGGCGCCCGGCTGCGCTCCGGGAACGCCTCCGTCGCTCATCCCCGTTGTCGCCACGCCAGGTTGTCCACCCGGCGTGCCGTCGGACGTCTCGTCGCCCGTACCGGTCAGGGTCATCGCGCCCGCTCCCCCGTGAGTCGCGCGTCTCCCCTTGGACGCGTCACGCACAGACCGAGGATGCCCCCCGCGACGCGCCGGGAACCACCCCGGCGCGCACCCCGGGCCCGCGAATCGCCGTACGCCCGTTGCGGTGACGGGAATCGACGCGCGGGCCCTGGGCCGGTCGTGCGGATCAGCCGGGGCCCTGGCGGAGCACCCCCGCCGCGCGAGCCGCCGTCAGCCAGGTGGGGAACTCCTTCATGAGGAGGTCGTAGAGGGCGGCGTCGCCGCGCTTGGCGGGGCTCTGGCCGGCGGCGAAGAAGCCGGCGTTGTCGACGGTCCGGCCGGTGAGGTCGTCGAGGGTGCGCAGGAAGCGCAGGGCCCAGTTCGACCCGAAGCCGACGAACTGCCAGAAGATCGGCAGCGAACTGCACTGCCGCAGCAGCTCCCGGGTCTCCTTGCGGTCGAACGGCTCCCCGTCCGTCTGGAAGATCACGAAGGCGGGGTCGGCCGTACCGGCGGCCCGGTAGTGGTCGATGACGGCGTGCATGGCGGGCGCGAAACGGGTGCCGCCCCAGCCCAGCGACCGGTGCAGGGCGTCGACGCGGCCCTGGTGGTTGTCGAGGCCGATGTCGGCCACCCGGTCGACGCCCCCGGAGAAGAAGACGAGGGGTACGACGCCGTCGTCGTCCAGGTTCGCGGAGAGCCCGAGCGCCTGCTCCGCGAGATGCTGCATCGTGCCGTCGCGGTAGAACCGTCTCATGCTGGCGGAGTGGTCGAGCACGAGGTAGACCGCCGCCCGCTGGCCGGTGATCCGGTTCTTGGCCAGCGAGACCTGGGCCGCCTTGTACAGGTCGACGAGCCCGGGGGCGGCTTCCTGGACCTTGTCGAGACTGATGGCGGGGACGGGGGCGGGGGTGGGGGTGGGCGGGAGAGTCGGAGGCGGAGGCGCGACGGGAGCGGGTACAGGTGCGGGTGCCGGGGCGGGGTCCGCCGTGGTGCCGGTCCCCGGCCGGGCCGTCGCCGCGGCCCCCGCGCCGGTGCCGTCGTCGTCGACCACCACGCCGAAGTCCGTGGCCAGGCCCGCCAGTCCGGTGGCCCAGCCCTGCCCGACCGCGCGGACCTTCCACGCGCCGGCGCGACGGTAGACCTCGACCACGACGGCGGCCGTCTCCCCGTTCACGAACGGCGGTGGCACGAAGCCGGCTTCGACGGTCTCGCAGTGAACGGACGCCTGCGGAGTGCTCGTCGCGTCGAAGTGGGCGGCGGGCGACCCGGGGTCGAGGCCCGCGACGACCGCGACGCGGTGGACCGCCGCGGGCACGGCCGCCAGATCGACGCGCACCTCGTGGCCGGTCAGCGCGACCCCGTCCTGCGCGGGATGGTTGTAGAAGACGAAGTCCTCGTCGCCGCGCACCTTGCCCTCCGGCGTCAGCAGGACCGCGCAGACCTCCAGGTGCGGGCTCGCGGACGCGATCGTGATGCGGCAGAGAGCGGTGGGCAGCGGCGCGTTGCCGCCCTTGGTGAGCGTGATGGTCATGGATGTCCCCCTCCAGAGGGGCACCGTAGAACGCCCGGAGCGCGGGAGCCAGGCCCCGCACCGGAAGGGCCGGTGCCGGCAGGGTCCCTGCGGGACGGGCCCGCACCGGAAGGACCCGCACCCCACCGACCTGCGCCGGGCGCCTCGCGCAGGCCATCGGATGTGCGGGCGATATTCGCTCGGGAGTGTCAGTGGCTCGCTCTACAGTTCTTTTCGAGTCCAGAACGGGGAGCGTGCGTGAACCAAACCTTCCGGGTCGACCTGCGCGGGATCGTCGACCTGCTGAGCCATCACCTGTACACCAGCCCGCAGGTATACCTGCGCGAGCTGCTGCAGAACGCGGTGGACGCGATCACCGCGGCACGGGGTGCCGACGCGACGACGGGGCGGATAGTCCTCGTGTCGAGCGACGGCACCGGAGACGGCTCGCTGACCATCAGCGACAACGGCGTCGGGCTCGACGAGGCGCAGGTGCACGAGCTGCTGGCCACGATCGGCCGCAGCTCCAAGCGGGACGAACTCGGCTTCGCCCGCCACGAGTTCCTGGGCCAGTTCGGCATCGGCCTGCTGTCGTGCTTCATGGTGTCGGACGCCATCGAGGTGACCACGCGGCGCGCGGGCGAACCCACCGTGCTGTGGCACGGCCGTTCCGACGGCAGTTACTCCGTCAGTACGGCGCCGGAGGGCGAGGAGCGGGCCGAGCCGGGCACCACCGTCACCCTGCGCCCCCGCGCGGGCTGCGAACACCTCCTCACCCGGGAGGCGGTCACGGATCTGGCCACCCATTTCGGGGCCCATCTGCCGCACACCGTGAGCGTGGACGGGGCGGAGATCGGCGCGGGGCCCGCGCCCTGGGACAGTCCCGAGGGCGAGGACCGGGGCGAGCGGCGCAGACGGCTGGAGATCTACTGCGAGCGGGTCTTCGGGTTCACCCCGTTCGACGTGGTGGACCTGGCCGCCGCCGAGGCGGGCCTGCGCGGCGTGGCGTTCGTCCTGCCGATGCCGGCCAACCCCGCGGTGCCCGCCGCGCACCGCGTCTACCTCAAGCAGATGCTGCTGTCCGAGGGCGCCGAACGGCTGCTGCCGGAGTGGGCGTTCTTCGTGCGCTGCGTCGCGGACACCGCCGAACTGCGCCCCACCGCCAGCCGGGAGGCGCTCTACGAGGACACGCTGCTGGAGAGCACCCGTGACACCCTCGGCGACGCGCTGCGCTCCTGGCTGGTGCGGCTCGCCCGGCAGGACCCGGGGCGGCTGCGCGCGTTCCTGCGCGTCCACCACCTCGGCGTGAAGGCGCTCGCGCTGCACGACGACGAGATGCTCCGCCTGGTCGCCGAGTACTGGCCGATGGAGACCAACGTCGGCCCGCTGACCCTCGTCGAGTTCCGCGAGCGGTACGGCGTGCTGCGCTTCACCCCGCTGCTCGACGAGTTCCGCCAGCTCGCACCGGTCGCCGCGGCCCAGGGCATCGCCGTGGTCAACGCCGGTTACGTGTACGACTGCGAGATCATCGACCGGCTGGTCACGGTGGACCGGGAGCTTGCGGCCGAGACGCTGCGCGCGGCCGACCTGACCACGCACCTGGAGCGACTGACCGCCGCCGAGGAGCAGGCGATCGCGCCCGCCGTCGCCGCCGCGGACCAGGTCCTCGACCGGCTCGGCTGCGACCTCCTCGTGCGGACCTTCGAGCCCGCCGGGCTGCCCGCGCTCTATCTCCTTGACGACGACACGGCGTTCCAGGTCGACCTGCGCGAGGCGAAGGAGCAGGTCGACGACTTGTGGGCGTCGATCCTCGGCACCTTCCAGAGCCCCGCGGAGCCCCGCCCCCGGCTCGTGCTCAACCACCGCAACGCGCTGGCCCGTCAGGTGCTGACGCTGGCCGACGCCGACCTGCGGGCGACCTGCCTGGAGGGTCTGTACGTGCAGGCGCTGCTGCTCGGCCACCATCCGCTGCGGCCCGCCGACACGGCCGTCCTGAACCAGTCCTTCCTCGGCCTGATCGGCCGCGCCGTCGCCGGAGACGCCCGATGAGCCACACCGAGCAGGAGCTGCGCACCCTCTACCAGCAGGCCCTCGCCATGCCGCGCGGAAGCGCACAGTTCGCGGCGCTGGAGCAGGTGATGCGACACGCCGACGCCCGCGGGCTGGTGGAGTTCGCCTTCGAGGTGCGGATGCAGGCGACGAGGGTGTTCCAGCTCAGCTGGGTCCCGGCGAAGGCGCTGCTGGCGTACTCGTGGTGCCGGGCGGCGTACGACCGCGAGCCCGAGCGGTTCGGGGCGCGCGCCGAGCACCGGCTGCTGTGGAACATCAAGTGGATGATCTACAGCGTCCACCAGTTCCCGGAGATCCCGCTGCGGAGCGCGTACGACCTGCTCGACGACATGGAGCGCCGCTACCGGCGCGGCGGCCACAGCATGCACGCGGTGCTCCAGCACCGGGGCCTGATCGCGGGCAGCGTCGGTGAACTGGACCGGGCGCAGGACTACTACGAGCAGATGGACCGAAGCCGCCGCGACCCGCTGTCGGACTGCGCGGGCTGCGTCCCCAGCAGCCATGTGCGCACGCTGGTCGCGCTCGGCCGCGACGAGGACGCGATACGGGTCGGGGAGCCGGCCCGCACCTCGTCGTGCAGCGACCAGCCGCAGTGGATCAACTCCGAACTGCTGCTGCCGTACGTGCGCACCGGGCAGGTGGACAAGGCGCTCGACGCGCACCGCAGCGCCTACCGCCGGATCCGCGACAACCCGTACCACCTTCCCGAGTTGGCGCTGAACCTGCTGTTCTGCACGCACACCGGGAACACGGCCCGCGGCCTCGATCTCGTCGAGCGCCATCTGCCCTGGCTGGACAACGCCCGCACGCCGCTGGCGGAGATGGAGTTCGCGGCCGCGGCCGTGGCCGTGCTGAACGTGCCGGTGGGCCGGGGCGAGGGCGGACTGACCCTGCGCTTCCCGGCCACGGAGGGCAGGCGCCGCCCGGACAGCACCGTCGCGGACCTCGCGGCCGAACTGCGGCGGCGCGCGGAGGACATCGCCGCCCGCTTCGACGCCCGCAACGGCAACGGCCACCAGGGCGACCGCATCCGTGACTGGATGGCGTCCGGGCCGATCGGCGCGCCCGTGGCGCTGTCGGTGTTCGCCCCGTCCACCGGCGCCGTGGGCGGCGCCCCGCGCGACCTGCACATCCGGGGGCTGATCGAGCGGGTCGCCGCCGCGACGGCGGCCGGCGACCCGACGGGCGCGGCCCGCGCGCGACTGGCCGCCGCCCAGGCGCTGCTGGAGACCGAGCGGACGGCCGAGGCGGTGGAGGCGGCCGAGGAGGCGATCCGCGAACTGGACAGGCTCGGGCTGGCCGAGGAGTCCGCCCGGTGCGAACTGCTGCTCGCCCACGCGTATCACCGCGACGGACAGCGCGGCGAGGCCGTCAAGCGGTTGCGTGGGCTGCTGGAGCGGCCGGACGGCATCGAGCCGGCCGGGGAGTCCGACCGTGCCCGGTTTGCCGCGCTGCTCGGCGAGTGGCTGGTGCACGGCCCGGAGGCGTCGCGGTGGTACGCCGTCGCGGCCCGCTCGTACGCCGCATCCGGCCGTACGGCGGAGCGGCTGGCGGCGCTGACCCGGGCGCTGCGGCACGGGCCGGCCCCCGAGGCGACGGCGGGACTTCTCGCCGATGCGGAGGCGGCGCTGACGGAGCCCGACCTGCCCGCCGAGGAGCGGGCCCACCTGCTGTCCGTCTGCGCGCGGGTCCTGCTGCGCGCCGGTCGGACCACGGAGGCCGCGAAGCACCTGTCGGCCGCCCGCGACCTGCTCTCCGGCCCGTCCGTGACGCCCTCCGCGGAGTGCGTGGAACTGCTCGGCGAGGTCCTGTCCACCCTCGCGGCCATCCACCTGCACCTCGGCGACCCGGGCGCGGCGCGGGCGACGGCCCGCGCGGCGATCGACGTGCTGGACCCGGACGACCCCTGGGACGAGACGCACTGGAACGCGGCCGTGCTGCTGGTCCGCAGCCTGCGCGAGCTCGGGGAACTCGCGGAGGCGGAACGGCTGACGGCGGAGTACGAGGTGGAGGAGGACGACCTGGAGACGGTGCTGCAGAACGTCCTGGAGGACTGAGGGGGCTGCCTGCGGCAGGTGCGCCCCCGAAGGGGCGCGGGGAACTGCGCGACAAGCCACGCAACGCACCCGCACGCGCCCTCCGCCCCATGCCCTCTGCCGCCCGACGGCTGAGGGCTGAGGGCTGCCGCCCGACGGCTGACGGCTGACGGCTGACGGCTGACGGCTGACGGTCAGTCCGTCGCTGGCCGGTCGTCGGCGGAGCCGCCCGTACTCTCCCGTACGGCCAGCCGATGGCCGACGATGCGGTCGATGGCCTCGTCCGCGCCGCCCGACCCGTCGGTGCGCTCGCTGCCGTCCGCCCGGTCGACGCGGTCGATCAGCAGGGAGACCGCGATGTCCGCGATGGCCTCCTTGTCGGGGGCGACGGTCGTCAGGCTCGGCACGCTGAAGCTCGACGCCTCGATGTCGTCGAAGCCGACCACGTCCATGTCGTCCGGTGCGCGCAGGCCCGCCTCGTGCAGGGCGCGCAGGGCGCCCAGGGCGAGGTGGTCGTTCAGGCACAGCAGCGCGTCCGGCCGGGGACGCCGTTCGAGTACGGCGGTGGCCGCGCGGGCTCCGTCGCGCCAGTGGTAGTGCTCGACGGGCAGCACCAGGTCCGGCGCGAAGGGGACCTTGGCGGCGCGCAGGGCCGCCTGGTAGCCCTGGGTCCGCAGCCGGTCCGTGCCCTGCCGGCCCCGCACCGCGCCGCCGAGCACGGCGATGGTGCGCCGGCCCCGGGCGAGCAGGTGTTCCGTGGCCTCGCGCGCGGCCGCGACGTTGTCGATGCCCACGTGGTCCAGGGCGCCCGGGGCCTGGCGCTCTCCCAGCAGGACGAGCGGCAGCCGGGCGTCACGGGTGGCGAGGTCGCGGGGCGTCAGCGACAGCGGGCTGAGGATGATCCCGTCGGTGAACTGGGCGTCGAACCCGTGCAGGACGGACAGCTCGCGTTCGCGCACGCCACCGGTCTGGTGCAGCAGCACCGTGCGCCCCTGCCGGTCCGCCGCGGACATGACGTGCTTGGCCAGCTCGGAGAAGTAGGCGACGTCCAGTTCCGGGACGGCCAGCGTGATCATTCCGGTACGGCCCTGGCGCAGCTGCCGGCCGGCGAGGTTGACCCGGTAGCCGAGGGCCTCGATGGCCTCCTGGACCGCGGTCCGGGTGCGCTCCGACACGTGCTCGAAGTTGTTGATCACGTTGGAGACGGTCTTGGGGGAGACGCCGGCGTACTCCGCGACGTCCTTGATCCTCGGCCTGGCCGCCACGTCCACTTCCTTCCGTTCGCGGGATCCTACCGGCCGCCGCCGGGTGGTTCCGAGCGGCCCGGACCGCGCTGCGCCGGACGGGACGGCGCCGCCCGCCACCCGTGGCCCCGCCCGCTCCCCATAGACGCGCCCGTCACCGCGCCCGCCGCCCGGGGGCACGATCGGCGCCCGCCGACCCGGCCCCCGGGGGGCGGCGACGCTCACACGCCCTCCGGCCGCCCCGGCTTCTCGTCGGACCGGTCCGGCTCACCCGTGACGATGCGGCGGATCGTCTCCAGCGGCAGCTTCGGCGTGCCGTCCGCGTGGACCAGGCCGTTGGTCTCCTGCGCGGTGTCCATGAACTGCGTGTAGCAGAAGCCCGCGACGACCTCGCTCGCGTGCAGCGCGCCGAAGAGGTCGCGCAGCAGCGCCGCGTACTGCGCGTCGGACGCGGTGCGGGTGTAGGAGAAGTCGTCGTCGTCGGCGCGCACCGAGAGGCCGCCGAACTCGGTGATCATCAGGGGTGCGGCCCCGGCCGCGTACCGTTCGGCCTGGCGCGTGCCGACCGTCAGCACGCGACCCTGCGGTCCGGGACCGGCGAGCAGCCGCTCGACCGCGGCCGCGTCGCCGTAGCGCCTGGTCAGTTCCTCGGGGTCGGCGCTGTAGTCGTGCACGCCGAGGATGTCGCTGTCGGTGTGCTCCCAGCCCTCGTTGGACATCACGGGCCGGGTGGGGTCGAGCGCCCGGGTGAGGTGGGCGAGGGCGATGGACCAGTGCGCCTGCGCGGGGTCGCGCGGGATGTCGGAGGCGCCCCAGCTCTCGTTGACCGGGACCCAGGTGACGAGGGACGGGTGGCTGCGGTCCCGGCGCACCATGTCCAGCCACTCGCGGGTGAGCAGTTCGACCGCCTCGGTGCCGAACTCGTACGCCGCCCCGGTCTCACCCCACACCAGCAGGCCGAGCCGGTCGGCCCAGTACAGGAAGCGCGGGTCCTCGGCCTTCTGGTGGACGCGGACCGCGTTGAAGCCCATGTCCTTGATCAGCTCCACCTCTCGGCGGAGTTCCGCGGTCCCCGCGTTGGCGATCAGGGTGTCCGGCCGGTAGCCCTGGTTGAGCACCGAACGGACGTAGTAGGGGCGGTCGTTCAGCAGGAACGCGCCGCGGCCGACGCCCGCGCTGCGCAGGCCCACATAGCTGTCCACGGTGTCGAGCACCTCGGCCGTGGCGGCGTCGCGCACGGTGACTCGGGCGTCGATCAGGGTCGGCCGTTCGGGGCTCCACAGCAGTCGCTCGCGGTCGATGCCGTTGCGCAGGGCGGGGACGACGAGGTCGATGGTGCTGCGCGGGGTGCGCACCGTGCTGGTGCTCGTGGCCAGCACCTGGCCGTCGTGGCCGAGTTCGATCTCCACGGTCAGCGGGGCGGCCGGCGCCGAGGCCAGGGTGATCTCGGCCCGGACGCCGCGCGCGGGGTCGGGGAGCCAGGCGAGATCGGTGAGGTGCTGGTCGGCGACCGTCTCGGTCCACACCGTCTGCCAGATGCCGGTGGTGCGTTCGTACCAGACCTCGTGCGGCCGGTCCTGCCAGTCCTGCTTGCCGCGCGGCTGCGCGAGGTCGGCGGGCTGGTCCTCGGCCCGTACGACGAGCAGGTGCGGGTCGGCGCCGGGGCGCAGCGCGTGGGTGACGTCCGCGGTGAACGGCGTCTGCCCGCCCACGTGTTCGGCCACCAGTCGGCCGTCCAGCCAGACCTTGGCCCGGTGGTCGACGGCCCCGAAGTGCACGAGGGTGCGCCGTCCGGCACCGGGGGCGAGGAGGTCGTGGGGGATGCTGCGGCGGTACCAGACCACGGCGTGCGGCGCGGTCTCGCCGATGCCGGAGGCGGGGGCCTCGGGCGGGAACGGGACGGTGATCTCCCGGTCGAAGGCGCCGCTGCCCCCGGCCGCCGCTCCCCCGGCCGCCGCTCCCTCTGCCGCCGTGCCGAGCCCGAACCACCCGTCGCGCTCGCCCTCGTCGGCGTCGTCGTATCCGAACTCCCATACGCCGTCGAGGCTGTGCCAGCACTCCCGCCGCAGGATCGGCCTCGGATACGTCCCGTCCAGCTCGTTGGCCTTCACGGATCCTCCCTCTGCCGTCCGGGAGGGCCCGGCGCCGGCGTGTCCACGGTCGAAGCCCTGTCATCATGGGTGATCGTTTACATCGATGCAAGGCCAACCTCGAGAGCCCCGGGGCTTCACCACGGTGGACTCCGTCTTCATGTCGCACGGTCTATTGCATCGTTGTAAATCGTGTGTCAGGGTCTGCGCCATCGAGGACACACCGAATTCACTCGAGGACACACCGAATCAACGAGGTGCTTACCCCTATGAGCGGAGCAACGCGCCGGAGGTTTCTGGCCCTCGGCGGTGGACTCGCCCTGACCGGAGGGCTCGCGGCATGCTCCTCCCCGCTCGCCTCCGGCCTCACGGGCTCCCAGCCGAACACCGCGGACGTCATCTTCTGGAACCTGTTCACCGGCGGCGACGGCGCCAACATGGTGCTGATGGAGGACGCGTTCAAAAAGACCCACCCGGGGGTCTCGGTCGATGCGACCGTCCTCGCCTGGGGCAACCCCTACTACACGAAGCTGGCCCTGGCCACCGCGAGCGGCACGCCCCCGGACGTGGGCATCGTCCACCTCTCCCGGCTCCCGCTGCTGGCCGCCGCCGACCTGCTGGAGCCGATCGAGAACACCGGCGTCCGCGAACTGGGCGTCACCGAGGACAAGTTCACCCCGGCGGCCTGGAAGAAGGCCACCCAGGGCGGGACGGTCTACGCGGTGCCGCTCGACACCCATCCCTTCGTCCTCTACTACAACGTCGATCTGGCCCGCAGGGCAGGGCTGTTGAACGCGGCCGGCACCGGCCTGACCGCGCTGAAGGGCAAGGACGACTTCCTCGCCGCGGTGAAGGCGATGAAGTCGGCGGGCGGCGCGCGGTACGGGGCGGTCATGTCGATCACCGCCGACCCGTCCACCGCCTGGCGCTACTTCAGCATGATCTACTCCGGGCTGGCCGGCCCGATCGTCACGGACTCCGGCACCAGGGTCGACCTCGACAGCGAGGCGGTGCAGGAGACGGTCGCCTTCATGCAGAGCCTGACCGCGGGTGACCTGATGCCGCCCAACCTCAACGGGTCGGGCGCGAACGCCCTGTTCAGCACCGGCAAGGCCGGGTTCCTCTTCGACGGCGAGTGGCAGATCCCGTCGTACCGGCAGGTCAAGGACCTCCGCTTCGACGTCGTGCCGTTCCCCGCGCTGCTCGGCCCGAAGGCGGTGGCGTACGCCGACTCGCACGCCCTGGTGGTGCCGCGCGACGCCAAGCGCTCACCGGCCCGCACCCGCAACGCGGCACGCTTCGTCAAGAGCCTGCTCGACGACAGCGCGGTGTGGGCCGAGGGCGGCCACATCCCGGCCTGGCTGCCGACCCAGCGCAGCAAGGCGTTTCTCGACCAGTCGCCGCAACGCAACTACGTGCAGGCCGCGTTCGACGCGCAGTACGACCCGCCCGCCTGGTACACCGGCGCGGGCTCGGACTTCCAGAGCGTCGTCGGCGGCACGGTCATCGAGGCCATCGCCGGCCGTCTCACCCCCAAGGGCACGGTGTCCGGGCTGCGTTCCGGTCTCAAGCGGTTCACCACGGCCCGACCGCCGGTCACGATGAAGTAGGAGGCAGCCACCATGACCACCGCCGTCCCGACCCGGCCGGCGCCCACGGCGCCCGTGCCGAACCCGCCGGCCGACCGGCCGCCCCGCGACGAACGCCGGGCCGGTGCCCTGCTCACCGCCCCCTTCCTCGTGATCTACCTGCTGTTCCTGGTCGGCCCGCTGCTGGTGGGCGTGGCCTTGAGCTTCTTCAACACCACCACCGTGAAGAGCGGGCTGGGCGACTGGGTGGGCTGGTCGAACTACTCCGAGGTGGTCACCGACGCGCAGTTCTGGCAGGCGATGTGGCACTCGGTGCTCTTCACCCTGCTGACCACTCCCCCGCTCGTCGTCCTCGCGCTGGCCGCCGCGGTCCTCGCCTCCCGGGTGCGGCGCGGGCGGGTCCTGTACCGCGTGGCGTTCTTCGCGCCGTACGTCGTGCCGTCGTCGGTGGTCGCGCTGATCTTCCTGTGGATGTACACCCCCGAGATCGGGCTGCTGCCGAAGGTGTTCGGGGCCGTGGGGCTGCCGGTGCCCGACTTCATCGGCTCCACCTCGGGCGGCTGGACCGCCGTGACACTGATGACGCTGTGGTGGACCTTCGGCTTCAACTTCGTGCTGTACACCGCCGCCCTCCAGGACATCCCGCCGGACGTCCACGAGGCCGCGTCCATCGACGGGGCCGGCCCCTGGCAGCAGATCCGCCTCATCACGGTGCCGCTGCTCGGCCGGACCACCAGCCTGGTGCTGATCCTCCAGATCCTCGCCTCGCTGAAGGTCTTCGACCAGATCTACCTGCTGCTCGGCGGTGGCCCCGACCAGTCCACCCGCCCGGTCATCGAGTACATCTACGACACCGGCTTCACGTCCTACCGGGGTGGCTACGGCGCCGCCGCCACCCTCGTCTACTTCGTCATCATCGTCGCGATCTCGGCGGCCTGGTACGGGCTGCGGCGCCGAACCGCGGCCGGCTCCGCGGCCCGAGCGGAGGACTCATGAGCACCATCACCCGGCCGCGGTCCGCCGCGCCGAAGGCCGTACCCGCCGTCGACGGGGCGAAGCTCTTCGACCGGCTCTGCGCCGTGTGCGTCACCCTGTTCGCGCTCATCTGGCTCGTGCCGTTCGCCTGGGCGCTCGCCACCTCCCTGCGCTCCGACGGTTCGATCACCGAGAACCCGACGTCGCTGTTCGCCGGCGGCTGGTCCCTGCACGCGTACTCCTACGCCTGGGACAACCACCCGATCGGCACCTGGTACCTCAACAGCCTGGTCATCTCGGCTCTCGCCGTGCTCTTCACCGTCGGCTTCGGCTCGATGGCGGGCTTCGCGCTGGCGTTCCTGCGCTACCGCGGCCGGGCCGTCGTGCTGGCCCTGGTGGCGGCCGGGCTGATGCTGCCGAGCGAGGCGCTCGTGCTGCCGCAGTTCATCGAGTACCGGTCCTTCCATCTGCTGGGCACCTTCTGGGCGTTGGTGCTGCCGTCGGTCGCCGCGCCGATCTCGGTCTTCGTCTTCCAGGCGTTCTTCCGCGGCATCCCCCGCGCGCTGATCGAGGCCGCCCGCATCGACGGGGCGAGCTGGTGGCGGGTCTACGCCCGGATCTGCATGCCGATCTCCCGCCCCGCCCTGTCCACGGTGGCGATCCTGACCTTCATCTCCACGTGGAACTCCTTCCTGTGGCCGCTGCTCGTGCTGAACCAGACCACGTCCCAGACCATCCCGGTGGGTCTGGCCTCCCTGGTGAGCAACAGCAACATCCAGTACGCCGAGGTGATGGCCTCCTCGGTCCTCGGCTTCCTCCCGCTGATCGCGGTGTTCCTCGTCTTCCAGCGTCAGATCGTGCAGGGCGTCGCGACGACCGGCATCAAGTGACGGCAGCCGGAAGGCCCCGGCGTTCGGGCCCGGCGCCCTGCTCCAGGGCGTGAGCCCGATTCCGGGGTGTCAGCCCGATTCCGGGACGTCAGCCCGGCTCCGGGGTGTCAGCCGGCTCCGGGGTGTCGCGCAGGCGGCCGTGGGCCTCGTGGACGGCGGTGCGTCCGGCCTCCAGCGCGGCGAGGAGGAGGTCGCCGTCGCGGGCGAGCCGGCCGACCCTCGGGGAGTCCGGGGCCGGGCGGACCGACGCGATCACCGGGTCGGCGGCCAACCGGGCGTCGTCCTCGGCCAGTCGTGTCTCGCGCTCCAGGAACACCCGCCGCAGCGGCTCGGGTTCGCGCCGCAGCACCGTCCTGGCCAGCAGCGGGGCGGAGCGCGACGGCCGCGCGACGTCGATCGCACGGCGGGTCCGCAGCACCAGGACGTGGGTCGCGCCCTGGGCCAGGGCGGTGCGGTACGGCACGGCTTCGGAGACCCCGGCGTCGTAGAACCGGTGTCCGCCGAGCCGTACCGGTTCGCCCGCGAGGAGCGGCAGGGCGGCGCTGGCCCGCAGGGCCGTGCGGAGTTGGGCGGCGTCACCGATGAAGGGCCGCAGGTCGGTCGAGCGGCCGGTGGCGGCGTCGGTGGCCAGCGGGTGGTACTCGATCCCGCCGGCCAGGACCGAGTCGAAGTCCATCGGCGCGAAGTCCCCGTCGCCGTAGCGGTAGAGGACCTCGTAGAAGGCGTGCAGATCCACAAGTGGCCGCCCCCGCAGCGGATTCGAGCGCCGGATGACCGTCCTGGCGTACTTGGGGGACGCCCAGAAGCGCAGCGACTGCGGGCTGCTGCTGAGCAGCCACGCGCCGGACGCGGCGCCGGCGGAGGAGCCGTAGACCGCGTCGAAGCCGTCGGTGAGGCCGAGTTCGTGCAGCGCGAGGGCCATGCCGCCGGCGATGATGCCGCGCATCCCGCCGCCCTCGACGGCGAGGGCGACGCGATGCCCGTCGGAACGGGCGCCGGGCCGGCTGCCGGTCCGGGCCCGTTCGGCGAGCAGGCGCCACACCGGGTGCGGCTCTTCGGGCCCGGACATCGCGGCGGAGGCCGGGGAGGTCGTCGTCACGGCGGTCAGGATCCCACGGGACCGGCCGGGACGGTCGCCTGTACGGCCTCCTCGCCCGCCGGAGCGGTCGGCTGTACGGCGTCCTCGCCCGCCGGAGCGGTCGGTTGTACGGCGTCCTCGTCCGTCGGCTCGGCCGCGCCGCGGTCTTCGGCGGCCGGGAGGGACGTCGCGACCGGAGCGGAGGCCGCGGCCGGGACGGACGTCGCGATCGGGGCGCTGCGGCCGCGTTCCTTGGTGAGACCGGCGACGGCGACGGCCGCCGTCAGCACCATGACGGCGAGCGCGATCGCGAAGCTGAGCGTGAACTGGGACTCCTGCGGAAGCTCGATGCCCGCGGGCAGCCCGGAGATCGTCCTGGACGCCAGCAGCGAGGTGACCACGGCGGAGGCGATCGCCGAACCCAGCGACCGGGAGATGGAGTTGATGCCGTTGGCGATGCCGGTCTGCTGCACCGGCACGCTCGCCGCGATCAGCGCGGGCATCGCCGCGTAGCCGAAGGCGATCGCGGCGCCCGTGAACAGTCCGGCGCAGATGACGCTCGCGCTGCTGCCGTGCCCGAAGGCCAGCCAGGCGAATCCGGCCGCGCCGAGCAGCCCGCTGATCGCCAGCGTCGTACGGGCACTGATCCGGCGCACCAGGATGCCGCCCACCGGGGCCGCGACCAGGGCGATCAGCGAACCGGGCAGCAGGTACTCGACGCTCGCCCGCAGCACCGACGCCGTGAAGCCGTAGCCGGCCAGCCGCTCCGGCATCTGGACGAGGTACGAGATGCCGATGAACTGCGCGAAGGAGGCGAACCCCACGAAGAGGCCGGCCAGATTGGTCATGGCCACCTGCCGGTGGGCGAACATCCGCATGTCCACCAGCGGGGCGGCGACCTTCAGTTCCACGGGCACCCACACCGCCGCCATGAGTACGGCTCCGGCGAAGCACCCGATCACCTTGGCGGAGCCCCAGCCCCAGGTGTGGCCCTGCGAGATGCCCAGCAGCAGGAGGACCAGGAACGCGGCGAGGACGAGCGTGCCGGGCACGTCGACACGGCCGCCGACGCGGTGGCCGCCGTCCGGGACGAGCAGGAGGACCGCGACCAGGGCGAGCAGGCTGACGCCGGTGGAGAACCAGAAGACGGAGTGGTAGTCGGGGTCGCCGCCCTGGGTGAGCAGGCCGGTGACGACCAGCGACAGGCCGGAGCCGAACGCGAGCGTGGAGCTGACCAGCGCCATCGCGCCGTGCAGCTTCTCGTGCGGGACCTGGTCGCGGACGATCGACAGCGCCAGCGGGAAGATCGCGGTCGCCGAGCCCTGCATCACGCGGCCGACCAGCAGCAGCCCCAGCGAGGTCGTCGTCGACGCCAGGAGCGAGCCCAGCACCATCACCACGAGCACGGCGACGAGCGTGTGCTTCTTGCCGTAGAGATCGCCGACACGGCCGAGGAGTGGGGTGAAGACGGCGGCGGAGAGCAGCGTCGCGGTGGTGACCCAGCTGACTCCGGCGGCGTCGGTGTGCATCGTGGTGCCCAGCAGCGTCAGGATCGGCACGACCTGGGTCTGGGCCATGGCCACGACCATGGCGGCCAGCCCGAGGGCCAGGACCAGGGCGGTGCTGCTCTGCTTGGCAGCGCCGCTCTGGCCGGCCGGGGAGGAGCTCATCACAGGGGTTCCCGTCAGGGGTGAAAGGGGCGGTGATCTTGTGAAGCCGACCTTCACTTTATCCGACACTTGCCACTCACTAGCCGCTGGCTAGTGAGTGGTGTGCCACAGCGGGATCACCGGAGAAGCAACCGGACCGGGCGAGAAGCCGGAGGTCAGCGACGCGCGCCGGGCTGGTCCGGCAGCGCGAGCAGGCCCCGGGCCGTCAGCAGCAGCGTGGCCCGCAGGTCCTCGTCGGCGAGGTCGGTCAGCTCGCCGAGCCCCTCCAGCATCCACACGCACATCACGTACGCCATGCGTTCGGTCGGCGTGGGCGAGTCGCCGAAGAGCACCCGCAGGACCCGGCGCCTGCGCCCGTCGTTCTCGGCGTAGATGCTGGCGGCCCGGATCTCGGGATCGTGCAGGAGCATGGTTCCCAGCTCGCGGTGGCGTACCAGGAAGTCCACCCAGCCGACGGCGTAGGCGTCCAGCCTCTCCTGACGTGACGTCATGCCCGCCACCTCGTCCAGGAGGACCGTCATCTCCTCCACCGCGAAGTCGAGCGAGGCGTGGAGGAGCTGCGCCTTGGTGCGGAAGTGGTAGTAGACCGCGGCCTTGGTGAGGCCCATCTCGTCGGCGATGGCCTGCAACGACGTCGCCTGAAAGCCCCGGGCGGCGAAGAGCCGCTGTGCCGTCTCGATGATCTGCTGCCGGGTCGCCGCGGCCTGGGCGGCCCGGCCGACCACCGGGGCGTCCGGCTCTCGCTCGCTGAGCACGTTCGCTCCCGCTTGGATCATGCCGCTTCAGGGCCCTGTCGACCAACCACCGTCCGCCCACCCTACCCGCGCCGGGCGGCTCGCCGCCTCGGCGACGGTCAGCCCGCACAACCCTGCGGGGCGCCCGGCTCGATCAGCCCGCGGAACCGTGCGGGGCGCCCGGCCCGGTCAGCGCGCGGAACCCCGCGGGCCCGCCCGGCCCGGTCAGCCCGCGGAACCCCGTGGGCCGCCCGGCTCGGTCAGGAGCCGGGCGCCGAGACGGTCCGCGCTCGGCCAGCGCACGTCGTGGACCCAGCGCAGCCGCTCGAACACCCGGATGAGCCGGGCCGAGGGGTCGAGCTGCCCCGGCAGCACGCCGTGGCGCGCGCCCGTGGGATCGGCGTGATGGGAGTTGTGCCAGCTCTCGCCGAAGGACAGCAGCGCGAGCGGCCAGAAGTTGGTGGCCCGGTCCCGGCTCGCGAACGGCCGCCGGCCTGCGACGTGGCAGACCGAGTTCACCGACCAGGTGACATGGTGCAGCAGCGCCATGCGGATCACGCCGGCCCAGAAGAACCCGGTCAGCGCACCGGTCCAGGTGCCGGTGACCAGCCCGCCGACCAGCGCCGGCGCGACCAGCGAGAGGGCGGCCAGCGGCCCGAAGAGCCGCCCGACGAGCCGCAGATCGGGATCGGCGTCGATGTCGGGCGCGAACCTGGCCCGGTTGCTCAGTTCCCGCTTGAGCATCCACCCGACGTGGGCGTGCAGCAGACCCTTGAGCAGCGCACGGGTGTCGGTCCCGTAGCGCCAGGGCGAGTGCGGGTCGCCCTCGCGGTCGGCGAAGGCGTGGTGGCGTCGGTGGTTCGCCACCCACTGCGCCGGCGAGCCCTCGATCCCCAGGGAACCCGCGACGGCCAGCGCGATCCGCAGGCCCCGCCGCGCCTTGAACGAGCGGTGCGTGAAGAGCCGGTGATAGCCCACCGTGAGACCGAAGCCGGACACGAGGTAGGCGACCGCGGCCATGCCGACGTCGAGGGCGGACAGCCCCCACCCCCAGGCGAACGGGACCACGGCGACGAGGGCGAGGGGCGGTCCGACGACGAAGACCCACATCGCCGCCCCCGCCGCGGCCGTCTGCGGTGCGTCGAGCAACGGCCTGGGCCCTGGCCCGGCCTGGGCGGCGTCCTGCCCCGACCCCGTTGCCAGGGGGGTCTGTTCACTGCGGTCGACGTCGCTCGGGTTCATCGGGTCCTCGCCCTCGCTCAGGCCTCTTCAAAGGCGGCGCCGGGCCGGCCGGATCACGCGTCCGCGTGCTGCCGTACGCGCTCGGCGGCCCTGGCCCCACGATCGCACCGGGCTGCATCCGCGCAGGTCGTCGCGGATGTCCAGGGCGTGAACGGCACGGGACCGAATCCGCGCGGCCGGCGGCGGACGGCACCTGGACCCGGGCCGCTGCCCGGAGCCGCCCCGTCGGCTCCGGCGGTCGTATGGTTCATGGTGATTTATGGTGACTCAAGGAGGATGTTCCGACCGGAGGTGCAATGGTGCGCGCCGCGGCAGCGATCGTCCCTCTGGCTGTCTGCGTGGCACTCACCGTCACGGCGTCGGCCTGTGACGGGGGCGGGTCGAAGTCGTCGACCGCCCACTACGGGGACTGCGAGGTCACGGGGCACCGCGGGGAGTTCCACCTGTCGCCGAGGACGGCGGGCGAGCTCACGGTCAAGACGACCCTGCCCGCCCCCGGCTGGTGGAACGGCGACACGCCGGCCTCCGTCAAGAGCGGCTACGAGTTCTGCATGGCCGCCAACATCGCCTACCGGTCCGGGCTCGACCGGGTGAAGGTGGAGAACGCCCCGTTCCCGGAGGTCGTGTCCGGCCGGACCAGCGACTTCGACCTGGCCCTCGCGCAGATCACGATCACCCCGGAACGGAGCAAGGTCGCCGAGTTCTCCCCGCCCTATCTCGATTCGACCCTGGGGGTGCTGATCAGGGACGGCGAGAAGATCGACGAGAACAACCTCCGCGACGTCCGCATCGGCGTGGCCGAGGGCACCACGGGCCAGAAGTTCGTGATGAACCGCCTCAAGCCGACCAAGCCCGTCACCTCCTACGCCAACGACCCGGCCATGGTCACGGCGCTGGAGAAGGGCAAGATCGACGCGGTCGTCCACGACACGACGATCCTGCTGGCCTATCCCCAGAAGCGGGAGGGCAAGGTGCGCATCGTGGGGCAGTACCGGACCGACCAGGGCTACGGCGCCCTGTACCCGAAGGGGTCGCCCAACAAGGACGAGCTGGACCGGATCATCAGGCAGCTGATCGACGACGGGACACTCGCCAAGCTGTCGGTCGTCTATCTCGGTACCGCCTTCGGGCAGGACCCGAACAAGATCCCGTACTTCACGGTGAAGTCCGGCTCCTGAACGAAAGCGGCCCGCCGCCCCTCCCACGGCGCAAGGCCGGTCCACCCCCTCCCACGACGCAAGGCTGGTCCACCCCCCTCCCCTCACCGCCCCTCCCCCTCCAC
>NZ_LAVA02000070.1 GCF_000974985.2 Streptomyces mangrovisoli | reverse complement strand
CTACGGACCCGCAGCCGGGCACTGCCCAATGGATTTCACCGCGGGCCGGTGGGGGCTGAGCGCGCAGTTCCCCGCGCCCCTCGAAGGGGCACGGGGAAACCGTCGGCGTTCTCGGAGCCCGGGCCCGCCCCTGACGCCGTCGGCCGACGAAGCCGGGTTCACAGCCGAGCCCCCCGCAGGGGACCTAGCGGCCGCCGTTGTACGGGCCGTACGGGCCGTCGCTGCTGCTGCCGCCGCGGCGACCGCGGCCGAAGCCGCCACCGCCGCCGGAGACCTGCTTCACGGCGGGCCGGACGTCGACGATGTAGACGATGCTCGCGACCACGCCCGCGATGGGCAGGATCGACAGGATCGAGAAGAGATAGCTGACGACGAGCGCGATGGCGAGGATGACCAGCCAGAACATCTTGTTCTGCTTGTCCGCGGCGCGGAACGCGTCCTCACGGCGGAACGCGGCGTCGAGCAGCCCGAACGCGGCCAGGGCCATCAGAAGGATCTTCAAGAGCCCCAGGAACCCCGCGAAGCCCAACATCAGCATGCCGTCCACCGCCCGTTCTCTCCGACTCCTGTGCGGCCACCGTACCCGTTGAACGGGCCGGACACCCCAGAGGTGCCCGGCCCGTCGATGCGCACGTGGGTCACTTCGCGGGCGGCGTGTTCTTCTTCGCCACCGGCTTGCGCGCCGCCGGCGCCTTCTTCGGCGGCGCGGGCTTCTTCTCGGAGGCGGGGGCCGCGGCGGGCGGGGCCGGCTTCGGCTCCTCCTTGACCGGGACCGGCTCCGGCTTCGGCTCGGCCTTGGGCTCGACCGCGACCGCGAAGTCCTCGATCTCCTCGGCGGCCTCGCCGCGCCAGGTCCGCACGGCCTGCTCGCCGTGCTCGGCGACCTTCTCGTACGCCTCGCGGGCCTTGACCGCGTACTCGGCGGCGACACCCACCCCGCGCAGCGCGAGGTCCTGGGCGGACTCGCCGAGCTTCTTGAGGTCGGCGTCGAGCGTGCTGCCGAGCTTCTTGAGGTCGGAGTCCAGGTTGCCGCCGAGCTTCTTGATGTCGGCGTCGAGGGAGGTGATGAAGTCCGTGACCTTCGTCTGAAGGTTCTCCTGGGCCTCCTTGGCCCGCGCACCGGCTTCCTTGGCGCGCGCGGCGGCGCGCTCCTGCACGGCCTTGGGGTCGGCGCCGCGCACGGCCTCGATACGGGCCGGCGCCTCGGCGCGCAGCTGCTCCACCAGGGCGGGCACCTTCTTGGCCTGCTGAAGGGCCAGGTCGGCGGTGCCGGCGGCGAAGTAGAGCGGGGTGGGGTCGCTGAAGGTCTTGCGCAGATCGTCGGTGATGGCCATGGTGATGGTCCTCCCGGATTCGCTTTCGGCTGAGGGTCTGTGGGTCCGCAGTCGGACGGCCGGCGCCTTTGCCGGGTTCAACTGGCCGTCTGCTGCGGATCGATGTCACTGCCACCGGTCGTGCGGGTGCCGGGTGCGGCGGTGTCGCTGTGCCGGGCCCCGCCCGTACCGCCGGCGGGGCGTATGCCGCCCGGGTCGTCCGCCGCGTCCTCGGCCTCGTCCGTGTCCACGTCCGCCTTCGCGTCCGTCGTCACGTCCGTGTGCGCGTCCTGCGCGCCGCCGCCCGCCCCGAATCCGTTCTCCTTGCGGAAGGACTCGTAGATCTGGAGCAGCACCTGCTTCTGCCGCTCGTTGAGCGTGGGATCGGCGAGGATGACGGCGCGCGTCTCCACCTCGTCCCGGTCCCGCTCGGCGTCGAGGATGCCGGCGCGCACGTACAGCGTCTCGGCGGAGATCCGCAGGGCCTTGGCGACCTGCTGCAGCACCTCCGCGCTCGGCTTGCGCAGCCCGCGCTCGATCTGGCTGAGATACGGATTGGACACCCCGGCGGCGTCGGCGAGCTGCCTGAGCGACAGTTGCGCGGTGCGCCGCTGCTCGCGCAGATACTCGCCGAGATTGCCGACGTTGAGCGATGCCATGTCCTCACCTTGCCGCACCGGTGCTAACTATTGCAAGCATCTGCTTGCAACAGTGCGCCATGTCACTACCGGCAGGTAGCCCGAACGGGCGGGCCCGTGCGGCGTGGCGCACGGTTTCCGGAAGGTCCGGCACCGTCGCAGGCGATCATGTCGGCTCCCCCGCCCCCGGAGCCCTCGACGCGCCGCCTAGGGTTCCCGTATGACCTCCAACGGGACCTCGTACACGTACCTCTCCGGACTCTTCTCGCTGGACGGGCGGGTCGCCGTCGTGACCGGCGGCAGTTCGGGGATCGGCCGGGCGATCGCCGGGGCCCTGGCGCGGGCGGGCGCGCGCGTGGTGATCGTGGCCCGCCGCGAGCCGGAGCTGAAGGCGGCCGTGGACGAGCTGACCGCCGAGGGCCGCGAGGCCGCGTGGGTCGTCGGCGACCTCGCCACCCGCGACGGGGTGCGCGCCGCGGCAGAGGCGGCGGCCGCGGTGTTCGGGGAGCCGGACATCCTCGTCAACTCCGCCGGGATCAACCTGCGGCCGCCCATGGGCGAGCTGGGCGAGGACGTCTGGGACACCACCATGGCCGTCAACCTGGAGGCCCCCTACCTGCTGGGCCTGCGCTTCGGCCCCGGCATGGCCGAGCGCGGCTACGGGCGGATCATCCACATCACCTCGCAGCAGGCGCACCGGGCGTTCGTGCAGAGCGGTGCCTACGGCGTGTCGAAGGGGGCGCTGGAGTCGTTGGCCCGCTCGCAGGCCGAGGCCTGGTCGCCGTACGGCGTCACCTGCAACACGCTCGTGCCGGGCTTCGTGATGACCCCGCTGAACACGCGGCTGTCGTCCGACCCGGAGAAGGTGGCCGCGCTCGCCGCCCGCACGATGACCGGCCGCAACGGCCTGGCCGAGGACTTCGCGGGCGCGGCCGTCTTCCTGGCGAGCCCTGCCTCCGCGTACGTCACGGGCCACTCGCTCTTCGTGGACGGCGGATTCTCGGTCCACTGACGGACGGCGGTCCACTGCCCGCAGGCCCGCGCTGCCGCTCCGCGCTCAGGCGTCCGCCTGGGTCCTCAGCCACTCCTCCACGCGCGCGAAGTCGGCGTCCGTGAGGCCGTGGCGGTGGTCGACCCGGTGCGGCAGCGCGGGGCCGGGGTGGTGGTCGGCCACCCAGGCGAGGTCGGCCTCCGTGATCTCGTCGTCGACCCAGACGAAGGGCCGCCCGGCCGCCCACGCGACCAGCGGCCGCGTCTTCCAGTGCAGCCGGCCCGGCGCCTCGTCCTCGTCCGGCCACTCCACCACCGACAGCGGCGGCAGCCCGAGCCAGGGCGCCACACACGAGTTCGCGTCGTCCATCCAGGTCGTGGCCCACACCAGCTCGCAGCCGAGCGCGGTCAGCCGACCGCCCAGCGCGGGGTCGATCCGGGACACGAGAGGGCTCGCGGGCGCAGGGACGGCGGTCCCGGGCAGGGCGACGAGCGGCTCGTAGACCGGATACGGCCGCGTGGCGCCGAACGGGATGAGCGTCCCGTCGATGTCGAGGAAGAGCAGCATCACTGGCCAGGATCGCGCAGTTTCGGCGCGACGGCCCGGCCGTTTCCGACCGGCGCCCTCTCCGAAGGCCGGCGGACGCCCGTACACCTCGCCCTGAGAACGGCAGCAGCCGCCCGTGCACCACGCCCTCAGAACGGCAGCGGACGCCCGTGCACCACGTCCAGGCGGGACACCGCGCGCGTGAGGACGACGTACAGCCGGTGCAGGCCCCGCCGCTCCGCCTCCGCGATGGCGGCGGGCTCGACGGCCACCACATGGTCGTACTCGAGACCCTTGACCAGCCCGGCCGGTACGAGCGCCACGCGGGCCCCGACCTCCTCCGGACCCGCGGCCGGCACACCCGCCGCGTCGAGCGCGGCGCGCACCCACGGAACGTCGGCGTCCGCGGCGACGACCCCGACCGAGCCCTCGCGCGCGAGCGCCTCCCGTACGGCCGCGACGACCTCGGCGCCGACGTCGTCGGCCGCCCGGATCCGCAGTTCGCCGTCCCGGCGCAGCGAGCGGGGCACCGGAACGTCCACGTCCAGCCGCCGCAGCAGCCGGTTGGCGAGCCCCACGACGGCCTCGGGAACGCGGAAACCGGTGGTCAGGGGCGTCACGGCGGCGTCCGGTTTGCCGAGGTGTCCGAGCAGCTCGGACCAGTCGCGCGCCGCCCAGGGCGTGGTGCCCTGCGCGAGGTCGCCGAGCACGGTCAGCGAGCCGAAGCGGGCCCGGCGCGCGATGGCCCGGCACTCCATCGGCGACAGGTCCTGCGCCTCGTCGACCACGACATGGCCGTAGCCCTCGGGGTGTTCCACGAGTCCGGCGAGTTCGTCGAGGAGCACGAGGTCGGCGGCGGACCAGCGCGCGGAGCGGTACGACCGCTTCGGCCCGTCCCACAGCAGCGCGCGCCGCTCGTCCGGGTCCAGCAGGCCGTAGGCGGCGCGGGCCAGCGTGTCGTCGTCGCCGAGGAGGTCCGCGAGCACCTCCTCGGGCCGCATCCGCGGCCAGACCGCGTCGACGTGCGGGCCGATACGGCGCTCGATGGTGCGCACCCAGGCCGCGGACTGCGGCCCGGACCGGCGTTCGGCCTGCTCGCGCAGACACCGCCCGATCCGCGTCCGCACCCGCTCCCGTCCGGTCCCGTACGGCGGTGCCTCCTGCCGTACGGCCTCGACGACGGCGCGCACCCGCTCGGCGGAGAGCCGCAGCCGGAGCGGGCCGTCGGTCACCGCGACGGCGTCGGCGAGGTCGGGGCGCACGTGGGCGTACAGGGCGCGGTGCAGCACCTCGGCCATCCGCAGGTCGTGCTTGACGACGGCGGTCTCCTCGGCGTCGGTGCGGCGGACCGGCTGCCGGGCGATCTCGTCGGCGAGGACGGACTGCCGTACGCCCGTCTCTCCGAGGGAGGGCAGCACCTCGGAGATGTAGGAGAGGAAGGTGCGGTTGGGGCCGAGGATCAGCAGGCCGCCGCGGCGGATGCGCTGGGGGTGGGTGTAGAGCAGGTAGGCGGCGCGGTGCAGGCCGACGGCGGTCTTGCCGGTGCCGGGGGCGCCCTGCACGCAGACCGAGTCGGCGAGGTCGCCGCGGACGAGGTCGTCCTGCTCCGGCTGGATGGTGGCGGCGATGTCCCGCATGGGGCCGACGCGGGGGCGCTCGATCTCACGGGCGACGAGGGCGCTGACGGGGGCTTCGGCGGTCCTTTCTCCCCCGGCGGGGGGACCTGTGAGCCCGCCCCCTCCCGCGAGGTGCTCGTCCTCCATCCCGGTCAGATCGCCGGAGGCGCCCCGGCTGCCTGCGGCCCAGCCGAAGCGCCTGCGGACGGCGAGACCCTGCGGATCCCGAGGGCTCGCCTGGTAGAAGGCGCGCGAGACGGGGGCGCGCCAGTCGACGACGAGGGGCGGGGCGGCCGGGTGCTCGCTGATCCGCAGCCGGCCGACGTGGTAGCTCTGGCCGCCGTGATCGGGCGCGCCGGGGGCGAAGTCGAGCCGGCCGAAGAAGAGGGGGCCTTCGGGGAGTTCGTGCAGCGCCTTGGCCTGGCTGCGCAGCCGGCGGCCGAGCACCTCGGCGTCGGCGCCGGAGGCGGAGACGTCCTCGCCCACGTCGACCTGCTCGTCGGCGCCCTCGACCATGGCGGTGAGGGCGGCGCGGCAGGTGTCATGGAAGGCGCGTTCGTCGTGGAGCGCGCGGGTGAGGGCGTCGGCGGGGCTGCTCATGGGACCAGGGTACCCACCAATCGCAACCGAGTTAAATAATTGACCAGGTCGCTTCTATCGTCCGGCTACTGCCCGGCGGCGAACTCGGGCAGGGCGGCCGCGAGCCGCGCGAAGGCGGCCTCCGCGGCGGGCAGGGCGTCCTGGGCCACCACGTCGATCGGCTCCCCGTCGGCGATCCGGCGCCAGTTGTCGAGGGCGAGGACCCGCTGCACGGCGGTGATCTGCCCGGCGGCGAGCCGCGCGCCGAGATCCCCGCCGAGGGCGTCGGCGAGGACGGCCTCGGAACGCTCCTGGTACTGGTGCAGCCGGGCGGCGAGGGCGGGGGTGCCGTAGAGCAGCGAGTGGAAGGCGAGGACGGCGGGGTGGTCGCAGAGCCCGGTGACGGGGTCGCGCCGCCGCAGCCCGTCGAGGAAGTGCGCCCGCAGCGCCTCGACGGGCGGCTCCGTGGCACCGCTGACGATCCGCGCGGCCTCGTCCTCGTGATCGGCGATCCGATGCAGCACGAGATCCTCCTTGGCCGGGAAGTACCGGAACAAGGTGGGCTTGGAGATCTCGGCCGCGGCGGCCACCTCGGCAACGGAAACGGCATCGAAGCCCCGCTCCAGAAACATCCGGATGGCGGTCTCGGACACCAGCTCATAGGTCCGCTGCTTCTTGCGCTCGCGGAGGCCGGGGGTGGTCATGGGGCGAGCCTACGGGGGCGGCGGATCCGCCCGTCCGTCTCAGGCCCTGGCAGAAGGCCCTAGTCGAAGGTCCCCGCCAGGTCGAACGCCCTCGCCAGATAGGGATTCGCGGTGGGCCGGGCGGGCAACCCCAGAAAGCCCATGGCCTTCTCCAGCGTCATCGCGTACGAGTCCACCGCCCGGCGCACGTTCGGGGCGTCGAGGCTCGCTCCGGTCACGAGGCGGTCCAGGTCGATGTAGGCGGAGCGGACGACCTCCAGGCCCCGGTAGACCGCCGAGTCGCGCCGCCAGGCCCGCGTGTGCCGGGCGGGCAGCAGGCGCTCCCAGCGCTGGAACATGCGGCGCTGGATCTCCGGCAGGGTCGGCGTGAGATGCATGTGCCGGACCATGTCGTAGAGCGGGTCACCGACCAGCGCCATCTCCCAGTCGATGATCGTCAGGGCCCGGGGGCCGCCACGGCGGACGAGGTTCCAGGGGTTGAGGTCGCCGTGGAGCAGCACGGGTACGCGTTCGCCGACGTGGTGTCCGGCGAGGATCTCGCGCAGGCGGTGGGCGTCCGGCAGCCCCAGGACGCGCGCGATCTGCTGAGAGTCCTTCGGCAGGTTCCTGACGAGGAGGACGAGCTGGCCACTGAGCCACTCGTAGAAGCCGCCCTCCCCCGCCGCCGGATCGATCTTCTTGTAATCGACGTCCGTCAGAGCGCACAGCTGGTCGACGAGGCTGTCGGCCTCGTGCGGCAGCAGGCCGTGGATGGGATGGCGCGGGGCGCCGTCGGCTCCGTTCGAACCGACGTAGGTGTGGATGGCGAAGGGCTCTTCCTCATGGCTCTCGCCCAGTGCCAGCACGCGGGGCGCGGCCACCGCGACCCCGGACTCCTCGATGGCGCGCAGCACGGCGTGCTCGCTCAGAAAACTGGGTTCACGCCTGCACACCGTCGCCACCCTGCGGCGCACCACCACGGGAAAGCCGACACCGGGCACCGACACCACGGAGTTCAGGTGGGCGGTTCCCATGAAGACCCTGCCGGCGGGAGCCCTGCCCTCCTGCCGCAGCGCCGCGGTCACGGCCTCCTCGGGGAAGTCCGCGTGCACGCCGAGGCGCTTGTCCGGACTCCAGTCGAAGACCCGTTCCCCACAACTCCCGCTCCGGGTACGGTTCGACGCCCGCCACCGGAGCAGAGCGCCCTGGATCTCCCTGTCGCTCGGCAGCCGGCCGAGCCGCAACGGTTCCGCGGCGACGCGCAGCGCGCGCCGCACGGCAGCGGTCGCGTCGTCCAGGCTCTTCCGGTCGGACTTCGCCTCAAGGGTTCGGGCGGCCCGCATGATGTCCGGATAGACGGACTGCGCCCGCTCGAAGGCCACGTAGTGCCGCAGATCCTTGGCGAGGCCGTTCACCGCGGCCGGGCGGACCCGCGCCATGGCGACCCGCCACGCCTCGATCACCTCCGGCCACTGATGGGCCGGGTACTGCATGCGCACCAGATGGGTGGCCAAGTCGTGCAACGGGTCGCCGAACGTGGCCAGCTCCCAGTCGACGCAGATCAGGGGCGGGGCGCCCTCGTACGACATGATCAGGTTGTCGCGGTGCAGATCGGCGTGGAGCAGGCTGAAGGGCCGCCGGGACATGGGCGGTACCCGGTCGGCCAGCCGCAGAAGCGCGTCCTCCGGGATGCCGAGCGCGGCGAACAGGCCACCGAACGCATGCCAATTGGGCTGCCGCACCTGACGGTCGGCGAGCAGGGCCAGCATCCGCAGGAAGCCCTGGCTGTCCGTATGGTTGCCCGGCCATCCCTCCGGCAGAGCGGGAAGGGCTCTGAGGCGCACCCGGGTCATCTGCGCGAGCAGCTCCGCGAGCGCCTGCAGGATGAGGCTGTCGAGGGGCTTGCCGTTGCCGCACACGCTCGACAGCGGCACGCCCTCCACATAGCTGTGGACGGCGAAGCCCTCCCCCTCCAGAAGACACTCCGGGACATGGGGCAGCGCACCCCGCACGGCCCGCAGGATCTCCGCCTCCCGCCGCCAGGTCCTGATCACCACCGGCAGGGCGTCCGCGCGGGGGATCCGCACCGTCACCCGCGTACCTGGCTCCCGGCCCACGAGTGCGGCCGCGGCCTCCGTCAGGGAGACGACGTGGTTGCGGTTGTGGTAACCGCTGGTCGCCGGAAACGACTTGGCGACTTGAAGAAACGCCAGGCCGGCGTCGGGTGGTGCAACAGGGGCAAGTTCCCCGATCACGTCGTCCCGGGAAACAGGAGGTGCGCCCACTGGCCGCTCCGGAGTTTTTCCATCACGAGGATGGGTAAGTGAACGTCAGTTCTCTGATCAGTTTTACTCCGGGCAGCCAAAGGCGCACTGGAGTGAGCTGAACGGGTGATCGCCACTCCGAGCGCCGGGCCGCACGGCAGTGGCCGTTCGGCGTTTCCCGAACAGGAACTCTCACTCGCACGGTTCGCGTGGAATCCGCGCATCCTAGCGCACGGCGGGTCCCTCTTCGGGCACTCCGAGGCGATCCCATACGGACTCGTACCAGGACCTCATGCTGGCCCCGAAACGACTGGGTGCCACCTGCGGGTTTCCGGGCTCACCAAATTGGGTGAGAGTCGCTTCGAAACCCAGTACGTCAAGCGCCGTCACATCGCCGTCGTCCAGCTCTATGTCGCGCTCGACCACCTCGTACGGCCCCATCACGGCCACCGTCCGGTTGAAGACGTAGAGCTTGAAGGTGGGTGTCAGCTTCACCCGGCGGATCTGGACGTCGACGTCCGGCACCAGCTTCTCGGCGCGCAGCGCGCGCAGGGACTGGTCGAGCAGGGACGTGTACTGCTTGGTGATGTCGTCGAGCCGGAACCGCAGGCGCTGGTCGTCCGGGCTGTCCTTCACGCTCGGATAGGGCAGGGGAATCCCCTCCGCGGGCAGCAGCATGCGCAGCGTGATGCTGCTGGGGTTGATCTGCCGTCGCCGGATGCGCAGGGCCTGCGCCTGGATCTGCCAGTGCAGGGTCTCCGACGTCAAGGTGTAGACGTCCAGGGACACTTCGGGCTGCTCGAACGCCCAGTCGAACACGGCCTCGATCGAATCGCCGACCGTCGCGCCGGTGACCTCCGCCCTCGACGGGGACGTCGTCGGACTCTTGACCACCCTCGATCCACTGCCCCGGCGGGACTCGATCCAGCGCTCGGCCGCCAGGATCTTCAGCGCGCGCTGCAAGGTGACGCGGCTGACCCCGAGCGCGTCCGACAGTTCGCGCTGCGCCGGCAGATGGGTGCCGACGGGGTAGACGCCCCGGCCGATGCGGTCCAGCAGCTCTCGGGCGACCCTCTCGAACTCCTTGACGCCGCTGCCGTCACCCGCCTGCTGTTCGTTCACATGACGACCGTACCTGGCACAGCCCACCCGCAAACCAATTCCGGTCAACCAGGCCAGCGATAAAACCAATTGGTTAAGGGATCTTCCCCTCCGGGCAGACCAACCATGAGGCAAGTAGGCCAATTGGACAGCTAGTTGGAGACCTCACCGAATCGGGAAGGAGGTGGACCGGCATGAACGGCACGTCACGGCCTGGTCCGCACAGCGGTCAGCACCGGCTCCAGCGAACCCACGACATCCACGGCCCCGGCTTCCCGAAGCAGCTTCTCCTTGCGCGGATTACGCGCGTAGCCCAGGAACGGGACGCCGGCCTGTTCCGCCGCATGAAAGTCCGAAGGCGTGTCGCCGATCATCAGTGCGTCCTTCGGGGACGAACCCAGGCCCCGCAAAGCGCGGTTGAGGCAGTGCGGGTCCGGCTTGAGCAGGTGGAGATCCTTGGTCCGGCCGTAGATGTGCGGGGCGAAGTGGTCCAGCAGGTCCCGGCCGGCGAGGTACTTCCGCACCACCGACGGCGAGTTGTTCGTGGTGATCGCCATCCGAGGGCCCAGCGTCGACCAGGTACGGATCAGCACGTCGGCGTACCCGGTGGGCATGGCCGTGGGAACCGCCTTCAGTTCATGGGTGGTGAGACGTTCCTCCAGCTCCGCGACCAGGTCGCTGCCGGGATGCCGGCGATCCACGGCGCGCAGCACGAAGTGCGGGTCCAGGGAAGCTCGTTCGTCCTCCGTGAGCAGGTCGTGCAGGCCCTGCGCGCCGAGCCAGCCGATCAGCTCGTCGGCCACGGTCGTCGCCGAATGCCGCGCGAACAGCGAGCAGATCGGCCCGTCGAAGTCCCAGAGGATCACCCGTGCACGTGAGCTCAGTTCCCGCAGGGTCTCCCCCTCCGTCGCCGCCCGTTCAGTCTGCCTCGCATCAGAAGTCACTAGGAAAGTGTCAGGTCCGTCGTGATGGTTTCCCAGAGGGCGTCGAACCACTTCTGGGATTCGTCGATGAAGGAAGTGTCCCGCTGACCGGAACGTCGCTCGAAGGAGAAGAGGAGGGACTCGGTGCCCAGGGTGTCGTACATGTCGAGCGTTCCGGCGTCCGTCGTCTCCTCTCGTCTCGCGATCATGTAGTACGCCATCAGCGCCTCCGTACCGTTGAGCAGGTACAGCTTCACCGGTGGCGTGAACGGCAGAGCCCGGAAGGTGACACGGACGTCGATGCCGTGAGAACTGCGCAGCGCCTGAAGATTGTGCCGGAGAACGTGGCCTTGGGCGTTGCGCTGATACAGCCAGCGGCGGTGGACCGGGTCGTCGTCGGTGCGGCCCTCGACCGGGACCGGGAAGGCGAGGTTGATGTCCCGGGACGGCAGGAGGATGCGGACGTCGATCGAGTCGGGGCGCAGCCGGCCCTCGTGGATCAGGCGGATCGGCTCGGCGAGGGCGAGCATCAGGGTCTCCGCCGTCAGGCACGCGGCGTCGATGCGGACGTGCGGGGCGGCGAACGCCTCCGTCAGGCGGGGGGCCAGGCCGACCATCGTCGGCTGTGGCTCGTCGCGGACGCGCGGGGGTTCCGCGATGCGCGGCGGGCTGCCCTTGCTGACGTTGCTCAGCAGGCCGTCCTCGTGGAGCACGCGCAGCGCCTGGCGCACGGCGCCGCGCTCCACGCCGAACTCGTCCGCGAGTTCGGCCTGGGTGGGCAGGCGGTCTCCCACCTTGAGGTCCCCGGCGCGGATGCGTTCCCGCAGGGTGTCGGCGATCTCCTGGGGCGTGAGCCTTCTGCTGCCGTTCACTGCCACGTTCTCCTGGGTCACGACCAAAAACTACAACTCTGATCCATCTATGTGGAGTTGTTTGAGAGTTGTTTATGAGTAGTAGCCAAGTGGGGACAACATAGTCAGAGTTGGTTACCAACTTGAGTTAGTTGGCGGAAGTTTTGCTTCCTGGTTCCTAGTTCGCCGCACACGGCCCACAGCTCCTCGCTCCACCCCCCACCCCGTCCCGCCCGGCAGCCAGAAGGGGGAATCCACCGTGCCTGCTGTCCTCGCCATCCTCTCCGCCGTTCTCCAGAGCGGCTTCGAGCAGACCGTCCAGTGGAAGTACGGCGCCGCCGGCCTCATCGGCCTTCTCCTGTTCACCATCGGCATCAAGGCCCGGAACTCGGCCGTGGCCTCCGTCGGTGCCGTCCTGCTCACCTGCGTGGTCGCGGGGCCGGCCCTGTGACCGGCCCGCCGGACCGGCTTTCAGCCGGTCAGGACCAGGTCGGTGCTGATCGTGCGCCACAGCGCGTCGAACCAGAGCTGCGACTGCTCCACGAACGTGGTGTCCCGCAGCCCCGTCCCCTGCTCGAACGGGAACAGCACCGACCGCGTGCCCTCGGCGTCGTACATCTCCAGGTGCTCCTCGTCGACCTCCGCCGCGCGCCGGCTCACGGTGTAGTAGGCGAACAGCGCCTCCGCCCCGTTGAGCAGGTACAGCTTCACCGGCGGGGTGAACGGCAGGGCGCGGAAGGAGACATGGACGTCGATGCCGTGGGTCGAGCGCAGGGCCAGCAGGTTGTGCCGCAGCACCTGGCCCTGTGCGTTGCGCTGGGCCACCCAGCGGCGGTGCAGCGCGTCCGCCGCCGAGGCGTGCACGGGGGACGGGAAGGCGAGCGGGATGTCGTTGCTCGGCAGCAGCACCCGGACGTCGATCTTGGCCGGTTTCAGCTGCCCGGCGTGGATCCGGCCGAGTGGTTCGCCGAGGGCGAGGTTCAGGGAGATCGCGGTCAGGCTGAGCGCCTCGATCTCGACGTGCGGTGCGGCGAACGCCTGCGCTATCCGCGGTGCGAGCGCCACCGTGGTGGGCAGCGGCGGAGCCTGCGGACCGCTCGCGACCGGACGCAGGCCCAGGTCAGGGGCGACCGTCGCCGGGCTGCCCTTGGACACGCCGGTCAGCAGGCGCTCGGCCTGGAGGATGCGCAGCGCCTGCCGTACGGCGCCGCGCTCCACCCCGAACTCGTCGGCCAGCTTGGCCTGCGTGGGCATGCGCTCGCCCGGCCGCAGCACTCCGGACCTGATCCGGGTGCGCAGCTCGTCGGCCACCTCGCGATGTGACCGCGGTGACCGAAGTGACTGGTGTGGCCTCTGCCGTCCATTGACGGGGGCGGGTTCCCGGTCCACATACAAACCCTACAACTTCCCGCCATCTTTGGGCAGTTAACGGGAAGGTGGTTATGCAGCTCCCCCAAGTGGGATAACCACAGTGAAGTTGGCTGCCAACTCGCACAACATGGTCAGAGCCGCAGGGCGTTGGCCACCAGGGTGACAGTCAGGGACGCCGTCCCGAAGGGGGAACGCCATGCCGCTCATCGCCATCGCTCTCGCGGCCCTCGCCGTCGGCTTCGAAGAGCTCGTCCAGTGGAAGTACGGCGTGATGGGCATCGTCGCCCTCGTCACGCTGACGGTCGGCTACCGGGCCAAGAGCGTCGCGATCGGCGGCATCGGGGCGGTCATCCTCGTGATGCTGCTCTCCCAGCCCGGCTGAGCCGGGCCCCGGATCCGGCTGGCCAAGCTCCCTTCCGGAGGGGAGCCGGGAGCTCGGTCACGTCCGTACGGCACAGCCACAACTCCACATCGACAACTGAACAGTTGCGGCCACGGCCGCAACGCCGGCACAGCCACAACTTCACAGACATCGCTTCACAGACACAGCTCGCTACGGATATCGAGCGTCACCCGCATCGCCGTCAGGGAGGAGCCTCAGAACAGGTCCGGGCACCAAGGCCGCCTGGACGTGCGCAGCAGGGCGTCGGCCGACCGGGCGGCGCCCGCTCGTTCTTCACGGATCCGGCCCAGCGCCGCGAGGCGCACGGCCGACTCGTCACCGAGCCACAGCGACGACAGCGCGCCGGCCTCCACCGTGAGGTCGGCGTCGTGCGTGGTCGTGCGGGTGCAGGTGGCGCCCTCCGGGCCGGCCTCCAGGCGGTAGCGGCCGCCCACCAGGTCGTCGGTGACCTCCAGGACCAGCGCGCCCTCGGTGTCGTACGTCCGCGCCTCCAGGGCCGCCACGACGTCCAGGATCCGGATCCACAGCCAGTCCGTCAGCGAGGTCAGCTCCGCGGCGCGGGCGTCGGGGAAGAGGTGCGGGAGCAGGTCGTCGGGGGCGCGACGGCCGGACTTCACCTCGGTGATCCAGTCGATGGAGCACAGGAAGTGCCACAGGGCGCGCTCGGCCGCGGGGGTCGACGCCAGCAGCCAGTCGACCTCGGCGGTGTCGTGGGGCTGGTTGCTGCGCCACTCGCTCTTCGCCTTGTACGACACCAGGCCCTGCACCTCGCCGTCCGCCGAGCGGTAGGCGGCGTAGTACGGCTCCGTCCACGACGGGGAGAACCGCACCAGGCCGGTGAGGCTGTGCCAGTTGAGCTCGGTGCGGCTGACCATGCCGGGCTGCTGCCTGCGGACGCGGTCGTGGAGTTCGGGGCCGAGCTTGCGGACGTCCTCGCCGTCGACGAGGTCGATGCGGCCGCCGCCCTCCGGGGCCGACCAGCGGAGGTCCAGGCCGGTGCGCGGGACCCGGACCGTCCACAGGGCGCTGTGGGTGCCGGCACCGAAGCCGTAGCGGCCGTAGATCGGGTACTCGGCGGCGATCAGCGTGGCCACGACGTCGCCGCGTTCCTTCGCCGCCGCGAGGTCCATGCCCATCATGCGGGTGAGCAGGCCGCGGCGGCGGTGGGTCGGCGACACGGTGACGTTCGAGATCGCGTCCGCCTGCACCGGGGCCCCGCCCACGGCGGTGACCTCCTGGTCGAAGCTGCGGAAGGTCGCCACGCAGCGGGACCCGTCGAAGGCGCCGAGCAGCCGCCCGGGGACGAACAGCGCGCGGCGCGGCTCCAGGACCTCCTCCGTCACCGCGGGATCGTCCAGGAAGCCGACTCTCATGGCGCGGTGCCAGTCGGCGAGTTCGGACTCCGTGATGGGCCGGATGTCGAGGTCGGTGGTACCGGTCGCACGGGCGGCTTCGCTGGTCATGGGGCCACGGTAGGTCGGCGTACCGCCGGGTGTCCTCACATTTTCGTACGGCTGCGACGTTCGCTGCACGCGGTCACGGCCGCCGCCTCCGTGAGGCCTGGGTCGCCGTCTCCATGAGGCCTCGGACGCCGTCTCCGTGAGGCCTCGGACGCCGCCTCCGTGCGGCCTCGGTCGCTGCTTTCCTACGGCCCCCGCCCGCCGCCTTCCCACGGCCAGGGGTCTCCCCCGGCGCTCAGAACGCCGCCCGGATCCGCCCCACCTCCCGGCCGCCCCCGAGCAGCGGCGCACGGCCCACGCGGTCCAGTACCGGGGAGTCGACCCCCGCGAGGGAGAGCGCGCGGGCCAGGACCGGGCCGAGGGCGCGGGTCGCGCCGTCCTCGACCTTGAGGGCCAGGGCGCGGCCGTCGGGCAGGGCCACCGCCTGGACCGCCTCGGCGCCGGTCTTGGACAGCGCGCCGGGGACCTCGCGCATCAGCCAGGTGTCGTGGCGGCGGGTGCCGGCGACGTACTCGGGGTGGGCGCGCATGGCGTCCGCGACCCGGCGCGGCACGCTGCCCGGGTCGGCGAGGACGTACGAGCGGAAGGCGCGGGCCAGGCCGGTCAGGCTGATCGCGAGGAGGGGCGCGCCGCAGCCGTCCGTTCCCACGGCGGCCACCGGCTCGCCCGCCGACTCCTCCACAACCCTGTGGATGAGCCGCTGGAGCGGGTGGCCCGGGTCCAGGTAGCTGTCCAGCGGCCAGCCGCGCCGGGCGCTCGCCGCCAGCATCGCGGTGTGCTTGCCGGAGCAGTTCATCGCCAGCCGGTCGCGGGCGGCGCCGGAACTCAGGCACGCCTCGCGTTCCTGCGGGTCGAGCGGCAGATCGGGCGGGCACTTCAGGTGCTCGGGGGTGAGGCCGTGCTCGGCGAGCATCTGGGCCACCAGCCTGCGGTGGAACGTTTCGCCGGAGTGGCTCGCGGCGGCCAGTGCCAGCCGCTCCCCCGAGAGGTCGAGCCCGGCCCGCACCACGCCCGCCGCCTGCATCGGCTTGTTGGCGGAGCGCGGGAAGACGGGGGTGGTCACGTCGCCGAGGGCCAGTTCCACCGTGCCGTCCGGCGCGAGCAGCACCAGGCTCCCGCGGTGCCGCCCCTCGACGAACCCGGACCGGACGACCTCGGCCAGCACGGGAGGCGCTGCCGCGGGCTCGGCGGACCCGGGGAGCTCGAGGATCCCGGCGGTCCCGGGAAGCCCGGGAAGCCCGGGAAGCCCGGCGACCCCGGGAGGTCCGGCGAGCCCGGGAGGTCCGGCTGGTTCGGAGGGCTCGGTGGGCGTCGACGACATGGGCTGGGGCCCTCCAAGGCAGGCAGGCCGGACCGTCACGGGCCGGGGTACGTCAGGACGCCCGCCGACCCGAACCCGGGACCCCGGGCAGGGAGCCGAACCCGTGCCCCGGAGCCAGACCGCGAACCCGGACCCCGAGCCGGGACCCCGAGCCGGAGACCCCGGAACCGGAGCCGAACCCGGGACCCCGAGCCGGAGACCCAGGAACCGGAGCCGAACCCGGACCGGACCCAGGACCCGAACCCGGCCCCGCGCCTCACATCAGCAAGTCGTCCACCTGTGCTTCGCCCTCACGGTAGCGTCGCGCGATCTCCGTCGTGCAGTCGTCCGTGGTGAGCTGGAGCTCCTGGCGGCGGCGCGAGACCTGCTGCTCGTAGCGGACGAGGCGGCCCATCGCCGTGTTCAGCTCCAGGTCGGTGCGGGCCGCGAGGTCGGAGAGTTCGACCTCGGCGAGCATGTCCGCCGCCAGCTGCCGGTACTCCTCGTTGTGCGGCGTGCCCAGCGTGACGTGCCGGGCCGACGAACGGTGCCGGGCCGGCGCGTCCCTGAGGATCTCCGGCAGGCGGTCCACGACGGGGAGGCGGTCGGCCTGCGGCGCCTCGGCCGGGCGCGGCACCGCGGCGGGGCCCCGGCGGGACAGCTCCGCGCGCAGGATGTCGATCCGGCCCTGGAGCAGCCGCCGCACATAGCTGAGGTCGGCCTCGTCGCGCTGCGCGTCCCGGCGCAGGGTGCGCAGCTCCGGCAGGCTGAGCAGGGCCACGTCGCGGACGGGCGGCGCCTCCGGCGGCGTGGGGCTGCCGGCGCGCTGCGTGGGCGGGCGGTGCAGGTCCAGCCGCCCGGTACTCGGTGTGCTCATGTGCCTCAACCGTCCCCTCGACCGCGTTGGGAAGCATCGTGCCACCCCAAGTGGCCACAATGTGACCGAGTGCCCCCGAACGGCCCCACATGGGGGGTTAAGGAACAAAAACAGTCCCCCTGCGAACGCGGGTGCGGCACCCGGCATCATGGTCCGCATGCGTGCAGTGGTGCAGAGGGTCGACGGCGCGAGCGTCGTCGTGGACGGCGAGACGGTCGGCTCCATCGAGGGCGAGGGCCTGTGCGTCCTGGTGGGCGTGACCCATGACGACACCAAGGAGAAGGCCGCCCAGTTGGCCCGGAAGCTGTGGTCGCTGCGGATGCTGCACGAGGAGCGGTCGTGCAGCGACATCGACGCGCCGCTGCTGGTCGTCAGCCAGTTCACGCTGTACGGCGACGCGCGCAAGGGCCGCCGCCCCACCTGGAACGCCGCCGCGCCGGGCGATGTCGCCGAGCCGCTGGTGGAGGAGGTCGTGGCGCAGCTGCGCGCGCTGGGCGCGACGGTGGCGACGGGCCGCTTCGGCGCGCAGATGCGCGTCTCGCTCACCAACGACGGCCCGTTCACGGTCCTGCTGGAGATGTGAGCCCGCTCCCGGCCCGCTCCCGGCCACCCAGTCCGTTCCCGGCCACCCACCGCACCCGAGGCCGCGGCTACAGCTACGCCCACGGCTACGGCTACGGCTACGGCTACGGCTCTACGACGACCTCCTGCGCCGCCGCCGTCGTACCGGCGACCAGCGGCGCGTCCACGGGCACGTTCCGCTTCACCAGGGCCAGGGCGACCGGCCCCAGCTCGTGGTGGCGTACCGACGACGTGATGAAGCCGATCCGGCGCCCGTCGGGCTCCTCCGTGGCGAGGCGCAGCTCCGTGCCGGGGGCCGGCAGATGCACCTCGCTGCCGTCGAGGTGCAGGAAGACCAGGCGGCGCGGGGGCTTGCCCAGGTTCTGCACCCGGGCGACGGTCTCCTGGCCCCGGTAGCAGCCCTTCTGGAGATGGACGGCGGTGCCGATCCAGCCCAGCTCGTGCGGGATGGTGCGGTGGTCGGTCTCGAAGCCGAGCCGCGGGCGGTGCTGTTCGACGCGCAGGGCCTCGTGGGCGAGGATGCCGGCCGGCGGGCCCGCCTGCGCCGCGAAGGACTCCAGGTCCGCGCGCGGCAGGAACAGGTCGCGGCCGTACGCCGTCTGCCGTACGACGGCGCCCTCGGGGGCCTCGGCGATGGAGCCGGCCGGCAGGTGCACGACGGCGAAGTCGTCGGTGCGGTCGGCCACCTCGACCCGGTAGAAGAACTTCATCGACTCCAGGTACGCGACCAGCTCGTCCTGGGTGCCGGGCTCGACGTGCGCCCAGGTGGTGGTGCCGTCGTCCACGAGGTACAGCGCGTGCTCGATGTGCCCGTGCGCGGACAGGATCAGCGCCTCGGTGGCCTCGCCCACCGGCAGGCCGCTCACATGCTGGGTGAGCAGCAGATGCAGCCAGCCGAGCCGGTCGGCACCGGTGACCGCGACGACCCCGCGGTGCGAGAGGTCGACGAATCCGTTTCCGTCGGCGAGGGCGCGCTGCTCACGGAACAGGTCGCCGTAGTGCGCGGCGACACCTTCGTCCGCTCCCTCGGCGGGGACGGCGCCGGGCAGGGACAGCAGAGGGCTCTTCATACGCGTAAGCCTACGACTCGGTAATTGAAGTCTTGGCAGTCGAGCTGCCGGTGGCCGCACTGTCGGCCGTCGAGCTGCCGGTGGCCGCGCTGTCGGCCGTCCTGCGCTTCGCGGCGCAGTCCCGGCAGCGGCCGAAGATCGCGAAGTGCTTCATGTCGGTCTCGAAACCGAAGGCGCCGCGGAGCTTGGCGGTGAACTCGGACGCCACGTCGATGTCGGCCTCGATGACGTTCTCGCAGTCGCGGCAGACCAGGTGGATGTGGTGGTGCCGGTCGGCGAGATGGTAGGTCGGGGCGCCGTGGCCGAGGTGGGCGTGGCTGACCAGGCCGAGCTCCTCCAGCAGCTCCAGGGTGCGGTAGACCGTGGAGATGTTGACCCCCGACGCCGTCCTCCTCACTTCCACGAGGATGTCGTCGGGGGTCGCGTGCTCAAGGGTGTCCACGGCTTCGAGCACGAGTTGCCGCTGCGGCGTCAGCCGGTAGCCGCGCTGCCTGAGGTCGCTCTTCCAATCGGTGCTCACCACACCGGAAAGTCTAGGACTACTTGAAGAAGGCGATCCCGTCGTCCGGCATGTCGTCGGGCAGGGCCTTGGCCCAGCGCTCGACCTCCTCCGGGGTGACGACCTTCTTCAGGTGCGCCGACATGTAGGGGCGGAGCTCGACCTCGGGGGTCTGCTTCTCGCCGACCCACATCAGGTCGCTCTTGACGTAGCCGTACAGGCGCTTGCCGCCGGTGTACGGGCTGGACGCGGCGGTCCGCGCGACGGCGTCCGTCACCACGTCGATCTGCGGCTTCTTGTCGGCCATCTCGCCGTACCAGATCTCGATGACGCCGTCGTCGCGGGTCATCGTGATCTCGACCTTGCGGTCGGCGTCGATGCGCCAGAAACCGGACTCCGTCTCCAGGGGGCGGACCTTGTTGCCCTCCTGGTCGAGCACCCAGGTGCGGGAGTGGTACTCCAGGAAGTCACGGCCGTCGTGGGTGAAGGTGACCTCCTGCCCGAAGTTGCACTTCTCGGAGCCGGGGAAGTCGTGCACGCCCGCGCCCGCCCAGGTGCCGAGCAGGAAGGCGAGGGGGACCAGGTCCTTGTGGAGGTCGGAAGGGATCTCGATCATGGCGACGGTTTCCTAGGTCTGGGTCAGCGCTGGCCCTGGTACAGCTTCTTCACGGTCAGCCCCGCGAAGGCGAGAACGCCGACGCAGACGAGGACCAGCAGGGTTTCGAAGAAGATCTCCACGGGGTTGCTCCTTGCTGAGCGGTGCGGTACGTACACGGGACCGGGCCCCAGCTTACGCGGCTGGGGCCCGGGTCACTTGGCGAGGTGCACCCCCGCGCGGGCTCAGGACAGCAGCTCGCTCTGGAGGGTCACCGTCTGCTCGAAGGGCACGGCGAGCGCCTCGCCCTTGCGGGACTGCAGGACGATCGCCACCGTGTCCCCCGCCGACAGATACGCCTGGCGGACCTGCTCGGCGCCGTAGGGCTTCTGCTCGACGTACGGGTTCACCACGAGGTCCGCGACCTGGGCCTTCTCCGGGAAGACCTCGTCGCGTGCGGACGTGCCCTCGCCGGTGATCGGGTACACCGGCTCCGAGTAGCCCGTGATCTCCTTCGACATCATGTCGTCGGCGAGCGCGGCGGTGTCGAACTGGAGCAGGTAGATCCGGGTGCGGGTGCCGTCGGGCATGGTCCAGCCGCGGGCCGCGATGTGGCGCAGGCCGTAGTCGGTGAGCTTGCCGCCAAGGGCCTCGCGGTCGGTCTTCGACGCGTACTCGGCGAGCAGGATCTTGCGATCCAGCCAGCCGTCGTCGCCGGCGAGCGTCTTGTCTGCCTTGGCGCCCTTCGGCGCGGGCAGCACCAGCTTGCGCAGGTCGGCGTAGTGGGCGCCGGCCGTGTTGCTCTTGACCAGCGGACCGGGGCTGCCGGAGGGCAGCGGCGGCTTGACGAGGGTGGGGTAGTCCCAGCGCCCGTCGGACTGCGTCGCGAGTCCGGGGACGTCGGTGCGGTCCATGCGCGTGATGCCGTACGCCGTCCCGGCGCCCGCCACGGCGAACACCACGACGGCGGCGCTCCACCGCAGAACGGCGCGGAGCACGCGCCGGTCCTTCTTCACGGGGGCCACGGTTGCCACGGGGGCCACCGGGACGAGGGGCGGGGCGTCGGGGAGGGGCGGGAGGACCACGGCGGGGTCGGGGGCGGTGGCCTCGGGGGCGGTGGCCTCGGGGACGATGGCCTCGGAGGCGGTGGCCTCGGGCGACTCCGCCTCCGCTTCCGTCTTCGACTCCGCTTCCGTCTTCGCCTCCGCCGCCGGGCTGACCGCTTCGGCCGGCTCCGGGGTCTCCGGGGTCGCCTCGACCGCCACGGCCTCGGCCGGCTCCGGGGCCTCCGGCTGCGTCTCGGTCTGCTCGGTGGTGCTCTGTTCGGTCGTCATACCGCCTTCCCCGGGTCCTTGATGCGCTCCAGCTGCTGCTGGAGCAGCTGAGCGACCTCCTTCGTCTGCAACGGCTTGGCACCGGTGGCGTGCAGGGTGACCGCGACGTCGCCCTGCACGGCGGAGCAGTACATCCCGTCGAGCTTCTCCTTCGCGTCCTTCGACGGCAGGAAGCACTTGGCGTGCGGGAAGCCCTTGATGGCGGGGCCCTTGCGGAAGACGCCCAGCTCGGTGAGGAACTCGCTGTACTCCGTCGAGTTCCGCGCGTCGGGCATCTCGGCCAGCTCGATGTTCAGGACGGTGTCGGTGTCCGACGTGGCGTCGACGTCGACGGCCTTCCTGACGTAGCTGCGCATCGCGATGCCCTTGATGTGCTCGTCGTCGATGGCCTTCTCCAGCTGCTTGCGCTGGGTCCGGGGCAGGTCCTTCAGCGCCTGCTTGCTCAGCTCGGTGGCCTGCCGCCCGGTGAGGTCCACCTCGGCACCGAACTGGTCCAGGTCCGGGCCGCGGTTCCAGTCGTCGGTGCCGAAGGGCACGAGCGCGCCGAGCAGGCCCTTGGCGTCGGCCTTCTTGGCCGTGGTGTCCTTGGCCTGCTTCGGCAGCTTCCAGACGGGGGCGCCGGCGTCGACGTCGGCGCTCCGCACGGTGTCGACCGTGTAGCCGACGCCGCCAGCGACGGCGCCGAGCACGACGACGGACGCGGCGATCGCGACGATCCGGCGCGCGCCCAGCCGACGGCGCGGCTTGCCGGGCTCCTCGGCGGGCGCCTCCGCGGACACCTCGGCCAGCTCCTCCGCAGGCGCCTCCGCGAGGCCCTCCGCAGGCACCTCGGCGGGCTCCTCGGCCGTGGCCGGCTCCTTCATCAGGGAGATTTCCTCGACCGCCGCCGCCGAAGGCTCCTGCGGCGGCGCCCCGCTCTCCTCGTTCTCGATGTGCTCGGTCACAGCCGCTCCATCTGCCGCTCGGCCAGGTCCATGATCTTGTTCTTGGGGACCGGCTTGGTGTCGGTGATCCAGATCTCCATCGAGATGTCACCGCGCCAGGCGTGCGCCTCGGCCTGGTACTCCGGCAGGTAACCCGCCTCGGTGTGGGGCTTGTGGTGGACGTACGCCTGACCGTCACCGGTGCCGGGGACGGACCAGCTGTCGGTGCTGCCCTCCTGCTCGGCCCAGTAGTAGTCGTTGTTGCTGTAGTCGGCCGCCTGGACCGCCTCGTCCTGGTGGAACTGGACCAGCCGGATCTCGACCGCGTAGTGGCCGATCGTCCACGTGGCGACGGCGGCCCGACGGAAGTCGTGGTCGACCATGTCGTGGTAGCCGCGGGCCGGCTTTTCGTAGGTCTCCGCGATGGCGTCGAGGCTGTACCAGCCGTCGTCGCCGATGCTGACCGGCCAGTCCCGGGCCCCCGACGGCCGCTTCAGCAGCAGTTTGCGCAGGTCGCCGTCGGTCTTGACCTGGCGGTCCTGCGCGGCGGACAGCGGCTCGGGGCCGGCGCCCTTCGCCTGGGCGAGCACCGGCTGGGAGAGCGACGGCAGCCGGGTGGGCTCGCGGTCGGCCTGGATCAGAAAGCCCGTGCAGGTTCCCGCCACCACGCCGAGAGCGGCGGCGCCGGCGATGAGCAGCGTGGTCCGCCCCCGGCGCCGGGGGCGAGGTGCCTCGCCGGACGCCCCGGGAGCCTCGGGGGCCGTGGTGTCGGCGCCGACCGCGCCGGTCGACTCTTCGCCCCCTTCCGGGCGTTCGGCATCTTCCGGTACTTCCGATACTTCCAAGACGTCCCCCCACAGAAGGTGAAGCGCGGATTCCATATCCGCGCTTCACAGCAGACCCATGGGTAACGCATGTAGTTGTAAGCGAGTTGATTACGATTCAGCCATGGCGAAGAAACTCGTGATCAAGGTGACCGCGGGGGCCGACGCCCCCGAACGCTGCTCGCAGGCGTTCACGGTCGCGGCGGTGGCCGTGGCCAGCGGAGTCGACGTGTCCCTGTGGCTGACCGGCGAGTCCGCGTGGTTCGCGCTGCCGGGGCGGGCCGCGGAATTCGAGCTGCCGCACGCGGCCCCGCTGCCCGACCTGATCGCCTCGCTCCTCGCGGGCGGCCGGCTGACGCTGTGCACGCAGTGCGCGGCCCGCCGCGAGATCACGGAGAAGGACGTCATCGAGGGCGTACGGATCGCGGGGGCGCAGGTGTTCGTGCAGGAGGCCCTGGCCGACGACACCCAGGCTCTCGTCTACTGACCCGGCTCGCCCACTGCCCCGGCCCGGCCGGTCCGCCGGGCCGCCCCGCTCACTGACGCGGACGCTTCTTGCCGTCCAGCTCGTCCCACCACTCGTCGGACTGGCGGTCCCCGGAGGGGTCGTCCCACCAGCGGTCCTCCGGGCCCCGCCGGTTCGCGACCATCGCGGCCACCGGCGGGATCAGCATCGCGGCCACGCACATGCCCACGGCGGCCGGTACCGACCAGAGCCGGACGACCGCCCAGGCCAGCACGAACAGCACGATGCAGACACTCATCATGCCGAAGTACACGTGACGCCGTCGTGCGTACATAGCTCCAGGGTAGGTCCGCCGCGGCGGTCCGCAGCCGGACGTGCGAAGGGACCGCATCCGGCGAGGATGCGGTCCCTTCACGCACTGCCCTGCGCCTCGGCGCCCGGTCCCCGTACGACCGTGCGCTCCGGCGTCCCGGTCGGTCAGACCGCGATCGCGACCTCCGCGAGACCGCCCTGCTGGGCGACGACCGTGCGGTCGGCGGTGGCGCCGGGGACGAGGGCGCGGAGAGTCCAGGTGCCCTCGGCCGCGTAGAAGCGGAACTGGCCCGTGGCGGAGGTCGGGACCTCCGCGGTGAACTCGCCGGTCGAGTCCAGCAGGCGCACGTAGCCCACCACCGGCTCGCCGTCGCGGGTCACCTGGCCCTGGATCGTGGTCTCACCGGGCTTGATCGTCGAGGCGTCCGGGCCGCCGGCCTTCGCTCCACACATGTCGTACTCCTGAAGAGAGGGTCTTGAAAGGTCGGTCGGGGGTCGTTACTTGCCGGCGCCGAGCTCGATCGGCACGCCGACGAGGCTGCCGTACTCGGTCCAGGAGCCGTCGTAGTTCTTGACGTTCTCCACGCCGAGCAGCTCGTGCAGGACGAACCAGGTCAGCGCGGAGCGCTCACCGATGCGGCAGTAGGCGATGGTGTCCTTGGCCAGGTCCACGTTCTCGTCGGCGTAGAGCTCCTTGAGCTCGTCGTCCGACTTGAAGGTGCCGTCGTCGTTGGCGTTCTTCGACCACGGGATGTTCTTGGCGGACGGCACGTGGCCGGGGCGCTGCGACTGCTCCTGCGGCAGGTGCGCGGGGGCGAGCAGCTTGCCGGAGAACTCGTCGGGCGAGCGGACGTCGACCAGGTTGTACGAGCCGATGGCCGCCACGACGTCGTCGCGGAAGGCGCGGATCGCGGTGTTCTGCGGCTTGGCCGAGTACGTGGTCTCCGCGCGGGCCGGGACCTCCTCGACCAGCTCGCGGGCGTCCAGCTCCCACTTCTTGCGTCCGCCGTCGAGCAGCTTGACGTTCTCGTGGCCGTAGAGCTTGAAGTACCAGTAGGCGTACGACGCGAACCAGTTGTTGTTGCCGCCGTAGAGGATCACCAGGGTGTCGTTGGCAATGCCCTTGGCCGACAGGAGCTTCTCGAAGCCCTCCTGGTCGACGAAGTCACGGCGGACCGGGTCCTGGAGGTCCTTGGTCCAGTCGATCCGGATGGCGTTGCGGATGTGGTTCTTCTCGTAGGCGGACGTGTCCTCGTCCACCTCGACAATGGCGACGGACGGGTCGTCCAGGTGCTCCTGGACCCAGTCGGCGTCTACGAGGACGTCGCTGCGGCTCATGCTCTTTCTCCTCCGGGGCAGGTGCGGCGGGGCGTGCAAGTGCGAGGGGGCGCGGCTCACCGGACGGGAGCGACGCGCAAGGGTGCCCTGGTCGGGGCGGCTGGGGTGCGCGGAGAACAGCGCTTCGGCGCTTCCGCTCAGCAGGGGCGACAGAGCATGGCGGCAACGCGGCACAGGTCCACTGCCCGCCGCTTCGTGAGATCCGCCTGTCGCTTCATGCCGTCGATCGTAAGGACGGAAAGGCGGGCATGTCACCGGTGTGTCGCATGATGAGACGCGATCGTCCGTACTGTGGGACGGATGACGGGTCGGGGCCGTCCCCGCACGGCCGTCGGGCCGGTGCGGGGGTCTCGGCATCTGCGGTACGGACGGGCGCGTCTCGCCTTTCGGACGCGTCATCCGTGTCCACGGCGTCTCCCCGGCCACCCGGCCTCGGTCTCGGGCCCTGCTCCCGGCCCTGACCCCGGTCCCGGCCCGCCTACCCGCCTACCCCGCCAGCTCCACGTGCGAACCCCGCACCGTGATCCGTACGCCGTCCTTCGCGGCCCGGACCGTGTCCAGCTTGATCCCGCCGGGCAGCTGTCCGACGGTCTGGCGGAAGTCGGTGACGCTGCGCACCTTGGACTCGGCGAAGTCGACGACCGCCTTGGGCAGGGAGTCCGCGTGCACCTGGATCCGGTCGTCGTCGACGGTCACCGAGCTGAGCACGGAGACGGTCTGGGTGCCGAGCGGCGTCTTGAGGTTCACGGCGACCTTGATCTTGCCGTTGCCGCCGTCGGAGAGCCCGGTCACCAGGGCGGTCACGCCCGGGATGATGTCCGTGGTCTTGAACTGCGCGGCCTTCATCAGCTCGGCGTAGGAGATGAGGGCGCTGCCGGTGGCGGTGCTCGCGGTCGCGGAGCTGTAGTCGCCGGAGAAGTCGACGCCCTTCATGTCGGCCTGGAGGTCGTCGATGCGGATCGTGCGGCCGCTCTGGCCGGTGGCCGCCTCGTAGTCCTTGATGCCGACGTGGACGTCGTCGAGCGAGCCGGAGGCGACCTGGGTGAGGAAGGGGAAGCCCTCGATGGACACGTCGGGGGTGTCCGCGAGGTTCTGGGTCGCCTTGAGCTTGTCGGCGGCCTCGCCCTCCGCGAAGTGCACCGCGACCCGGTCCACCAGCACGAACAGCCCGCCCAGGATCACCACCACGATCAGGAGTATTCGTAAGGCGCGCATGCTCGTTCCCCCACCCTCGGCGGTCCGCTCGGCGACGGTCACCGGGAGCGGTCGGAGTCGACGGCCACCGGGGACGGTCCTGACGACCGGGTGGCCGCCGAGCGCGAGCGTAATCCTTCACGCGCCGGCGGCCCGGGGATTGTTGATCACCTGTGACACGAGGTCAGGTTCAGCCCATGGCCCGGCCGATGAGCCAGACCACGGGCGCGGACGCCGCCAGCGGCAGCGCCACACCCGCCGTGAAGTGCACGAAGCGGGAGGGGTAGTCGTAGGCGGCGACCCGGTGGCCGATCAGGGCGGCGACCGCGGCGGCGGCGCCCAGCAACGCGCCCCCGGAGCCGAGCCCGGTCATCCCGCCGACCGCGATGCCCGCGCCGGCGGCGGCCAGCAGCGACACCGCCACGGAGGCCGGGGTCGGCAGCGGCAGCGCGCGGGCCAGGACGGCGACGGCCACCGCGGCGGCGCCCGTCGTCACCGCGTCCGGGTCGGCCGCGAGGAAGCCGCCCGCGACGATCGCCAGCGCCGAGGAGGCGACGGTCGCCATCAGGCCGTACATCCGGGTGTCGGGGTCGGCGTGCGAGCGCAGCTGGAGGATCAGGCAGAGCAGCACCCACACGCCCAGCGTGCCGAGGATCGCGGCGGGGCCGTTCCCGCGTCCGGCGGCGAGCAGCGCCACGTCCGCGACGAGCGCGCCGAGGAAGGCGAGCGCGATGCCCTGGCGGGCCGGCCACATGCCGTTCAGCCGGAACCAGCCGGCCGCCGTGACGCCCTGGAGCGCCACCAGCGGCACGAGCAGCGCGTAGCTGCCGACGGCGGCCGTGCCCGACAGCAGCAGGCCGAGCAGGGCGGTCAGCGCGGCCGGCTGCATACCGGGGTCGATGATCGGGGAGCGGCCCTCCAGCCGGGCGCGCTGCGCGTCGGTGATCCTGCTGTTGCCGGCCAGGGTCGCGGGCCCGTAGGCGGGTCCGGGCGAGCCGTCCGCGGCGGCGGGGGCCGGCTGCGGCGCGGCCCCCGGCGACAGGAAGGGGTCCTGGGCGGCCTGCTGCACGAAGGAGTCCCGGGCCGGCGGCTGCGCGAAGGGTTCCTGGACCGGCGGCTGCGCGAAGGGTTCCTGGACCGGCGGCTGTGCGAAGGGTTCCTGGACCGCCCCGTGCGCGAACGGGTCCTGCGGAGCCTGCTGGGCGAACGGGTCCTGCGGGTCCTGCTGCGCGAACGGGTCCTGGTAGGCGGGCGCCTGCCGGGCGGCGGCCCCCTGCGCCTGCTGGGCGTAGGGGTCCTGGTAGGCGGCCGGGGCCTGCCCGCCCGCCGCGTATCCGGCGTCCTGCGCCTGGGACCGACCCTGCGCGTATCCCTGCCCCGCGGGCGCGGGCGGCACCGGCGCGTGGGTCTGGGTCTCCCAGGTCTGGCCCTGCCACTGCTGGGTGTGCTGCAGCGGGTCGTCGTCGTAGGGCTGCCGTTGGGGCTGCTGACCGGGCCACGCCTGCGGCTGCGGCTCGGCGGCACGGCCGTGCGGGTCGTACCCCTCGTACGGCTGCTGGTACGGCTGCTGATCGGTCATCGGTGTGTCGTCACCCTCCTGCGAACGGCGGAAGCACCTCGACCGTGCCGCCCTCGGCCAGCCGTACCGTCTCATGATCCCGCATCCCGGCGGGGTCACCGTCGACCAGGAACGAGCAGCGCCGCAGGACGCGGGTCAGTTCGCCCGGGTGCCGCTCGCGCACGGCGTCGAGCGCCTCGGCGAGCGTCACCGCCTCGTACGACTCCTCCGCGACCTGGGCGGCAGCCTTGGCTGCGGCCCAGTAGCGCACCGTGACCTTGGGCATGTCGTCCCTCTGCTCGGGTTCGGCTGTGAACACGGTCAGGCTAGCCCGCCCGGGAAACGGTCCAGTCACCTATACGGCGGAGCAGGTCGTCGGGGGCCGCGTGCTCGGCGTGGCCCATGCCGTGCTCCAGCCACAGCTCTCCGTGCTCCCCCGCGGCGGCGGCCAGCATCCGGGGGTGGTCGAGGGGGAAGTAGCCGTCGCGGTCGCCGTGCACGATCAGCAGCGGGGCGGGTGCGATCCGCGGCACCGCCTCGACCGGGGAGAGCGGCACGGGCGCCCATTCGCGGTGGTGGATGCGGGTGCGGAAGCCGTAGCGGCCGACCAGCCGGCCGGCCGGGCGGGTCACCAGCCAGTGCAGCCGGCGCATGGGCGCGGTGCCCCGGTAGTACCAGCGGGCCGGGGAACTGACCGAGACCACCGCGTCGACGCCCTGGTGGAGCGCCGCGTGGCGCAGCACCACCGAGCCGCCCATGGAGAAGCCGACGGTCGCCACCCGCGCGTGCCCGAGCTCGCGGGCCCAGCCGACCGCGGCGGCCAGGTCGAGGACCTCGCGGTCGCCGACGGTGGAGCGCCCGCCGGAGGCGCCGTGACCGCGGAAGGAGAAGGTCACGACGGCGCCGTGCCGGGCCAGCGCGTCCGCCACCCGGCGCACGTGCGGCCGGTCGACGTCGCCGGTGAAACCGTGCGCCACGACGAACACGAGGTCATCGGCAGGTGGCGCGGAGGCGTCGTATACGGCCGTCCCCGGGTTGTATACGGAATCGATCGTCACGCCGTCGACCGTGTGCAGAAACGTCCGCATAGATGTGCGTCTGCTCGTCTCATATGCCGGACCGATGGGGGATCGGGCCGTACGACCTGCCGGATCAATGCTCATGTGGGCTATTCTGCTGCGCAGAGGACCTGGGCATCGTTGCCCCCGGGTCCTTTTGTGCTTTCGGAAGCGTTGTATACGAAGCGGGAAACCGCCGGTGTACGGGGCCCCGGGATCGCAGAGCTGTGCCGAACCACCCACGTCCTCGCAGGGACCGAGGAGGAACCAGACGTATGAGTTCTCTGCTGCTCCTGACCAACGCCCTCCAGCCGTCGACGGAGGTGCTTCCCGCCCTCGGCCTGCTGCTGCACAACGTGCGGGTCGCCCCGGCGGAAGGACCGGCCCTCGTCGACACCCCCGGTGCCGACGTCATCCTCATCGACGGCCGCCGCGATCTGCCCCAGGTGCGCAGCCTGTGCCAGCTGCTGCGCTCCACGGGCCCCGGCTGCCCGCTCATCCTGGTCGTCACCGAGGGCGGCCTCGCCGCCGTCACCGCCGACTGGGGCATCGACGACGTCCTGCTGGACACGGCCGGCCCCGCCGAGGTGGAGGCCCGGCTGCGGCTGGCCATGGGCCGTCAGCAGATCGTCAACGACGACTCCCCCATGGAGATCCGCAACGGCGACCTCTCCGTCGACGAGGCGACCTACTCCGCCAAGCTCAAGGGCCGCGTGCTCGACCTCACCTTCAAGGAGTTCGAGCTGCTGAAGTACCTGGCGCAGCACCCGGGCCGGGTCTTCACCCGCGCCCAGCTGCTCCAGGAGGTCTGGGGCTACGACTACTTCGGCGGCACCCGGACGGTGGACGTGCACGTACGGCGGCTGCGCGCCAAGCTCGGCCCCGAGCACGAGTCGCTGATCGGGACCGTCCGGAACGTCGGTTATCGATTCGTTACGCCCGAGAAGGGCGGAGTCTCCACGGACGAGGCGAAGGCCAGGGCTGACCGGGCAAAGGCGGGCGAGGCGGACACCGTGCCCGCACTGGAGGAGACCGAGGTCCCCGCGGACGCATAGCCGTCGCTCGGGCAGGGCATTGCTTCCGCACAGAGATGCTGCGATACGCCCTGCCCAGCACGGATCTCTCCGCGTAGACTCCGCGCGTGGCCAAGGTGACTCGCGATGATGTGGCGCGGCTGGCAGGGACTTCGACTGCCGTCGTCAGCTATGTCATCAACAATGGACCCCGGCCGGTCGCCCCGGCCACGCGCGAGCGTGTCCTCGCCGCGATCAAGGAGCTGGGGTACCGGCCCGACCGGGTCGCCCAGGCCATGGCCTCGCGGCGGACGGATCTCATAGGCCTGATCGTGCCCGACGCCCGCCAGCCCTTCTTCGGGGAGATGGCCCACGCGGTCGAGCAGGCCGCCTCCGAGCGCGGGAAGATGGTGCTGGTCGGCAACTCCGACTACATCGGCGAGCGCGAGGTCCACTATCTGCGCGCGTTCCTCGGCATGCGGGTCTCCGGCCTGATCCTCGTCTCGCACGCGCTGAACGACCTGGCCGCCGCCGAGATCGAGGCCTGGGACGCCCGGGTGGTGCTGCTGCACGAGCGCCCGGAGGCCATCGACGACGTCGCCGTCGTCACCGACGACCTCGGGGGCGCCCAGCTCGCGGTGCGCCACCTCCTGGAGCACGGCTACGAGTACGTCGCCTGCATGGGCGGCACCGCCGAGACGCCCTCCGTCGGCGACCCCGTCTCCGACCACGTCGAGGGCTGGCGGCGCGCGCTGAGCGAGGCGGGCATCAGCTCCGAGGGCCGGCTGTTCGAGGCGCCGTACAACCGCTACGACGCCTATCAGATAGCGCTGGAGCTGCTCGCCGGGCCCGACCGCCCGCCGGCCGTCTTCTGCTCCACCGACGACCAGGCGATCGGCGTGCTGCGGGCCGCCCGCGAGCTGCGCATCGACGTGCCGGGCGAACTGGCGGTCATCGGCTTCGACGACATCAAGGAGGCGGCGCTCGCCGACCCGCCTCTGACAACGATCGCATCGGACCGCTCCGCGATGGCGCGGGCCGCGGTGGACCTGGTGCTGGACGACGGCCTGCGGGTCGCGGGCTCGCGCCGCGAACGCCTGAAGGTCTTCCCCTCCCGCCTGGTGCTGCGGCGGTCCTGCGGCTGCGAGTGAGGGCTCGCTGAAGGCGCGGCCGCGCGTGTGAGGGCTTCCTGAGAGGCCCCGCTCACCTGCGAGAAGCGCCTTTATATCGGGCATACGAGGTTCTGCCGGGCTTCTCAGCGCGCACTCAGGAAGCTCTCATGGTCGCGGGACAAGCTCAATGTCATGACCGAGAGCTTCCGCCGCAGCGGCGAGTACGACTACACGGGTGACGCCCAGCACCAGAACGCGTACGCCCAGCAGCAGCACGCTTCCACCCCCGTGGACCCGGAGTGGCCGCCGCCGCCGGCGCACGGTCCCGCTCAGCCGGTCACCGTCGAGCCCGGCACCACGGTCTGGCCGTCCCAGCCCCCCGCCGTCGCCCCGGAGGCCGCCTTCGGCCACGGCGGCTACGGCGGCCACGGCGGCTACGGGGACGCGGGCCACGGCGGTTACGGCGGCGGTCACGACGGGAACGGCGGCAACACCGCCCTGCTCCCCACCGCGACCGCCCCCGAGCCGAAGAAGCGCACCCGCGGCCCGCTCGCCCTGCTCGCCGCGGTGGCGATCGTCGCCGCGGCCGTGGGCGGCGGAACGGCGTACGCCTTCCAGGAGCTGACCGGCAAGGACACCGTCGCCACCAGCTCCACCACGACCAACGTGGTGCCCTCCAGCAAGAAGGGCGACGTCGCCACGATCGCCGCCGCGGTCAGCCCGAGCGTCGTCGAGGTCAACGCGACCCTCTCCAACGGCACCTCCACCGGCTCCGGAGTGATCATCACCTCCGGCGGCGAGATCATCACCAACAACCACGTGATCTCCGGCGCCCAGTCGATCAAGGTGAAGACCAGCGACGGCAAGTCCTACACCGCCGACGTCGTCGGCACCGACAGCAAGAAGGACCTCGCGCTGATCAAGCTGGAGGGCGCCTCCGGCCTCAAGGCCGCCACCCTCGGCGACTCCTCCGGCGTGCAGGTCGGCGACCAGGTCGTCGCGATCGGCTCCCCCGAGGGCCTGACCGGGACCGTCACCAGCGGCATCGTCTCCGCCCTCAACCGTGACGTGACCGTCTCCACCGACGAGAACCAGGGCCAGAACCAGGGCGGCGACGGCAACTGGCCGTTCCAGTTCGGCGGCCAGCAGTTCAACGGCGACACCGGCTCGTCCACGACGACGTACAAGGCGCTCCAGACCGACGCGTCCCTCAACCCGGGCAACTCCGGCGGCGCGCTGATCGACGCCGGCGGCAACATCATCGGCATCAACTCCGCGATGTACTCGGCCAGCTCGGACTCCTCCCAGCAGTCCTCCTCGGACGCGGGCAGCGTCGGCCTCGGCTTCGCCATCCCGATCAACACCGTCAAGTCCGACCTGGCCAGCCTCCGGTCGGGCGCGAACAACTGAAGCCACCCCCCACCGGCCGCGCAGGCCCCGTACGCAGGGAGTACGTCATGATCCACCAGGTGTCCCACCAGGCGGCCGGCACCGGCCCGACCGATGTCCGGCTCGCCCTCGAGGTGGCGTACGCCCTGCACCCGCCGGTGCCGCGGGCCCCGGAGGTCGCGGCCCCCGCCGCCTCGGCGAACCGGGCCGCGGGCCGCCGCACCACCGCCCGCCGGCGCCGTACTCCCGTTCGCGGCTGACCCCGCACCGTCCCTCCTCACGCACCAGCCGGGAAACATGCGAGGCTGAAGCGTTGCAGCCCCTGTTGTCCCACCGCACCAGAGGAACCCGAAGCCATGAGCCCCGCCGACGGCGACCGTGACACCCAGCGCATCCTCATCGTCGACGACGAGCCTGCGGTGCGCGAAGCACTCCAGCGCAGCCTCGCCTTCGAGGGCTACGAGACCGAGGTCGCCGTCGACGGCGCGGACGCGCTGGAGAAGGCCACGGCCTGCCAGCCCGACCTGGTCGTCCTCGACATCCAGATGCCGCGCATGGACGGCCTGACCGCCGCACGGCGCATCCGCGGCGCGGGCAACACCACGCCCATCCTCATGCTGACGGCCCGCGACACGGTCGGCGACCGGGTCACCGGGCTCGACGCCGGGGCCGACGACTACCTGGTCAAGCCCTTCGAGCTGGACGAGCTGTTCGCCCGCGTCCGCGCGCTGCTGCGGCGCAGCTCCTACGCGGCCGCGGTGGCGGGCGCCGCCCACGACGACGAGGCGCTCACCTTCGCCGACCTGCGCATGGACCTCGCCACCCGCGAGGTCACCCGGGGCGGGCGGCCGGTGGAGCTGACCCGCACCGAGTTCACCCTGCTGGAGATGTTCATGGCGCACCCGCGCCAGGTCCTCACCCGGGAGCAGATCCTGAAGGCCGTCTGGGGCTTCGACTTCGAACCGTCGTCGAACTCCCTCGACGTGTACGTGATGTATCTGCGGCGCAAGACCGAGGCGGGCGGCGAGCCTCGGCTCGTGCACACCGTGCGCGGCGTCGGGTACGTGCTGCGCCAGGGCGGGGCCGAGTGAGCAGGTTCCTTCGGCGCTACCGGTCCCTGCCGATCCGGACCCGCCTCGCGATGCTCGTCGCGGCGGCCGTGGCGTTCGCGGTGGCGGCGGTCTCGGTGACCTGCTGGTTCATCGTCCGCGGCAAGCTCGTCGACCAGCTCGACAACGATCTGAAGCGGGCCGCCTCCATGCGCGGCGGGGACGGCGGCGGGGGCGGGCTCGACCAGGCCGCAGCCGCCCTCAAGAACTGCACCCACACCACGCAGACCAACAACAACTTCTTCAACTTCAACAACAACTACTCCCAGGCGATCACCGAGAAGGGGGCCAGCTGCGTCCTGCCCGGGTCGGTCGGCTGGGTGAAGGTGTCGCAGATCGACAAGCAGATCGCCAAGCAGGCGGGCCGCGGCAAGAGCGTCTTCCACAACGGCACCGCGAGCGACGGCACCCCGGTGCGGATCCTGACCACGCCCCTGCCCCTGGTCGTCACCAACCAGCAGACCGACACCAGCTCGAACACGGCTCTGTCGGTGGCGGTCTCGCTCAAGGGCACCGAGTCCACCCTCAACGACCTCGCCCTGATCCTGCTGTTCGTCTCCGGTCTCGGCGTCATAGGAGCGGGCGCCGCCGGTCTCGCCGTGGCCCGTGCGGGCCTGCGTCCCGTCGACGAACTCACCGAGGCCGTCGAGCACGTGGCCCGCACCGAGGACCTCGGCATCCGCATCCCCGTGGACGAGGACAGCGAGGACGAGATCGCCCGGCTGTCGCGGTCCTTCAACTCGATGACCGCCTCCCTCGCCAGCTCCCGCGAACTCCAGCAGCAGCTCATCGCCGACGCCGGCCACGAACTGCGCACCCCGCTGACCTCCCTGCGCACCAACATCGAACTGCTCACCCGCAGCGAGGAGACCGGCCGGCCCATCCCGGCCGCCGACCGCAAGGCGCTGCTCGCCTCGGTGACGGCGCAGATGACCGAGCTGGCCTCGCTGATCGGCGACCTCCAGGAGCTGTCCCGCTCCGAGGGCCAGCGCGGCGAGCGCGTCCAGGTCATCGCCCTGGAGGACACCGTGGAGGCCGCCCTGCGCCGCGCCCGGCTGCGCGGCCCCGAGCTGACCATCACCGCCGACGTGCGGCCCTGGTACGTACGGGCGGAACCGGCGGCCATGGAGCGCGCCGTGGTCAACATCCTCGACAACGCGGTGAAGTTCAGCCCGCACGGCGGCACCATCGACGTGCGCCTGAACGACGGGGTGCTCACCGTGCGCGACCACGGGCCCGGCATCCCGCAGGACGAACTCCCGCACGTCTTCGACCGCTTCTGGCGCTCGCCGACCGCCCGCGCCCTGCCCGGCTCCGGCCTCGGTCTGTCGATCGTGGCCCGCACGGTCCAGCAGGCCGGCGGCGAGGTCGCGCTCGGCCCCGCCGAGGGCGGCGGCACGGTCGCCACGATCCGGCTGCCGGGCGCGGCTACGCCGCCGCCGGACACGGTCTGACGGCATCGTCGGCCCGCGTGGCGCATCGCATACGGCCGGGCGCCCGGCACGCCGTCTCGCACGTCGTCTCGCCGGTCGAATACGTAGGCGACCGGCGGGAGTTCACCATATGATCACGCCAGCGTTGGCCGGGGAGGGCTCATGGACGTGTGCGCGGGGGGAATCGAGCGGGAGTACCGCAGGCGGACCTGGAAGGCGCTAGGGCCGCTGGCCCTCGCGATGGTGCCGGCCTTCATCAGCGCCATGCGCATGACGACCGACCACTTCACTCCGGACTGGCTCATGTACGCCTACGGCGGCTTCCTCGTGGTCGGCATCGGCTACTGGTGCCTGGTCATGACGCGCGGACGCACCCTGGCCGACCAGCACGGGATCACGGTCCAGCGGGCCCTGACCCGGCGCACCCTGTCCTGGCACGAGATCTACGACATCCGGGTCCAGTTCATCCCGAAGGCCGCCGGGAACGCCCGCAAGTGCCTGGCCCACGCCTACACCGACGACGGCCGCCGCACCCTGCTCCCGCACGTCGACGACTGGCAGCTGCCGAACCCCGTCGCCGAGATCGAAGCGCTGCGCCTGGCGGCCACCGAACAATGGGGCGCGGTGTGGGCGACGCGGCCCGAGGTGGAGGAGCGCATCCTCCTCGCGGCGGCACAGCGCAAGCGGCGCGAGAGGATCAGCGTCGTCGTGGTGATCACGCTGGTGGTCGGGCTGATGGCCTGGGGTGTCGTGTACATCTCCTCCCACTAGACCGCACACCCCGCCGCCCGCGGCACCGCTTCCCCCAGCTCACGCACACGCCGATCTCAGCTCCGGCACAGCGGGCTGTCACATTTTTGAACAATGGCGCGCACGATACTTCTGGCCGACGACGACGCGGCCGTGCGAGAGGGGATCGGCCGGCTGCTCAGGTTCGAGGGATACGAGACCGTCCTCGCCGGGGACGGCCGCATGGCACTCGACCTCATCGCCGCACCCGAGGGCGGCCCCGACCTGGTGCTCATGGACGTGACCATGCCGGGCCTGGACGGACTGGCCGCGACCCGGCGGCTGCGGGCCTCCGGGTGCACCGTACCGATCATCATGATCACCGGGCGGGACGCGGTGGGCGACCGGATCGTCGCACTGGACAACGGTGCCGACGACTACCTGATGAAGCCGTTCGCGAGCGAGGAGCTGCTGGCGCGGGTGCGGGCGCTGCTCCGGCGCTGCCCGCGGCCCGCCGAGCCCGTGGCGCACGACGCCGACCTGCTGGCCTTCCAGGACGTGACGCTGGACCAGCGCACCCGCGCCGTCGTCCGGGCCGGCCATGCGCTGGACCTGACGAAGACGGAGTACGCGCTGCTGGAGTATCTGCTGCGCCACCCCGGCAAGGTGCTCAGCCGCAGCCAGATCCTGCACTCGGTGTGGGGCTACGACTTCGAGCCCTCGTCCAACACGCTGGACGTGTATGTCATGTATCTGCGCCGGAAACTGGAGAGCCGCGGCGGACCGCGGCTCATCCACACCGTGCGCGGGCTCGGCTACAGCCTGCGGGGCGCCGCGGCCTGAGGCGGGCGGGGGCGCAGCAGCAGGGTCTTGTCGCGGACCGTCTCCGGCGCCCCGCCGGCCGGGGACCGGGTCTCGGCGACCGCCGCGGCCGCCCCGTCCACCGGGGACCGGGTCTCGGCGACCGCCGCCGGCAGCGGGGCCGCCAGCCGGGCGTAGGTGCCGCCCCGCGCGAGGAGCTGGGTGTGGGTGCCCTCCTCGACCAGGCGGCCGCCGTCCACGACCAGGATGCGGTCGGCGTCGGGCGCGAGGCTCAGATCGTGGGTGATCATGACGGTGGTACGGCCCGCCGCCAGTCGCCTGAGCGGCTGGACGACCTGCCGGGCGGCCACCGCGTCCAGGCCCGCCGTGGGCTCGTCGAGGACGAGGACCGGGGCCGTGCGCAGCATCGCGCGGGCGATCGCGATCCGCTGGAGCTGGCCGCCGGAGAGGGCGGCCGTGCCGGGCGCGATCAGGGTGTCGTAGCCGTCGGGCAGCGCGGTGACGAAGTCGTGCGCGGCCGCCGCGCGGGCGGCCCGCTCGATCTCGGCGGCGCTCGCGCCGGGCCGCCCGCACGCGATGTTCTCGCGGACGGTGCCGCGCAGGATCAGCGTCTCCTGGGGCAGCAGCGTGACGTTCTCGCGCAGGAACTCCAGCGGTACGGCGTCCAGGGGGACGCCGTCGAGGTGGAGCGCGCCCGCGCCGGGGTCGTAGAAGCGGGTGAGGAGCCCCGCGAGGGTGGACTTTCCGGCGCCGCTCGGGCCGGTGACCAGGACCAGTTCGCCGGGGTTCACGGCGAAGGACACCTCGCGCAGGGCGGCGCGCGGCGCGTCCGGGTAGCGGAAGGACACGCCGTGCAGGCTGATCCGTCCGCGCACCGGCCACGGGCGGACGGGTGACACGGGGTCGGTGACGGCCGGTTCGGCGTCCAGGATCTCGCCGATGCGGTCGGCGCCCGCGGTCGCCGCGGTGAGCGTGAGGCCGAGCTGGCCGAGGCTGCGCACCGGCGGGTAGAGGTAGCCGACGAAGGCCGCGAACGCCAGCAGTTGTCCGAGGGTCATGCGGCCCGCGGAGATCTCCCACACCCCGAGGCCGATCACCGCGAGCACGCACAGCGTCTCGACGACCTCGACGAACTGCTCGTACATCTCGCTCAGCCGGGCCCCGCGCACACTGGCCCGCATCCAGGCGCGGGCCTCCCGGTCGAGCCGTGCCTCCTCGGCGGCGCCGCGGTTGTACGCCTGCGTGAGCACGACGTTGCCGAGGGCCTCCTCGACCACGGAGGTGATCGCGCCGTCGGCGACCCGCTCGTCGCGGGAGGCGGCGCGGATACGGCCGGAGAAGCGGCGCGCGGCGATCAGGAAGAGCGGGGCGAGGACGAACGTGGCGAGGGCGAGGTCCCAGCGCAGCCAGAACGCGGCGCACGCGTAGAAGACGGCGGAGAACGCGGCGGAGACCGCGCCGACGACACCGGAGACGACCATCTGCTCGATGGCCTCGACGTCGCCGGTCAGCCGTTCCACGAGGTCGCCCCGCCGGTGCTTCTGGAAGAAGTGCGGGGGCAGGCCCTGGACGTGCCGGAAGACCCCGGCGCGCAGCCGCAGCACGAACCGCTCCGCGGTCCAGGTGGCGAGCGAGTTGCCGAGGTAGCCGACGACCGCCCCGGCCACGGCGACACCGAGCCAGGCGCCGGCCGGGCCCCAGAAGGCGGACAGCGAACCGGCCTGGAGGGCGGTGTCGGTGAGTTCGGAGAAGAGCAGGATCGCGGCGGTCTCCGCGAGCGCGGCCACCACCACGCACGCCACGACGACCAGCAGCCATCTGCGGTCCCCGCGGGTCAGCGGCCAGAAACGGCGGAAGGCGGCGAGGGATTCCCTCATGGTCGTCGGCTCCGTTGGGTGCGTGGGGGTGGTGCGCGGTCCGGGAGGGGCCCGCCGGTGCGGGCCTTTTGTCCTTTTCCGGACATGGCCGAGGCGGGGTCACCGGTGCGACCACGCATTCCGGTGACCCCGCCTCGAGGATCGGCTCAGCCTGCTCAGCCCTGGTGGCCGACCGGGCGGCGCTGCGGGGCGGGCTTCGCGGGGGCCGGCTTCTTCCTGGCCAGCGGCTTCGGGGCCGGGGTGTGCTTGCGGTGCTTCTTGACGGGGACGATCTTGTGGAAGCTCATGGCGTTCCGCCTTTCCTTTGATTTGCCTTGGTGAATTCTCTGTAAGTCCATTCCGGAAGGAACGGGCAGGCAGAGAGCTTGTTGATCGTTCGCGACCTTCGCTTTCGCGTCGTTCGCTGTCGACATGGAAAACACTACGGCACCCGCAAGCCGGAAAAGCCCGAAACGGCTGAGACGTCGATGAATTGCGCCTGAAACGATTTTCAGGCGGATCCCGGAACCAATGCCGCACTCACACAGAATTGAACGGCACTCACACAGAATTTAAATCGGGGCCGAAATGAATTCCGGGCCGCCCGGAAACACGAAAGAGGGCCCGGTCCGCGCCGTGGTGGGCGCGGATCGGGCCCTCGGGCCCGTCACACGGCTACTGCACGAGCGTGATCCGGTCCGTCGCCGGCGGGGCGATCGGCGCGGCGGGCGAGGAGTTCGCGGTCAGGTACTGCTGGAGGGCCGCCAGGTCGTCGCCGCCGACCAGGTCGTTCGTGCCCTGGCCGAGGGTGGTGAAGCCGTCGCCGCCGCCCGCGAGGAAGCTGTTCGTCGCGACGCGGTAGGTGGCGGCCGGGTCGATCGCGGCGCCGTTCAGCCGGATCGAGTCCGTGACGACCCGGTCGGCTCCGGTCTTCGTCAGGTCCAGGGTGTAGGTGAGCCCGGAGGAGACCTGGAGGATCTTCGGCGCGGCCGCGTTGGCGCCGCTCACCTGCTCCTTGAGCGCCTGGATCACCTGCGCACCGGTGAAGTCCTGGAGATTGACCGTGTTGGAGAAGGGCTGCACGGTGAACCCCTCCGCGTACGTCACCACGCCGTCGCCCTCGGACCCCGACGCCTTGTAGGTCAGCCCGGCCCGCACGCCGCCCGGATTCATCAGCGCGAGATCCGTCTCCGGATCGAGCCCCTTGCCGTACGCCAGCTGCGCGTCCGCGATCAGGTCGCCCATCGGGGACTCGGTGCCGGTGCTCTCGATGTCGCCGGAGATGTAGCCGATCGCCCGGTTGCCGATGGGCGCGGCCAGCGCGTTCCACTTCGCGATCAGCGCGGTCATGTCGGCGGCCTTCGGCACGTCCCGGGTGACCACGCGGTTCGCCGACCTCACCGCCGTACGCGCGATGTCACCCGTCCTGCGGTCGTACGTCAGGGTCGTGTCCGTGAACAGGCGGCCGTAGGACGCGGCCGAGGTGACCATGCGCGGCCGGCCCGACGGGTCGGGGATCGTACACACGTAGGCCGTGTGCGTGTGCCCGGTGACCAGGGCGTCCACCTGCGGCGAGACGTTCTTGGCGATGTCGACGATCGGACCCGAGATGCCCGAGCCCGCGCCCCCGGAGTCGCAGTCGTAGTTGTACGACGACGACGCCGGGTAGCCGCCCTCGTGGATCAGCGCCACGATCGACTTCACGCCCTGGCGCTCCAGCACCTTGGCGTACTTGTTGATCGTCGTCACCTCGTCCTCGAACTTCAGGCCCTTGACGCCCTCCGCCGAGACGATGTTCGGGGTGCCCTCCAGGGTCACCCCGATGAAGCCGATCTTGACGCCGTTCTTCTTCCACACCCAGTACGGCTTCATGATCGGCTTGCCGGTCTTCTCGTCCAGCACGTTCGCCGTGAGATAGGGGAAGTCGGCGCCCTTGAACTTCTGGCCGGAGTAGCAGCCGTCGGTGGGGTGGCAGCCGCCGTTCTGCAGCCGGGCCAACTCCGTGGCGCCCTCGTCGAACTCGTGGTTGCCGACCGAAGTGACGTCCAGCTTCAGCTTGTTGAGCGCCTCGATGGTCGGCTCGTCGTGGAACAGGCCGGACAGCAGCGGGGAGGCGCCGACCAGGTCGCCGCCGGCCGCCGTGATCGAGTACGGGTGCCCCTCGCGGGCCTGGCGCAGATGCGTGGCCAGGTACTCGACGCCGCCCGCGTCGATCGTCTTCGTCGTGCCGTCCGCCTCCTGCTCGGTGACCCGGCCCGAGGAGCCGGACGGCGGTTCGAGGTTGCCGTGCAGGTCGTTGAAGGACAGCAGTTGCACGTCCTGGTAGCGGCCGGGCGCCGGCCGGTGGCCGGTGCCGTGCCCGAGAGTGTCTGCCGGGACCGCCGCGCCGAGCGCGCCCGCGGTGGCGAGCACGGCGGCCGCCGCGAGCAGCCCCCGCACTCTGCGTCCGGCGCGCCGGTACGGCTGGGATGTGGCTGGCATGAGCCCCCCTGTGAGTCGGCTGAGGATGGCCTTGTCGGGGCGCAGCCTAGGGTCAACGCGCGTAGCGAGGAAGGAGGTTCGTGGTTAATTCCTGGTTTCCCTTTTGCCGCCACTTTGCCCTGAACTCCCCTTACCCTCGTACGCATGACCAGCGACGATTCCGCACTCCCGGCTCCCGCATCCCGATCCATCGAGACCCTTTCCGCGCTCCGGCCGGACCAGGCCGAGGCCGTTCTGGCGCTGCTCGCGGACGCCGCCCGCGACGACGGGCAGCAGGCGGTCTCGGAGCAGGGCCGGCTCCAGCTGCGCGGCGGTGCCCGGGAGGGTGTCTCGCATCTGCTGCTGCACAGCGGCGGCGAACTCGTCGGCTACGCCCAGCTGGAGGACACCGACCCGGTGGAGGCCCCGGCCGCCGAGCTGGTCGTGCACCCCGCCCACCGCGGCCGGGGCCACGGGCGGGCGCTGGGCACGGCCCTGCTCGCCGCCTCCGGCAAGCGGCTGCGGGTGTGGGCGCACGGCGGGCACGCCGCCGCCCGGCACCTCGCCCAGGTTCTCGGCCTCACCCTCTTCCGTGAACTGCGCCAGATGCGGCGCCCGTTGGCCGGGCTCGACCTGGCCGAGCCGAAGCTGCCCGACGGGGTCGCCGTGCGGGCCTTCGTCCCGGGCCGGGACGACGCGGACTGGCTCGCCGTCAACTCGGCTGCCTTCGCCCACCATCCCGAGCAGGGCTCCCTGACCCAGCGCGACCTCGACGACCGCATGGCCGAGCCGTGGTTCGACCCCGCGGGGTTCTTCCTGGCCGTCCGCGGCGACGAGCTCGTCGGCTTCCACTGGACCAAGGTCCACGCCGCCGAACAGCTCGGCGAGGTCTACGTCCTCGGCGTCCGGCCCGGCGCGCAGGGGGGTGGCCTCGGCAAGGCCCTGACCACGATCGGGCTGCGGCATCTTTCCGGGCTGGGGCTGCCTACGGCGATGCTCTATGTCGATGCCGACAACAAGGCGGCGGTGTCGGTGTACGAGCGTCTGGGGTTCACCACGCATGAGACGGACCTGATGTACCGCACGGAGACGTGATGCGCAGGCGCGGTTCGCGGTATGCGGGGTTCGCGGTAGGCGCGGCTCGCTGTCGGCGGGCTTCGGCGTAGGCGGGCTTCGGCGAGGCGGGCTTCGCACCCGGCTGCGGGCCGGTGGGACCGTTCGCGCAGTTCCCCGCGCCCCTGATCACCTGCGGCTGAGTGGGGGTCGTTCGCGCAGTTCCCCGCGCCCCCTTCAGGGGCTCTCGCGGCCGTGACCCGTCAGGGGCGCGGGGAACTGCGCGAACGACCCCCACCGGGCCGCAGGATCAAGGGGCGCGGGGAACTGCGCGAACGACCCCCACCGGGCCGCAGGGTCAAGGGGCGCGGGGGACTGCGTGAGGGTCAGGGGTCGCAGTTGTCCGTTCCTCGCAGAGGCGGGACGGCCAGGAGGTGGGCCACCTCCGCCGTGGTCGTCCGGGGGGCGGTCAGTTCGTTCCAGTGGGCCCTGACGCGGGCGGCCACCGTGGCCGCGGGCCGCCGCAGGAGCTGCGCGAGCACCTCGCTCTGAGCGGCGCTCAGCGTGAGCGGCTCGGTGGGCGTGTCCACACTGGCCGCCTCGACGTCGTCCTCGGCCGGCCGCAGGGCGCGATAGGCGGCCCAGGGATGGGGATCGGTGCCGACGGCCAGCCATACGGCCGTCACCGCGCGGGCCCCGCACAGTTCACCCGCCGCGTCCTCCCGCCCCGCGACCAGCACGCCCGCGACACCCGCCGCGAACTCCGGGACCCGGTCGCCGCCCCACCGCGTGCCCACCGTGACCTCGCCGGGGGTGGTCGAGGGGGCGAGCGCGATATCGGTGCCGTCACCGTGGCCGCGGGCGTCGACCCGCTGCCGGACGGTCAGCGCGGTGGTCGCCGCGGTACCGCCCGCCGCGGAGCGGACCCGGTCGACCACCGCGGCCCAGTCGTCCGTCTGACCCGCCCACTCCGGGAACGCGCAGTACGCCGATCCGGCGTGGGCGACACAGGTCTGGAGGGCCGCGGGCCGGTCGGTCGCCCGCGCGCGGGCGGCCCGCAGGGCGCCCGCCCCGCCGGGCGCCTGACCGATCGCCCCGGCGGCCGTCGCGAGCAGGGCGAGGACGGTCGCGGTCTTCACCGCGCGGGTACGGCCCCCGTCCACCAGGACCGCGATCCCCGGCAGCAGCACGCACAGGCCCGCCAGATACAGCGCGTGCCACCCGGCCGGACGGCCCAGCAGAGCGGACGGGACCGGTGTCTCGCCCGGCTCGGAGACGACCGGGGAGAGCCAGCGGACGCCGTGCGGGAGGTCCGTCGTCGCGGAGAGGTAGATCGCCAGGACATACGCGGTGGCGACGAACAGCAGGGACGCCATCGAGTAGGGCACCAGCCGGGCCAGCAGGACGCCGAGGGCCCCGGCGAGCAGCACCGACAGCGGCCCCACGGCCAGCTCCGCGAGGGAACCGTGCCCCACCGCCCCGGGCTCGACGGCCTGCCGGCCGAACCGGACGGCGACGACCAGCGCGGTGTAGACGGCGTACGGCGCGGCCGACAGCGCGTGCGCGACCGTGCGCTGCCACGGCCGCACCACCAGGCCACCGAACTGCTCGTCGGTGCCGCACCGCCGCGAGCGCAGGGCGGCCCGGTTGACGCAGGCCAGCAGCGCTATGGCGAGGAGCAGCGGCGCGGTCTGGGTGTTCCGGTCGGCGTCCTGGAGAACGGGGAAGTCGGCCATGCCGCCGCCCCGGGCGATCAGCACGTACGCGGTGTAGCCGGTGTAGAGGAGAAGGTAGGCGGCCACCGAGATCTGCCGGGACAGCTCACGCGCCTCGAAGCGGGCGAGCGCAAGGACCGCGGCGACCGGGTACGCGGCACGGGCAGCCGCGGCGACCGGGCCGGCCGGTCGCAGGACGGTGGTGCTCATGGGGCCGTCACCTCCGCGCGCGACGCGTCGAGGACCAGCAGATAGCCGTCCTCCAGCGTGGGTTCCAGCAGGTCGGCTCCCTCGGGCGGGTGGCCGACGTTGCGGAAGTCGCCGGTGCCGGTGCGCCAGCCCGCGCGGGCGCCCGGGTCGCGCTCCGTGCTGCGCCAGACCCGGCCCGCCGCCCGCGCGGTCAGCTCCGCCGGTGTGCCCTCGAAGCGGACCCTGCCCTCGGCCAGGACCACGACGCGGTGGCAGAGCATCGCCACGTCCTCCGTCTGGTGGGTCGAGAGCAGCACGGTGCGGCCCTCGCCGCGACGGGCGACCAGTTCGCGAAAACGCATCCGCTGTTCGGGGTCGAGGCCGACGGTGGGCTCGTCCAGGACGAGGAAGCCGGGATCGCCGGCCAGGGCCGCGGCCAGCGCCACCCGCTGCCTCATCCCGCCGGAGAGGCGTTTCATCCGCCGCCCGCGCACCTCGCCCAGGCCCACCTCCTCCAGCACCCGCCGCACCTCGCGGTGGCGGGCGCCGCGGTCGGTGAGCTCCTTGAGGATCGCCACGTAGTCCACGAACTCGAACGCCGTGAAGTCGGGGTGGAAGCCGGGGCTCTGCGGGAGATAGCCGATCGTGCGGCGCGCGCTCCGACGGCCGCCCGCCGTGCCGGGGTCATGGCCGAGGACGGTGAACTCGCCCCGGTCCGGCGGCAGGACCGTGGCCAGCACGCGCAGCAGGGTGGTCTTCCCCGCCCCGTTCGGCCCGAGCAGGCCGGTCACCCCGCGGGTCAGCTGCAGAGAGACGTCGTCCAGGGCGCGTGTGCCGCCGTAGCGCAGGGTCAGGCCGGTGGCGGAGACGGTGGTGGTCATGCGGGGCTCCTGGAGGTACGGCGGTTCGGCCGGGGGTGCGAACGGGGTGAAGGGGTCCCGCCTGTCTGCGGCCGGGCGCTCCGCGGGGCGCTCCTGCGCGGGCCGGTCGTGGCGGCGCGGCGGGTCACCGTCCGGGGCCGTTCGCGAGACCCCCGGCGGGCCGGGCGTCGAAGCGGTCCCGCGCCCGGTACAGCAGGAAGGCCGCCAGGACGGTGACGGCGGCGGCGGCCGACTGGCCGGCCGGGGTGAACGGCGCGAGCGTGCCGCTCTCCCGGGCCTGGGCGACCAGCAGCGTGCCGATCCAGGCGCCGCCCACCAGCAGCGGCCCGGCGAGCGGGCCCAGGCGGGCGGCGAGGGCGAGGCCCACCGCGGTGAGCGCGAGGGCGGGCAGCAGCCAGGCCAGCGCCAGCAGGCCGTACCCCGGCAGGGCGAGGGTCGCCAGGCCGTTGAGCGCCAGGCCCGCGGTGAGCACCGCGACCGTGCGGATCATCAGCAGGCGGAAGCCCGCGAGGGGGGCCACCACCGTCATCTCGTAGGTCGGGTCGAGGACCGGGCCGTAGGACAGGGCGACGCCCGCGAGCGGCATCAGCGGGGCGAGGCCGAGGAAGAGCACCGGGGAGTCCGCCGTCCGCACCATGACCACGGTCATCATCAGCAGCAGCGCCACCGAGGACACCCAGGAGCGGCGCAGCACCGGCGTCGCGGTGAGCAGCCGTGCCGTGTGGTCGGCGACGCCGAGGCGCAGCAGTAGCCGCTCGAAGAGCGCGGGGCGCGGGGCGTCCAGCTCGGCGTCGAGCCGCTCCCAGCCCGCGTCGAGGGTCTGCGGGTCGCTCGTCCGGGTGAGCGCCTCGCGGCAGTCGGCGCAGGTCATGAGGTGCGTGTCGGCGGACCAGAGCAGGGGTGCGGTCAGCTCGCCCCGGGCGTAGGCCCGCAGGTCCTCCTCGGTGACATGCCAGGTCATGCCAGCTCCTCCCGCAGTTGCTTGCGGGCCCTGAGCGCCCGCGTCTTGACCGTGCCCGGCGGGATGCCGAGCAGGACGGCCGCCTCCCGCGTGCTGAGGCCGTCCACGACCGTGGCCTGGAGCACCGCCCGCAGCTCCGGCGAGAGCCGTATGAGAGCGCCCGCCAGGTCGCCGTGCTCGACCCCCGCCAGCACGCGCTCCTCGGCGGACGCCTCGTCCCGGTGGCGCAGCCGCGCCAGCGCCTGGCGCAGCCGGCCACGGGCGCCGTCGCCCCGCAGCGCGTCGACCAGCCGGCGGGCGCCGATGCGCCACAGCCAGCCCGCCACGTCGCCCTCCTCGCGGTAGCGGGCGGTGCCGCGCCAGACCGCGAGGAAGGTCTCCTGCACGACGTCGTCGACCGTGCCCGGGTCGGCGCACCTGCCGCGCATCCGCGCGGTGAGCCAGGGCGCGTACCGCCGGTACAGCTCTTCGAAGGCGCGCCGGTCACGGTCCGCCGCGATCGCCCGCAGCAGCTCCCCGTCGCTCACGCTCCGCATCTCCCGCACACCCCCCTCGTGCATCCGCCGCCCACCCCCGTCCCTCATCCGCCTCACACCCCCTCATCGGACGAGCCCCGACGATCGGTTCACGATTCCGCCCACGAGTTTCCGCCCCGGCTCCCCTCACGAATTTCAGCCCAGGCTCCCCTCACGAATTTCCGCCCCGGCCCGCCGCCCCACCCACCGCAGGCCCCCGCCGCAGGCCCCCGCCACACGCCCCCGACGGCGGCCGCCGCCCCCTCCCAGC
>NZ_LAVA02000007.1 GCF_000974985.2 Streptomyces mangrovisoli | reverse complement strand
TTGGCGGGCCGTCATGCAAGATCGAGGCTAGGCGCCTTCCGCGGCAGCGATCCCATGACCCGACATAGGAGACAGCGGTGAGTAACTGTCGGGCCTGTACTGCGTTCACCAGGACGCGACGGTCCACCACCTCATTGGAGCCGACGTGCTTCCGGCGGACGCGCTGAAGGGGGTTCTCCGGGAGCTCCCCCGCGACCACGGCGTGTTCGAGAGCGGTATTCAGAGCGCGGCACCGCCGTTTGTACGTGTCGCCCGCGGCCGGAGTGCCGTCCAGCTTGTAGCTGAGGCGGTACAGCACATCCTCGAACACCTCGGGATCGGCCAGATCACCCAACTGCCGATCGGCCGTCGTGACCCAGTCGTACGCGGTCTTGAGTTCGGCCGGCGGGTCCTTACCCTTATTCGCGGGCACGATCCCCCATCGGAAGGCCAGCCGAAGGGTCTCGTCGTCGGGAGCGTCGTCCCCACGCTTGACCATGGCGAGCGTCACAGCCGCAAGACCGTCCGCCATGCCCTCACGAGTCTTGGCCGCAGCCGTACGCCACCGCCCGGCCACGTACTTCCGGCACAACTCGAACCACCGCAACGGCGGCTCGGCGTCCGCTGCTTCGGTGACTTCGGCCGCCGCGCGCACCTCGGACTCCGGCAATCCCGATTCGATCTCGAACGCTTCACCACGCCGGTTCATGGCCTGCCAAAGCTCGGACCGTCGGCTCTCCGCCAGAGCCGACGTGGTGAACGTCTCGCCGTGCACCCGCCCCGCGACCACCCACCGGAGGCGCCACGGGCGTGACTTACGCCCGGTTTTGGTCACCTTCCACAGCTTGACGTCGAAGGAGTAACCCGGCCGGGCGGACCCGCGCGGCCGCCCGGAAGTGCCGTTCTCAGTGCTCACGCAGCGTCCTCCCGCTCCGCAAGCCAACGCTCGTACTCCGACCGCCGGATCCGCACGTCACCGTTAGGAAGCTTGATCGAGCGGGGCCCTTTCCCGAGCTGGCGCCACCGATAGAACGTCGACGGAGCAACCTTCAGATCGGTGATGACCTCCTTGACGGTCATCTTTTCGTCCCGCGTATGGGCGCTCATCCCGCCATCCCTTCGGCTTCGTCCGCACCGGACAGCCCGGACAGCTCCATCTCCGACTGTCCAGGGTGTTTGTGCCGGTCAGATGGGGTAACCGGACAGCCGGACAGTGCGGACACCTCTTGGGTGCCCTGGGTCCGGGTACCGGTGTCCTGGTAGTACCGGCCGCTGGGGTCCTTGGTGAGCTGTCCGGCGTCGGCCATGCGGTTGCAGGTACGGCGGATGGTGTCCAGGTCGACGTTCGGTAGCTCGCTCGCCATGTCTTTCGGCTTGGCTCCGGGGTGGGCTCGGACGTGGCGCAGGATCGTTGCGCGGGTGTCGCCGACGGTGTGGTCGGACACCGGGCCGTCCAGCAAGTGCCAGGCGCCGGAGGCGGGTTGGAAGCTGAGGGCGTATTCGGCTTCGTCCACGTCGCGGCCAGTGACGTGCAGGATGCCGTCTGCCTGGCCGCGGGCCCGCTTCAGTACGAGGGTGGCGTCAGCGGCTCCGGCGATGCCGTTGGTGCCGGAGACCTCGGTGAGGAAGTCCTCGGAGCCTGCCTTGCGTACGTGGTGGACCAGGACAACGGCCACGCCGTAGTGGTCAGCGAGCCGCTTGGCATAGCCGACGGCCACATAGTCCGCGTCGTAGGCCGAGACTCCGCTCGGGGACTGGCCGCGCATCTTGGCGAACACGTCGATGACGACCATGCGGGCGTCGGGGTTGCGCTCCAGCCACTGAGCGATGGCCTCGGTTCCGCCCTGGGGGAAGGGTGGGCATTCGGTGACCAGGGTCAGGCCGGCGGGTGCGGGCTGGCCTCCCAGGAGTTTGCCCATGCGGGTCTGAAGACGACGCGGGGTGTCTTCCAGGGCGAGGTACAGCACCGGTCCGCCCTGGACGGGTACGGAGCCGAACGCCGTGCCGCCGGCGGCGACGGACAGGCCCAGTCCGAGGGAGAGCCAGGACTTGCCGACCTTCGGCGGTCCGGCGAGCAGGCTGACGCCCTCGGCGAGGATGCCGGGTACAGCCCACTTCGGTTCGGGGAAGTTGGCGGCCATGAGCTGGTCGGCAGTCCATGCGGTCCGGGGGCGCTCCCGTTTCGGCGGCGCTGTGGGCGCCGGTTGAGGGTCGCTGGGCACGGAGTACAGGTGCAGAGGCGGGATGGGGTTGGCGCTCATGCCGCGACCGTCCGAGGACGCCGCGCTCCGGCCCGTAGGCCGGAGGCAATGGTGCGCCGGGCCTCGCGCTCGCCCTGGCCGACTTGGAGCGCGGCAGTGAGGAGCCAACCGGTGACGTCGGCTTCGCTCAGGTCTCCCCCGGCGACAAGCTGTCCCAGGGCGACCGCGGCGACGTAGAGCGCGTTGTTGTGCTCGTGCGAGCCGGAGCCGGTGACCCGCTCCACTTCGCCGTTGATTGCGGAGCGAAGGAAGCCGGTGCGCCGGCCGTGCCCGGCGACGGCGACCGTGATGGGCATCTGCGGGGGTAGCGGCGCCGGGCGCAGGAGTTCGGCGAGCCAGTCCGGCAGGGGTGCCACGGGCTTGGAGTGGGTGACCACGTACGGGCGCCCGGCGAAGGTGCTGCCCGCGCCGACCACGAGTCCACCCCATGCGCGGGTGTCCACCTTCCAGCCCAGCCCGCGGGCGCTGTCCCCAGCAGTGTTGCGCAGGGGCTCACCCTCGGGTGCGAGGAAGTACAGGTGGGTGCCGCCGCTCCATGTGCGGACGGTGTAGGTGTCGCAGGGGAAGGGCTGGCCATGGCGCGCGCAGAGCACGGTGAGCACGTCGGCTCCGTCCGTGACGCCGTGCTGGGCCCACGCGGCCGGCGGGGTGTCAGCGGGGTGCTTGGGCTTGTCCAGGTCGATGACGATCAGGCCGGAAGGGCCGGTGGCGACACCGACGTTGAAGGCACCGACAGACCACGCACGGGTGATGCGCCCTGGGTCCGTGGTGGCGCGGCTCTCCCAGTCGGAGACGGCCGGACGCTTGTCTCCAGGAATGAGGGGGAACACGCGCCAGTCTCGCGACGCTGCGTCAAGCGCGGCGGTGAGCTGGGCTGAGCCGTCTGGGTACGGCATGCTGGAGGTTCTCCTGTCTGTCTTCGGATGGCCAGGGAGAACCGCGGCGGCGGGCGACCTTGCTGGGGAGTCCCGCCGCCGCGGCGTTGTTACTGGCGCTTGGCCCAAGCGGCGTACTGCTGCCGGACGTAGTGGCGCGGGTCGGAGATCGCGGCCGTGCCGTCCAGCTCGATCAGCCGCAGGGCGGCGCGGGTGGCGAGGTCGGCCGCGCCGCTGAGGTCGCTGTCGGTTTCGTCGCTCAGCGCGATGCGATCCAACAGCGCGGCCTTGCGAAGCCAGAACTCACGGTTCAGCCCGTCGTAGAACGGCCGGTCGGCTGCGGTCCGGGCGGTCCATCCGATCTCGCTGATGATGCTCGGCGCGAGCGCGTACGCCTCTTCCGGCGTGGGCAAAGGCTCCGGTTCGGGTCGGTGGTCCGCGGTGAGGTACAGGCGGGTGCGCTGGCCGTCGCGGGTGGGGTGCTGGCGCGCCGAACCGGTGGTGAAGGCGGCTGCCAGGGCCGTGCTGACGCGGTCCGAATCGGCCGGGTCGCAGATGATGCGGATCTCAAACATGAGTGGATCTCCTGTTTCAGGCAGCGTGGTAGGGGGCGTTGTCTCCGAGGGGCGGTTGGTGCCAGGACGGCAGGGTGTTGAGGGTTCGGGCACGCCACTTCAGGGCGTAGGGGAGGCAGTTGGCACAGTTCTTGTGGCTGTGGCCGGGTAACGGGGGTTTGCGGCGAGCGTCGTAGGACCAGGCGAGCGAGTCGGCCGAAGCAAGGGCGGCCCCGCAGCTGCGCAAGCCGAGCGTCTTGAAGCCGAAGCCGTGCAGGTTCAGGCCGCGTTCGGCGAGCGTGGTGACGATGACCGTGGCTTGGCCGGTGGCCTGGCGACGGCAGACGGATCCGAGTCCGACGACGCGTTCGGCCGCAAGGTCGATGCCGGACCGCTCGTAAGCGTCGGCACAGGCGAGGTAGTCATCCAGTTCCCACCCTTGGAGCACTGGGATGATGGGCAGATCAGGGGCTGCCTCGCGTATGACCAGGAAGTTCTCAATGGTGCGGCGTTGGTGCTCAGCCACGCTCAGGCCGGTCAGTCCGGTGATCCAGGGCTCGCACATCCAGTCCATAGGCGCGGCCCACTCCATGCGGCCGATCTCGTCGCGGAAGCGGCGGACTGCGGCGAGGTAGGTACGAACATCGGTACGCCAGGTGCCGTGCATGGACAGTTCGGTGAAGCCGCCGGAGTCCAGGGCCCACGGAGCTGAGGCACGTGGCAGCGTGCGCCGGGCGACAAGTCGTCGGTAGGAGACGAACAGCGGCACGTCCACCCTGCCGAGCCATTGCGGCTGGTGGGCTCCCAGGAAGAACCTCACTGCGCCTCCGTCTGTCCGGCTGTCGAGGTGCAGGGCAGTCCGGTAGTGCCGAGCCGTCGGGCGACGGCATCGAGCTTGGCGGTGAGGTCGGCGGATGCTTCACCGGCCTCCTCGGAGACCTTCAACAGCCGCATCGCCGTCTCGTGCTCGCTGTTGCCATTGGCGATCTTCAGGGCGGCGGCGATACGCGCCGCGACGGCGATCAGGATCGCGCTCACGTCGGTGCTTCTCCTGTCAGCCATGGTGCTCGTTGCGGGTGCGGGCGATCAGTCCGCGTGTGTGGGTGGTGGTGTTCTCCTGTCGGACCGGGCCGTTGTAGTGGTGGTGGTGCTCGTCGGGGACGGCTTCGGCGACGCGGGTGAACAGCCGGGCGAGGGCGAGGATGGGCACGGCGATGGCGGCGGGAGCGGCGCAGACCATGCCGATGACGGTGGGGTCGGCGTGCCGGGAGGCGATGAGAACGCCGATGGCGATGAGTCCGGGCGGCACGCTGGCCAGTCCGGCCGTGAGCATGAGCCGACCGGTGTCGACGGCCCGCTGAGACATGGGCGGGGTGCCCGGCTGCGCGACGGGGGGTGCGGCGCCGTAGGCAGGCAGGGGGCTGTCGTCGCGGTAGGCGGTCAGCGTGGCGGGTACGGGCCGGTAGGCGTCGGCGATGATCCGGGCCGCTTCGGTGGCGGCTTCGTCCTCCGTGAGCGGGGTGGACGTGGGCTTGTTCACTGGTTCCTCCGGTCAGTTGCCGAGCTGGGTGAGGGCGTCGGCGGCGGCTTGGACGAGGTTGTGGATGGGCCCGTAGGCGCCGGTTCCGGCGACGAAGAACCCGAACAGGAAGAGCACGGTGGCGGCGAAGCCTCCGGCGGACTTGGTCTTGATGGCCAAGGCGGACGTGGCGCCGAAGAGCAGGACGGCGGAGATGGTGAGGGTCATCGGGTGCCTTCCGGGCGGCGGGGGTCGGTGCCTTCGCGGTAGATCCGCTGGGCGCGGTTGTAGATCCAGCGCCCGGCGCGTATGCGCTTGCCGGTGGCCTTGCAGCGGCGGCAGCTCTTGCCGCGCTTGGGCCTGCCTTTGCGGTCGGTGTCCATGGCGAAGCCGAAGCCGTTGCATTTGCGGCAGGTGCCGAACGGGCTGGCCGTGCACACTCCGACATAACCGAGCGTGACGAGCATCAGGCAGGCGATAGCAAGGGCGATGGGGGTCATGAGGGGCCTTTCCAGGCGGTTTCCAGGGTTTTCGCAGGTGGGCTGCTATCCACTAGATCGCAGATCAGGTGCTACATGGGTCGCTAGCGGGGGTGCTACCGGTAGCAGGGCGAGGTGCTACCGGTAGCAGCGGCCAGGGCTAGGCGGCACCCCGGTTTTCGTCACGCTCCGCAATCGCCTTCGTGAGGTCGGCGCGGACGATGCCGCGGCGGGTGGTGCGGGTGCCGTCATCCGTCACGCCGGCCACGTCGCGGGTCTTGATGCCGTGCGGCTTGAGCGTGCTGGTGACGTTCTCGCCCTTCCAGCCGCCGTAGACCTCGGGGCGCAGTTCGGCGAGCCGGACGGCGATCCGCTCGTTCCACACCCGCTCTTCCGATGGCGGCACGATCGCGGCGACGTCGGCGAGCAGGTCGTAGGACGGACCGGCTGCGGCCTCGGGGTCCTCTCCGAGGGCGTGCCCGGACAGGGTGCCTTCGGCCTTGCGCAGGGCGTGCGCGCGCTGGGCGATGGCGTTGGTGGCCGGGTCGTCCAGGTAGGCGGTGCGCACGACGACCGGGAGCGCGGTCGCACCGGCGAGGTAGCCGTTACCGGCGTCGATCTCCGGGCGGAACGAGGTGGCGCGGACGCCGTTCTTGTAGGCGGACGTGCCGAGGATCATGTCGTTCTCGACCTGCCCGGCGACCCGGAGGGCGAAGCGGATGGAGACGTTGCCGCTGATCCCGGTCGGCAGGGATTCCTTGTCCGGGCGCTGCGTTGCCAGGATGAGGACCACGCCGAGGGCGCGGCCGAGCTTGATGATGAATTCGGCGTCGTCACCTGCCTGTTTGCCGTACTTGGGGTGGGCGAACAGGTTCTGGCACTCGTCGAACACGGCGACCAGCGGCCACAGCTTCAGCGAGCGCTTGTCGGCGATGGTCCGGGTGATGCGCTTGTCGGGGCACAGGTCCCGCGGCAGCTTCTTCATCGCAGCTGCGCGGCGCATGACTTCCTCGCGCAGTAGCTTCAGGGAGTCGGCCGCGTACTTGATCGAGTCGTCGTCGATGCCGGAGACGAACCGGTGGCTGACGCACTCCAGGGCGTCCAGGTCGCCGGTGCCCTTGTTCTCGTGCAGCCACAGTTCCACGGATGGGTCCATGGCGGCGCCGCAGGCCAGCACCCGCACGGAGGCGGTCTTGCCCTGGCCGGGCAGCGAGCCGATCAAGATGTTGTGCTGGATCATCGGCACGGACTGAGCACGGCCTCGCGGGTCGATGCCGAACGGGATCTTCTTGAAGACGTCGTGCTTGCGGGAGTTGGCGAGCCCCCACTTGACGATGCCGGTCTTGGACAGGTCCCGGTCGCCCACCCACAGGATGAGCCGTCCCTCGTGCTCGCTGGGGTCGGCGTCCGGCCACACGCATCCGAGCGGGCGACGCAGGCCGGAGGCGAGCCGGGCACGCCGGTCGGCCACGTCGGCGACCGTCACGCCCAAGGGCAGGTCGATGTCCGCACGCCAGCCCGGTCCCTCGCGCGTGATCGGGGCGACGAACTTGATGCCGTCCTGGCCCTTGGCGACCGCCGTTGCGATCTGGCCGATGCCGATGGACGCCATGGCCTTGACCACGATGTCACTGGTCAGTTTCTGCACCTCGGTCTTGATGACCGCACGCGTGGCCAGCGGTGCATCCGCCGGCGCACCGAGCCAGCCCAGCATCAGCACGGCGACCGTGGCCGCGAGTACCTGTGTGCGCGTCTCGGCACCGAAGACCAGGAACAGGCTCATACCCAGGACGAACAGCGCCGCGAGGACGGTGACAAGCATCCGCAGCCGTACCCTCCGGTCACGCTGGCGAGACAGCTTTAGGTACAGCTCGGAGTTCTCCCGGCGCGCCTCAGCCTGGCGCAGCGGCTCGCCCTCGGCGTCGATGGCCCAACGTCCAATCCTGGCGAGGGCGTTGATCAGGCCGAGCGGCGAGCGCCAGACCAGCTTGGGCACGTACAGGAACGGCACGCGGACCGCGTGGAAGGCAACGGTGTGCCCCACGTGCCCGGCCAGCCAGCGCATCGCGTCGGCGAACTCCGGGCCCGACTTCAGCCACGCGGGCAGGACGTCCAGACGCTTGGAGTCGCGGATGCGGTCGATTAGACCGGGACCCGACTGCGCGGGGGCCGGACGGTCGACCATCGCCGGGGCAGAGTCGCCCGACTCCCCCTCGCTCGGGTCGCCCGACTCGGTCGGCTGCAAGTCGGCCGACCGGTCGGCCCCGAAGTCGGCCGACTCGCTGCGGGCCGACCGGGCCTTGTTCAGGTCGACCACGTCACCCGCCGGATCGGCGGCTAACTCGGCTTCCAGCCGGTTGAAGAGTTCGTTGTCGTCATCGGGGTGCTTCACTGAGGATTCCTTCTCTCGGGGAGGATGCGGGGCCCGGCCGCTGTCTTGGCGGGCAAGGCCGGGCCCCGGTGTGCGGGTCAGGCGGCGCGCTGTTCCTCGGGGTAGGCGCAGGAGATGCACAGCCCGAGCGAGGTCGGGAGGCAGTAGTCGTAAGTGATCCGGCACTTCGGGCAGGTGCGGCGGGCGAGCATCGCGAGCGCGAGTGCGCCCCACTTGCGCGACGTCATCGGCCGGACCGGTTTCGCGCAGTCAACGCGGTAGAGGTAGGCGACCTGCACCCCGGCCTTGCGGCCGCGGTGGCTCCGCATCACCTGCGCGGCGACCGGCTGTCCGCCCGGCCGCAGCCCAGACGCTCGCAACTGTCGGCGGGTGGCGTAGCCGTCCGGGGCGAACCTCCACGGGTAGGTGGGGATGCCGAACCGGGCGCCGGAGGGGTCGAAGCACTTGCCATAGGCGGCCATCAGGCAGCCACCCCCACAACCGGCCCACCGGTACGTGCCCCGGCGCGGCCGGCGCGCCGTCCGGTGACGGTGGCGAACAGCCGTCCCAGTCCCGCCCGTCGGGTGCCGGCGCGCCCCAGCTTGGCCAGGTACATCGCCTCATCCGCCCGCCGCAGCAGAGCAGACAGGTCGTCGCCAGGGAAGTCTGCGACACGTACCCAGCCAAGAGAGACCGTGGTGCGTACGGCCGGGTCCTGGCCGTCGACCGGGCGGGCGAGCACGCCATGCAGTACGGCGAGCATGTCCCCGGCGGTGCCGTGGTCATCGATCAGAACGGCGGCGAACTCATCGCCCCCGAGCCGCCCGGCCACCCCGGCACGGCCGACGTAGCGAGCGAGCCGGTCCGCGGTCGCCTTCAACAGGGCGTCTCCGGCGGCGTGGCCGAAGGTGTCGTTGATCTGCTTGAAGCGGTCGACGTCGGCCAGCACCACGACCGCACGCGAGTCCCGCAGCAGAGCGGTGGCGCGGCGGGTGAAGGCGTCACGCGTCCAGAGCCCGGTCAGCGGGTCACGGCGGGCGACGTCCAGGCGCCGCCGGAGCCACAGCGTGTGTGCCGTCCATCCGGAGGCGACCGGAGCCGCCGCGGCGAGCATGCTCAGCACGGTGTTCATGCCGCCGCCCCCTCGGTTCCCTCGCTGTCGTCGCCGTCGAGGGTGTGCAGGTGGCGCCCTTCGGCCCGGTCGTTCAGCAGCAGGTCGCGCAGTACGCGGGAGTTGGCGGCAGAGCAGTGCAGCGTGGTGCGGATGGCTTCGGCGTTGATCGCGTCATCGGCCCACTCGGCCGTGGCCTTACGCGCCTCGGCAAGGAGTTCGGCCGGGGTACGCGGCGCCTTGGCCGACTTGGCCTTGCCCTTAGTGCTGGCCGGGCGCTTGCGCGGCGCCTTGGGCGGCTCCGGCGTCACTTCCTCCGGCTGCGACGGCGCGGGCGGAACGTCCTCGCTCGCCGGCGCCAGCTCGCCCAGTTTCAGCAGCACGCGTTCCGGGCGCGGGGTCTTCGACCGCCACCGTCGGCCGTGGTGCTCCCGCAGCCGGGCACGGGCCAACTGCCGCTCGCGCTCCCGCTTCAGCGCCTCCGAGTAGGAGGTGATCTCCCACAGCGTCATCCGCCGCCACAGAGCGAACGTCGACAGCGGCGCGAGCATCCAACGGGAGAACCGCACCTTCTCCATTCGTCGGCCGGTCGCGGCACCGATCCGTACGGCGTACATGTGCGCGCCGATCTCGGAGAACACCACCCACAGCAGCGGCATCGTGCCGTGCGCCACCTTCGCGGGCAGTGAGCGTCCGGCCGCGACGTTCAACCCACAAGTGACCAGCGTCAGGACCCAGGGCACGAAGCGCACCCAGGCCAAAGCCATGTCCATACGGATCAACAGGAGGTTGGCCACGGTGAACACCGGAATGGCCACGTCGATCCCGACCGGCAACATCCAAGGAGCGACGAAACCCCAGCGCGCGGCAGCAATGGAGACCGCGTCGAAGGAAGCGATCAGCCCCAGGGCGCCCACCCCGGCCGCGGAGAGCGCACCGAATCCAGCGAGGCCCTTCTCCGGCCTGGTCAGCGACGGTACCGCCGGCCGCGCCGTCTCAGTTGCGGTCGTCATGCCGCGGCCCCCCGTCGGGAGGGCCGGCGACGCCTCGCCGGACGCGCCAACAGGACGACGTTGAAGAGCTCCGGGGCGTGCGCCTCGATCACCTCAGCGGCGATGCGGGCCACGTCGTCCGGCAGGTTGCGGAACTCCGGGTCGGCGAGGATGTCACGCGCCGCATCCAGACGAGCCGCGCGCTCTTCGTCGCTCTCGCCGTCCACCCCGAGCCATAACTCAACCGGGGTTCCCAGGGCGAGTTCCACGAAGTCTTCGGCCGAGACGGCCTGTTGATGACCGATGTACGTGCGCATGGACAGTCTCCTGAGTCGATGAAGCAGGGAGAAGCCCAGTGGCGGACGACCTTGCTGGGGAGTCCCGCCGCGGGGCATGTGCTCGCCGAGCATTAACAGTCTGGTACTGTGCAACACAGAACCAGACTACTAACGAGCCGTCAAGGGTTCGACCCCGAGAGAAGTTGCGGGATGCGGTGGCACTGGTGGCGCGTCTCGCGGCGCCTACAGCTCCACTCTCATCACGTCCGGACCGCTCTGCGAGGCCAACTCTGGCGCTCAGCAAGCAGGATGCCGGGGCACCGGGCTCTCGCTCTTCCCCGCGAGAGGGGTACCCATGATGGGTACACTCCCGGCCAGGTCCACGCGACACACTGTCACTCCAGGCGTGAATGGGGATACGCGATGACCGTCAACCAATCGCCGGCCGCATTACCGCCGCACGTCCTCAGCCGCGAAGACGTGCGCGCCGCGATCGCGCGACATGACTTCGGGGCCTTGTTCGCTCTCGCGCGCAAATGGGGCGGAATCAGCTACTCAAGGATGGCCGAAGCCTGCGAGATCAAGCCCGAGAGAGTGGGCACTCTTGCACGCGGAATCGGCAACATCACGACCTACGAGAAGATCGTACAGATCGCTGACGCTCTACGAATTCCGGGGCGAATGCTCGGTCTTGCGCCCCGCCCATGGGAAACGGATGCATCACTCAAGCTAAACCCGATTCCTCAACAGCCGCTTGTTGCTGGCAACATCGCCTCATCTGCGATCCAGAATGCCAGTACAGGGGATGGAGACGAAACAGTGCTTCGCAGGGACTTCTTCCGCGCATCGGTGGGCGCCGGACTGGCCGTGGGGCTACCGGATCTCACGTCTTTCACGGCCGGACGACAGATCAGCCGGTCCACTCCCGATCTACTGCGCCAGCGCACCGCACGGTTACGCCGACTGGACGACATTCTCGGCGGCGGCGATACCTTCACCGTATACCTCGGCGAGTACGAAGCAACCAAGAGTCTGTTGCGTGAAGGAAGTTACGCAGAGGCCACCGGTCGGGGTCTTCTCTCCGTCCTGTCTGAGCAAGCCCAGCAAGCTGGTTGGGCAGCTTTCGACGCAGGAAACCACCCTGTGGCAACGCAACTCTATGAGACCAGCCACAAAGCGGCTCTGGAAGCGTCCGACGCCTCGCTCGCCGGAAACGCGCTTGCCTTTCTGGCGTACCAGAAAATTGGGGCGGACCGTCGATCCGCTGTCGCCATTGCGACGGAGTCTTGCCGGACCGCCGGCGCTGACGCTCCCCGGGGTGTTCGCGCGCTGCTTCACGAGCGTCTGGCTTGGGCTCACGCGGTCGCCGGGAACGCCAATGAAACCGAGCGTGCGTTGAGTGCCGCCGAGGACGCGCTTTCAGAGAACGATGGGGACCCTCAGCCCGACTGGGTGACTTGGGTGGACCGGAACGAACTCCGCATCATGACCGGCCGGTGCTGGACGGAGCTTCAGCGCCCCTTGCGGGCCGTGCCCATCCTGCAATCCGTCCTCTCCGAGTTCGACGACACCCACGCCCGAGACAAGGCCCTGTATCTGTCCTGGCTCTCGGAGTCGTACCTCGCGGGTGGAGAGATCGAGCAAGCAGCCGTTGTCGCGGGCCGCGTGCTCGACCTTTCAGCCGGGGTGGCATCTGTGCGACCGCGCCAGCAAATCGCTCCGGTGCTACAGGCATTGACCGCTCATCGCGGCCTCGCCGCCGTTGCCGAAACCATGGAAAAGGCTCAGCAGTGATTCAACCTGCCGAAGCATCGGCGGTCGTGTCATGCACCCACTTCAGGTAGCCCTCGGCGCCAGCCAGGATGGGTACGGCGACGATCTCGGGGTTCTTCCAAGGGTGGTTCGCAAGAAGGTGTCGTTCCAGGTCCGGGTACCGGTCCGCTCGGGTTTTGAACACGAGCTGCCACTCTTCACCGGTGCCGAACTCGCCAAGATGCCAGAACACAGAGACCACCGGGCCAATGATTTGGGCTCCTGCCGCAAGTCGCGCTTGCACTACCGAACGCGCCAGCTCTTCAGCCTCCGCGCGGCTCGCCGTAGCTGTGCTCACCTGAACGAAGTCAGTCATGGCAACGAGCCTATCCCCGCTCATGGTTGGCTACGAGGGTGCCCATCTGCGACCTCAGACACAACGCGTTCGCCTCGGGTCCCCCGCTGAACCAGCCCTTCGCCCTCAAGCATCTTGAGAGCACGGCCCACTACGCCACGCGACACCCCGTGCAGGAGAGCGAGTTCCCGCTCGGCCGGGATTGCGCTCCCAGCGGGTGCCTGCCCGGTACCGATCGAGCGACGCAAACCCTCGGCAAGCTGCGCGGCCTTCGTCGCGGCTGGTTCATTCTCCGCAGGAACGAAGCGTCCTCGCCCCTGCACGTTGACGACAACGCCGCGACGCTCCAGCTCAACGAGGACGGCCTGGGCGGTCCCTCGCGTGATCTGGAAGCGTTCCGCAAGCTGCACAGCACTGGCCACTCGTGCCCCCGCGGGTGGATCGCCCGCGCTGATCTCCTTGCTGAGCAGCCCGGCCAACTCCTCAGTCCTGGAACCGACACGCTCAACCGGGTCGCTGGACCTGGGGAACCGCCGGCCTGCCTTGCCGACCTCGATGACGCCCGCCTGCTCAAGTGTCGCGAGCGCTCTCTGAATCGTCATCCGTGCCACGCCGTATTCCTCGGCGAGGGCCGCTTCCGAAGGAATGGGGCGTTCGACAGGCAACTCCCCCGCCTCAATCCGACGCTTCAGATCCTCCGCAACCCTTGTCGAGGCTGTCGCTGGCCGGCCCATTGAGCCCCTTCTCCTGGACGCGATCACAGAGCACTACCCGGCCCAAGGCTACGCCCCCAGTTGGCACCGACGACGAGGCCAGCTCATCTCTGAATCGGACAGCGATCGGCCCCAGATTCCTGCCTATCCGCCTGTCCGCCCGTCCGGTTACGCCTCTCACCTGCATAGATATCCCGGACAGCTCGTCCGGCAGGTGTCCGGGCTGTCCGGTCATCGCCGGGCTGTAACACTCCGGGGGTGTTACAGCCCGGCGGCGGAGCCGACGTTTCAATGGGCGCAGGAGCCGGAGGCGACATCCGACCTGCCCGCCTCGCGAGGAGTGCATGGCAGGGGTCGGCGCCTCCCTGCCAGGGAGGGCCGCTTCCCCCGCGCACGGCACGACGCCACGCACCCGCCAACCCGGGTCGAGAGGACAGCCGCCACAGCTGCGGGGCGAGCCTCCAAGGTCACTCGCCCCTAGTTGCTCGCCTGATCGCGCGCTCATCACTCCCGCACGTCCGCCCCGCGATTCTCCGCGTCCCGACCTTCATCTACTGGCGGCGCATCCGCCCTGTACGCCCTCTTTACGCGCCGCCAAGCCGCAAAGAGATCCGGGAGTTGGTCAAGGAATCCCCGTACAACAAACAACAGGATCGTAACTACTCCGGAAGCGGCCAACAAAGAGAGAATGATCTGGGAATCCACCCGGTCGACACCTTCTAATCGGCGGTCGAACTCGGGTGAATCCACTCAGTTCGACCGCATCTTAAAGCGGTCAGAACTGAGATCCACGCCGACAGTAAAACTCAGGGTTACGCAAGGGGGAGTTGTCAGGCGGCGCGCCTAATAGGCGCCACAGATGGACGTCGGAGGCAGGAGTCCGGGTCGTGGTTCACGGATCATCCAGTTCCAATGCGACATGTCGGCTCGCACGGAATGGCCTGCCACTTGCACGCTATCAAAAGTGACCACCCGCAGAGCGGATCAACGAATAAAGCCGCCATCCAACTATTGTTTGTGATAAGGGGCGGCATCAACGAAGCACTGCCCGGCCGGCAGAGACCGCAGCGCTACTGGGCGGCGCGACGCTCTCTGCTTCAACGAGGGCGCACCGCGGCCCCTACAGACCTACCCACCTGCCCGCTACGCACCACCTGCGATACAGAAGGCCTCGCCGCACCTTGCGTGATCAAGGAACCGAATGCTCAGAGCCCATTCGCAAGCCGAACACTGATTGTGCTCCGGAGCCATACTCAAACACCTGCAGGTATAGCTGGTGCCGTGCCGTGCCGTGCCGTGCCGTGCGGCAGCGGTCGTGATGACTGCACAGGCCAACAGAACTGATCGTCACCAGGAGACATCACGTTGCAGAGGCGCTTCCCCGAGGTCTTCTCGGATCAACGACCGCAACTGCCCAAGACCAGCCGCGTAGTTCTCGACCTCGGCAAGGTAGGCCGGATCGTCTACGCCACGCCCATCCGCTACGACTTGCCGCAGATCCCGTAAGCTCGTGAAAACGACATCGGCCGCGTGCGCTATTCTCTCCGGTGCAAAGAGAATCACCCTCTCTCGTGCTGAATATAAACCACCATCACGGAACACTTCTCGCGCTCGCGTAAACTTCTCAGCTTCCGGCACAGTGGCTATTTCCAATGCAAGTGTCCGCAGGCGTCCACTTGTCGCATGCACCGCGTCGATGAAACTGATATACGCCTCAGCCCGAGCCGCTCCCTTTGCTCGCCGTTCGGCGTTTCGCGCACGGAACCGCTCTATCAGCAAAGTTCCTGCAACTCCTATCGCGGCACCCAACAGCGTCGCTACAAACGTGCCCATCCATCCCCCCAGGTCCCAGCAACTCCGACTGCCCAGCCCTCGCCCCTCTGATACTCCCCAAGCCCAACAGGATTCCCCCTGCACATGCGGGCGGAACAGCGCACGGGGCCCGCCGCCTTCAAGACCCGCACCCGCCATAGCAGTACATCCAACTAGGCAACCCCACGCTTGGACAAGGAGACGCGGCTCATGGGCTGCTCCCCCCACGGCCAACCCCTCATTCTCGGTTTACGACAGCGTGTCTACTCCAGAAGCGTGCCCTAGAGCGAAGGAAAGAGGCTCGGCCTCCTACTCCCATGTCGCTGCCCGAACACGGTGATCCGGAAGGACCTAATAGGGGCGGGCCGACAGGAAGTACGCGACACACCTCCGACACAGTCGCTGTCCCCGCTTTGCCCGATCCCGCTCCGCCGCAGGTCAGCAAGACTTCAGATCTTGAATGCCGCAACCACTCCGGAGCCGTGTGCGCAGGTTCGAATCCTGCCGGGGGCACCTTGAATGAGGTGCCCAAAGACCCCGCCACCAGCGAGAACGCTGAGGACGGGGTCTTCGCGTATCTACGGCCGTACGCAGCCGGATGCCGCCGAAAGCAGCCGTTTGCCAGTGATCACGTAATGACGACGTAATGATCTTGACGGGTCTCTCCGCAGGTCAGTGGCCGTTCTTCAGCCCGCCCAGGATGGCCCTGCGGACCATACGTGGACGGGCGCACGAGAGCCCCGAACCATCCCGGTCCGGGGCTCCCCTATATCGGTCACGTCGACGCGTCAGGCCGGGGCTTCGCCCTCCTCCCCCAGCCCCCTCATGATCCGGTCATTCATCGCCGCTTCCTGACCGTCGATGCACTTGGCGTAGATCTTCAGCAGGACGTCCACCGAGTGACCGGCACGAGCAGCGACCTCCGGCGCCGGCACCCCGGAGTTGAGCCACTGGGAGACTCCCGCGTGACGGAGGTCGTACGGCCGGAAGGCCAGGACCGACGACACCTGATCGGGCACGAGCGCCAGCTCCCGAGCCTGCTTCCACGCTCGCGCGTAGGACGAGGCCGCGATCACGTTTCCCCGCTCGCTGAAGAACAGCCGCCCGTCATCAGCCGTGCCGAACTCCTTCACGTGGTCACGCAGCAGCCGCACCAGTGGAGGCGGGATCGGCACGATGCGCACCTCTCCCTCGGCCCGCTGCTTCAGCCCACGCCGGTCGTGCGCCTCGCCGGAGTCCGTCCATGCCTTCCCCGCGGTCGGCCGGGTCTCCGCCAGCTCGATGCGGCCCCAGCCGGTAGCCGGGAGCGTGCAGTCGGAGCGGCGTAACCCGAGCGCCTCGCCCGGTCGCATGGCCGCGTAGTACAGGCACGCGAAGAACGCCCGCAGCCTCCGCCCGCCGGCCCGGTCGTAGCCGCCCACGTACGTGAGCGCCGTGAGCAGTTCCCGAGCCTGTCGCGGATTGACCACTACCCGGCGGTCGACTTCCTGCAAGGGCCGCTTGCCCCGCTTGCGCCGGACCCGGCTCAGCGGGTTGGACGGCAGGTGGTCGAGTTCGACGGCGTATTCAAGGACGTTGAAGACCACCGCCCGCCGTCGCCGATACGTCTGCGTCGCCGCAGGCTTGCCGTCCAGCCTCCGGCTCAGCGCCTCGATCAGCTCGTGCGCACGGGCGATCTCTTGCAACTCCCCCACAGGAAGCGATGCCTTTTCGATCCACCGCACGGCCGCAGCGATCTCCTCCGGCCGCTCACGCTCCCGACGAGGAATCGGCAGAACATACGAACGCAGCGCCCGCCGCAGTACCTCCGGAGCGGGACGCCCCCGCCCCGGCTTGACCAAGGCGGGAACGACCGTCGCCAGGGCATCGGTCACGCTGTCCCGCTGCTTGGCGGACGCGTCCGCCCATCGGGCATCCACGTACTTGACCGCCAGGTCGAGGAACGACAGCGCCGTCTTCCCGCTCCGCAGCGAGTCCGGCAGCCCGGTGATCGTGTCGAACGGCTCGCCCTTATCAGCAGCCCGAAGGAGCTTCGCGCGGAACCGGTCCGCCAGCGCCTGCGTCTTGTGCGACTCGTGGAACGGCTCGCCGCCAACGGACCACCGGACGAGGTAAGTCGGCTTCTTCGCCGAGCGGTTGATGCTTAGCTTCCAGATGACGACCTTGTACGACTTCACCGCGCAGCCCCCTCCGCCCGTTCGTCGAGCCAGTGATCGAACACGTCACGCCGAACCCGGAGCTCTCCGTTCGGCAGCCGTATGCAGGCGGGCGCGAGGCGCAGCTCCCGCCAGCGGTAGAAGGTGCGCCGGGAGATACCACCCAGCTCGTCGAGGACCTCCCGAACGGTGAGCAGCTCGGCAGCCTTACCGCGGGTCTCACGCGCCATGGGAAGCACCGCCTTCCCGCACCGAGGCCGCCAGGAGCGCGGCATCCGGCGAGTAGCCGCGCCCGGCGTAGCGCCACCGGCCGACCGTGACCGCCGGCACGCCGACCAGGCCGAGGGAAGCCTGTTGCTGCTCCGCCCGGTGGTCGGTGCGCGCCTGCCGCAGCGCGGTCAGCGTGGTCGAGTAGCGCCGGGACTTGGTGGAGAAGTGGCCGCCGTAGCCGAGCATGTGCGCCCAGCGGCGCAGCCCGAGCGCTTCGAACTCCGGCAATCCACCCAGCCACCAACTCGTGGCGATCATGCGGAGCACGTGCGCCCGTACCGGCAGGAGGACCAGGTCCCGAGCGCTGTGGATACGGCCGTCCACGGCGCCGGCGGACTCCGCTCCCTTGGTGGCGTACTTGGCGATGTAGCCCGCCACGGCGCCAGGAGAAGCAGGCCGCTCCCCCGACTCGCCCAGGTACGAGACGACCGGCCGCACGTCGACCTGGGCCCCGAAGCGCAGCGCCCGCGGCCCGATGACCCCCGCTCCAGGACCGATCAGCTGCACGCGCCCGACCACGCCCGGCACGGAGTCGACCAGCAGCCCGACCGTCGCCCAGTCGGGCGGCCCCGAGTCGGGTCCGTCCGGCCCGTCGAGTCGGATCACAGCATGGAAGTGGACGAGGCCGCGCCGCTGATACTCGGCGACTTTGGCGTACGACAGTCGGGCGACCTCGGCGAAGTCAGTCCGGGACAACCCGACTCGACGGGCGACCTCCCGCCGTAACTCCAGCCCGAACCGGTGCCAGAGCCGACCGGCGAAGGCGTGCCAGAGGACGGCGCCCGCGTAGTCGTAGCAGCGCGGGCAGAGCGGCTCGCCGAGCCGGAGGTCGTCCGCCGAGTGCCGTTCACGGCATCCGGCCGGCGTCCCGTGTGGGCACAGCTCCCCAGCCCGCCGAGGCCGACAAGCCGCGGGCTGCCCGTCCCGCTCACGACGGGTGTGCACGGGCCCGAACCCGGGAGCGGTGAGCGTGGCGAACACCCGAGGGTGACCGCTCACCGCCTCCGGAACACTCTTGCCTCCGACGAGACCGGCCCGGACGAGTTGGTACGTGTCCGCCCGATACAGCGCCGAGCAGGCCGGGCAGACGGCAGCCCGCCGATTGCCGCACGCCGCGAGCAGCCGACCGCCGTAGGCATCCGAGCCGTAGGAGAGCAGGGCGGCCCCGCTCGCCGTGTCGTAGACGGTTGCCGCTCCCACCAGGTGGATCGGGTTGGTGCAGCCGCCGAGGCGGACGATGTTCCGCCGCCAGGCCGCGAACTCCGGCTCCAATGACCGGGCGATGAGAGCGGCGACGCTCTGAGGAAGGGCGGTGGTCATCGGCGACCACCCCCGTCCCCGAACGCCTGCGCCATCACGGCCGAGATCCCTTCAGGACGGGTCTTGGCGCTGAAGCGAAGGGTCGGGTCAGTGAGCCACACGGCGGCGGCGTGCGCGGGGCACAACCACTGCTCGGTGCCGTCGAGTTGGACGAGGACGATCTGTTCCCGTCCGGCGCAGGTGGTGACCTGCGCGTCACGCTGCCTGAGATCACACTCAAGCGGCGGGGATTTGCGCGACTGATGCGCGTTGGACAAAGTGTGGGTACTCCTTTCACTGCTCACGTGGCGGATGGAGTGGGTTCCTGACGGGGTCGGGTTTGGCGACTTCGCGCCCCGTCGGGAGCCCGTCGTACGGGCGATCACTGCCGTTCCTTCGGAGGCACCCCTACGGCGCCGTACGAGATCGGCCCGAAGTCGAGCCAGGCGTCGAAGTAGCCCGATCCGTTGTCCGCCGCCGGCACCCCGAGCGGAGCGGCGACGAACTCCACGCCGTCGCGGCGAGCGGCGGAGTCGGAGGCGTCGACCAGGACGGCGAAGGACGCGTAACGCGGTACGACGACAGCCGGATTGGCGGTCAGAAATTCGACCAGCTCCCGCAGACCGGCGAGAAACGCGGCGCGGTCACCGGAGCGGATGACGTAATCGGACACAGCAAGTCCCCTTAACGGGTGAGTGGTTGGGCGGGTCAGAAGCGGAACTGGCCGAGGAAGCCGTTCACGCCGTCGAGGAGGCCCTGAACCACAGGCGCGGCCACGGTCCGGGCGAGCAGGAAGCCAAAGGCTCCGCAGAGCAGCGTGTCGGCCCAGCGCAGGTAGCGGATGCGCAGGAGGAACCAGATCACCAGGCCGAGCAGCAGCACGGCCGACATGGACACCAGCACGACAGGCCCCTCTCACAGCGCTTCGACGTGCAGCTCGGACAGGACGGGAGTCAGGTGCGCGTACTCGGCGGCGACGGCTTCCGCCTCCGCTTCCGTGATCAGGTGGGATCGGGCGCGTTCCCAGCCGTCGCCGGAGGCGAGGACGGCGGTACCGGCCTGCTCCGGAGCGATGGCCTGCGCCGCTTTCAGTGCGTCGGGGTTGAGATCACCGAGCGCCATCTCGGCCGTGCCGGGATCGGCGACCCGGTGGCACACGCGCCCGCCCAACTGCGCCCGCAGGGCGGTCACACCGGGCCCGAGGTCTGACCCGACGCGCTGGCCGGCCACGACGAGGAACACCCCGAGCGCGGCACCGAGTTGAGCGAGCCGGATGAGCGCCGTACCGGCCGCGTGCGCTTCGTCCTTCTCGCTCCGGCTCGCGACGAGGAAGAGTTCCGCGATCTCGTCGACGATCACGACGACGGGGACCGGCCGTTCCTTGTCCGCCAGGCCCCAGATGTTGCGGACCCGGGCCACCCGGCAGAGGGTCATGCGGTCGAGCGTCAGGTCGACGAGAGCGGCCAGCAGCCGGACGGCCTGCTCCCGATTGGTGGCGAGGGCGGACAACCGCGGTTCGTAGAGGGAGAGTTCCATGCCGCCCTTGCAGTCGATCCCGACGAGGGCGACTGCCTGCGGAGCGAGGCCGGCCACGAGGGCGTTGATCAGGGTCGACTTGCCGGAGCGGGTGGCCCCGACGATCAGCCAGTGCGGGATGCGCCGTAGGTCGACGACCCAGGCGGCTCCGGTCTCCAGGGCGCCCACGGTCACGCGGAGCAGATGACCGGGCCCGCGTTGCTTCGGGATCCGCGGATCGGTCAGCGGGTCGGCCGCCGAGGCGACGATCCGTACGATCCCCGGCTTCCAGGAGGTCACGCGGACCGCGTGCACCTGCCAGTTCTCCGCCATGGCGGGAGCCGCCTTGACGAAATGCTCGGGCACCTGGCCCGGCAGTAATCGCACCAGGAGTACGAAGCCGCCGGCGGTCGGGCGTATGAGCCCCCGTCGCGGAACCCGCGGCTGCGGCGGAGGCGCACCCTTGCCGACGAGCCCGGACACCACGGTCAGGGCCGGCCGACGACTGACGGCGAGCCCGCACCCGGCCATCAGGGGCCGCCAGGTGTGCACGACCCGGAAGGCCACGACCGGGAACCCGCATAACAGCCACCAGGCGACGGGATAGCGGCGGCGCAGGGCCGGGCCTGCGAGAAGCAGACCCGACGCCAGCACTGCGGCCACCACCAGGACCCAACTCGGCCAGTGCGTACCGGCCGTAGGGGCGGAGGCCAGTTCTCTCACTGCCCGGCCCCCTTACCGGCCGAGGTGGCGGGGGCGCTTAGGGGCCGGATCTCCGCCGCACGGAACGCGATCCCGTGCCGCCCCTCGTTCTCCCAGGGCGTCGCAACCAGGTCCCGTACGGCCACGGGCATGCCGAGCTGCACACCGCCCGGCTCACCGGCCACGCTCACGTTCACGACGTCGGCCGACGCGCCCGCCATCAGGCAGAGGCCGACCTGGTACATGGTCTTGCCGGTCTCGCGGTCCACGCGGAGCTGACCGGTCTCTCGGTTGGCGACCCGCGGAGCCGGGGGAACGGCGCAGATGATCCCCGTGAACTTCGCGGTGTCGATCGGAAGGCTTGTCACTGATCGGTTCTCCTCATCTCAGGTCACCCGAAGGCGAATCCTCCGGGCTGCTATACAACCCGTAGTACGGGTTGCGGATACAAGACTGACCACCCGTAGTACGGGTTGTCAACCGCCTTGCCGATGAGCGATGCTGTCCGCGAACGCGGACAAGCTGTCTTCGTTCCCGGACAGCCGAAGAGGCCACGGCCACGGAGGGCCCGCATGCCGCCGAAGAACACGCAGCCGAAGTACCGGCAGATCGCCGACTACCTGCGCGAAGGCATCTTGGACGGCACCTTCCCTGCCGGCCAACCGCTCCCGTCCGAGGAGTCGTTGGCGAAGCAGTTCGGCGTGACGCGCCCCACAGTCCGCCAAGGGCTCAGCGAGCTTCGGGCGTCAGGTCTGGTCGAGGCCATCATGGGCCGAGGCACTTTCGCCCGCTCCCCGCACAACCGCCCCAGCCACACACGCCCGCGCGGCGTGCGCCGCACGCCGGAGGGCCGTTACGTCGAGGCGGACGGCATCCGCTGGGCAGACGCAGAGGCGTCGGTAGCCACCCGCACCGACGCTCCACTCGCGCTGGCGGACCTGCTCCGCATCCCGCCGGGCGAGCCGATGTACACGTACGACGCCCTACAAACCGCGGACAACGGCCGCCTCCGCCAACTGCACCGCACGTACATCCCGTTCTCGGTACTGCTCGACACCAAGTACGAGGAGGAGGCCCCACCGCCGGCGCCGGAGCTCTACACGGCGCTCGCCGACCTGGGCCACGAACTCCACTTCACGGAGTACGTCCGCACCCGAATGCCACTGCCGGACCAGGCCCAGGCCCTACGCCTGGCGGACGGCGTCCCGCTGCTCCACATCCTCCGCGTGACGCTGACCGCGTCGGACAAGCCCTTGGCTTTGGAAGAGTTCCACCTCCCGGGCGACGAGCTGGAACTCTCTTTCAGGCTGTAGCCGAAACGGCAGCCGGGCCCGAGTTGGCTCAGACTTTCTCTACGTCATCAAGGCCCGCGCACGGCGCGGGCGCGCGCCGCCTCTGCGGCGCGGCCCGCCTCCTGTCTGCGCCCCGGCTGGCCGCGCCCGGCGGCGCGCTCGGCGGCTGCGGGCATGAAGTGGGAGGCACCCTCTGTGGCTGGGGCGGTCGGCTCCGCGGCTTTAGGCAGCCACTTTGGGGCGAGCCTCTAAGATCATGGCCCCAACGTCGTGCTTTAACGGGCAGGTCCACAGACTGCCCGACTCGCTGGAAGCTTACGGGGCCATGATCACTCGCCCCAAAGCAGCTCCAGCCCAAAGCCGCTCCGCCGACCTCGCGTTTCTCATACCCGCAGGGATCCCCTCAGAACTCCATCTCGTCAATACGATTCTCAAGCTGTACGCATAGCGCATCAATACTGCTCGCGCGCCTCGGATGCAAAGCGGAATCAGGATTCGAAGTCACGAGTTTAGACACGAGCATTTTTACCTGCATGCCCACGTTCGTGTCATACACCTTCCCCTGCGACCGAAAAGCAGCCTCCATTCGGTCACCCCATTTGATCTTTTCTCTCTTAAATTCCGGCACATCCAAGGAAACGCCAAAAACTTTCGAAATTTCACTCTTATACAGCTCTACATTCAGAGTATCTTCGAACTCTGACTCCTTCATGGAAGGGACTATTGTGTAGGTCTCCTCTTTGGTGGACAGCAGACCTGCATCGCGCGCTTTACTTCCGGCCATCAACCCAGCGCTATCGTGATCCAAGAGAACATGATACTGACAAAGTTGCTGGCGCAATCCGTCCAACTTGGGCAGCAGGTTGGAGGCCCCCTTCAAGTGATCCAAGGCAAGTGCACCGTTAGTGATAAAAGTACTGAGCTTTGGACTTTTGCTTACTATAAGAGCTTCGAGTGAGTAGCGATCCGTGAGCCCCTCGACAATCAGCACAAGGGCGGCTTGCGCGAGATTGTCTGAAGTCCTTACCCCTAGAACGTCTCGCAGTTCATTCAACGTTTTCGCTGGTGTAGCCTTACTCCCACGTACAATGACGTTATTGGACAGCTTGAACCTGTCCACCAAGAGCGGACTATGGGTTGTGTAGATCACCTGCTGCTTGGATGCGATTTCGTTCACTACCTGGCGCACCCTGTGCACAGCACTGGGATGCAGATGAGCTTCAGGCTCCTCAATGGCCAGGATCAGCGAACGCCTCCCACTGTCGGCAACCTTCCGGGCCATAGCCAAAGCTGCCAAGCTCTGCACACCATCGCCCTTGTGCCTTAGATCGGTTTCAGCGCCATCATCGATAAGCACCTTGGTCTCATCAATTAGCCCGTCAAGAATACCTCCTTCCGTTACTTGAATTCGAACGTCAGCTATGTCCGGGATGAAGTCCTTCAGAGTTTCTTGCAATTCGATCGCTAGTGGCTTCATGGCATTAGTAACCGCTACTGAAAGTTGACTAACCAGGCTTTCGTATTGCTCGGCATCGAGAGCTTCAGTAATGCGGTCACGGAGCATTTCACGGATTACCTCTGTGGCGTCAGCGGCAGTTCTAACCGAGCCGACATACTCTATGCGCAGGTGGCGACCGACAAAGCTCGCCACTTGCCCAGCTTTCCGGTTTAGCGTTTCTTTTCCTGGACCCTGCTTACGGACGGTAAACTCCACATACCTGTTGACTGTGAGACGGATCGGCAGCTCCGTCTTAAGGCTAACTCCGATTCGACTCTTAAAAAGAGCCTTCTCCTCATCGTCCAACTCAAACCAAAAATCAATTATTGTACTTCCGTTTGGGGTCTTCTCCTGAAGGTCTTTTGGGTAGTCTTCGAACCAGTCATAGTACTGCCTGCTAGAAAGTCGTGCTGTGGACGAGTTAGCTCTAACGGATCCCGTCATGCCGAAGCGACGCAATATTCGCATACCCATAACAGCCGCTCGGAGGATGTTGGACTTCCCCTCATTGTTAGGGCCGACCAAAACCGCCAACTCTCCGAAGGTGAGGCGCGGGGTCTGTTTGATAGATCGGTAGTTCTTTACCGACAGTCCTGAAAGTTGCACTTTCGAAGCCCCTTTGCCTTATACGGCGGTCGTAACGCCCAAGATTACAGGCGTCCTACCAGCCGCACGACGCTTTTCTTCCAGTTCGTCACCCCCACGTCCGATCGGCGCACCCGCCGTCGTGGCTGACTATCGTCGGTGGAAGCTCAGACGCTCCAGGCCCAGCCTCCGCGCGTGCTCCGGAGCGAAGATGCCGTGTCATTCGCGTGCCAGATCCTGCGGGGGAACCACGGGGAACACCGGCGACCGGCCACGGTGCGGCCAAGGCCCCGACACCGCCACAGGTCAGCGCAGTAACAACCCCCAGAAGACCCAAGCTTCCCAAGCTGATGTCCCACGCCGGCCTGTCAGTGCCGCATGAGAGCGTCCGGGCATGAGCTACGACTTGGCTGTGTGGGAGGGCGAGCGCCCTGCGGACGCCAAGGCGGCCACCCGAGCGTTCACGGACCTCTATGAGCGCTACATCGACACGGATGAAGAGCATCCCCCGGCCGAGCGCATAGCGGCTTACGTCGCCGCCCTCCTGGAACGGTGGTGTGACCTGACCGAGGACGAGGAGGACTCCTCGCCCTGGTCGACAGGGCCGTTGATCCGAGAGGCGCGCGGCCCACTCCTCTACTTCCCGATGCGCTGGAGCATGGCTGAGGAGGCCTCCACCTACGCGGCGGCCCTCGCGGACTCAATGGGGCTGGTCTGCTTCGACCCCCAGCAGAATCGGCTCAGGCCCTGAAGCCGAGGACGCGCTTCCGTCTCAGTTTCCGTCTCATTCAGCGCCGTTCACGGTCGTTCAGACGGGACCGAAGCCAGTAGCCGCTCTCACGACCGTCCGCCGATGAACGCAGGTGAACGGCCCCGTCCGAGGCCCCCAGGACCACCACCACAGTTGGAAAGCGTGTTGGTCTCACGCCCGAGACATCAGACCCATGCCGACTGTCGACAGATTCCACGGTCCTGACCATGATTGACGAATGGCCGAGTTCAGTTGGCCGGACCGCTCACAGGCGCCGGCCGCGGATACCGTGGAGCGGAACTGGTTCGCAACCGTCTCCGCACTGCCTCTTGGATCTCACGTCAGCGGTCGGGTCATCGGCCGACAGCCGTTTGGCATCTTCCTCCTGATCGATGGCGTGCCGAATGCAGTCGGCCTTGCCGAGATCACCGCCATGCCTCACCACATGGAGTTGCCCGCCATGGGCGCTGCTGTCGCCGGTGAGGTGATCTGGCACGCGGATCACAACCGCCAGGTGAAGATCCGCCTTGATGCGTGGAACGTGCCCAGCTGATCACCTCCTGGGCGCCGCAGTTCTGCACCACGGCCGCACAAGATCGAGCGGGGAGCAGCGGCGAATCACGGTGAAGACAGCCAAGCCCGCAAGGGGCACAGCCCGCACGTTCGCCCAGATCAGCGCCTATATCGGTCGCAAGTGCCCCCAGCTCGCCAAGCTGATGGCGCCGACCCACACCAGTCAGCACACGAGTGTCTGCCGCTCGTCCGGGCTGCGGCGCTGGGGCGCCGGTCCCGGCCGGGCGGCAGACAGGAGGCGCGACTCTCCGGGTGCGACGCCGACGAAAGGATGCACAACCAAGCAGCCAGCAGCGAAAGAACGGTCAAATCGCAATCGGCCAGCACCAGTTAACCCAGGCAGTCTGCCGACCCCCCGATGTGACCGCTTCCATGGTTCGTGGCCGCCTCGGCACGCAGCACCATCTCCCCGGCAAGGCCCGACAGAATCAAGTCCGCCAGCAGTCGCGCCGCTTCAGGTCGCACGATGCCAAGGCGTACCAGCCCGTCGCCGGAGACATTCACGTCGGCCGCGAGGCCGGGGAAGTCCTCATCAAGGCCGAGGACGGACAGCTCTTCGGCCAAGATCTCAGCGCTGTGCCGCGCCTGTCTCCAGCCTCGGACGTACGGGACGCCGGGTGACAGGTCTTCGGCGCGCCTGGCGACGACACCACGCCGGTCGGTCATGGTTTCAGTCCTTTCCTGCACCCTGGTCTGAGGTACTTCCGTCGTTCTCTTCGAGGCGCTGCAACCCGGTGGCCAGCGCCGTCCGCAGGAGTTCCGCCAAGCGCTCCGCCGTGGCCGGCGAAACTCGCCCCAGCTCGACGAAGCCGTGCCCGAAGGCGTTCAAGTCGGCTCGTAGGTAGGGGAAGTCCCTTTCCAGGCCGGCGCGGAGGAGAGCGTCCCGGAGAGCAGTCGCGGCATCCCGTGCGGCATACCAACCGTCGCTGTTCAGCGGCGACCAGGTGGCGGCATCCTCCCGCTCGGCGGCGTCATCCCGCATCGGTGGTCTCCTCGAAGAGGGGGAGCGCGTAAGCGGCCGGAGACGGGTACTGCTCGCTGTAGCGGTCCACCCGAGCGAGCAACTCGGCAGACGCGGCCAGCATCGTTGCCAGGGCCGCCGGGCGGAGAGGGTTGGCAATGGGCCGACGGGTCGGGGCCCGGAGCCACTGGTAGCGGTCGCCGGTCATGGGCATGGGGCCGGGCACGACAACCACCGAGCCCTGCGCCGGGTAGCGATACCGAAGCGGGACCGCGGTCTCCTGCGCCAGGTGGTGAACGAACGCCTCCTTGCTCCGCGAGCCAAGGAAGAACCCGATTCGGCACGCCTTGTGGTCAAGTACCACGGGGCCGAACGGAAGTCCCCGACGCAGAAGTTGATCGAAGGTTTCCATGCCGACCCGATGCTCTACGGTCACGACATCGAAGAAGCGGCCGACCGTGAGGGCATACGGTGCACGTGGGTCGTCGGCCCATTTCCTCCGGCAGTCCGCCGGGTCATCGGCCGCCGCGGAGAGCCATTCCAATCCCCTCGTGGTCATCCTCTGCACGTCATCTCACCTCTGTAAGGCTCAGCGTGGCGCGGCCGCTGCCGCTGCTCTGCTTCCAGCTTCACCGTCAGTGACCGGCCCAGGGCAGATGACGAGAGGTGACGGGGGATGACGCGTAGCGCGTGGACGCGTCATCCCCCGTCGTGGCGCAATCAGCGCCCCTGTACGGCCACTTGGGGCGTAGGGACATGGGCCCGCGCGTACATTCGGTCGTACGGCCTGAGAGTCGTGCGTCCCAGTGGTCGCACCAGTTCGCTCGCGGGGAGGGGACGGTCACGTCTTCCATGGAGTCGACCAGCGTTCGGTTACGGCAGGCCCGCACGAATCGCGGCTGGAGTCAGCCACGGTTGGTCCGGGAGTTGCGTGACGCTGCGGCTCGCCGCGGGCACCAGCTCCCCGCAGAGGCCAGCGTCAAGCGGCGCATTGCCAGCTGGGAAAACGGCCACAGCGTTCCGGACGACTTCTACGGACCCCTTCTGTGCGACGCGTACAGCCTCAGCGCCGCGGAACTCGGGCTGAACCACGAGAGCGGACGGGAAACGTCGCTGCTGGACGTCAGCTATCCGGCGAGCCCCGATGACGCGATCGAAGTGGTCGGGGAGCTCTGGCGTGCCGATCTCAACCGGTATGAGCCCCTCTTACAGGCCGAACCGTCCGAGCCCGCGTGGAACGAGGCATCCCTCCGGTGGCTGGTTGCGCCTGAGCCAGCCGTTCCCCGGCAGCGTCGGGACGGTGTGCGCGTCGGACTCGGAGACGTCGCGACCATCAAGACCACCGCCGACATGTTCGCCGAACTGGACGACCGCTTCGGTGGCGACCACGCACGGTATGCGGCTATTCAGTACCTCAGCACCGAAGTGGCACCGCTGCTTCGCGGTCAGTACACGGAGCAGGTAGGCCGGGCCCTGTTCTCCACGGCGGCCGAGGCGACGTTGCTCGCCGGCTGGATGTCCTACGACGCCTGTCGACATGGTCTGGCTCAGCGCTACTTCCTCCAGGCCCTCCGCCTCGCCCAGGACGCGAACGACCGCCGGCTCGCCGGAAGCATCCTGTCGGCCATGAGCCATCAGGCCACGTTCCTCGGCCGGTACACCCAGGCCGCGACGCTCGCCCGAGCAGCACTTATGGGTATCTCCCCGGTGGCCACTCCTACGCTGCGCGCGCAGTTCCACGCCATGGAGGCCAGGGCCCTTGCCCGCACCGGAGACGTACGGGCCTGCGAGGCCGCCCTGAGCGCTGCCACGAAGGCTTTGGAGAGCCGGAACACCGCCGACGAGCCCGAATGGATCAGCTACTTCGACGAGGCCGAGTTGGCTGCCGAGGCTGCCCACTGCTTCCGCGACGTCAAGAGCGCCCGTCGGGCCGTCGAGCACGCCGAGAACGCCATGAGCGGCAGCCACGTGCGCAGTGACTTCTTCGCGACCATGGTTCTCGCCGACGCCCATCTTCACGCCGGAGACGTCGAGGAAGCCTGCCGCGTGGCACGTGACGCGCTCGACTTGGGCGAGCAGCTCAAATCAGCGCGGTGCGTCAGCTACCTCGCCGAATTCCGGCAGAACCTCGCTGCGGCCGACACCAGCGCTGAAGTTCAGATCTTCACCGAGCAGGTACGAGACCACAGGCTGTGGATTGCTTCAGGCGAGCACGCCGGGGTGTGACCGCAGGCCAATGCGCGATCAGAACGGACCCCACTCGTCCCGGCCCTTCCCCGTACGGAGGGACTGCACCCGTCGACCGAACTCGGCTGCCGCGCTCTCGCTCGTCGTCACCTGATGGCCGAGCCAGGCCACCATCATCAGCTCACGCAGGTCCGCGAGCGTTTCGTAGCCGGGCCAGTTCATCAGGTCGAAGCCGTACCGGTGCACGAAGTCCGCGTACTCCGCCTTCGTGTGCCAGCCGAAGCGGTCGTAGAACATCGCCGTCTGGATCAGGTCCCACTCACGCGGGGCGAGAGCGAAGCCGTCCAGGTCGATGAGCACCGCGTGCCCATCGCGGTGGCGGAGGATGTTCCCGATGCTCGCGTCACCGTGGATCAGTCCAAAGGGAAGGACGAAGTCCAACCGGTCGTAGTCCTTGCCCAACCTCGCCGCGCGTTCCTCCAGGAACATCCGGTCCGCCTCCGAAACGCCGTCCAAGCCGTCGAGGGAAGCCGCGAGCTTCGCCAGCGGATCGAAGTACGGGAGGCCGAGCGTTTCGGGCTCTTCGAGCCAGTGCAAGCGGCGCAGGAGGTCCGCCAACTCCCCTACCGTCGCGTACTCCTCGTGGTCCTGAACGCTCTCCCAGAAAGTGACCACCAGGCCGCGGACGAGAAGCGGCTGAGCCACCGAGGCCGGCGCGCGCATCGCCGGAAAGTCGTGCGACTCCAGCCAGCGGGCGACGCTTACGGCCCGTTCCATCTCTGCCTGTACCGCAGGGTCCCGCGCGATGCGAACGATGACGGGAGACGGCCCCAGACGGTAGACCGCGTTCGAGCCGAGCCTCAGCAACTCGGCGCCGTTGTGGTCCAGCCCAGCCGTCGCGCACGCTTCCGCGAGAACGGGTGCCAGCCCCTCCGCCGTGAACTCCGTGCCGCCGCCATCCGACGCCCCGCCGCTGCCCGAGATCATGCATCGACCTTACGGCTCACGGCAGTTGCCCGACAGGGCGCCCACGTAATGGGGGCGTAATGATCTTGCCTGTCGTTCACCTGACCGGAGCCTCCGCCGCAGGTCAGAGGGCAGGTGCGGTCTCGGTCTCACCTGGGCTCCGGAGCCGTGTGCGCAGGTTCGAATCCTGCCGGGGGCACCCCTTACGAGGTGCCCAAAGACCCCGTCACCAGCGGAAACGCTGAGGCCGGGGTCTTCGCGTATCTGCTGACGCGCTCAGGCAGATCGCCGAAAGTAGCCGATTGTCAGCGGTCACGTCGTGGTGGTGTGTTGATCTTGCGCCATGGTGCTCGACCCTCGTTCCGCTCTCATCCGCTCTGGGGCGGCGTCGAGAGCCGCCCCCTGGAAGGCGGTGGCACCTGCGGGGGGTCTCCGCCTCCGGCCCTCACCGCTTCGGAGAGTCGCTCGATGGAAGGGCGAAGGGAGCGGCTCTCGCCTCTGGGTCTCCACTCGTCGATTGCCGTCGGCAGACCGGTCTCCCGGCGAATCCGGTCCGAGAGGGCCGCGAGATAGCCCTCGTCTCGGACGCAGGTGATCAGGATGACCGCGTCTGTCCCGGTCCTTGGCAGAACGTCCAGGAATTCGTCGTCGAACGCTTCCGTCAGTCGCCCCGTGTCCGTGGGGGAGAACATCGCGAAGATCCCGATCCGGGTGCCGTCCGGCCGCAGGACCTTCAGGAGCGGTTCCCCGGTTCCTATCCCGACCGGGTGAGGTATGACCCGTTCCCCGTCCGCCAGGCTCGCGATGGTCGTGTCACGCACCCGGATCTCGAACAGGAGCCAGTCGGCCAGAACGAGCAGCCGATCCCGCTGGTCGTCCCCGTCGTTCGTCTCCGTCAGCATCTGCACGAGGCGGGCGGCGTCACCGGGCGGAAGCCGCCCGGCCATGGCTCCGACCTGCCTCGCGCGCCGTACGCCGAAGTACAGCTCGACGTCCCTGATTCTCACTCGGTGCAGGGACAGCCCGATCACTGCGATGATCAGGAATGTGACGCCACCCAGGACAAGCGCCACACTCCCTGCGCCGCTCTTCCCGAGGAAGACGGACACCACCCCGCCGGCGGCCAGTGCGAGACCGATCAAAGTGGCGCCCAGGCGCTGCCACTTGTTCAACGGAGTGGCATAGGTCGCGGATAACTCTGCTTCCTCACCCACGGCATGGACCTCTTCGGTTGGCATGTGCCGACCATAGCGTTGTCTCGATGCGGAGCCGGAAGCCTCGTCGACCGCCGCGACTTCCGGGGGTGGGACACCTGATCGCGGACGAGCGCCAGTTCCTGAGTCTGCCTCCAGGGACGCGAGTACCAGCCGCCGCGAGCACGTTCCCCGCCGACCGGTGACAGGTGTCGCGTTACATCAGCCAGAGGGAGCTGCCGCCCGCCTCGGTCAGTTCGCGTAGGGCCCTCTCGCCCGGGTGGGCGGCTGCGAGGCGGTGGCCGGCGTTCGTGGACCACTCGAGGCGGTGGGTGGCCAGGGCCGCGATGAACAGTGCGAGTTGGAGGCCCAGGTCGTAGCCGATGTGCTCGCCTCCCTCAAGGCGGGCGATGCCCCGGTCCACGGCTTCGGAGAGGTCCTCCTGGCACTCCGAGACGATCTCGGGGTGGAGCAAGTCGCTGGCCCGGCGGTCCAGTTGGACGCGGTCGGCGATACGGATCAGCGCTCGGGCCGCTTCGATGCGTTCGGCCGCCGTACCGCGTTCGTCGACCATGTCGCGGCTGCGGCCCACCGCCTCCGCCAGGTGCGCGAACGTGTCGTCCTGGCCGGTGAAGCGGTCGTACGTCTGGCCCCGCCAGGTCAGTTCGTCGGGTGCGGCCGCCGCGTCGACCACTGTCGCGTAGCCGAGGGGGTCCGCCCAGGAGGTCAGTGCGCAGCAGGCCAGGAAGCGTGCGGCCGGGTCGGCGTGCTCGTCGCGCAGGAGGGTCGCCAGGCCCTGAGTGCGTTCCGCGTAGCCGCCGTCGAGGGCGTCGGCGATGACGTCGTCCGGCTCCGCGGGCAGGCCGTCGAAGTCCGTGAACAGGAGTTCCTTCAGCACGGGGTCCGGTTCCCAGCGGGGTGTCGCGTCGGGCACTGGTACTTCTTTCCGCTTCAGGGCCGTGAGGTGGGGTACGGGCCGGTGACGTATTCCTTGGGGACGACGCCGCTGATCAGCCATTCGCCGTCCCGGCGGGTGTTGAGCATGGCCATCACCCTGTCTGTGACCTTACGTGACTTGCCCTTGCTCAGCCCGAGGCCGTCCACGAAGTCGGAGACCTCGTGGGGCTTGAGTTCCGACGGCACCTCGATGTGCTGTCCGGCGACCTTGTCGATCTCTTCACCGATGGAGGCCTGAATGCGTTCCGGCGGAAGGATCTCCACTCCGTGCACATGGCCCGCGTCGATGTCCTTCTGCAGTCGCTGGTAGTCGACGCTGATCTCTTCGCTCCCGTACACCTTGCCCGTGCCGTCCTTCGGGGCGAACGAGGTGTACTGGCTGGACTCCTTGGCGGCCTTGTTCTTGCCTCCGAGTACGTGCTGCAGCGGCGATATCTCGCCCTCGGGGTCGGCCGGGACGATGCCGAGGTCCGGATCGAAGCGGGACTTCCGCAGGCCCAGTGGATTGTGCGTGGCGCCGAAGTCGTCGTCCTGGCGGATCAGGCGCAGTTCGTCCGGATCGAGGGAGTCGAGCTCCTCGGGAAGGCCTGCTGCCGAGCGGGAGAAACCGGGCAGGCCGGCGAACAGGTCACCGAGGCCGCCCGCCTCGGTCGCTGCCTTCACGGTCCTGGCCCCGGCGCCGAACATCCCCCCGTACGCCATGCCGTAGAGGGCGGCGTCGCTGGCCTCGTCGAGGTTGAGGCCCTTGCTCTCCCCGAGGGCGATGCTCACGGGCTGGGTGACGGCCAGGTCCACCGTCACGGACTCGACACCGGCGAAGGCCGCCGTGGCCAGCGTGGTGCCCGCGATGGTGGCCACCTCCGTCGACACCGCCACGCCCAGGCCGGCCGCCAGATCCGCCACGGTGACGGCGGCCGCCGCGGCCGCGCCCTCCGATATGCCCGCGGTGAAGATGGCAAGGGCCGTTCCCGCCACGAGGGTCGCGCCGACGATCTCCAGCTCGTGTTCGAGCTGCTTCTTCGCGCTGTGCACGGCGTCCGCGTAGGCGTCGAGCGCCTTGGCCATGTCACGGGCGGCATCGGCCAGGTCCTTCAACCAGCCGTGCCCGTCGTGGTAGTAGCGGCGCCAGTACGGGTCGTCGAAGGCCGAGATCGCCTCACCCGTGTTGTGTTCGATGATGGAACGCGCCGCCTTGTTGGCGGCCGAGGTGACGTCGTCGACGTCGTCGGCGAAGTCCCGCCACGTCTTCGCCGCGTCGCGCAATCCGTCCTCGTCGGCAGCGGGCCACCACATGCCCGTCAGGTCCTGGACGACCTTTCGAGCCTTGTCCGCGACGCTCACCTGCCGCGGTCCTCGGTGTCGTGATCGGCGGTGTCGTGGTCCTGAGTGCCGTGATCGGCGGTGTCGTCATCGACCTGGATCCGGTTGAACATCCCGCGGATCAACTCGTCGTTGTCGATGTGTCCGTCGGCCATGTCGACCATTGCCAGCCGGATGCTCGCCAGCCCCTCGGCCAGGATCCGGGCGGAGTCCTCGATCTGCTTGACGTGCGGGCCGTACGCCTTGTGGAACTTCTCGCCCTGCTCGTCGTCACCCCAGGGCGAACCGGCCGCGGCGAGGCCCTGCTTCAACTGGGTGAGAGCTCGGGCAAGAGCCACACTCTGGTCGTGGAAGTGGGGCGCCGTCGCCTTGAGGTCCGAGATCTTGATGTCGAGTATCTCGCCGCTTTCGCCCATGACTTGGCGCCTCTCCCCCTTCGACGACGGCTCGAACACATCACCCTAGTGCCCGTTGCAGCTTCCGACTGCACGGCACGGCGGGCAGAGAGGAGATCCGGATCACTGCCTGAACGCGTGCCGGGCCTGGGCGAAGAGAGACGGGAAGGCCCGTGACACTGTCTCGCCGAGAGGCCCCCTTCTCGCCTCACGCCGTCAACGGCCCTGCTACGCCGACCGCTTGCGCGCCGCTGTCTTCTTCGCCGGTGTCTGGGCCGTCTTCTTCGACGAAGAGGTCGTCGTCTTCTTCGCCGCCGTCTTCCTCGACGAGGACGAGGATGCGGATGCGGACGCGGAGGAAGTCGCCGACGAAGACGCCGACGCGGTCGACGTCGTCTTCTTCGGGTCCGCCTGGGGCTTCGAGCGAGTCGTCTTCGCCGTTGATTTTCTTGCCCGTTGGGGCTTCTTCGTTGTCGTCGAGGTGGACTTCTTCGTCGTCTGGTCCTTCGGGAGGTGGGTGATCTCCGCCTCGCCGCGGGACTCCTTCGCCTCGCGCACGCTGCGTTCCAGCGCCGCCATCAGGTCCAGGACCTTGCCGCCCGTCGCCGGTTCGGGGGTCTCCGGTGGGGTCTCGCCCGAGGCCTTGGCCGCCACCACCTCTTCGACCGCCTCGCGGTACTCGTCGTGCAGGTCGGCCAGGTCGACCTCGCCCAACGTGTCCATCAGGGCGTCCGCCAGGTCGAGTTCCTTGTCGCGGACCGTCACCGAGGTGTCGGGGGCCACGCCCTCCGGGGCCCTGACCTCGTCCGGCCACAGCAGGCCGTGCATGGCGATCGCCTCGCCCACCACCCGCAGCATGCCGAGGCGCTCCCGGCCCCTCAGCGCATACTTCGCGATCGCCACCTTCTTGCTGCGCTTGAGGGCCTCACGGAGCAGGGTGTACGGCTTCGCAGCCGGTGCGCCGCTCGCCGCAAGGTAGTACGCCGCGCTCAGCTGGAGCGGATCGATGCGGTCCTCCGGGACGAACGCCACGATCTCGATCGTCTTCGCCGTCGGGATCGGCAGCTGCGACAGGTCCTCGTCCGTGATCGGAATCATCGAGCCGTCCGCGTCCTCGTACGCCTTGCCGATCTCCGCCGTCTCGACCTCCTTGTCCTCCAGCTCGCAGAACTTGCGATAGCGGATGCGGCCGCCGTCCTCGGTGTGGATCTGGCGGAAGGAGATCGCGTGGCTCTCGGTCGCGTTGACCAGCTTGATCGGGATGCTGACCAGGCCGAACGAGATGGCGCCGTTCCATATGGATCTCACGTGCAGCGTCCTTTCCGCGGTCGGCCCCGCCGCAGGGAGGGTGAGCGGTATGTGACATTTTGCGTGGGATGCTCATCGTATGACGCCCATCACCGACGTGGAGGGGCGGCGGCTCGCGCTCAGCAACCTCGACAAAGTGCTCTATCCGGCGACCGGGTTCACCAAGGGCGAGGTGCTGCACTACTACGCCACCACCGCCCCCGTCCTGCTGCCGCATCTGCGGGACCGGCCGGTGTCCTTCCTGCGCTACCCGGACGGGCCCGACGGGCAGGTCTTCTTCACCAAGAACGTCCCGCCCGGTACCCCCGACTGGGTCACCACCGCCGAGGTCCCCCGGGTGGAGGGGCCCGCCCGGATGGTGCTCGTGCAGGATCTCGCCAGCCTGATCTGGGCCGCCAACCTCGTCACCGAGTTCCACACCCCCCAGTGGGTGATCGCCGCACCCGGCGACGCCGACCGGCTCGTCCTCGACCTCGACCCCGGGCCGCCCGCCGGCGTCGTCGAGTGCTGCCGTGTCGCCCTCTGGCTGCGGGAGCGGCTGGCCGCGGACGGGATCGACGCCTTCGCCAAGACCTCCGGATCCAAGGGGCTGCATCTGCTCGCCGCCGTCCGGGACGCCACCTCCCAGCAGGTCAGCGAGTACGCCAAGGCGCTCGCCGTCGAGGCCGAGCGGGACCTGCCCCGGCTCGTCGTCCACCGGATGACCCGCAGCCTGCGGCCGGGCAAGGTCTTCGTCGACTGGAGTCAGAACGCCGCCCGCAAGACCACCGCCACCCCGTACACCCTGCGCGCCCGGCCCGAGCCCACCGTCTCCACCCCCCTCACCTGGGACGAGGTGGCGGAGAGCGAACAGGGCCCGGTGGGTTCGTCGCTCGTCCTCCACGCGCCGGATCTCGCCGGTCGCGTGCGGGAGTACGGCGATCTGCTGGCACCCCTGCTCGATCCGGCCACGGCGGCCCGCCTGCCGTGAGCCACGCCCCGGCCGGCCTCCCCCGCCAGCCACCCGCTACGCCCTGCCCCAGGTCCCCCGGTCCCGCGCCATCGCGTGCAGCGCCTCCACGTCGGCAGGCTTCAGGACTCCGCCCGTGCGGGACAGGGCCGGCAGGTCCGCGGCGCTCAGGACGCGCACGCCGCGCGGCGGCGCCGTGACCGTCAGGTCCGACGCGCCCACCAGGACCAGCACCGGGTGCACCTCCGCCGTCAGCGCGTACGACGCCCGGTCCGCGTCCGCGCGTACGCCGCGCAGCAGCGGTCTCGGCTCGTGGCGGCCCAGCGCGACCATCGGGTCGGCCACCAGCACCCGCTGCTTGCGGGCCGCCACCGTACGGATGGCGAAGAGGCCGCCGGGGCCGATCGCCAGATGGTGGATGCGGTCGCCGCCGGGCAGCGGGACGGAGTGCAGCGCGTGCCAGCCCGCGCCGTCCAGGGCGTCCAGCGCCTCGCCCACCGCCTGCTCGGCGTCCAGGGCGCGGCGGCGCGGGTCGGGGCGCAACCGGTGCGGCGGGCCCGGGTCCCGGTCCAGGGCGATCAGCAGCGCCTCGCCGGGGCGGTTGGGGGCCAGGTCGTCGTCCGGGTGGAGGGCGAGCCGGGCCAGCTCGGCCGGGGTCGGGACAGGCGGCGGCCCGACGGCGACGGGTCCGGTCAGGAAGGGCCCGAGCGCCTCCAGTACGTCCTCCCGCTGGTCCTCGCTGAGCAGGTGGACGCGGGCCGCCTCGCGGTCGTACCAGGCGACGTTGTGTCCGTCGGTGCGGCAGACGTAGAGCCGTTCCTGGCCGTGCCGCCAGGTCGGTATGACGCGCAGCTTGTTCATGCACCATCACCCCTCGACCATGGGAACAGGCGGGGTGCTCCAGGGGCAAGAACCCGGTTACCTTTGACAGCACTTGGGAGGTTGGGGAGGCGCCGTTGCGTACCCGCAGGAAGCAGCCCGACGTGCCCGCTCCGGACAGCCCGTGGAACGAGATCGTACCGGGGCTGTGGATGGGCGGGCACGAGTTCCGCGGCCGTTCGGGGCAGCCCGAGTTCGCGGTCGTACGGGACGAGTTCGATCTTGTCCAGACGCTTCTGCGGCTGCCGGGGTACGGTCCCGCCCCGGGCGTCGAGCACCACGTGTGGCCCATTCCGGACGGGCCGCTCGACGGTACCCAGCTCGCGGGCGTGATGCGGCTCGCGCGGGCCGCGTGCGACGCGCTGGACGACGGCCGGCGGGTGCTCGTGCGCTGCTACCACGGGTACAACCGCTCCGGCCTCGTCGTCGCGCAGGCCCTCGTCCACCGGGGGCGCTCCGCCGAGGAGGCCGTCCGGCTGATCCGCGCCCGCCGCTCCCCCTGGGCGCTGCACAACGATCTCTTCGTCGAGTATCTGCGGGCGGGGCTCTCGACGGCCCGGCTGCTGGAGGAACTCACCGAGTGAGCCGGGCGCGGCAGCGGGGCAGGCGCCGCGGCTCTGGGGTGGGAGCGGGAACGGGAACGGGAACGGGAGCAGGCCACGGCCGCGGGCGAGGGCGCGGATAAAAGGACTTCCGCATGAATAAGGTGTACGGGACATACGCCCCGCACCTCCCAGGAGTCCCGTGCCCGCCCGCGCCCGCCGTCCCCTCCGTACGGCCCGTGCCGTCGCCCTCGCCGGGCTGCTCGCAGTGGCCGGCGCCGGGTGCGGCCGGGCGGGCGGACTGACGAGCGCGGGTGCCACACCCACCGCGATCAGTCCGCAGAAGCTCTGGCCCGGCCTGCGGCCCGCCGCCAGCCCCGCATGGCCGTACGACGAGGCCGAGACCGAGGTGGTCAAGGGCGTGCCGGTGCCGGGCGACGACATCCGCGCGGTCGATCCCGTCGCCGTCGTACGGGCGGAGATCGCGGCGCATCCGGGCGACTACCGCGGGGCGAAGGCGCCGTACCGGAACACGGCGACGCGGCTCGGCGACTGCGCCACCGGCCCCACGCCCGGCGCGGACGGCACGGCCGGCACGGCCGGTACCGGGGCAAGCCCCGGAGCAGGGGCCGGAGCAACCCGGTGTCCGCTGCTCAAGGCCTACTACCGCGACCTCACCGGCGACGGCCGCGCCGACATGACGCTCGGGTTCCGGCTGCCTCCCACCAATCAGACGGCCGTCCGCGTGTACACCGTCGAGGGGCACCGGCTGGTGCAGGTCATGGCCAACGACGACGCCGTGCTGGGCGTGGAGATCGCCGGCCGCTCGGTGATCATCCGCTCGCCCGCCGGGATCAGCGGCTACGAGTACCGCACGACCTGGAACTGGGACCCGGAGCAACGGGCGATGGTCTTCAACCGGGACGAGTTCCTGCGTACCGGGCGGCGGCGGGTCTCGCCCCAGCCCTCGGCTTCCCGTTCGGCCGCGCCGTCGGCTTCCCGTTCGGCCGGGGCCTCAGCATCGGTATCGGACTCTGCCTCGCCGCGACCGGCCGGGGCCGACTCCACCGCGCCGAACTCCTCGGCCGCCTTGGCTCCCATGGCCGCCTCGACCCCCTCGACGGCCACCTCGGCCACCTCGGCCGCCTCGGCCCTCCCGGCCGCCGCAGGTGTGCGATGAGGCTCGCGCTGCCCTCCTGGGCGGGGACGCTCGCGGTCAAGGCCGCCGTCTTCATCACCGGCATGTGCTGCGCGCTCGCCGCGCTGCTCGGCGTCCTGGTGCATGTGTCGGTGACCGGGCAGACCGTCGGACAGGCCCGCGACCAGGCGCTGGACCGGCTGACCGACGCGTCGGCGGCGTACCAGGCCGGGGACGGGCTGCTGCCCGGCGCCGGGGTGGACCCGGCGGGGCTTCCCGGGCCGCTGCGAGCCCTCGCGGTGGACGGGCACCGGGGCACGATGGTCTCCTCGCACGACGGGCGGCCGACGATGTGGGCGGCCATGCCCGCGGACGGCGGCCGCGCGCTGGCCGTGGAGCTCGACTACTCGCAGCAGGCGCGGACCATCGCCGGACTCGACCGCGCGATCGTCTGGTCGTCGGTGCTCGCGATCGCGGCGACCGTCGTCGTCGGCGCGTTCGCCGTGTCCCGGGTGACCCGGCGGCTGCACGGCACGGCCCGCGTCGCCCGCCGGATCAGCGCGGGCGACCTCGACGCCCGGGTCAACGACCCGCTCACCGCCGACCCGACGCGGCCGCCGGACGAGGTCGCCGCGGTGGCCGCCGCGCTGGACTCCATGGCGTCGTCGCTCCAGGGCAAGCTGCTGAGCGAGCAGCGGTTCACCGCGGACGTGGCGCACGAGCTGCGCACCCCCCTGACCGGACTGCACGCGGCGGCCGAGCTGCTGCCGCCGGGGCGGCCCACGGAGCTGGTCCGGGACCGGGTGGCGGCGCTGCGCACGCTCACCGAGGACCTGCTGGAGATCTCCCGGCTGGACACCGGCCGGGAGCGGCTGGAGCTGGACGTCGAGGAACTCGGCGCGCTCGCCGGGCGGGTGGTGCGGGCGTCGGGGACGGACACGGCCGTCACCGTGGTGCGGGACGCGCGCGTCGAGACCGACCGGCGCCGGCTGGAGCGCGTGCTCGGCAATCTCGTCGCCAACGCGCACCGGCACGGGCGGGCGCCCGTGGTGCTGACGGTGGACGGGCCGGTGGTGACCGTACGGGACCACGGGGACGGCTTTCCGGCGTACCTGGTGGAGCACGGGCCGCAGCGCTTCCGCACGGAGGGCGGCGCGACGGGGCACGGGCTCGGGCTGACCATCGCGATGGGCCAGGCGGAGGTGCTCGGCGCGCGCCTGGTCCTCGCCGACGCGGACGACGGCGGGGCGGTCGCCCGGCTCACGCTCCCCTCGGCAGGGGCGCCGGGGCAGCGCGCCTGATCGGGCGTCACCTCGGGCCCACGGCGGCACCTGCCGGCCTCTCTTCCCCGGGCCCCCCATCGGCCCAACCCACCCCCGACGGCCCAGCGCGGCGGGCAGCCCCGCGGGTCGGCTCCTAACGTGGCGATTAGTCAGATTCATCCTCTTTCACGGAGGTACCCTCATGTCCCTGCGCTCCCTCCTCACCCGTCTGGCCATAGTGTCCGCCGCCGGCGGTTTCGTCGTCGCCGCCGTCACCTCGCCCGCCTCCGCCGACAACGGCGGGAACGGCACCGACCCGGCCGGCGGCCGACCGGAGGGAAGCTCGGCCGCACAGACCGGCTGGACCCCGGCCGCCGACCAGCACGGCAACGGAACCGGCACCGGCACCGGCACCGGGACGGCCACCGGCAGCACGACCCCCAATCCCAGCGCCAACACCCCGGCCACCGGCACGAACGGCCACGGCACCACCACCACGAACCCGAACGCGACGGGCACCACGCCCGACAGCCACGGCCATACGAGCACCAACCCGGCCGGGGCGGGGACGAACACGAACCCTGCGGGCGCGGGAACGAACACCAACCCGGCCGGCGCGGGCACGAACACCCACCCCGCCGGCGCGGGCACCAACACCAACCCGACCGGCGCAGGCACCAACACCAACCCGGCCGGCACGGACACCAACGCCAACAACCACGGCACCACCAATCCCAACACCCACCCCACCGGTACCACCCCCGACAACCACCCCACCGGCACCGCCCCCGACAACCACAGCACCGGCACCGGCACCACCGCCGGTCGCCCCAC
>NZ_LAVA02000069.1 GCF_000974985.2 Streptomyces mangrovisoli | reverse complement strand
CGACCCCCCACCGGCGGTGAGCCCCCCGCCCCGCCCCGCTCCCGCGGACGGACGGCCCGGCGCTGGGTCCGGCGTGCGGTCATCGGCCTCGTGCTCGTCCTGCTGCTGCCCCTGGCCGCCGCCGAGACCGCGCTGCGGGTCAACTACTCCGGGGACCTCGCCGACGGGACCCGGACCAGGGGGCAGGACGCGATCTGGCTCGGGCACGCCTGGATCGACGGGCGGAAGACGGACGCCGACGTCGCCGCGCTCGCACGGCGGCTGCGCGGCACCGGCATCCGGGACCTGTACGTGCACGCCGGGCCGCTGGAGCACGACGGCACCCTGCCCGCCTCCGACCATCCGCGTGCCGCGTGGCTGATCGCGGCCGTGCACCGCGCGCTGCCCGGGGTCCGGGTGCAGGCCTGGCTCGGCGACGAGCTGGCCCCGGAGAAGCCGGACGCCATGCATCTGGAGCGGTCCGCGACCCGTACCGCGATCGTCGCCTCGACCCGCGGCATCCTCGCCGCCGGTTTCGACGGCGTCCACTTCGACCTGGAGCCCCTGCACTCCGGTGACCGGAACTACCTCGCCCTGCTCGACGCCCTGCACCGCGTCACCCGCGCCCACGGCGCCGTGCTCTCCGTCGCCGCCCACCAGATCGACCCGCTGCCCGCGTTCCACTCCTTCTGGGGCACCGTCACCGGCCACCCCAAGTGGTGGTCGCAGGCCTACTTCGGGCAGGTCGCGCGCCGCGTCGACCAGATCGCGGTGATGTCGTACGACACCATGCAGCCGCTCGCGAGCCTGTACGGCGGGTACGTCGCCCAGCAGACCTCGCTGGCCCTGGAGGTCACCCCGAAGTCGACGGAACTGCTGATGGGCCTGCCCTTCTACCACGAGAACCGGTTCGGGCACTGGGCGCGCGCCGAGACCGTCCCCGCCGCGGTCCGGGGGGTGCGCCTCGGCCTCTCCCGCACCGACCCCGGCCGCGCGAACTTCGGCGTGGCCCTCTACGTCGACTTCGCGGCGACCGAGGCCGACTGGCGGGCGTACCAGGAGGACTGGGTGAACTGACCTGACTCTTCCCGGCCGACGCCCACCGTGCGATCATCGGCGGCATGGACATGTTGATCACGGTCGTCGCGGTGATCGTCGCCGTGGTGATGGCGGGCGTGGGCGCCGCGGGCGCGGCGACGGGCTGGGTTCCGTCCTGGACCGGCCGCCCGGTCCTGCGGCCCCGGCTCCTGGGCTGGGCGACGCTGCTGTCCGCGGCCGGGTTCAGCCTGTTCATCTTCCTCGGTCCGCTCGCCCACTCCTACGGCCCGCTGCCGTGGATCGGCTGGGCCGCCTTCATGACCGGGCTGGTCCTCCAGTCGTACGCCCGGCGCCCCGGCCTCCTCCCCTTCCGCAGGCCGGGGCAGTAGCGCGGCCTACTTCGACCGCCGCCCGATCTTCGAGCCCAGCCACACCAGCGGGTCGTACTTGCGGTCCACCGCGCGCTCCTTCAGCGGGATCAGCGCGTTGTCCGTGATCTTGATGTGCTCCGGGCACACCTCGGTGCAGCACTTGGTGATGTTGCAGTAGCCGAGGCCGTGTTCGTCCTGGGCGGTGGCCTTGCGGTCGAGGCCGCTCTCGGCGGCCGCGTCCAGCGGGTGCATGTCGAGTTCCGCGACCCGCATCAGGAAGCGCGGGCCCGCGAAGGCCTGCTTGTTCTCCTCGTGGTCGCGCACCACATGGCAGGTGTCCTGGCACAGGAAGCACTCGATGCACTTGCGGAACTCCTGCGAGCGGTCCACGTCCTCCTGGAACATCCGGTACTCGCCGGGCCCCACCCCCTCGGGCGGCACGAACGCCGGAACCTCCCTGGCCTTCTGGTAGTTGAAGCCGACGTCGGTCACCAGATCGCGGATCACCGGGAAGGTGCGCAGCGGTGTCACGGTGATCGTCTCCTCGCGGGTGAACACCGACATCCGCGTCATGCACATCAGCCGCGGCCGCCCGTTGATCTCCGCGGAGCACGAACCGCACTTGCCCGCCTTGCAGTTCCAGCGCACGGCGAGGTCGGGTGCCTGGGTGGCCTGGAGGCGGTGCACGATGTCGAGGACGACCTCGCCGTCGTTCACCTCGACGGTGAAGTCCTCCAGGTCGCCGCCCTGTATGTCGCCCCGCCACACCTTGAAGCGGGCCTCGTAGCTGCTGCTCACTCCTACAGCTCCTCTTCGGGGAGGTACTTGACCAGCTCTTCCTTCTCGAAGAGGGCGAGCAGATCGGGGCGGACGGGTTCGGTGGTCTCACGGGTGAGGGTGATCTGGCCGCGCGCGGGGTCGCCGGCGGCGGGGTCTCCGACGGGATCGGCCAGTCGGCACAGCAGGTTGACGTTGCGCCAGGTGCGGTCCATCTCGGGGTGGTCCTCGCGGGTGTGCCCGCCGCGCGACTCGGTGCGCTCCAGCGCGGCCCGCGCCACGCACTCGCTCACCAGCAGCATGTTCCTGAGGTCCAGGGCGAGATGCCAGCCGGGGTTGAACTGGCGGTGCCCCTCCACCCCGGCCCGCCGGGCCCGCACCCGCAGGTCGGCCAGCCGTTCCAGGGCCTGCTCCATCTCGCCCTCGCGGCGGATGATGCCCACCAGGTCGTTCATGGCCTGCTGGAGTTCCTGGTGCAGGGTGTACGGGTTCTCCGGCGGGCGCCCCGGCTCCTGGCCCGGCGCCGGGCCCTCGGCGGAGAACGGGCGCAGCGCCTCCGCGGCCGCCGCGTCCGCCTCGGCGTCGTCGACGGGCGGGCGGGCCGAGGTGAGCCCGGCCGCGTACTCGGCGGCGTGCAGTCCCGCGCGGCGCCCGAAGACCAGCAGGTCGGACAGCGAGTTGCCGCCCAGCCGGTTGGAGCCGTGCATCCCGCCCGCGACCTCGCCGGCCGCGAACAGCCCGGGCACCCCGCGGGCCGCCGCGGTGTCGGAGTCGACCGCGATGCCGCCCATCACGTAGTGGCAGGTCGGCCCGACCTCCATCGCCTCCGCGGTGATGTCGACGTCCGCCAGCTCCTTGAACTGGTGGTACATGGACGGCAGCCGGCGCCGGATCACCTCGGCGGGCATCCGCGTCGACACGTCCAGGAAGACGCCGCCGTGCGGGGAGCCGCGGCCCGCCTTCACCTCGGAGTTGATCGCGCGGGCCACCTCGTCACGGGGGAGCAGCTCCGGCGGGCGCCGGTTGTGGTCCGGGTCCTCGTACCAGCGGTCGCCCTCCTCCTCCGACTCGGCGTACTTCTCCTTGAAGACGTCGGGGATGTAGTCGAACATGAACCGCTTGCCCTCGGAGTTGCGCAGCACCCCGCCGTCGCCGCGGACCGACTCGGTGACCAGGATGCCCTTGACCGACGGCGGCCAGACCATGCCGGTCGGATGGAACTGCACGAACTCCATGTTCAGCAGGGGCGCCCCGGCGAGCAGCGCCAGCGCGTGCCCGTCGCCGGTGTACTCCCAGGAGTTGGACGTCACCTTGAACGACTTGCCGATGCCGCCGGTCGCGACGACCACCGAGGGCGCCTCCAGGACGAAGAAGCGGCCGCTCTCGCGCTCGTAGGCGAAGACCCCCGAGACGCGGCTGCCGTCCTTCAGCACCCGGGTGACCGTGCACTCCTGGAAGACCTTCAGGCGCGACTCGTAGTCGCCCGTCTCCCGGTGGTCCTCCTGCTGGAGGGCGACGATCTTCTGCTGGAGGGTGCGGATGAGTTCGAGGCCGGTGCGGTCGCCGACGTGCGCGAGGCGCGGGTACTCGTGGCCGCCGAAGTTGCGCTGGGATATCCGCCCGTCCTTGGTCCGGTCGAACAGCGCGCCCCAGGTCTCCAGTTCCCACACCCGGTCGGGGGCCTCCCGGGCGTGCAGCTCCGCCATCCGCCACTGGTTGAGGAACTTGCCGCCGCGCATGGTGTCGCGGAAGTGGACCTGCCAGTTGTCGCCGGAGTTCACGTTGCCCATCGCCGCCGCGATGCCGCCCTCGGCCATCACGGTGTGCGCCTTGCCGAACAGCGACTTGCAGATCACCGCCGTACGCGCGCCGCGCTCGCGGGCCTCGATGGCGGCGCGCAGGCCGGCGCCACCGGCACCGACCACGACGACGTCCCACTCCTGTCGGTCGACCACGGACATCAGGTATGCCTCACTCACGGAGCTCGTCAGAAGAAGCGCGGATCGTCGAAGACACCGGACGCCACCAGGTAGACGTAGAAGTCGGCGAGCGCGACGCTCACCAACGACGCCCACGCCAGCAGCATGTGACGGGCGTTCAGCCGCCCGACGAACTGCCAGGCCCGGTAGCGCACGGGATGCTGGGAGAAGTGCTTGAGCTTGCCGCCGACGATGTGCCGGCAGGAGTGGCAGGAGAGCGTGTACGCCCAGATCAGCACGATGTTGAGCAGGAACACCAGGGTGCCGAGGCCCATGTGGCCCCAGCGGTGCTGGCTGTCGCGGAACGTCAGCACGGTGTCGTAGGTCAGGGTGCCGGCCACCAGCAGGGCGGCGTAGAAGAAGTAGCGGTGCACGTTCTGGAGGATCAGCGGGAAGCGCGTCTCGCCCGTGTACTTCTTGTGCGGCTCGGCCACCGCGCAGGCCGGCGGGGACGCCCAGAAGCCCCGGTAGTAGGCCTTGCGGTAGTAGTAGCAGGTCAGCCGGAAGCCCAGCGGGAAGATCAGGATGATGATCGCGGGGGAGATGCCCCACCAGCCGCCGAACAGATCGGCGTTGGGCCCGCCCGCCATCTCGCGGCAGTTGCGCGCGAGACACGGCGAGTAGAACGGGGAGACGTACGGCGCCGCGTAGTAGTCCGCGTTCGCGAAGGCCCGCCAGGTCGAGTAGACGACGAAGGCGAACAGTCCGGCGGCCGTGGCGGCGGGGGCGAGCCACCAGCGGTCGGTGCGCAGATGCGGGGCGGCGATCGCGGCGCGCGCGGGGGACCGTACGCCGCCGCTGTTCAGATGTGGTTCCGTACCAGTGGCCAACTTCTGACTCCGGTCGGTGAGAGGGGGTCGGTGCCCCGCCGGGGCACTAGTGGTGGTTCCCGTGGTGCGCGCCGAGGCCCTCGTCGTCCGAGTCCGTCCACAGGGAGTCGTCGTACGGGGTGTCGGGGACGGGAACGAATTCGGAGCTCTTCACCGCGGGCGGCCCGGCGGCCGACTCCCGCAGCAGGGCCACGCTCTCGCGCAGGTGAGCGGCGTCCAGCCGGACGCGGCGGATCTCCAGTCCGCCTCTGCCGAGCTTCTGCTCCAGGCGCCCCACGGACCGGAACAGGTCGTCGAGACAGCGCTGGACTGACGTCAGGTCGTCGTTCACGGACATGACGTGACCTCACTTCCACGGGCCCCACGGCCCAAGGCGGCGACGTTCATGCGCCTGCGAGTGTTGCGCGTCACACCGGCCGGTGTGAAGGGACGTGCACGGATTGGCCGGTGTGCGCGGGTGCGAAGCGCCGCCGCGCGCCCCGGCCGCCGTGGCGCGTGGGCGGCGGCGCGTGGGCGGCCGTGCCGGTTGCGCCGCACGGGTGGGGTTCGGGGCGCCCGCCGCCGTGTCGCCGTACGGCACCGAAACCTTTCCTCTTCAGTGTCCGCATACATCTGATCAGCTCGATATCTCCATATACGGCCATACGAGATCAGAACCCGCGGCTCCCGGAGGTTCCAGAGATGTCCCACGACGGCGTCGGACTGCGCGCGGTCATGCGCTCGGTCGCCTTCCTCACCGCGGGCGCGCTCGCGGTGCCCGCCCTCTCCGGCTGCAGCTCCGACGAAGAGGTGAGCAAGCCGCTGGCCGGGCAGCAGATCGCGCGCGCCGACCGCGCGCTGATCGCCGACGGCGGCACGCTGCGGTGGGCCGTGGACGACGTACCGGAGACGCTGAACACCTTCCAGTCGGACGCCGACGACGCCACCACCCGCGTGGCCCAGGCCGTCCTGCCGTCGATGTTCCGGCTGGACGCGTACGGCCGGCCGCAGCTGAACACGGACTATCTGGACTCCGCGAAGGTCGTCGACACCGAGCCCCGGCAGGTCGTGGTCTACCGGCTCAGCCAGCAGGCCGTGTGGAGCGACGGCCGCGAGATCGGGGCCGCGGACTTCGCCGCGCAGTGGCGCGCCCTGTCCGGCAAGGACTCCGCCTACTGGACCGCCCGCAACGCCGGGTACGACCGGATCCAGAAGATCGAGCGCGGCACCAACGACCTCGAGGTCAAGGTCACCTTCAGCAAGCCCTACGCCGACTGGCGCTCGCTGTTCTCCCCGCTGTACCCGAAGGACGTCATGGGCACCGCGGACGCCTTCAACGACGGGGCCCGGCGCAAACTCAAGATCTCCGCGGGACCCTTCCAGGTCAAGAAGGTCGCCGTCGAGGACAAGGACGTGGTCCTCACCCGCAATCCGCGCTGGTGGGGGCGGCCCGCGAAGCTGTCGCAGATCGTGCTGCACGCCGTCGCGCCGGACCAGCGCGCGGAGGCGCTCGCGGACGGCACCGTCGACCTGGCCGACGTGGACACCGCGGACGCCGAGCGCATCGTCCAGGCCGCCCACCCGCAGGGCACGGCGTCGCCCTCGGCGCTGGACGGCCCGGCGGGCGAGAAGTCCGAGGACTCCGGGAAGACGTCCGGCGAGAAGCCGGGGCACACGTCCGGGAAGAAGGACGAGCACGGCTCCGGGAAGAAGGACGACGACGGCAAGGGCCGGGCCAAGGCGGACGAGGACGACTCCGACGGTTCCGACGACTCGGCCTCCGACGAGAACGAGGACAAGGCCGGCACCGCGCGGAGCGAGCAGCAGAAGCTGAGCGAGATCCAGCTGCGCAAGTCCCTGGAGCCCGCCTACACCCAGCTCGCCCTCAACGGCTCCGAGGGCCCCCTCGCCGACGAGCGGGTCCGCCGCGCCGTCGCCCGCGCCCTCGACCGCACCGCGCTCGCCCGTGCCGTCCTGCGCCCCCTGGGCCTGCCCGCCGTCCCGGTCGGCAGCCATCTGGCGCTCTCCGGCCAGCCCCTCTACGCCGACGCCAGCGGCGCCCTCGGCAACCAGGACGCCTCGGCGGCCCAGGCGCTGCTCGGCGACGCGGGCTGGGTGCTCGGCGGGCCGGTCAAGGAGCAGAAGGCCGAGGAGAAGGCGGCCGGCGGCAAGAGCGACGGGAGCGAGGAGTCCGAGGACGGCTCGGCCGGCTCCGAGCACGCGAAGACCAAGAAGAAGTCCAAGAAGTCCGACGACTCCGACGAGGGCAAGAGCGGGGCGGGGAAGTCCGCGAAGAAGGACGAGTCCGCGGGCGGCGACGACGGCACGTACATCGTCGGCGAGGACGACAAGGCCCCCCTCGCGCCGGGCCTGCGGGCCGGGGAGGGCGCCGGCGGCACCCGGCACCTGGCCCAGGACGGCAGGCAGTACCAGCAGCTGCGGCAGGGCGGCGCGCCCGGCGCCTACGCCCCGAAGGGCACCGCGGCCCCCGCGGCCGCCGCGAACGGGATGCTCGCCAAGGACGGCAAGGCGCTCGTGCTGCGCTTCGTGGTCCCCTCGGGGCCCGGCTCGGACAGCCTGCGGGCCGTCGCCGACCGGATCTCGCAGATGCTGCTGAAGGTCGGGATCCGCACGAGGATCACCAAGGTCCCGGACGACAGCTACTTCAAGGACCACGTCGCGGCGGGCGACTACGACCTCGCGCTGTACTCCTGGCCCGGCACCGCCTACCCGGCCACCGACGCCCGCCCGATCTTCGCCAAGCCGGTCCCGGCGGCCGACGGCTCCCTGAACGTCGAGCAGAACTACACCCGGGTCGGCACCGACCAGGTCGATCAACTGTTCGATCAGGCGCTCTCCACGCTCGACGAGGGCGAGGAGCGCTCCGTGCTCCGCAAGGCGGACTCGCGCATCTGGGCGGCCGCCGGATCGATCCCGCTCTACCAGCGCCCGCAGCTGGTCGCGGCCCGCAGGACCCTGGCCAACGCGGGTGCCTTCGGGTTCCAGACGCCCGTCTTCGAGGACATGGGATTCCTGAAGAAGGGCGCGAAGGCCCAGCCCGGTCCGTCCCCGAAGTGACCGCCGGACCCGGCCCGGAATGATCATGCGTGGCCCTGCGCAAGCCGCCTGGCGCCGGGCCACGTACGATGGGGTGAGGCCGTGGCGTGTTCAGCCCGGCAGGGTCCGCGTATCTCCGACGTACGCGCAGGCCTTCCTCACACTCCAGGAGTACGCCTTCATGGCCACGCGCCACGACATCCGCAACGTCGCCATCGTCGCCCACGTCGACCACGGCAAGACCACCCTGGTCGACGCCATGCTCAAGCAGGCCGGTGCCTTCGCCGCGCACGCCGCCGAGTCGCTGGACGACCGCATGATGGACTCGAACGACCTGGAACGTGAGAAGGGCATCACGATCCTGGCCAAGAACACGGCGGTCAAGTACCACCCCAAGGACGGCGGCGACGCCATCACGATCAACATCATCGACACCCCCGGCCACGCCGACTTCGGTGGTGAGGTCGAGCGCGGCCTGTCGATGGTGGACGCGGTCGTCCTGCTCGTCGACGCGTCCGAGGGCCCGCTGCCCCAGACCCGCTTCGTGCTGCGCAAGGCGCTCCAGCAGCGCCTGCCCGTCATCCTCTGCATCAACAAGACGGACCGCCCGGACTCGCGGATCGACGAGGTCGTCAACGAGACCTACGACCTCTTCCTCGACCTGGACGCCGACGAGGACCAGATCGAGTTCCCGATCGTCTACGCCTGCGCGCGTGACGGCGTCGCCTCGCTGACCAAGCCGGAGGACGGCACGGTTCCGGCCGACAGCGACAACCTGGAGCCGTTCTTCTCCACGATCCTCCAGCACGTCCCGGCCCCGTCCTTCGACGAGACCGCGCCGCTCCAGGCCCACGTCACCAACCTGGACGCCGACAACTTCCTCGGCCGTATCGCGCTGCTCCGCGTCGAGCAGGGCGAGCTGCGCAAGGGCCAGACCGTCACGTGGATCAAGCGCGACGGCACGATGTCCAACGTGCGCATCACCGAGCTGCTGATGACCGAGGCGCTCACCCGCAAGCCCGCCGAGGTGGCCGGCCCCGGTGACATCTGCGCCGTCGCCGGTATCTCGGACATCATGATCGGTGAGACCCTCGCCGACCCCGAGAACCCGATCCCGCTGCCGCTGATCACGGTCGACGAGCCGGCGATCTCCATGGTCATCGGCACCAACACCTCCCCGCTGGTCGGCCGTGGCGGCACCGGCAAGGGCGCCGAGGCGAAGTCGGCCGTCAAGGACCGCAAGGTCACCGCCCGCCAGGTCAAGGACCGCCTCGACCGCGAGCTGATCGGCAACGTCTCGCTCCGCGTGCTCGACACCGAGCGTCCGGACGCCTGGGAGGTCCAGGGCCGTGGTGAGCTCGCGCTCGCCATCCTGGTCGAGCAGATGCGCCGCGAGGGCTTCGAGCTGACCATCGGCAAGCCGCAGGTCGTCACCAAGCAGGTCGACGGCAAGACCTACGAGCCCGTCGAGCGCATGACGATCGACGTGCCCGAGGAGCACATGGGCGCCGTCACGCAGCTCATGGGCGTCCGCAAGGGCCGGATGGACAACATGTCCAACCACGGCTCGGGCTGGGTCCGCATGGAGTTCGTCGTGCCCTCCCGCGGTCTGATCGGCTTCCGGACCGAGTTCCTGACCCAGACCCGCGGCACCGGCATCGGCCACTCGATCCACGAGGGCCACGAGCCCTGGTTCGGCACGCTGACGACCCGCAACAACGGCTCCCTGGTCGCCGACCGCTCCGGCTCCGTCACCGCGTTCGCGATGACGAACCTCCAGGAGCGCGGCGTGCTGTTCACCGACCCCGGCACCGAGGTGTACGAGGGCATGATCGTCGGCGAGAACTCGCGCTCCGACGACATGGACGTGAACATCACCAAGGAGAAGAAGCTCACGAACATGCGGTCGTCCTCGGCCGACTCGTTCGAGGCGATCGTCCCGCCGCGCAAGCTCTCCCTGGAGCAGTCGCTGGAGTTCTGCCGCGACGACGAGTGCGTCGAGGTGACCCCGGAGGCGGTTCGCATCCGCAAGGTCGTGCTCGACCAGCGTGATCGCGCCCGTACCGCGAGCCGCGCCAAGCACGGCTGACGCTCCGTAGTCGTAGCCGACCCGACCCGGGTGTCCCCATCGTGGGGGCACCCGGGTTTTTTGCAACCCGTTTTCCACGGCCCGGATGTCCGACATGCGGAGATCCCTGACCGATAGCCATGTAACACGTCCGTTTCGCGGCCTTCTCGAGCCGAACAGTTTGTCCAAATTTCGGAAGATGTAGGCGTCAGCTGTGACTGAATTGAGATTTAAGAACGGTGGTCGGTGCTCGACCGATGGCAGATAGTTAGCCGCGTAGTCGCTCGGGTCAATGGGTCTCGCGCTGTGGGGACAGTGCCGACTCACGAGCACCAGAGGGTGTCTGATCTTCCGTCAGGGGTGTCGGAAGCAGGACGTCAACCCTCTCCTGTTGGTGAACACGTGGAGTCATGAGGAGGAGTCCCATGCGCGGTGTCACGAACACCAGGTGGGTCACGCTCACGCCGTCCGTCCATACCGGCTTCGTCACATCGTCCGAGGGCCGGCTCTGAGCCAACCCGGCGGCCGCACCGTGCGGCCGTTCAACTACGCGCGTCCCACTGCGGGTTCGCGCCTGGCTCAGTGCCGTACGCACGTCTCTCCTTGCCCCGGACGGTGACCGCGCACATCCCGCGCAGGTCACCCGCCGGGCACACCCATACCTGTGAACGGACGAACAGTGACAAGTCCTATCGATGTCGAAGGCGGCGGGACCTCGGTCCTCGTCGACGGCACTCCTGGGCCGGACGCGAAGTCCGAGGCGGCCAAGCTCGAAGGCCGGTCTCCCGGCCAGCTGATGTGGCTCCGCTTCAAACGCGACCGCACGGGAGTCATCTCGGCCTACGTCGTGGGCTTCTTCTTCCTGGTCGGCCTGCTCGCCCCGCTGATCGCGAAGCTGTACGGCAAGAACCCGTACACCGTCTACGCGGACGAGCGGCCCGAGTTGTTCGACAGCGCGGGTGTGCCGCTCCAGCCCAACGGCGGCATCAGCTCCGAGTTCTGGTTCGGCCTCGAACCCGGCAACGGCTACGACGTCTTCACCAAACTCCTCTACGGCATCCGCACGTCGCTGATGATCTCGGTGGCCGTCACGATCGCGACCGTGGTCACCGGCATCCTGCTCGGTGTCGCGGCCGGCTACCTCGGCGGCAGGTCCGATTTCCTCATCAGCCGGGTCATCGACTTCCTGCTCGCCTTCCCGGCCCAGCTGTTCTTCATCGCGAGCATGCCCGTCGTGGTCTCCCTCTTCGTCAGTCCCCGTGACGAGACGCCCACCTACGTCCGGGTCGTCGCGCTCATCGCCGTCCAGTGGTTCCTGGGCTGGATGAGTCTCGCCCGCATCCTGCGCGGCACCTCCCTGTCCCTCAGGGAACGGGAGTTCATCGAGGCGGCGCGGGTCAGCGGTGCCACCCCGTGGCGGATCATCCGCAAGGAGATCCTGCCGAACGTGGTCACGCCCATCCTGGTGCAGTCCACCTACATGCTCCCCGGCTTCGTCACCGCGGAGGCAGGCCTGTCCTACCTCGGCATCGGCATCGTCGAACCGACGCCGGACTGGGGGCAGATGTTCTCCAAGGCGTCCACCGAACTCGTGATGCAGAACGACATCACGTACATGTTCTTCCCCGGCATCTCGATGATCATCTTCATCGTGGCCTTCAACCTGCTCGGGGACTCGGTCAGGGACGCCTTCGACCCCAAGACGGCGCGCTGACCGACGCGTTGTGGGCGGCCTCGCCCGGATACCGCACGGCAATTCGCAGTTCCTTTGTGCACTGGTGACACACAGATGGGTGGTTCAGTGAGAAGTAGGGGCGGACGCCACGCATACGCCGTACTGTCCGTGCTCGCGGCCGGAGCTCTCATGCTCAGCGGTTGCAGCAAGGGCGGCAGTGACGCGGGCGACAACAAGAAGCAGGACCAGGAGAACGCCAAACGCCAGCAGGCGTCGATCAAGTTCGGGGGGACCGCGGACTCGACCGGTCCGGCGGCCGCGGTGCCGGGCGCCAAGAGCGGCGGCACGATGGAGGTGCTGCAGCGCGACAGCTACGCCCACCTCGACCCGGCCCAGATCTACGTCTCCGACGAGGGCTCGCTCGCGACCCTGATCCACCGAGGGCTGACCGGCTACAAGTCGACCAACGACAAGGGCAGCGGCCACGAGGTGGTCGGCGACCTCGCCACCGACTCCGGCACCACCACCGACGGCGGCAAGACCTGGAAGTACACGCTCAAGGACGGCATCAAGTTCTCGGACGGGTCCGCGATCACGTCCGCGGACTTCCGCCAGACCTACGAGCGCCTCTTCGCGTCGTTCATCGACCAGGGCCCGACCTACCTCCAGCAGTGGCTCGCCGACACCACCGGCGCCGACTACCGCAAGCTCCTCCCGGACGGCCCCTACAAGGGCAAGCACCTGCCGGACTCCGTCCTGGAGACGCCCGACTCCAAGACCATCATCTTCCACTTCAAGACCGCCCACCCGGACCTGCCGTACGCGCTCGCCATGGCGGGCTACGCGGTCGTCTCCAAGAAGGGCGACACGAAGCAGAAGTACGACAAGGACCCGCTGACGACCGGCCCCTACAAGATCCAGTCGTTCAAGTCGGGCAAGTCGATGGTGCTGGTCAAGAACACCAACTGGGACCCGAACACGGACCCGATCCGTCACCAGTACGTGGACCAGTTCAACTTCACGTTCAACCAGCAGTTCGAGACCTCCACCAAGGCGCTCCTCGCCGACAGCGGCGCCGACCAGACCGGCGTGAGCTTCAACAACCAGGTCGACGCGGGCAACCTGTCCAACGTCCTCAACGACCCGAAGCTCAAGTCCCGTACGGTCGCGGGCTACCAGCCGTACGTGGGTCAGATGAACATCAACATGAACCACATCAAGGACAAGACGGTCCGTGAGGCCATCGCCTACGCGCTGCCCATCACGCCGTTCATCCGCGCCTACGGCGGCAACGACGCGATGGAGGTCGCGGGCGGCCTCATCTCCCCGACCGTCAGCGGCTACGACGCCACCTTCGACCCGTGGGGCAAGAAGAAGAACCCCGCCGGCGACCCGGCCAAGGCCAAGGCGCTGCTGAAGAAGGCCGGCAAGCTCAACATGAAGCTGACCTTCGGCTACATCAACACCCCTGAGGGCCAGCAGTACTCCACGGCCATGGCGGCGGGTCTGAAGAAGGCCGGCTTCAACGTCCAGCGCCAGGAGATCCCGGCCGAGACGTACTACGACCAGATCGGCAAGGTCGACAACAACTACGACATCTACCACACCGCCTGGGGCGCGGACTGGCCGTCCTCCTCGACCGTGATCCCGCCGCTGTACGACGGCCGCGTGATCGCCGACGGCTCGCCGAACTACTCGCACGTCAACGACCCGAAGGTGAACGCGGACATCGACGCCGCGAACAAGATCACCGACCCGGCCAAGGCGGCCGCGGCGTGGGAGAAGATCGATCAGTACCTGGTCAAGGACGTCGTCAACGCCGTCCCGACCGCGTACTACAAGCAGGTTCAGATCGCCGGCTCCAAGGTCGGCGGCCTCGTCTACGACGACGTGATCGGCGGCATCGACCCGCGTCGTCTCTACATCAAGTAATCACCACCGCCCGCCGGTACCCGGCGCACCCGTCCGCGTGAGCGGAGGGGCGCCGGGTACCGTCCGGCCCGCCGACGTCAGAGAGCTGCCCCTGTCATGCTGCGCTTCCTCGTCCGCCGGTCCCTCGGTGCCGTCGTCATTCTCTTCCTGCTGAGCATCGTCACGTTCCTGCTGTTCTTCGGGATGCCGCGCGACCCGGCGCTGCTGATATGCGGCAAGACCTGCAACCCGCAGAGCCTGGCCAACATCCACCATGTGCTCGGCCTGGACAAGTCGATCCCGGAGCAGTACGCGATCTTCCTGCACAACCTGTTCCTGGGCAGCAACGGATTCGCCCAAGGTCCGTGCCCCGCACCGTGCTTCGGGTACTCGTACCACACCAACGACCAGGTCTGGGCGACCCTCATGGACCGGCTGCCCACCACGGTCTCGCTCACCCTGGGCGGCGCGTTCTTCTTCCTGCTGATCGGTCTCGGCACCGGACTGATGGCCGCCTGGAAGCGGGGCACCCTCATCGACAAGTCCGCCACCGCGGGCTCGATGGTGCTGGGTTCGATGCAGATCTACTTCCTCGGCCCGCTCGCCCTCGCGGTGCTCGTCTACCAGACCCACTGGTTCTCCAAGCCGGCGTACAACGAGTTCACCGCGAACCCGATCACCTGGTTCACCGGACTGATCATCCCCTGGCTGGTGCTGTCGACCATCTTCGCCGCGCAGTACACCCGTATGGCGCGCTCGTCGATGATCGAGCAGCTCCAGGAGGAACACGTGCGCACCGCCCGCGCCAAGGGCATGTCGCGCCGCTACGTGTTCTTCCGCTACGCCTGGCGCGGCTCCCTGATCCCCATCGTCACCATCTTCGGCATCGACCTGGGCTCCCTGCTCGGCGGCGCCATCATCACCGAGTACACCTTCGGCCTGCCCGGCCTCGGCCAACTCGCCGTCCAGTCCGTGTTCTTCAGCGATCTGCCGCTGCTGCTCGGCGTGATGCTGTTCTCGGCCGCCATGATCCTGCTGTTCAACATCATCGTCGACGCCGCCTACGCCTTCATCGACCCGCGCGTACGGCTGTCCTAGGGAGCGCTGCCGTGACCACACAGACCAAGGAAGCCGGTGCTCCCTCCCCGGCCGGCGAGGGCAGCCTGCTCTCGGTGCGCGACCTGCACGTCAGCTTCAAGACCGAGGACGGCATCGTCCGCGCCGTGGACGGTCTCTCGTTCGACGTCCAGCGCGGCCGCACGCTCGGCATCGTGGGCGAGTCGGGCTCCGGCAAGTCCGTCACCAACCTGACCGTGCTCGGCCTGCACAACCCGATGTTCACCACCATCGAGGGCGAGATCCTCCTCGACGGCAAGGAGTTGACCACCGCCCGTGAGGCGGAGCTGGAGAAGCTGCGCGGCAACAAGGTCGCCATGATCTTCCAGGACCCGCTGACCGCGCTGTCGCCGTACTACACGGTGGGCCGGCAGATCGCCGAGCCCTACATGAAGCACAACGGCGCCTCGAAGCGGGTGGCGTGGGACCGCGCGGTGGAGATGCTCGGCAAGGTCGGCATCCCCAACCCCAAGGAGCGGGCGAAGGACTACCCGCACCAGTTCTCCGGCGGTATGCGCCAGCGAGCGATGATCGCGATGGCGCTGATCTGCGACCCCGACCTGCTGATCGCCGACGAGCCGACCACCGCGCTCGACGTGACCGTCCAGGCGCAGATCCTCGACCTGCTCAAGGACCTCCAGCAGGAGTTCGGCTCCGGCATCGTCTTCATCACCCACGACCTCGGGGTGATCGCCGACATGGCCGACGACATCATGGTGATGTACGCGGGCCGCGCGGTGGAGCGCGGCACGACCGACGAGGTGCTGCGCTCTCCCCAGCACCCGTACACCTGGGGCCTGCTGAACTCGATGCCGCGGCTCGACTCCGACCTCGGTGCCCCGCTGGCACCGATCCCGGGCGCCCCGCCGTCGCTGCTCAACCCGCCCTCCGGCTGCCCGTTCCATCCCCGCTGCACCTTCCGGGACCGGGTGGGGGGCAGCCGTTGCGTCACCGAGCGCCCGCTCCTGGCGCCGGACCGGGCCTCCGCGTGCCACCTGACCGCGGACCAGAAGCGGACCATCTTCGTCGAAGAGATCAAGCCCCGTCTGGGCTAGGAGGACACGTCATGAAAGAGGACCTCGTCCTCCCCGCGCCGCGGGAGTCGGCGCCCGGCACGGCAGGGGACCCGCTGCTGGTCGTGGAGGGGCTCGTCAAGCACTTCCCGGTCAAGGGCGGGTTCCCGATCAAGCGGACGGTCGGCGCGGTGCAGGCCGTCGACGGGATCGACCTGTCGGTGCACGTCGGCGAGAGCTTCGGCCTGGTCGGCGAGTCCGGCTGCGGCAAGTCGACCACCGGCCGGCTGATCACCCGTCTGATGGAGCCGACCGGCGGCACGATCTCGTACCGCGGCAAGGACATCACCCACTCCAGCCGCAGGGAGCTCGCGCCGATCCGGTCCGAGATCCAGATGATCTTCCAGGACCCCTACTCGTCGCTGAACCCGCGGCAGACGGTCGGCAAGATCATCTCGGGCCCGATGGAGATCAACGACATCGAACCCGAGGGCGGCCGGGAGAAGCGGGTCCGCGAACTCCTGGAGATCGTGGGCCTCAACCCGGAGCACTACAACCGCTTCCCGCACGAGTTCTCCGGCGGCCAGCGCCAGCGCATCGGCGTGGCCCGAGCACTGGCCCTGAACCCGAAGCTGATCGTGGCCGACGAGCCGGTCTCCGCGCTCGACGTCTCCATCCAGGCCCAGGTGGTGAACCTCCTCCAGGAGGTGCAGAAGGAACTCGGCATCGCGTTCCTCTTCATCGCCCACGACCTCGCGGTGGTACGGCACTTCTCCCAGCGGGTCGCCGTCATGTACCTCGGCAAGATCATCGAGGTGGGCGACCGCGACTCCATCTACACCCGCCCCCGGCACCCCTACACCCACGCGCTGCTCTCCGCGGTGCCGGAGGTCGACATCACCGGCGCCGGGACCGCGCCCCGCGAGCGGATCCGCCTCGCGGGCGACGTGCCGTCCCCCATCTCGCCGCCGTCCGGCTGCCGCTTCCGCACCCGGTGCTGGAAGTCGCAGGACACGTGCGCGACGGAGGAACCGCCGCTGGTCCAGCTCTCCGGCAACCGCTCCGGGCACCTGACGGCCTGCCACTTCCCGGAGGACCCGACCATCGAGGCCCGTGACGAGGACATCGTCCTGGACCCGGCGCTGGCGGCGCTGGAGGAGGCCGCGGAGAACTGAGGCGGACACCGGGGCAGGGGCCGGGCGGCGCACCGCCCGGCCCCTGCGCTGTGCGGTCCTTCCTCAGAAGTCCGTGTCGTCGGCGAGGCGGACGTCGCTCACGGCGACGCCGCCGGAGTCGGGCAGCTGCCCGGCCGGCGCGCCGCCGCCGGCCCCGGCGACGTCGAGGACGATCCGGTCGGCGGTCATCAGCGCCGGCAGGTGGGCCCACGCCATGGCCGTCCCGGTGGGGGCGATGTCCTCGGCGCAGGTGCCGACCACGTGGCCGCGCAGCAGGAACGTCCACACCGCGTGGGTGACGGACGCGACGCGCGGGCGGAGGCGCGACGCGTTCGCCGGGGCCGTCCCGACGGCGCCGGGGAGCAGTCCGACATCGGTGAGCCGGGACCGGTCGCGCAGGTCGAGGACGAGCCGCGCGGTCCGGCTCGCGCAGTGCCAGGCGGTCTCGGGCCGCCCGTCGACGGCGTTCGCGGGCCCCTGGCCGACGGCGCGGGTGCCGGACGGGTCGGGGCTGCCCAGGGCGCACGTGGAACGCGCGGTCCCCGGCGAGAAGGTGTAGGCGGGCCGCGCGGTGGTGGACCGCACGGACCAGCGGGCCCCCGCGGCGCCCCGCACGTCGATGTCCAGGGTTCCGGCGGCCTCCGTCACCGCCGACGTCGTCGAACTCGTGGAGGCCGCGGGCGCGACGCCGTAGGCGACACCGCCGGCCGTCAGGACCACGGCGGCCCCGGCCCCCAGCAGGGCCCATGACCGGCGCCCGTCGCGTTCCTGGTCAGCCGTCACGGCGCGATCCCGCAAGTCTTCACCCTGTCATCCCACGGTTCGGGCGGATCCGACGAAGCCGCTCGTCACCGATGGTGCACGAGTATGTCGATCCTGTGCTGGAAGTGTGAAGATGAGTTTTAGCATTAAATGAATGCATGGGTCAATGAACGGCAAATCGGTGCTGCCGTACGGGGATGGGGCGATCCGCACCGCGTGCCCCGGCCCGGCCCTACGCCGCCCGCGCCACCGTGATGATCTCCGGGGCGGCCGGGGTGAGCGGGCGGCGGTCCCAGTGGCCGTACTGGGCCTCGACGGCCAGACCGGCCTCGGCGAGCCGGTCCGTCAGGAGCTCGGGCCCGAGGAAGCGCAGGGTGGTGCGGCTGGTCCGGGGGACCGGCCAGCCGTGGTGCTCGAAGGTCTCCGTGAAGGTGACCCGGTCCCCGGCGACCGGGGTCTCGACCCGGTGCCGTACCCGCACCGTGCCGCCGTTGCCGTCGGAGATCTCCCGCACCCGCTCCGGCGTCCAGCCCTCCCAGGCCCGCGCGGCGGGATGGCGGGTGTCGAAGACGAACCGCCCGCCGGGCGCGAGGGCGGCGCGCACCGCGCGCAGGGCGGTGCTCAACTCCTCCTCGCCGACCAGCACCTGGAAGGCGTGGCCGGTCATGACGACCAGGTCGAACTCGCCGCGCCACAGCCGGCTCCGCAGATCGCCCAGCACCCACTCGATCCCGTGGGGCTCGCCCGCCCGTGCCTGCACCAGCATCGCGGCGGCCGGGTCGAGCCCGAGCAGCCGCCCCGCGTGCCCCGCGGCACGGGCCCGCCGCAGCAACTGCCCGGTACCGCACCCCACATCCAGCACCGACCCCGCGGCCAGCACGAGGCCCAGATAGAAGTCGTCGCAAGGGCCCCAGGGGTTGAGACTGTCGTACAGCGCGGCGAGAGAGAGATCCGCGAACGAGCGGTCGACCATCGCGGCAGTGTGCCACACACAGTTGAACGACAGGTCAGGAACAGCCTTGTTCCCGCCCCGTTCCCGCCGTGTTCCCACCCGGAACCGGAAGAAGGCCCGCGTCTCGAAAGACGCGGGCCTTCGTTCCCCTGGAGCGGACGTTCAGGGGCTCGGGTCAATGGGCCGTTGAAAGTCCGTTCCGCAGACGGCGGCTGACGAAAAGGGGTGTGTCAGGCCGCCGACTCGGGGTCCTGGGAGAGACGCTGAGCCGGAATCACATCGGCGGTCTCCGGGTAGTGACAGGCCGTCAGGTGGCCCGGCTTGTTCCCGCTGATCTGGACCAGCGGCGGAGCCTCCGTGGCGCACTTCTCGGTCGCCTTCCAGCAACGGGTGCGGAAGCGGCAGCCGGAGGGCGGGTTGATCGGGGACGGCACGTCACCGGTGAGGCGGATGCGCTCACGGGCCGTGGCGTTCTCGTCCACCGTGGCCTCGGGCACGGCGGACAGCAGGGCCCGCGTGTAGGGGTGGCGCGGGTTGCCGTACAGGTCGTCGCGGTCGGCGATCTCGACGATCTTACCCAGGTACATGACCGCGACGCGCTGTGAGAAGTGCCGCACGATCGCGAGGTCGTGGGCGATGAACACGAAGGCGATGCCCAGTTCCTTCTGGACCTCCTGGAGGAGGTTGACGACCTGGGCCTGGATCGACACGTCGAGCGCGGAGACCGGCTCGTCCGCGACGATCAGCTTCGGGTTCAGCGCGAGCGCGCGGGCCACGCCGATGCGCTGGCGCTGGCCGCCGGAGAACTCGTGCGGGAAGCGGTTGAAGTGCTCCGGGTTGAGGCCCACGATCTCCAGGAGTTCGCGGACCCGGGCCTCGCGGCCACCCGCCGGGTTGATGTCGTTGATCTCCATCGGACCGGCGATGATCTTGCCGACCGTCTGGCGCGGGTTCAACGACGCGTACGGGTCCTGGAAGATCATCTGGATCTCGGACCGGATCGGCGCGAGCTGGCGGCGGCTGGCGTGGGTGATGTTCTGGCCGCGGTAGGAGATGGTGCCGCCGGTCGGCTCCATCAGCCGGGTGATCAGCCGGCCGGTGGTCGACTTGCCGCAGCCCGACTCGCCGACCAGGCCGAGGCTCTCGCCCTCGGCCACCTGGAAGTCGAGGCCGTCGACCGCCTGGACCGCGCCGACGGTCCGCTTGATCGGGAAGCCGCCCTTGATCGGGAAGTGCTTGGTCAGCCCGGAGACGTCCAGGAGGGGGTTGGTTGTGCTCATGGTCGTGAAGTCCCGTCTCGTGTCCGTCAGTTGTGGCCGGCTGTGGCCGCGTAGTCGGCGAAGAGCGCGTCTCGCTGGCTCGTTTCCAGGTGGCAGGCGGAGCCGCGGCCATCGATCACCTCGAGCACCGGCTGCGCACTGGAGCACTTGCCGCCCGCGACCTTCTCCGCGAACGCGCAGCGCGGGTGGAAACGGCAGCCGGTCGGCGGGTTGAGCAGCGAGGGCGGGGAACCGGGAATCGGCGACAACGGCACGTCGACCGGACCGTCCAGGGCCGGCATGGAGTTGAGCAGGCCGAGTGTGTACGGGTGCTGGGGGTTGCCCAGCACCTGCTTCTTCGTGCCCCGCTCGACGCACCGGCCGCCGTACATCACCAGAACGTCGTCCGCGATGTCGGCGATGACTCCGAGGTCGTGGGTGATGAAGATGATCGCGGTGCCGAACTCCTGCTGGAGGTCCTTGAGCAGGTCCATGATCTGGGCCTGGACCGTCACGTCGAGCGCGGTGGTCGGCTCGTCGGCGATCAGCAGCTCGGGGTCGCAGACCAGCGCCATGGCGATCATCGCGCGCTGGCGCATACCGCCGGAGAACTGGTGCGGGTAGTCGTCGACCCGCACGTCCGGCTGCGGGATGCCGACACGCGTGAGCATCTCGATCGCCCGCGCCCGCGCCTCCTTCTTGGACGCCCCGGTGTGTTTCCGGTACACCTCGGCGATCTGGGTGCCGATGGTGTGGTACGGCGACAGCGAGGCCAGCGCGTCCTGGAAGATCATCGACATCTTGTTGCCGCGGAGCTTCTCGAGCGTCCGCTCGGACGCCGTGAGCAGCTCCTGGCCGTCGAGCAGGATCTCGCCGTCGATCCGCGTGCGGGCCGGGTCGTGCAGACCCAGGATCGTCAGGTTGGTCACGGACTTGCCGGAGCCCGACTCGCCGACGATGCCGAGCGTCTGGCCCCGGGCGATGTCGAAGCTGAGTCCGTCGACGGCCTTGACGATGCCGTCCTCGGTGGAGAAGTGGACTTTGAGGTCCCTGACGGAGAGGAACGGCTGCTGATCGGTGCTCGTCACTGGGACGCTCCTGGGGGGGTGATGCGGTAGGTCGGGGGTGGGGCGGAGGTCAGGCGAGCCGGATCCGCGGGTCGATGAGGGCGTAGACGGCGTCGACGGCGATGTTGAAGATCACGATCGCGCCGGCCGCCAGCAGCGTGACACCGAGCAGCATGGGCAGGTCGCTCTTCTCCACGGAGTCGACCGCGAGACGGCCCACGCCCTGGAGGCTGAAGGTGTACTCGGTGATCATCGCGCCGCCGATGAGGGTGGCGAGGTCGATGCCGAAGATCGTGACGATGGGGCCCATCGCACCGCGCCAGGCGAACCGGAAGAACACGTTGCGGCTGGACATGCCCTTGGCGCGGGCCGTGCGGACGTAGTCCTCGCTCAGCGTCTCGACCAGCTGCGAGCGGGTCATACGCGTGTAGTTGGCCGTCCAGATCAGCGCGAGTACCAGCCACGGCAGCAGCAGGCCGGAGGCCCACTCGGCCGGGTTCTCGGTGAGCGGCGTGTAGGACGGGTTGTCCAGGATGCCGAGCTTGGCGACCAGGAAGTACATCGCGACGTACCCGACGAAGTAGATCTGGAGCGAGGAGGCCACCAGAGAGGCGGAGCTGGCCACCTTGTCCTGCCACTTGCCCTGCTTGACGGCGGCGATCATGCCGGTGCCGATGCCGAAGATCAGGAACACGACGGCGGAGCCGAAGGCGAGCGAGAGGGTCAGCGGGAGCCGGTCCAGGATGGTGCCGAGGACGGGCTCGCGGTTGGCGAACGAGTAGCCGAAGCAGGGGGCGTCGCAGTGCCCGAAGCCGGCGTAGTCGCGGCCGACGAAGACGCCCTTCAGCCAGTCCCAGTACTGAACCGGGACCGGGTGGTCGATGCCCAGGTTCTTCCGGATCTGCTCCAGCATGTCGGGCGTGCAGTTCTTGCCGCAGGACATCGTGGCGGGGTCACGCGGGATGGCGTAGAAGAGCCAGAAGGTGACGGCGCTGATGATCAACAGGATGACCAGCGCGCCGAGAGCTCGGCGGACAAGGAAGCGGAACATGGGGCGTGACTTTCCGGACGGGGCGCCGTCGCCGGGGGGTAAGAGGGGGGTGGGCCGCAGGGGGCGACCAGGTCATGGCCGCCCCCTGAGGGTCAGACGCGCTTACTTCTTGGCGTACAGCTTGGTGAGCGCGATGCAGGTGTTGCCGGCGTCGTACACGACGTTGCCGATCTTGGATCCGTACATCCAGTTGCGGATGGAGTGGTAGTCCGGGACCACCGGGGCGAGCTCCATGATCTGCTGGTCGATGTCGCCCCAGGCCTTGTTGGCGGCGTCGGAGTCGGTGATCTTCGCGGCCGCGTTGATCGCCTTGTTCACGCTGGCGTCGTTCAGCTGGGCGTAGTTGCTACGGCCGTCGCCGATGTTCTCGCCGCTCCAGCAGGGGTAGAAGACGGAGTAGCCGTTCGGCCAGTCCGGGCTCCAGCCCGCCGCGAACAGGTCGTACTCGTTGTCGATCTTGCCGATCTGGGTGTAGAAGGTCGTCTTGTCGATCTGCTTGTTGACGACCGTGAAGCCGGCCTCCTCAAGCGCGTTCTTGATCGCGACGGCCTGCTTCACCGCGTTGTCCGACTGCTGGTAGGCGATGACCAGCTTCTGGCCGACCTTGCCTGCCTCCTTCAGCAGCGCCTTGGCCTTGGCGGCGTCGCCGCCCGGCTTCGTGGTCACGCCGTACAGGTCGAACTTCTTGTAGCCGGGGGTGACCGGGCTCAGGATCGTGCTGGCCAGCTCGCTGGTGGAGCGGCCACCGCGGATGGTCTGGAGCTGCTGGTGCGGCCACGCCCAGTTGATCGCCTGGCGGACCTTGACGTCCGTGATGCGGGTCGTGTTGATCGGCCAGTAGTAGGTGACCGTGTCGACCTGGGTGAGGACGCGCTTCTTCAGCTTGGCGTTGGTGAGCACCTGGGCGATGCGCTCGGCCGCGACCTCGTTGAAGATCGACATCGCGTACTGGTCGTTGCCCTTGTCGGCGATGTAGCGGTCGGTGGAGGCGACCGGCTGGAAGCCGAACTGGAAGACGAACTTGTCCGGGTAGGCGTTGCGGATCGGGTCCGTGGCCGCGTCCCAGTGCTCGTTGCGGCTGTAGGTCAGCGACTTGCCGACGGAACGGCTCTCGATCTTGTAGGGGCCCAGGGAGTACGGACGCTTGTCGTACGCCTCCTTCGTGTCGTGCTTCTTCGGCACGAGACCGTAACCCGGCATACCCAGCGTGTAGTTGAAGTCGCCGCGCGCCTCGGTCAGGTTGAACGTGATCGTCTTGCCGGAGACCTCGATGGAGGCGAGGTGCTTGCCGCTGTAGGGGCCCTTGTACTTGTCGCCGCCGACCAGCCACTGCTGGACGTAGCGGGGACCCTCGGTGACGAAGCTGGCGAAGAGACGCTCGAAGGAGTGGCGGACGTCGTCCATGGACAGCTCGGCGCCGTCCTCCCACTTGACGCCGTCCTTGATGGTGAACGTCCAGGTCTTGCCGCCGTTCGACGCCGTACCGGCGTCCGTGGCGACGTCGCCGACCAGCGTGGCGCCGCCCTTGTCGTCGATCTTGTAGCCGGTCAGACCGCGCAGGATCGGACGGGTGATGGCGCCCTCGGTGGAGACGTAGATCTGCGCCGGGTCCAGGTGGTCCATGTCGAACTGGTCGAGCGAGTAGATCGTCCCGCCCTTGACCGCGCCGGCGACCTCGGGGGCCGGGCCGGTCGAGTCGGCCTTGGTGCCGACCGGGATGTTCATCGTCTTCGCATCGGAGACGGACGGGGCCTTCGACGCGCTCTTGTTGTCGTCACTGCTGCCGCAGGCGCTCAGCACGGTGGTGGACGCCGCGGCGACACCGGTCGCTATGAGGAAGTTTCTGCGAGAAAAGGACATGCGAGCCTGCCTGTAGGAGTCGTTTGGAACGGGCGGGACCAGCCGGACGTCATTGACCCGGACCGGGGGGACAGAAGCGTCTAGCGCTTGGACTTCGGGTCGAGCGCGTCGCGCACCGAGTCGCCGAGCAGGTTGAAGGCGAGGACGAAGATCACCATGGACAGGCCCGGGAAGAGCATGAAGGTGAAGTCCTGCGAGTAGAACTGGGCGCCTCGGCCGATCATGACGCCCCAGTCGGGGGTGGGATCGGTGATACCGACACCGAGGAAGGCCAGGCCGGCCTCGGCAGTCACGTAGGCCGGCAGCATCAGCGTGGCCTGGATGATGATCGGCGTCCACAGGTTGGGCAGCAGTTCCTTGAACACGATGCGCATCGGGGACGCGCCCGTGACCTTGGCGGCCTCGACGAACTCGCGCTCCCGCAGACCGAGCACCTGACCGCGCAGCAGGCGGGCGATGGACGCCCAGCCGAAGGCCGACAGGACGACGATCAGGGAGACGGCGATGAGCCACGTCGGCACGTTGTCGTCGGGAGCCACGAAGAGGCCGTAGACGACCGGCATGAAGGCGATGAAGAACAGCGTGGACGGGAACGACAGGACGATGTCGATGATCCGGCTCACGAAGTAGTCGGTCCTGCCCCCCAGGTAACCCGCCGTGACACCGATGATGATGCCCGCCACGCACGTGAGGATCGTGGCGGCCAGCGCGATGCCGAGCGAGGTCCGGATGCCGTAGAGCAGGAACGTGAAGACGTCCCGGCCGAGCTGCGGCTCGATGCCGAACCAGAACTCCGAGCTCATGCCGCCGTTGGCGCCGGCGGGGTACGAGAAGTCGTCGAGGAGTTCGGGGCGGGCGCTCGCGTACGTCGTGTACGGGTTCTTCCCGTACAGCTTCGCTATGAGCGGGGCCGCGATCGCGATCACGAAGAAGAAGATCACGATGCATGCGGATATAACGCCCGTGCGGTCACGCTTGAAGCGGCGCCAGGCCAGTCGGCCGGGGGACCGGCTCTCGCTGCCCTTCGAGTCGGGAGAAGTGATCGACTTCTCGACGCTCTCGTCGGTCACCTCGAGCGGGGCAGCCGGAGATGGAGTTGGGGGGGTCATGGTGCTCCTGGCCCAGGGGAGGGTCTCCGCAGGGCGCTCCCCTACGGGCTACGCCGGACTTTTTCAACGCAATTCATTCAAGGTCAATAAATTCTGGGTCGACTTGATTGTCTCTTTACGTTCTTTGCTCTGGCTTGACCCTTCCGTAGCTACGCGTGTAGCGGGTCGTGATCAATCCGTGTTGTGAATCGGGCCAACTGGACTAAACGGGCAGAGAGTTCGATATGCGGACGGGTGAGTGCCGGAATGCGTACATCGGGACGCCGCAAATGAACGGTTCCGCATCGGATGGCGAAGATCCATTGCGCTTCGCCCCGAAGATCCACTCCTTCGGCTCTTGCGTGTCCCTCTAAGGGCCGACCCTGCATGCGTTTCGCGGCTTTGGGATCGATATTGGCCGATAACGGACCAACGATCGTAAGGATGGAGGCGTCATGCGTGGAGCCACACACGCCAAGTGGGCCGCATGCGCGGCGGCGGTAGCTCTGGCGGCCACGGGATGCGGGGGTGGAGGGGGCGGAAGCAGCAGCGGCTCCGGCACGGTCAGCGCCTCCTGGGGCGACCCGCAGAACCCGCTGGAGCCGTCCAACACCAACGAGGTGCAGGGCGGCAAGGTCCTCGACATGATCTTCCGGGGCCTGAAGCGGTACAACTCCAAGACCGGCGCCGCCGAGGACATGCTCGCCCAGAAGATCGAGACCACCGACTCGCAGAACTTCACGATCACGGTCAAGAGCGGCTGGAAGTTCAGCAACGGCGAGGCCGTCACCGCCCAGTCCTTCGTCGACGCGTGGAACTACGGCGCCAGCCTGAAGAACAACCAGAAGAACGCGTACTTCTTCGGATACATCCAGGGCTACGACAAGACGCACCCCGACACGGGCAAGCAGACCGCCGACACCCTGTCCGGACTCAAGGTGACCGGCACGGACACCTTCACGGTCGCGCTCACCCAGAAGTTCTCGACGTTCCCGGACACCCTCGGCTACGCGGCCTTCTCACCGCTGCCCAAGTCGTTCTTCAGCGACCACGCGGCCTGGCTGAAGAAGCCGGTCGGCAACGGCCCCTACACCATCGACTCCTACACCAAGGGGTCACAGATGGTGCTGAAGAAGTGGGACTCCTACCCCGGTGACGACAAGGCCAAGAACGACGGGGTGACCCTCAAGGTCTACACGGACAACAACACCGCCTACAACGATCTCCTGGCCGGCAACCTCGACCTGGTCGACGACGTGCCCGCGGCCCAGCTGAAGAACGCCAAGTCCGACCTGAACGGCCGGTACATCAACACCCCGGCCGGCATCATCCAGACGCTCGCGTTCCCGTTCTACGACCCGAAGTGGAACACCAGCGGCGCCACGAAGGTCCGCCAGGGACTGTCCATGGCGATCAACCGCCAGCAGATCACCGACACCATCTTCCAGAAGACGCGCACCCCCGCCAGCGACTGGACCTCACCGGTGCTCGGCGAGAAGGGCGGATTCCAGGAAGGGCTGTGCGGCAAGTACTGCGACTACAACCCGTCCGAGGCCAAGAAGCTGGTCCAGGAGGGCGGCGGGCTGCCCGGCGGCCAGGTCAAGATCACCTACAACGCGGACACCGGCTCGCACAAGGAATGGGTCGACGCCGTCTGCAACTCGATCAACAACGCCCTCGGCAACGAGAAGGCCTGCGTCGGCAACCCGGTCGGCACCTTCGCCGACTTCCGCAACCAGATCGGGCAGCACAAGATGACCGGTCCGTTCCGGGCCGGCTGGCAGATGGACTACCCGCTGATCCAGAACTTCCTCCAGCCGCTCTACTACACGAACGCCTCCTCCAACGACGGCCAGTGGTCCAACAAGCAGTTCGACAGCCTGGTCAACCAGGCGAACGCGGAGACCGACACCACCAAGGCCATCAAGCTCTTCCAGCAGTCCGAAGGCGTCGTACGGGACAACATGGCCGCCATCCCGCTCTGGTACCAGAACGGCAGCGCCGGCTACTCGGACAAGGTCTCGAACGTGGCCCTGAACCAGTTCAGCGTGCCCGTCTACAACGAGATCACCGTCAACTGAGCCGCCCGGGGCGGGCCGCTCACCCGGGTCCGCCCCTCATCTCACTCCGGAGCACTCATGGGACGGTACGTCGTCCGGCGTCTGCTGCAGATGATCCCGGTCTTCTTCGGCGCCACCATTCTCATCTTCGTGATGGTGAACGTGATGGGTGACCCCATCGCGGGCCTGTGCGGCGAACGACAGTGCGACCCCGCCACGGCCGCCCAGCTGCGCGCGGAGTTCGGCCTCGACAAACCCCTGTGGCAGCAGTACACGACCTACATCGGCCACATCTTCACCGGCGACTTCGGAACCGCGTTCAACGGGCAGCCGGTCACCGAGCTGATGTCCACCGCCTTCCCGGTCACCATCCGGCTGACGATCGTCGCGATCTTCTTCGAGATCGTCATCGGCATCACGCTCGGCGTCATCACCGGCCTGCGCCGCGGCCGGCCCGTCGACACCGGCGTCCTGCTGCTCACGCTCGTGGTCATCTCCGTGCCGACCTTCGTCACCGGTCTGCTGGCCCAGCTGCTGCTCGGCATCCAGTGGGGCTGGATCAAGCCGTCGGTCTCCACGGACGCCACCTTCGGCGAGCTGATCGTGCCCGGCCTGGTGCTGGCCTCGGTCTCCCTCGCCTACGTCACCCGCCTGACCCGCACCTCCATCGCGGAGAACAAGCGGTCCGACTACGTCCGTACGGCCATCGCCAAGGGCCTGCCGCGCCGCCGGGTGACCACCCGGCACCTGCTGCGCAACTCACTGATCCCCGTCGTCACCTTCATCGGCACCGACATCGGCGCGCTGATGGGCGGCGCGATCGTCACCGAGCGGATCTTCAACATCCACGGCGTCGGCTACCAGCTCTACCAGGGGATCGTGCACCAGAACACCCAGACGGTCGTCGGCTTCGTGACCATCCTCGTCCTCATCTTCGTGGTCGCCAATCTGCTCGTCGACCTTCTGTACGCCGTACTCGACCCGAGGATCCGCTATGCCTGAGCAGCCTCCGTACGAGGAAGAGGAATTCCACCACGGCCCCGAAGGTCCGCCGCCGGAGGACCTCGCGATCGCTCCGACCGGCTTCGGCGGCACCATGGACCTCGGATCGAGCGAAGCGGAGACCCTGGAGAGGACCCCGGGCGGACCGGAGGGGACGGGGCCCAAGGAGAAGCCCCGCTCCCTGTGGTCCGACGCCTGGCGGGACCTGCGCCGCAACCCCGTCTTCATCATCTCCGCGCTCGTCATCCTCTTCCTGGTCGTGATCTCGATCTGGCCCTCGCTGATCACCGACCAGTCCCCCCTCAAGTGCGACCTCGCCAAGGCGCAGCAGGGCTCGCAGCCCGGACACCCCTTCGGCTTCGACGGGCAGGGCTGCGACGTCTACACGCGGACGGTGTACGGGACCCGGATCTCGATCAGCGTCGGTGTGCTCGCCACGCTCGGGGTCGCGCTCCTCGGCTCGTTCCTCGGCGGTCTGGCCGGCTTCTACGGCGGGGTCGGCGACTCGATCCTGTCCCGGATCACCGACATCTTCTTCGCGATCCCGGTCGTGCTCGGCGGTCTGGTCCTGCTGTCCGTGGTGACCAGCAACACGATCTGGCCGGTCGTCGGGTTCATGGTGCTGCTGGGCTGGCCACAGGTCTCCCGGATCGCGCGCGGCTCCGTGATCACCACCAAGGAGAACGACTACGTCCACGCGGCCCGCGCGCTGGGCGCCTCCAACTCGCGGATGCTGCTGCGGCACATCGCCCCGAACGCGGTCGCGCCGGTCATCGTCGTCGCGACCATCGCGCTCGGCACGTACATCTCGCTGGAGGCGACGCTGTCGTACCTGGGTGTCGGTCTCAAGCCCCCGACGGTGAGCTGGGGCATCGACATCTCCTCGGCCTCCGCGTACATCCGCCAGGCCCCGCACATGCTGCTGTGGCCGGCCGGCGCGCTCGCGATCACCGTGCTCGCGTTCATCATGCTCGGCGACGCGGTGCGCGACGCCCTCGACCCGAAGCTGAGGTGACAGCCGTGCTCCTCGAAGTACGCGATCTGCACGTGGAGTTCAGGACCCGGGACGGAGTCGCCAAGGCCGTCAACGGGGTCGACTACCGCGTCGACAAGGGCGAGACGCTCGCCGTGCTCGGCGAGTCCGGCTCCGGCAAGTCGGTGACCGCCCAGGCCGTGATGGGCATCCTCGACATCCCGCCCGGGAAGATCACCGGCGGCGAGATCCTCTTCCAGGGCAAGGACCTGCTGAAGCTCAAGGAGGAGGAGCGGCGCAAGGTCCGGGGCGCCGAGATGGCGATGATCTTCCAGGACGCGCTGTCCTCGCTCAACCCGGTGCTCAGCGTCGGCGACCAGCTCGGCGAGATGTTCATCGTGCACCGCGGGATGTCCCGCAAGGAGGCCCGCGCCAAGGCCGTCGAGCTGATGGAGCACGTGCGCATCCCGGCCGCCGCCGACCGGGTGCGCGACTATCCGCACCAGTTCTCCGGCGGTATGCGCCAGCGCATCATGATCGCCATGGCGCTGGCCCTGGAGCCCGCCCTGATCATCGCCGACGAGCCGACCACCGCGCTCGACGTCACCGTGCAGGCCCAGGTGATGGACCTGCTCGCGGAGCTCCAGCGCGAGCTCCACATGGGGCTCATCCTCATCACCCACGACCTCGGCGTGGTCGCGGACGTCGCCGACCGGATCGCGGTCATGTACGCGGGCCGGATCGTCGAGACGGCCCCGGTCCACGACATCTACAAGGCGCCCGCGCACCCCTATACGAAGGGGCTCCTGGACTCGATCCCCCGGCTCGACCAGAAGGGCCAGGAGCTCTACGCCATCAAGGGTCTGCCGCCCAACCTGATGCACATCCCGCCGGGCTGCGCCTTCAACCCGCGCTGCCCGATGGCCCAGGACATCTGCCGCAGCGAGGTGCCGCCGCTCGCGGAGGTCGACGCGGACCGCAGGAGCGCCTGCTTCTTCTGGAGGGAGTGCCTCGATGACTCAAGCCGCCCCTGAGCGGGCCGCGACCGAGCCGCTGCTGGAGGTCAGCGGACTGGTCAAGCACTACCCGCTCACCCAGGGAATCCTGTTCAAGAAGCAGATCGGCGCGGTCAAGGCGGTCGACGGCGTCGACTTCCACCTCGGCCGCGGCGAGACCCTCGGCATCGTCGGCGAGTCCGGCTGCGGCAAGTCGACGGTCGCCAAGATGCTGGTCAACCTGGAGACGCCGACCGGCGGGACGATCAAGTACAAGGGCGAGGACATCACCCGCCTGTCCGGCAAGGCGCTCAAAGCCGTGCGCCGCAACATCCAGATGGTGTTCCAGGACCCCTACACCTCGCTCAACCCGCGCATGACCGTCGGCGACATCATCGGGGAGCCCTACGACATCCACCCCGAGGTCGCGCCGAAGGGCGACCGGCGGCGCCGGGTGCAGGAACTGCTGGACGTGGTCGGGCTCAACCCGGAGTACATCAACCGCTATCCGCACCAGTTCTCCGGCGGCCAGCGCCAGCGCATCGGCATCGCGCGGGGCCTGGCGCTGCGGCCCGAGATCATCGTCGCCGACGAGCCGGTCTCCGCGCTCGACGTCTCGGTGCAGGCGCAGGTGATCAACCTGCTGGACCGGCTCCAGGCCGAGTTCGAGCTCAGCTACGTCTTCATCGCGCACGACCTGTCGATCGTGCGGCACATCTCCGACCGGGTCGGGGTGATGTACCTCGGGCGGATCGTGGAGACCGGCAAGGACGTCGAGATCTACGACCATCCCACGCACCCCTACACCCAGGCGCTGCTGTCCGCGGTGCCCGTGCCCGACCCGGAGGCCCGCGAGCACCGGGAGCGGATCATCCTGCACGGGGACGTGCCCTCGCCCGCGAAGGTCCCGTCCGGCTGCCGGTTCCGCACCCGCTGCTGGAAGGCGCAGGCGCGCTGCGAGTCGGAGGTGCCGGAGCTGGCGGTGCCCGTCGAGTTCCGGCTCGTCCCCGGTCCCGCGGCGCACGACTCGGCCTGCCACTTCGCGGAGGAGAAACGGGTGGTGCCACCGGAGGAGCCGCCGAAGTAGCCCCCCTCGACCGGCCCCGGTGTCCGGCCCGGCCGGCCGTGGACGAAGGCGAGCAAATGTGCAGCAATCGCGTTAACACGCAGGCAACCCGGCCGACCCGGTGCCGATATACGGACGCGTCAGTCTGAACAGCGTACGGCCGTGCGGGTGCCGTAGACGGGCCGGGATGCGCCATGTCATCCCGGCCCGTCGCCCGCGGGAGGGCCGTGAACGGCCGCCGGGGCGGGCCCCGTTGTCCGGGGCCGGGGCTCAGTCCAGGCCCAGCGACCGCTTCAGGAACGCCAGTTGCAGCCGCAGCAGGTTCTCCGCGACGGTCTCCTGCGGCGTCATGTGGGTGACGCCCGACAGTGGCAGCACCTCGTGCGGGCGTCCCGCGGCGAGCAGCGCCGAGGAGAGCCGCAGCGAGTGCGCGACCACCACGTTGTCGTCGGCGAGGCCGTGGATGACCATCATCGGGCGGTGCGGCCCGACCGCGTCCACCAGACCGGCGTCGTCGATCAGGGAGTTGCGCCGGTACACCTCCGGCTGCTCGCCCGGGTCTCCGAGATAGCGCTCCTGGTAGTGGGTGTCGTAGAGGCGCAGATCGGTGACCGGGGCGCCGACCACGGCCGCGTGGAACACGTCGGGCCGGCGCAGCACCGCGAGGGCGGCGAGATAGCCGCCGAAGGACCAGCCGCGGATGGCGACCCGGCCGAGGTCGAGCGGGAAGTCGGCGGCGAGCGCCTGGACCGCGTCGACCTGGTCCTGGAGCACCAGCGCCGCGACGTCGTCACGGATCGACTTCTCCCAGGCGGGGGAGTGTCCCGGGGTGCCCCGCCCGTCGGCGACGACGACCGCGAAGCCCTGGTCGGCGAACCACTGCGAGACCAGATGGGGGTTGTGGGCCGCGGTCACCCGCTGGCCGTGCGGCCCGCCGTAGGGGTCGAGGAGCACGGGCAGGGGAGTGTCACCGTGGTAGTCCCGTGGCATAAGCACGGCGCACGGGATTCGGCGTGCGCCCCCCGACGTCAGCGTCATGCGCGGGGACAGACCGGGATCTTCCGCGTACGACGCCACGGTCGCCACGGGCTTTCCGTCCCGGAGCACCTGGGCCCGGGTGCCCGGCAGGTCCGGTACCGCGGACACCAGTACGGTCACGCCCCCGGCGCGCACGGCCGTGTGCACGCCCGGCTCCTGCGACACGCGCTCCACGCCGAGCTCGTTCACCCGGTAGACGTGCACCTCGCCGATCTCCGACGATGCCGCCTCCTCGCCCGCCGACGCCGTGACCAGCACGTCCTCGGCGGCCACGTCCAGCACCGCACGGATGTGCAACTGGGGTCCGGTGAGCGGCCGTTCGCCGACCGCGAGGACCCGCGCGCCCCCCTCGTCGACGACCCGGACCAGCTGTCCGGAGGGGCTCCAGACGGGCACTCCGGCGAAAAGTTCCAGCCAAATCGGATCTTCGTCCACGTGCACCATCCGGGTGTTCCCGGTGTCCGGGTCCACCGCCAGGTACAGCTGGCTGCGCTGGTCGCGCGCCTGCACCAGGATCAGCGGCACGCCCGCCGCTGACCAGTGCACTCGCGCCAGATACGGGTAGCGCTCGCGGTCCCAGGAGACCTCCAGGCGGCTGCCTTCGAGGTCGACCACGAACAGTCGTACGTCCGCGTTGGCCGTCCCCGCGGCCGGATACGCGACGTGGTGTGGGTCACGTTCCGGACGCGCCGGATCCGAGATCCACCAGCGCGTCACCGGCGTGTCGTCCACGCGCGCGACGAGCAGCCGGTCCGACTCCGGGGACCACCAGAACCCGCGCGAACGGCTCATCTCCTCGGCCGCCACGAACTCGGCCAGCCCATAGGTGACGGACTCCGACTCGGGCTCCGCGAGGGCCCGGTCGTTCTCGCCCTCGGCGCCCACCACCCGCAGCGCGCCCTGGGCGACGTAGGCGACCGTACGGCCGTCGGGCGCGGGACGCGGGTCGATCACCGGCCCGGGGACCGGGAGTTCGCGCGCCGTGCCGGCCCTCAGCTCGGCCGTGAACAGCCGTCCTGACAAGGCGAAAGCCGCCAACTCGGCGGCGCTGTCGGTGGCGTAGCCGACGATGCCGGCGCCGCCCTCGCGGCTGCGCTCACGGCGCGCCTGCTCCTCGGGCGAGAGGTCCTCCGCGGCGCCGCCGAGCAGGGCGCGGGCGTCGGCCGCCACCCGCTCCCGGCCCTCGGCCACATCGAGGACCCACAGGGAATGTGCCCTGTCCGTACCGGAGTCGGAGCGCAGGAAGGTGACGCGGGAACCGTCGGGCGACACCGTGAACGCGCGCGGCGCGCCGAGGGTGAAGCGCTGGGTGCGGGCGTGCCGCCGGGGGAAGGAATCGGGCTCGGTCGTCATGCCTCGACCATATTGGCCATGCGCCCCCTTGTGCGGCCGTGCGCCGAGCGATGCGCGAGCACCCATAGTTATGATCACTACCGCTACGTGGGTATCAACCTGCTGGCGCTCGTACGTATTTGCTGTTCCGATCGACCGTATTCGCTGTACCGATCGACTGCCCCCATAGTCCGAACCCATTCCCCGCGCCCTTGGGATTCTTTGGAGGTGAGCCGCCGTGGCACTCTCGATTTCGGCGGTGGTGCTGCTGGCGATCATCGTCTTTCTGCTGATCAAGAAGTCAGGTCTGAAGGGCGGTCACGCCGTCGTCTGCATGCTCCTCGGCTTCTACCTCGCCTCCTCGACCGTCGCTCCCACGATCAGTGAGCTGACGACGAACGTGGCGAGCATGATCGGCAGCATCAAGTTCTGACACCCGCCCCCAGGGCCTGTCGTCCGGATCAGGCCCACGTGGCCTGGCGTTCGGATCAGGCCCACGTGGCGCCGTCCGCGGCGCCTCGTAGGGTGGGGGCATGACGGAACTGCCCTCCGCCGACCCCGCCGAGCAGGGGCGCCCCCCGGCCGGCGCGGCCCGGCGGCTGCTGCTGGTGCACGCGCACCCGGACGACGAGTCCATCAACAACGGCGCGACCATGGCCCGGTACGCGGCCGAGGGCGCGCGGGTGACGCTGGTCACCTGCACCCTCGGCGAGCGCGGCGAGGTCATCCCGCCCGGGCTGCGGCACCTGACCGGCGCCGCGCTCGGCGAGCACCGGCTGGGCGAACTCACCGCCGCCGCCCGCGCGCTCGGCGTCGAGGACGTCCGGCTGCTCGGCGGCCCCGGACGCTACGGCGACTCCGGCATGATGGGCATCCCGGACAACGAGGACCCCGACTGCTTCTGGCAGGCCGATCTCGACGAGGCCGCCGCCCACCTCGTCCGGGTGATCCTGGAGGTCCGCCCCCAGGTCGTCGTCGCCTACGACGACAACGGCGGATACGGCCACCCGGACCACATCCAGGCCCACCGCGTCGCCATGCGCGCCGTCGACCTGGCCGCGCAGGCGGGCTGGAGCGTCCCCAAGGTCTACTGGAACCGCGTCCCGCGCACGGTGGCCGAGGACGCCTTCGCGGGCCTGGGCAAGGCGCTGGCGGACCTGCCCTTCACCGCCGCCGCCACCGTCGGCGACGTACCGGGCGTGGTGGCCGACGAGCGGATCACCACCGCGATCGACGGCACCGCGTTCGCCGCCGCCAAGACCGCCGCCATGCGCGCCCACGCCACCCAGATCGAGGTGGCGCCCGACGCGCCGTACTTCGCGCTCTCCAACGAGCTGGCACAGCCCCTGTTCACCACCGAGTACTACGAACTCGTGCGCGGGGCGCGCGGCGAGGAGCGGGAGACCGACCTCTTCGCGGGCCTGGCGGGCACGAGCGGTGAGGAGACGTCATGAGCACCCCCGACCGGCCCTCCCTGCTCACCCAGCCGCTCCAGCGGCCCTCCGCCGGGCGGATCCTCGCCCATCTGGGCCTGTTCGTACTGGGCGCCCTGGTCGGCGCCGCCGGGGCCCTGGTCCAGGCGGGCTGGTTCCCGGGCGGGCTGCTGCTCGCGCTCGCCGGCGCGGTCGGCCTCTTCCTCGGCGGCTCCCGCGCCACGGACAGCCGCGGCGGGGCGGTGGCCGGTGCCGCCGGATGGCTCATCACCGTCATCCTGCTCACGACCACCCGACCGGAAGGCGACTTCCTGTTCGGCGCGGGAAGCGGCTCCTATCTCTTCCTGCTCGGCGGTATGGCACTGGCTGTGATCTGCGCCACGCTCGGCCGACCGCGGCAACCGAACCGCGACACGGTCCGACTTGGCAAGTGACGTACCACTATCGACCGGCTTGTATGAGCGGGACGAGCGCGGGTTTACCCAGCGGTCATGGGATACGCGCAAGGGGTGGCCAGTAAGGTGGTGCGCGCCGCCGAGCCTCCCCCAAGCGCTCGACTCCGCTCGTGCAGGGGGGACCCCCTAGCTGAGATCGAGACGGGCGGCGGAGCCAACCGGGAGAACCTGCCTTGAGTCGTGAAACTGACACTCCGTCCTCCGGCCCCAACGGGCGCGGCGGGGCCGCGTACCCCTCCGGGACCCCGCCGTACGGCATCCCGAAGGTGTCCGAGGAGGCTGCGGAAGCAGGCCGTGCGGCCGCGCAGCCGGAGGAACGCAAGACCGAGACCACGCTGACGACCCGGATCCGGATCAACATCCCCGGTTCCCGGCCCATTCCGCCGGTCGTGGTCCGCAAGCCCGTGACGGACGCCGAGGGTTCCGGCGATGCCAGGAACGCGGGCAGCCCGCAGAACGCCAAGCCCGCCGAGGCGCCCGTCGCCGCGGCCCCGGCGCCCGCCGAACCGGCGCCCGCCGCCGAGGAGAAGCCGCCGAGCGACTGGTTCGCGCCCCGCAAGGGCGGCGCGCCGAAGGCCGGTCCGGGCGGCGGCACCAACGGCGCCGGCCTGCCCGGCGGCGCGGCCGCGGGCACCGGCACGCCGTCATCCGCCGCGGGCACGCCCGCGTCCGGCACGCCCGCCTTCGGCACGCCCGCCCCCGGCGGGGCGCGTCCCGGCGCGTCCGGCGCGCAGGGCGGCACCCGTCCCGGCGGCACCAACGGCGCGGGCCTGCCCGGCGGCGCCACCGGCGGACCCGTGGCGCCCGGACACGGCGGCGGCACCGGCTCCTTCGACGTGACCGAGGCGCTGGCGGCCGGCCCGCTGGGCGGCGGCCCCCGCCGCGGCCAGGACGGCGGCGGCGCGAGCCGCGACGAACTGCCGTACTTCTCCGAGGACGGCGCCGACCCGTACGACTTCACCTCGGGCGGCGCGGGCGGTCAGGGCGGACCCGGCGGCTTCAGCGGCTCCGGCGGCCCCGGCGGCCGGGGCGGCGCGCAGGGCGGCCCGGCCGGCCCCACCTCCGGTCCGGTCACCGGCGACGGCCCGCGCATCCCGCCCGCGGCCGGCCCCGGCGCCACCGGCAGCACCACCGGCACCGCCAACGTCGGCCGCCGCGGCCCCGGACTGAGCGACGACACGGCGGTGCTGACGCCGCAGTTCCCGTCGTCCGAGCCGGGTGGCGCGGGCTACGGCGCCCCCACCGGCCAGGTCTCCGGACACACCGTCACCAGCGGCATCCCGGTGGTCCCGCCGGGCAACGGCTCGCCGTTCGGGCCCGGCGGCCGGGCCGGCGCGCCCGGCGCGCACACCCCGCCCAAGCTGCCCGACTCGCCGCAGCCGAGCCCCGCCGCGCCCGCCGCGGCCAAGGCCGCGGCCAAGGCCGCGCCCAAGAAGAAGGGCCGCAGCAAACTGGTGCTGCTCGGCGGCCTGGTGGTCGTCGCGGGCATCGGTGCCTACGGCGCCGGACTGCTGATGAACCACTCCGACGTGCCGAAGGGCACCACCGTGCTCGGCGTCGACATCGGCGGCGGCACCCGCGACGACGCGGTCCGCAAGCTCGACGAGGCCTTCGGCAAGCAGGTGGACAAGCCGCTGAAGCTGTCCGTCGACGGCTCCACCGTCACCCTGAAGCCGGATCAGGCGGGCCTCCAGTTCGACTTCCAGTCCACCGTCAGCGCCGCCGCCGAGAGCGACTACAACCCGGTCTCCGTGATCGGCTCGCTCTTCGGCCAGGAGCGCGCCGTCGACCCGGTCATGCCGGTCGACGAGGAGAAGCTGCAGGCGGCGCTGGAGAGCACCGGCGGCGGCTCCGGATCGGTCACCGAAGGCACGATCGACTTCAAGTCCGGCAAGGCCGTCGCGGTGTACGGCAAGGCGGGCAAGGCCGTCGACGCCTCCGCCGCGGCCGCCAAGGTGGAGCAGGCGTTCCGCACGCAGGTGGAGACCGGCGACACCACGCCGGTGCAGGTGCCCGGCACCACCAAGCAGCCGACGGTCTCCAAGGCCGAGGTCGACCGCGAGATGAAGGACTTCGCGAAGCCCGCGATGTCCGGCAACGTCACCGTGCAGACCGACGCCGCGCACTCGATCGCGTTCAGCCCGCAGAACTCCCTGTGGAAGTTCCTCCGGGTCAAGGCGGTCGGCGGCAAGCTCACCGACGCCCCCGACACGCAGGCGCTGAAGGCGCTCTACGGCCAGACCTTCGACGGCGTGCTCATCACCCGGGCCAACGGCAAGAAGACGGCCGTCACGCCCGAGGACGTCTATGTCGCCCTGCGCACCGCGCTGACCAGCACGAGCAACCGCGTGGCGGTCATCGACACCGACCCCAGCTGACGCGCGGCAGGACCCGATCCACCGAAGGGGGCACCCGGCACGGCCGGGTGCCCCCTCGGCGTGCTCCCCGCGCTGTCATCTCGCGTGCATGACATCTGTCATCCGGCAGTGCGGACGTCCGGCACTGCCGGAGCCCCCGCCCGCGGCGCCAGGATGGGGACCATGACAACGACTGCGGTGACCACCGAGACCCCGGTGGTCGGGTTCGACCAGGTGAGCAAGGTGTACGGCACCGTCCGTGCCGTCGACGGACTGTCCCTCAGGCTCCACCCCGGCGAGACGGTGGCGCTGCTCGGCCCGAACGGGGCGGGCAAGTCGACCACCCTCGACCTGCTGCTCGGCCTCAAGCACGCCGACACCGGCGAGGTCCGCGTCTTCGGGACCAGCCCGCGCGAGGCGATCGTCGCCGGCCGGGTCGGCGCCATGCTCCAGAGCGGCGGCCTGATGGACGAGGTCACCGTCGAGGAACTGGTCCGGCTCGCCTGCAACCTGCACCCCAAGGCCTACGGCGTCTCGGACGTGCTGGCCCGCGCCGGCATCACCCAGATCGCCGACCGCAAGGTCAACAAGCTCTCCGGCGGCCAGGCCCAGCGGGTCCGCTTCGCCCTCGCCACCGCGGGCGACAGCGACCTCATCGTGCTGGACGAGCCCACCACCGGCATGGACGTCTCCGCCCGCCAGTCGTTCTGGGCCACCATGCGCGAACAGGCCGACCAGGGCCGTACGGTCCTGTTCGCCACCCACTACCTGGAGGAGGCCGACGCCATCGCCGACCGGGTGCTGGTGCTGCACCGCGGACGGCTGCTGGCCGACGGCACGGCCGCCGAGATCAAGGCCAAGGCCGGCGCCCGCCGGATCTCCTTCGACCTGGACGGCGACATCGACGAGACGGCGCTGCGCGGCCTGCCGTTCCTGTCGTCGGTGGACATCTCGGCACAGACCGTGCGCATCCAGTCCACCGACGCGGACGCCACCGTGCACGCCGTCTACGGCCTCGGCCTCTACCCCCGCAACCTGGAGGTCGCCGGGCTCGGACTCGAGCAGGCCTTCGTCGCCATCACCGCCGCCGAGGAGGCGCAGCAGTCATGAACAGCCTGATCAAGCTGGAGCTCGCCCGCGCCCTGCGCAACCGCAAGTTCCTGTTCTTCTCGGTCATCTACCCCTCGCTGCTGTTCCTGCTGTTCGCGGGCAGCTCCGGCGCCGACAGCAAGGTCGACGGCACCGGCCAGACCGTCGCGATGTACCTGATGGTGTCCATGGCCTCGTTCGGCGCCCTGACCGCGGTCCTGATGGGCAACAGCGAGCGCATCGCCAAGGAGCGCGAGAGCGGCTGGGTCCGGCAGCTCAGGCTGACCCCGCTGCCCGGCCGCGGCTACGTCCTCGCCAAGACCGCGAGCGCCGCCGTGGTGAGCCTGCCGTCGATCGTCGTCGTCTTCGTCGTGGCCGCCGTGGTCAAGAGCGTCCGCATGGACGCCTGGCAGTGGCTCGCGCTCACCGGCGCCATCTGGGCCGGCAGCCTGGTCTTCGCCGCGCTCGGCGTCGCCATCGGCTACCTGGCCAGCGGCGACGCGGTCCGCCCCATCACGATGATCACCTACTTCGGCCTGTCCATCCTGGGCGGCCTGTGGATGCCGTCGACGACGTTCCCGCAGTGGTTGCAGGACATCGCCAAGTGGCTGCCCACCCACGCGTACGCTGCCCTGGGGCGGTCGATCGAGCAGAGCCACGCCCCGCAGGCCCAGGACGTCGCCATCCTCGCCGCCTTCTTCGTCCTGTTCGCGGGCGGCGCGGCATGGCTGTACCGGAAGGACACGCTGAAGGCGTGAGCACGATGACGCAGGACCTGGGGCCGGACGAGGAAGCGCGCGCGGAGCGCCTGATGCGCATGGGAGAGGCGCCCCGCAGCCGCGCGGAGGCCGCGCGCAAGCTGGTGTGGGTCCTGCCCTGGCTGGTGTTCCTCGCCTCGCCGGTGGGCGACCTGGCCGCCGGGAACCACTCGACGGCGGCCACCGTCGCCGGCTGGGCGGGCCTCGCCGTCTTCGCGGCGATCTACCTGGCCGTGGTCTTCCGCAACATGGGCCGGCCCTTCCCGGAGCCGGTCGTCGGCGTCCTGATCGGGGTGCTGGGCGCCCTCGCCGTCGTCCTGAGCCTCGGCCTCGGCGACGAATGGCTCGGCCTGTTCGTGTACGTCTCCGTCTGCTGCGGCGCCGCCTTCCCGATGCGCGTCGCCTACTGGACCGTCCCGCTGACCACCCTCGCGCTGATGCTGGTGGGCGCGCGGGTCGGCCAGGACACCGCCTGGGGCCTGTTCCTGGTGGTGCTGATGGTCGGCTACTCCATGACGGGAGTACGCCAACTCGTCCGAACGACGGTGGAGTTGCGCAAGGCGCGGGCCACCGTCGCCCAGCTCGCGGCCAACGAGGAGCGGCTGCGGCTCGCCCGCGACCTGCACGACCTGCTCGGCCACTCGCTCTCCCTCATCACGCTCAAGAGCGAGCTGGCCGGCCGGATGCTGCCCGGCCAGCCCGAGAAGGCGGCCCAGCAGGTCGCCGACATCGAGCAGGTCAGCCGCCAGGCGCTGGTGGACGTCCGGGAGGCCGTCACCGGCTACCGGCGCCCCCGGCTCGCCGCGGAACTCGCGGGCGTGCAGGTCGCCCTGGCCGCCGCCGGGGTCACCGCCGTGGCGCCCGCCGAGTCCGACCTCGACCTCGACGGCGTGCCCGAGGAGAGCGAGTCCGCGCTCGCCTGGGCGCTGCGCGAGGCCGTCACCAACGTCGTACGGCACAGCGGCGCCACCCGCTGCACGGTCGAGCTGCTGCGCCGCCAGACCCTCGACGGCCCGGTCCTCGAACTCACCGTCCAGGACAACGGATCCGGCGGCTCGGGCAAGTCGTCCGGCAAGCCGTCCGGGAAGTCGGTCGGCAAGGGGTTCGGCAACGGCCTCACCGGTCTGACCGAGCGGCTGGAGAAGGCCGGCGGCAGCCTGGAGGCGAGCCGGGTGAAGCAGGGCTTCCGACTGGTCGCCCGCGTCCCCACGGCGAGCGGCGGCCCCGTAGTATCCGAGCCATGAGCAGCACGATCAAGGTCCTCCTCGCCGAGGACCAGTCGATGGTCCGCGAGGCGCTGGCCGCCCTGCTCGGCCTGGAGGACGACATCGAGGTCGTCGCCCAAGTGGCGCGCGGCGACGAGGTGTTGGCGGCCGTCCGGGACCACGGTGTGGACGTCGCCCTGCTCGACATCGAGATGCCGGGCTGCACCGGCATCGAGGCGGCGGCCCGGGTGCACCGCGAACTGCCCGCGGTGAAGCTGGTCGTGCTCACCACCTTCGGCCGCCCCGGCTATCTGCGCAGCGCCATGGAGGCGGGCGCCGACGCGTTCCTCGTCAAGGACGCCCCGGCCGCCCAACTCGCCGCCGCCGTACGCAAGGTGCTCGCGGGGGAGCGGGTCATCGACCCCACGCTCGCCGCCGCCGCGCTCGCCGAGGGCGCGAACCCCCTCACCGACCGCGAACGCGAGGTCCTGCGCGCCGCCGCCGACGGCTCCACCAACGCCGAACTCGCCGCCGCCCTGCACCTCTCCCAGGGCACCGTCCGCAACTACCTCTCCACCGCGATCCAGAAGCTGGCGGTGCGCAACCGGGCCGAGGCGGTACGGAGGGCGCGGGAGAAAGGCTGGCTGTGACCCGGCGGCGGGAGGCCTCAGTTCAGCAGGGCCCGGGCCGCCCGTGCCTGCGCCCGCGCCTTCTCGGCGGTGGCCAGGTCCACCACCTCCACCAGGTCCGCGTACGACTCCAACTCCACGGCGCCCACGGTGAACTCGCCCCGCTGCACCAGCAACTGGGCGCGCTCGTAGCGCAGTCGGGCCGGGTGTGAGGGCAGCAGCAGCGCCAGCTCCACCGCCCACAGCGACACGTCGGACCGCTCGGGCCGGGCCGAGGCCCAGGCCCGGATGTTGTTCAGGATGCGCTGGACCACCTCCAGCGGGTCGGCCGGGGTCAGCATCGACGGATCGAGCGGCGCCCCCGTCGCGCCCGCGACGAGCAGCTCCGTGTCGGACCCGGTGAGCACCCGCCCGCCCTCGAACGGATCGGCCAGCACCTGCTGCTCCCGCGGCCCGAACCCGACGACGAAGTGCCCCGGCAGCGCCACGCCGTACACCGGCGCCCCCGCCCGCCGTGCGACCTCCATCCACACCACCGAGAGCAGGATCGGCAGCCCGCGCCGCCGTTCCAGCACCCGGTGCAGCAGCGAGGACTCCAGCCGCTGGTAGTCCGCGGGCCGGCCGCCGAACCCGCACCGGTCGCCGAGCAGCTCGCGCAGCGCCACGGCCCACGAGCGGGGCCCGCCGGGCCGGAACGGCAGCCGTCCGGCCAGCGCGTCCAGCTCCGCCTGCGCGGCGTCCATGCCCGCCTCGTCCAGCGAGCCGTCCCCCTCGGCGCCGAGCAGCAGACACAGCGCGGACAGATCGGGCCGCTCGGCACGGGCCTCCTGCGCGAACCGCAGACGCAGCTCGGCGGAGCGTTCCGGGGGTGGGGGGTGAAGGAAGCGCATAGCAGGTTCGTGCCCCGTCCCACACATCCGTACCAGTCCACCTGCGGTGGGCTCAGCCATTTTAGCCGGGCCCGGGGCCACCCCCTGGGGCCCGGTGGCCCTTGCGGTGGGCTCGGCGCAGCTCCCTAGGGGCGCGGGGAACTGCGCGAGCGGCCACGACGCGGGCGCACCTGCGGTGGGCTCGGCACATTCAGCGGGCTGAGCGGCAGCATCCTAGGGGCGCGGGGAACTGCGCGACCGGCCAGGACGCGCCCGCGCGGGGGCAGTGTGCGAGTTCTGCGGCTGCGGCCCGGTGGGGGCTGAGCGCGCAGTTCCCCGCGCCCCTGACGGGGCGCTCAGCTGGTCGGGGAGGGCTCGCGGTAGTGGTGGTACGCGTGGTGGGCCGCGAAGCCCAGCCGCGCGTACAGCGCCCCCGCCCCCGCGTTGTCGGCCTCGACCTGCAGCCAGGCCGCCGACGCCCCCTCCCCGAGCGCCCGCCGGGCCAACGCCGCCATCACCTCGGTCGCAAGGCCCCGCCGACGCAGCCCCGGGTCCACCTCGACCGCCGCGAAGGACGCCCACCGGCCGTCGACCACCAGCCGCCCGATCGCCGAGGGCACCCCGCCGGAGTCCGCCGGCACCGACGCGAACCACACCGAGGGCCCGCCGCCCAGCACCGCGAGCGCCGTCCCGCCGAGCCCCTTGCGCTGGTAGCGCGCCAGCCACGCCTCGTCCGCCGTCCGCGACAGCACGACCCGCGCACCCTCGGCCCGGTCCGCGACCGGCGCCAGCGCGCCGATCCACACCTCGGCCGTCACCTCCCGCACCCAGCCGCGCTCCTCCAGCTCCGCGCAGAGGGCCTCCTGCGTGCCCGGCGCGCCGGTGGCGGTCTGGACGTACGCGGGCAGCCCCCGGGCGCCGTACCAGCGCCGTACGGCATCGAGCGCCGCGTCGAGCGGGAGCCCCGGATCGCCGAGCGGCAGCACGCTGTTGGCGCGCCGCGTGAACCCGCCCGCCGCCCGCAGCTCCCACCCGCCCAGCCGCTCGCTCTCCACCGGCCGCCACGCCCGGGAGACGACCGCGGCGAGTTCCTCGTAGGAGGCCGAGGGACCCCGGCGGCGCGCCGGCGCGGCCGGGACCACCTTGCCCGCCACCAGCGAGGATTCCGCGATACGGACGACCTGGCCGTCCTTCCGTGTGATCACGAGCACACCCTTGTCCCAGGATGTGAGAACGCCGACCGTGTCGGTGAACTTCTCACCCGGTGCTCCAGGTTCGCTCAAGCGTCGTACGGAGACTCGTTTACCCACGTCAGCGGTGGTGATACGGACCTCCAGTCGCCCGGCGGCAGAGATTTCCACAGGTCAGTTCACCCCTCCTGTTCGGATCATGCCCAGGAACGGAGATACTAGGGGCGGGCATCGACGACGCCGCGCTCCCGCGCGCCCAGGCGGCGGAGCCTACAAAAGGCCCGCCGGCGCCCTATCGAGGAGGAACGACAGCGTGACCTACGTCATCGCGCAGCCTTGTGTCGACGTCAAGGACAAGGCGTGCATCGAGGAGTGCCCGGTCGACTGCATCTACGAGGGCCAGCGGTCCTTGTACATCCACCCGGACGAATGCGTCGACTGTGGTGCCTGTGAGCCGGTCTGCCCGGTCGAGGCGATCTTCTACGAGGACGACACTCCGGAGGAGTGGAAGGACTACTACAAGGCGAACGTCGAGTTCTTCGACGAGCTCGGCTCTCCCGGCGGCGCCAGCAAGCTGGGGCTGATCGAGCGCGACCACCCGTTCGTCGCCGCGCTGCCTCCGCAGGCCGAGTAACCGCAAGCGGCCCGCGCGTCCCTCGTGCCGCCTCGGTCCCGTACGGCTTCGATCGCCCCGATCGCCGTACGGGACCGACGCGTTTGCGGACCGCGGCGGGCCGCACCCGTACGCCGTACGCGCCAGAAAGTGAGCCAGAACCCGTGTCCGCAGTCTCCGACCGGCTGCCCACCTTCCCGTGGGACAAGCTGGAGCCGTACAAGAAGACGGCCGCCGCGCATCCGGACGGCATCGTCGACCTCTCGGTCGGCACCCCCGTCGACCCGGTGCCCGACCTGATCCAGAAGGCCCTCGTCGACGCGGCGGACTCCCCGGGCTACCCCACGGTCTGGGGCACCCCCGCGCTGCGCGACGCGATCACCGGCTGGCTGGAGCGCCGCCTCGGCGCCCGCGGGGTGACCCACCGCCACGTCCTGCCGATCGTCGGCTCCAAGGAGCTGGTGGCCTGGCTGCCGACCCAGCTGGGCCTCGGTCCGGGCGACCGGGTGGCGTACCCGCGGCTCGCGTACCCGACGTACGAGGTCGGCGCGCGGCTCGCCCGCGCGCAGTACGAGGTCTACGACGACCCGACGAAGCTCGACCCGGCCGGTCTGAAGCTGCTCTGGCTCAACTCGCCCTCCAACCCCACCGGCGCGGTCCTGCCGAAGGCGGAGCTGGCCCGGATCGTGGCCTGGGCGCGCGAGCACGGCGTGCTGGTCTTCTCCGACGAGTGCTACCTCGAACTGGGCTGGGAGGCCGACCCGGTCTCGGTGCTGCACCCGGACGTCAACGGCGGCTCGTACGACGGCATCGTGGCGGTGCACTCGCTCTCCAAGCGCTCCAACCTGGCCGGTTACCGCGCCGCGTTCGTGGCGGGCGACCCGGCGGTGCTCGGCCCGCTGGTGGAGATCCGCAAGCACGGCGGCATGATGACCTCGGCGCCGACGCAGGCCGCCGTGGTGGCGGCGCTCGGCGACGACGCCCATGTGCACGAGCAGCGCGAGCGGTACGCGGCCCGCCGCGCCGCCCTGCGCGAGGCGCTGCTCGGCCACGGCTTCCGCATCGAGCACAGCGAGGCCAGCCTCTACCTCTGGGCGACCCGCGACGAGTCCTGCTGGGACACGGTCGGACACCTCGCCGAGCGCGGCATCCTGGTGGCGCCGGGCGACTTCTACGGCGTGGCGGGCGAGAAGTTCGTCCGCGTGGCCCTGACAGCCACAGACGAACGAATCCAGACAGCAGCCCAGCGCCTGACGGGCCCGGCGTAGCTCCCCAGGCGCGGCGGCCCCTGCGGTGGGCTCGGCGGCAACCCCCTGGGGGCGCGGGGAACTGTGCGACCGGCCACGACGCGCCCGCACGGGGGCATCATGCGAGTCCCGCGGCCGCGACCCGGTGGGGGCTGAGCGCGCAGTTCCCCGCGCCCCTGACGGGGCGCTGGACCTCGCGTGCGGCTTGGCGCAGCTCCTTGGGGGCGCGGGGAACTGCGCGACGAGCCACGACGCGCCCGCGGGGGGCAGAACGGTGCGGGCCGGTCAGCCCAGCGGCAGACCCTTGAGCGGCAGCGTCTGCGCCCCCGGCAGACCCCCCGCCGTCGCGGCCTTGGCGGCGCCCCCGAGCAGCCCGCCCGCGTCACCGGCCGCCCGCCCCGCCGCCTTCTGCGCGGCCGGCGTGGCCTTGTGGACGGCCTTGCCGCCGGACTTGCCCGCGAGCCCGGTGACCTGGTCGGTCGCGCCGTCCACGGTGCTGCCGACGTGCGCCCCGTCCAGCGCGGTGAGCCCGCCCAGGTCCGGGACGGCCGTCGGCAGGGCGGTGGCCGCACCGGCGGAGCCGGCCGCGCCGATCCCGGCGGCCGCTCCGGCGGCGACGAGCAGCGCGGCACGGGCGATCCGGTGGGTGAGGGGGAGAGACATGGTGCTCCTCGGCGGTGAGACGACGAAACGGTCAAGTGTCGGCCCGAACCCGGAAGTTGATCTCCCGGCCCGGACGCAGTGACTACCGCTCGAAGCCCGCGAAGGTTGCGGCGGCCCGACGTAAAGAGTTCGCAATGCGTCGCATTATCGGCTGCGGATGAATACGGGCAAAGCGCCTCTCGTGTGACTGTCCGCCGAATGCCCACGGCCCTGTGCCCGCAAGGGATTCAGCCGTCGCGGGGGTGACCGCGCGAAAACCTGCGCACCCGTCGCCCGGCGCCCGGCCCGCATGACCCTCCCGAGCGAAGATCCGCACGGATGACCGCCCATGCCGGGGCGGCCGCGGCGCGGGCGGGCCAGGGCCGGGCCCGGAGCCGCGCGCCCGGCTACTGCGCGGTCAGGATCCGCACCGAGCCCGTCGAGCGCTCGGCACCCGCGGTGCCTGCCGTGTCCGTCTGCTGCCAGTGACTGTCGGCGCTGCCGGCGGTCCACTGCCGGCCGGCGTAGCTGACCCGCTCGATGTGCAGGGCGGAGGCGTTGGCCACCGCCCAGTGGGCCAGCTGCCAGCCGCGCTCGCTGGTGGAGCGCCGCGGCTCGGTGCCGGTCGCGGCGGGCACCGGCACGGTGACCGTCCGGCCGTCGCTGCCGGTGCGCGCGCTGGGCGTGGGCGCCGGCGTGTGCGTGGCGCCGACCTCGTCGCCCGCCTCCTGAAGCGCGTCCCGCCCGAAGTCCCGTACCAGCGCCGCCCGCACGGCGTCCGGCCCGGTGGCCGTCACCGCGGTGTCCGGCCGCCCCTGGCAGGTCAGCGTGGCGGCCGCCTGCCCGGTCAGCGCGGCGGACAGCAGCGTGGCGTCCGGCTCGTGCTTGGCGTACGCCTCCGGGTAGCCGCTGCGCTGCACCCGCTGGGCGGCCACGGTGAGCGGCAGCTCGGTGTAGTCGGGCACCTTGACCAGATGCTCGTAGAAGACGCTCGCCGCGTACGCCGGGTCCATGATCTGTTCCTCGGTGCCCCAGCCCTGGGACGGCCGCTGCTGGAACAGGCCGAGCGAATCCCGGTCGCCGTGCTCGATGTTGCGCAGCCCGGACTCCTGGAGCGCGGTCGCGAGCGCGATGGTCACCGCCCGCTCGGGCACCCCGCGGTCGGTGCCGACGGCGGCGATCGTCGCGGCGTTCACGGCCTGCTCCGGCGAGAACTCGTACGGCGTGCCCTTGCCGTCGGCCGCGACCACCTTGCAGCCGGGTCCGCCGGATCCGCCGGTGACGTACTGCACCACGACATAGCCCGCGATTCCGAGCAGAACCACAAGGGCCGCGGCAAAACGGAGGAGGCGTCCGCGGCGGCGGGGACGCTCGGGGCTGGAGGGGGACGGCTCAAGCACGCGTACAAGGTACTGGAGGCGTTCGCGGGGGCAACCCCCGGTGGGCGGCGCCCTTCGCCGGGCCCCTCGGGGTACCCGCGCGGTCCCCCTCGCCGGGCCCCTCGCGCTGCCCGCGCGGTGCCCTTCGGCGGGCCTCCGGGGCTGCCCGCGCGGTGCCCTTCGCGGGGCTGCCGGCCCGGCTCTTCGCGGGGCCCCGCGAGGCCGTGCGGGCCGGGGCGCGGGCGGGCGCGGGTTAGGGTCGACGCCATGGCCGACACCTCGCTTGACCTCACCCTGGACGCCGCCGAGCTGACCGCGCGGCTGGTCGACTTCCGCTCCGAGAGCGGGGACGAGAAGCCGCTCGCGGACGCGATCGAGACGGCGCTGCGGGCGCTGGGGCACCTCAGGGTCGACCGGTACGGCAACAACGTCGTCGCCCGCACCGAGCTGGGCCGGGCGGAGCGGGTGATCCTCGCCGGGCACATCGACACCGTGCCCATCGCGGACAACGTGCCCTCGCGGCTGGACGAGGACGGCGTGCTGTGGGGCTGCGGCACCTGCGACATGAAGTCCGGGGTGGCGGTCCAGCTGCGCATCGCGGCCACGGTCCCGGCCCCGAACCGGGACCTGACCTTCGTCTTCTACGACAACGAGGAGGTCGAGGCGAGCCGGAACGGCCTGAAGCACGTCTCCGAGGCGCACCCCGACTGGCTCGCGGGTGACTTCGCGGTGCTCCTGGAGCCGTCCGACGGCGAGGTGGAGGGCGGCTGCCAGGGCACGCTGCGGGTGCTGCTGAGGACCGCCGGCGAGCGCGCCCACTCCGCGCGCAGCTGGATGGGCTCGAACGCCGTCCACGCGGCCGCCCCCATCCTCGCCCGGCTCGCCGCCTACGAGCCGCGCCGCCCGGTGATCGACGGACTCGAGTACCACGAGGGCCTCAACGCGGTGCGGATCTCCGGCGGAGTGGCCGGCAACGTCATCCCCGACGAGTGCGTGGTGACGGTCAACTTCCGCTACGCGCCGGACCGCTCCGAGGAGGAGGCCCTCGCGCACGTCCACGAGGTGTTCGCGGACTGCGGGGTCGAGGAGTTCGTCGTCGACGACCACAGCGGCGGCGCGCTGCCCGGCCTCTCGCACCCCGCCGCGGCGGCCTTCGTCGAGGCGGTGGGCGGCACCCCGCGGCCCAAGTTCGGCTGGACGGACGTCTCGCGCTTCTCGGCCCTCGGCGTCCCGGCGGTCAACTACGGCCCCGGAAACCCCCTTCTGGCGCACAAGCGGGACGAACGCGTGGAAACCGCCAACATCCTGGCGGGCGAGGAGCGGCTGCGCGCCTGGCTCACGGCCTGAGCCGGCCCCGCTCCGGGCCGTACGGAGGAAGGACGCTTCACGGCGGACATGCCGACGTCCCCCCTCCGTAACCCGCGTAGATCTACGCTGAGGTGGAAAGACCGCAAGCGGAGGGAGCGCACATGGCTACCGGGAACCCCGTGGGCAAGAAGGTGCCGCCGGACGAGCAGCGCCTGGGCCCCGTCCTCCGACGGCGCGATCAGGTGACCGCGAGCACCACCGACCAGCGGCTGCTGGACGCGGGCGGCCCCTCCGACTGGGTGCACACCGATCCCTGGCGGGTGCTGCGGATCCAGTCGGAGTTCATCGAGGGCTTCGGCACCCTCGCCGAACTCCCGCCCGCGATCAGCGTGTTCGGCTCGGCCCGGACGCCGGTCGACTCGCCCGAGTACGAAGCGGGTGTGCGGCTCGGACGCGGCCTGGTGGAGGCCGGCTGGGCGGTGATCACCGGCGGCGGCCCCGGCGCCATGGAGGCCGCCAACAAGGGCGCCTGCGAGGCGAAGGGCGTCTCCGTCGGCCTCGGCATCGAGCTTCCCTTCGAGCAAGGCCTCAACCAGTACGTCGACATCGGCCTCAACTTCCGCTACTTCTTCGTGCGGAAGATGATGTTCGTGAAGTACGCGCAGGGCTTCGTCGTGCTGCCCGGCGGACTCGGCACCCTGGACGAGCTGTTCGAGGCCCTCACCCTGGTGCAGACCCAGAAGGTGACCCGCTTCCCGATCGTGCTGTTCGGCACGGAGTACTGGGGCGGCCTGGTCGACTGGCTGACCAACACCCTCGTCGCCCAGGGCAAGGCGGCCGAGAAGGACCTGCTGCTCTTCCACGTGACGGACGACGTGGACGAGGCGGTCGCCCTGGTCTCGAAGGAGGCGGCCCGCTGAGTCCCGCGTGACCCGTCGCGGGGCCTGCCCCGGCGCGCTCCCCCTCGGGAGGCGTCAGGCCAGGCCCCGGCGGGCCACCGCGGGCTCCCGCACGCCCTGGATCGCGGCCACCATGTCCAGCACCTGCCGGGTCTCCGCCACTTCGTGCACCCGGTACACCTGCGCCCCGAGCCACGCCGAGACGGCCGTCGTCGCGAGCGTCCCCACCAGCCGTTCCTTCACCGGCCGGTCCAGCGACTCGCCCACGAAGTCCTTGTTGGACAGCGACACCAGCACCGGCCACCCCGTGGCCACCATCTCGTCCAGGCGGCGCGTCGCCTCCAGGCTGTGCCGGGTGTTCTTGCCGAAGTCGTGCCCCGGGTCGATCAGGATCGACTCCCGGGGGACGCCCAGCGCGGCCGCCCGCTCGGCGAGCCCCAGGGTCACCTCCAGGATGTCGGCCATGACGTCGTCGTACGTCACCCGGTGCGGGCGCGTGCGCGGCTCCGCGCCGCCCGCGTGCGTGCACACCAGACCGGCGCCGTGGCGCGCGGCGACCTCCGCGAGGGCGGGGTCCACCCCGCCCCAGGCGTCGTTCAGCAGGTCGGCGCCCGCCTCGCAGACGGCCTCCCCGACCTCGGCCCGCCAGGTGTCGACGCTGATCACGACGTCCGGGAAGCGGCGCCGCACCTCCGCGACGAAACCCACCGTGCGCCGCGCCTCCTCCCGCGCGTCGACCTCTTCGCCGGGCCCGGCCTTCACGCCGCCGATGTCGATGATCGCGGCGCCCTCCGCCACCGCCTGTTCCACGCGGGCGAGCGCCGGTTCGTCCCGGAAGGTCGCGCCCTGGTCGTAGAAGGAGTCCGGGGTCCGGTTCACGATCGCCATGATCACCGGTTCGTGGCGGTCGAACGTGCGCCTGCCCAGCCTGAGCATCCCCTGTGAACCTCTCCTCGTACGTCCCTGATCGGCCGCCTGCGACCCTAACTGTCACACGCGCATGGCACGATCGGACCCTGACACATTCGACACCGAGCACATGGTGCGCCCGGCACTCGGGGCGCATCCGGCGGACGCAGCCTTGGGGGCCTCAAGCCATGGTCATGTTCCTCTTCCTGGTCGTCGCGCTGGCCGTGGTGGTCGCCGCGGTGACGCTCGCCGTGGTGGGCGGCGGCGAGGGCACCACGGGCCCGCTGCCCGAGGCCGAGCCGGAGCGCCTGGAGGACCCGCTGCCGCCGGACCGCCCGGTCGGCCGCGCCGACGTGGAGAGCCTGCGCTTCCCGCTCGCCCCGCGCGGCTACCGCATGGCGGACGTGGACGACGCCCTCGGCCGCCTCGGCGCCGAACTCGCCGAGCGCGACGCCCGGATCAACGATCTGGAGTCCGCGCTGGCCGGCGCCCGCGCCGCCGCGTACCCGCGGGATGCGGGCCACCGGGAGCCCGAGGACCGACCGTGAGCGACGGCACCGCCCTCCCGGGCCCGGACGGCCTGCTGCGCTGCCCCTGGGCGCTGTCCACCGAGGACTACGTGAGCTACCACGACGAGGAGTGGGGCCGCCCGGTCCACGGCGACGACGCCCTCTTCGAGCGGCTGTCCCTGGAGGCGTTCCAGTCCGGCCTGTCGTGGATCACGATTCTCCGCCGCCGCCCCGGCTTCCGGGCCGCCTTCGCCGACTTCAAGATCGCGGCGGTGGCCGGCTACACCGACGAGGACCGCACGCGCCTGCTCGCCGACGCGGGCATCATCCGAAATCGAGCCAAGATCGACGCCACGCTGGCCAACGCGCGCGAGCTCGCCGGCTGGGCCCCCGGCGAGCTGGACGAGCTGATCTGGTCGCACGCGCCCGACGCGACGGACCGCCCGGCACCACGCACCACGGCCGACGTCCCGGCGGTCACGCCCGAGTCGACGGCCCTGTCGAAGGCCCTGAAGAAGCACGGACTGCGCTTCGTCGGCCCGACGACGGCGTACGCGCTGATGCAGGCGTGCGGGCTGGTCGACGACCATCTGGAGGCCTGCACGGCCCGGCGCGCCTGAGCGCGCGGGGCCGCGCGGAGAGCCGGCTCAGCGGCCCAGGTACTTGGGCTTCTCCTTGTTCACGAACGCCTGGACCGCGATCACGTGGTCCTCGGAGGCGCCTGCCCGCGCCTGGAGCTCGTCCTCCTTGTCCAGCGTCTCGTCCAGGGAGTGCGTGAGGCCGTACGCCATGGCCTCCTTGAGCGCCGCGTACGCCACCGTCGGGCCCTCGGCCAGGGCCCGCGCCACCTTCTCCGCCTCGGCGCGCAGCTCGGCCGCGGGCACCAGCCGGGTGGCGATGCCCAGGTCGTACGCCTCCTGCGCCTTGATGTTGCGCGGGAAGAGCAGCAGGTCGGCGGCGCGGCCGGGGCCGACCACCCGCGGCAGCGTCCAGGAGACGCCGGAGTCGGCGGTCAGCGCGACGCCCGCGAAGGACGTGTTGAAGGCGGCGGTGTCCGCCACCACCCGGTAGTCGGCGGCGAGCGCGAAGCCGAGGCCCGCGCCCGCGGCGACGCCGTTCACCCCGGCGACCACGGGCTTTTGCGCACCGACGAGCGCCCGGACGATCGGGTTGTAGTGCTCCTTGACGGTGCGCATGGTCTGGCCCTCGCCGGCCTCGCGGTCGGCGGCGAGGAGCCCGATGTGCTCCTTCAGGTCCTGGCCCACGCAGAACGCCCGGTCGCCGGCCGCGGTGAGCAGGATCGCCCGGACGGCCCCGTCGGCCGCCGCGGACTCGACCGCGTCCCGGAGGGCGACCTTGGTCGCGATGTTCAGCGCGTTCATCGCCTCGGGGCGGTTCAGCGTGATGGTCGCGAGTCCGTCGCTCACCTCGTAGAGCACGGTGTCGGCCATGGGGTATCCCCTCCGGTGTCGCGGCTGGTGACGTACCGCTCGGTACGTCCTTGTCTCCGAAGGACAGCATGGCGGAGATCGCGGCGTACGCACGTGTGACCTGCGTCAAAGAAATCAGGCGCGGTCGAGGCGGACGGGAGCCCGTGCGGGCGCGCAGTATCGCAGTCACATCGCCGAATTGGGTGGTTTTGCTCGCGCGCGTTGCCCAAGCGATGCCGACTCATGTTGGTCATCGGGTCCCGGGATGCGGGATAATGGCTTGGAAGCAATGTGTTCGATGCCGGTGACGCGTGTGCCTTTGGGCTGCGCGCGCCCTCCACGGGGGCCGTCGGCTGACGATGACCTGTGGTTTCAGGAAGGGGAACGAGCATGGCGGCCATGAAGCCGCGGACGGGCGATGGCCCGCTCGAGGTGACCAAGGAGGGGCGGGGCATCGTCATGCGCGTTCCGCTCGAAGGCGGCGGTCGGCTCGTCGTCGAGCTCACGCCCGACGAGGCCGACGCGCTCGGCGACGCCCTGAAGAAGGTCGTCGGCTGACGCGCAAGCGACCATACCCTTTCAGCTGCCCCGGCACCGTTCTCGGTGCCGGGGCAGCTGTGTGTGGAGGGGAGGGGCGGCGGCCGTCAGGCCGGGGTGCTGCGCTTGACCGCGCAGAGCAGGCCGTCGCCCACCGGCAGCAGGGACGGCAGCAGCTCCGGGCTCTCGCGGACCGTGCGCAGCAGCTCCCGCAGCCGCAGCACCTCCGTGGGCTGCGGGCCCGAGCCGATGGTCCTGCCGTGCGCGAAGACCCCCTCGAAGACCACCAGGCCACCCGGACGGAGCAGGCGCAACGATTCAGCGAGGTAGTCGAGGAACTCCATGCGGTCGCCGTCGCAGAAGACCAGGTCGTAGCCCGCGTCCGCGAGGCGCGGCAGGACGTCCAGCGCGCGGCCCGGGATGAAGCGCGCGCGGTTGCTGGCGAAGCCCGCCGCCCGGAAGGCGTGGCGGGCGAACTGCTGGTGCTCCGGCTCCTGGTCGACCGTCGTCAGCACGCCGTCCGGCCGCATCCCGTGCAGCAGGTGGATCCCGGAGACCCCGCAGCCGGTGCCGATCTCCGCGACCGCCTTGGCGTCCACGGTGGCGGCGAGCAGCCCCAGCGCGGCGCCCGCGCCTGGGGACACCGAGCGCAGCCCTGCCTCGCGGGCGCGGTCGCGGGCCCAGAGCAGCGCTTCGTCCTCGGCGACAAAGGCGTCGGAGAACGCCCAGCTCGTCTGCCGGTTGGCGGTAATGACCCTCTCCTGTTCCCGTGGTTGCCTGGGCGTGACTGTATCCGTTGGGCTCGGGAACCTGCTGATGGGACCGGGCGTTTAGAGAGGTGGAAGACAGCACGGGGGCCGAAGGGGGGCCGGCGGGTGGATCAGGTCGCCGAGGTGACATCGCCGCAGACCGGCGGGGAGCGGCAGCACAGATCAAATTCTCGTAAAACCGCTTATCCGGAGCTAACGGGCGAGGTGGCTATGGTAGGGGCTCCACTGGACACCACCAGAGCCGACAGGGGAGGTGCGGCAGCGCCTGTGGATCGGGGAGGAGTGCTCCGGCGCTTTCTCGGATCGTCGGGCCGGCCGAAATCCGTGAACGACACCGCTGCTGACCACAGTCACGCCGCTGACCACGCCCAGACCGCGACCTTCTCCAACGACGCGGACGGGCAGGCGTGGACTCCTCCCACCTGGGAGGAGATCGTCAGCACGCACAGCGGTCGCGTCTACCGCCTCGCGTACCGCCTGACGGGCAACCAGCACGACGCCGAGGACCTCACGCAGGAGGTCTTCGTCCGGGTCTTCCGCTCGCTGTCGACGTACACGCCGGGCACCTTCGAGGGCTGGCTGCACCGCATCACCACCAACCTCTTCCTGGACATGGTCCGCCGCAAGCAGCGCATCCGTTTCGACGCGCTCGGCGAGGACGCGGCGGAGCGGCTGGCCAGCAAGGAGCCGACCCCGCAGCAGGTCTTCAACGACGCCCACTTCGACGCGGACGTGCAGCAGGCGCTCGACACCCTCGCGCCCGAGTTCCGCGCGGCGGTCGTCCTGTGCGACATCGAAGGGCTGTCGTACGAGGAGATCGCCGCGACCCTGGGTGTGAAGCTGGGCACGGTCCGCTCCCGGATCCACCGCGGCCGCTCGCAGCTGCGCAAGGCGCTCGCGCACCGCTCGCCGGAGGCCCGTGCCGAGCGCCGCTCGTTCGTGCCCCGTGTGCCCGCCCTGGGAGGAGGGGGCGCGACCGCGTGACCGGATCACGACCCAAGTCCACCGCGAGGCAGTTCGCGGAACAGCATCTGGGAGACCGGCTCTCCGCCCTGGTGGACGGCGAGCTCGGTCATGACGCGCGCGACCGGGTCCTGGCCCATGTCGCGACCTGCGCGAAGTGCAAGGCGGAGGTCGACGCGCAGCGCCGGCTGAAGAACGTCTTCGCGGAGGTGGCGCCGCCGTCGCCCTCCGAGAGTTTCCTCGCCCGGCTCCAGGGCCTGCCCGCGGGAGGTCCCGACGGCGGGCCGCCTGCCGGCGACCCGTTCGGCGGCCGACCGGGTCCGGGCATGGGCGCCGGGGTCTTCGACGTGCGGCGCGAGGAGCCGTTCACCTTCGGCTACGTCCCCGCGCACCCGCACGCTCCCGGGGCGGCCCCGCTGCCCGCTCCCGGCCGCGGGTTCCGCATCCACGACGTCAGCCGGCACGAGGCCGACCGCGCCGCCTCCCGCGGGCTGCGGTTCGCCTTCGTCGCCGCGGGGGCCGTCTCGCTGGCCGCCGTCGCGCTCGGCGGGGTGACGACCGGGATGCCGACCGACGCCGGCGCGGACGCCCGCGGCGGCAACGGGGCCGGAAGCAACGTCGTCCCGGCCCGTACGCAGGGCAACGCGCCGGGGACCTCCCCGGAGACCCAGCGACGCCGTCAGGGCGCGCCACTGCTCGCGCAGGGGCAGGGTGAGCGGCCGCTGCTCGCCGGGACGGTCGTGGCGCCGACGTCCGTGTCGGCACCGCTGCTGCCGGGGGTGCCGACACCGGCCTCCGGGCAGAGCATCCATGCGCTGACGGCTCCCGTGGTCGCGGGTGCGGCGGTGGTGTCCCCCCTGGTGCGTCCGCTGAACGAGTCGTCCCTCGACCTGACGTCCCTGTCCTGGTCCGAGGCGCCCGAGGTACGCACCCCCAAGTACCTCACCGCCCCCGACCCCACCCCCACCCCCCACCAGCAACCCTGACCGACGAGTCCTCACCTG